>DATHDP010000028.1:0-61593 GCA_035318985.1 Chitinophagaceae bacterium
CAGAAAAATTATTATCATAACTATGGGAATACTGGTAGTCTTTTCCATAACCAAGATTCTTCATCAATCTTGTTGGAGCATTGCGAATATGAAGAGGCACAGCAAGATCGCCGTGCTGCTTGACTGCTGATTGTGCAGCGCCAATAGCAGCAACTGCTGCATTACTCTTTGGAGAAGCGGCCAGGTATGTAGCACATTGAGAAAGAATGATACTTGATTCTGGAAAACCAATCTTATTTACCGCCTCAAAAGCGGCATTTGCCAAAACCAATGCAGTGGGATTTGCATTACCAATATCTTCACTTGCAAGAATCACTAACCTTCGAGCAATGAACTTTACATCTTCGCCACCTTCGATCATTCTTGCCAGCCAGTAAACAGCAGCATTTGGATCGCTGCCGCGAATAGATTTTATAAATGCCGAAATGATATCATAATGTTGTTCGCCGCTTTTGTCATATAAAGCAATTCTCTGTTGTGCGATATCCATTACTTTTTTATCAGTTAACTCTTCACCTTCTTTCATTACATCTGCACAGAGCTCAATAAGATTAAGGATCTTTCTTGCATCGCCACCGGAAATGGTAAACAAGGCCTCATATTCTTTAATAATTATATTTTTATTTTTTAGCCATTCATCTTTTTCAATTGCTTGCTGAATCAGTTTTTGCAGATCATCATCCGTTAATGGTTTTAAAACATAAACCTGGCATCGGCTGAGCAAGGCGCCATTTACTTCAAAAGATGGATTTTCAGTTGTAGCTCCGATCAAAGTAATAATTCCTTTTTCTACTGCGCCAAGCAATGCATCCTGCTGGCCTTTGTTGAAACGATGGATCTCATCAATAAATAAAATTGCTCCCGGTTTTGTTTTTGATTCTTCAATCACTTCTCTTACATCTTTAACACCAGCGCTGATAGCACTTAATTGAAAGAAAGGAACTTTTAAAGTATTGGCAATAATGTTGGCAATAGTTGTTTTGCCTGTACCCGGAGGACCCCACAAGATCATAGAAGGTATCTTGCCGTTTTCTATAGCAGTTCGAAGAATGCTTTTATTACCGGTCAAATGATCCTGGCCAACTAATTCGCTTAATGTAGTAGGGCGAATTCTTTCTGCTAAGGGAGTTTGTTTCACTATTCCAAATTAAGGAAAAGAAGAATAGCACACGGATGGCACGGATTAAAAAGATTTACACAGATCTTTTTAATCCTGAGGCGGGGAAGCAAAATAAAATCCGTCATGCTATGTGGTATCCGTGCCATCCGTGTTCTATTTGCTGAGCAGTGAACGGAACGATGAATGGAGCGACTTTGCCACTGGCAAAGTCGAAGGCAACGAAAGCTAAATAGTAGTAGTAATACCGCTACATAACAATAAGAACCCAATCATTGAACATTTGCTGCAAGAAAAGCCTGTATCTTATTAAATGAATCGCTGAGATTGGCACCCATCCAGCCATGCCCTTCAGTTGGATAAAAGAAGTATTGGTGAATAACCCCTGCGGTTTGTAATCTCGTATTAAGCAAAACAGATTGAGAAGGAGCGACCACGATATCAGTGCCACCATGAAGGATCATCGTTGATGGTGATTGTGATGATATAAAATTAACGGGACTTGATTGCGTGTAAAGGGTATTGGCTGTTGGTGTGACTCCTGTGACTGCTACGAGTAAAGGCTGCACCAAAGCATTTGGTGGATTATTATACATATCGATCAAATCAGTGGGACCAAAAAAATCAATGATCGCTTTTGGTTTAACCGGTGTAGAATATTTATAACCCTGTAATAATGCAAGATGTGCGCCGGCACTGGCGCCAACTAAAACAAACTTATCTGAGATCTTATATTCCTGTCTTTTATTATAAATAAATTCAACAGCGGCTTTTATATCCAACTCCTGCGCAGGAAAAAGATCAGATATGTTGGCCAGTCGATAATTAATATTGAAGATGGCATATGTAGGTTCTCTTTTTTTCAGGCTGTCAACATATTCATTAAAATCTGTTTTATCTCCTGAATTCCATGCGCCACCATGGATCATTATCATTACTTTGGTATCTGTAGTGCTCCGGGTTGCGGGTAAATAAACATCTATCTTTTGCTGGGAATTAGTTCCATAGGATACATTCAACATCGTGACAGACATATCTTGTACGGGGCTATCATCTTTTTTACAGGAATAAAAAACCAGAGAAAAAAGAATAAGGAGCAAAAGGCCTGATCTCATGGAGATGATTTATTATAAAAATACATCTTAAGGTCATTAACTTACCGATACCCGAAAGATTTCACAGATTTTTATCTGCTATTTTTTATCCTGCTCTTCAAAATCAAATTGTTTACTGCTTGTATTATTATTTATATGACTACGCAGCCAATAAAGTCCATATAAAATGGAGAAATGAAAAAGAAGCATAGCTATAGAAATACTAAGATCAATAAAAAAAATAAAGTAGAGGTGACTCACTTGATCAGAAAGGCTCATTGCCTGTTTGTAATCTTTAAATACAAAACCGAAAAGAAGAGAAGTAAGGAGGACATTAATAAGAAATAGCCGATTGAAATTCTTTTTCAGTTTTCCTTCAATGGGTTTATCGGGGAAATTATTATTGGAAATAATAAATGTGAATACCGGTAAAGCTGCGATCAACGCAAATGCAATTGCTTGCAGCAAGAATACAAATTGGCCTCCTATAAGACCAACAAGTGAAACGAAACATTTAGAAATTGCGATCAGTATTTGTATGATGCAAACGATTCGCAATATTATCAACCAAAAACGGGTCATTAATGTTTTGCTGTTGACTTTATTTGTAATTCCACCAATTGCTTTTCATCAATTGTTGAAGGTGCATCAAGCATTACATCGCGACCAGCATTGTTTTTTGGGAACGCAATAAAGTCACGAATGCTTTCACTGCCGCCAAGAATAGCGCAAAGCCTGTCGAAGCCAAAAGCAATACCACCATGTGGTGGAGCGCCGTATTCGAATGCTCCCAGGAGGAAACTGAATTTATGCAGTGATTCTTCTTTGGTCATTCCTAATGCTGCAAACATCTTTTCTTGCAACTCTCTTTGAAAGATCCTTATCGATCCACCACCGATCTCATTTCCATTCAATACCATGTCATAAGCATTTGCCTTGATGTTGGCATAAGGGTGTTTTAAGTATTCAGCAGCATTTTTAATTGCAGGATCGTTATTGATCATTGTTTCAATATCCGATGGCTTGGGTGAAGTAAATGGATGATGACGTGCTACCCAACGATTGTCTTCTTCAGCATATTCAAATAAAGGGAAATCCAGTATCCAAACGAGTTTGAATTCTTCTTTTTTTCTAAAACCAAGACGCTCTGCCATTTCAAGTCGTAATTCGCTGATGGCTTTTCTTGTTCTCTCTTCGGCACCGGCTAGTATTAAAACAAGATCACCCGCAGATGCATTGCAGGTAGCAGCAATGGCTTTCAATTTTTCTTCGTTGAAAAATTTATCCATGCTGCTCTTATATGTTCCGTCTTTATTACATTTAATAAAAGCAAGTCCACCCATGCCTATCTGTGGTCGCTTTACCCATTCGATCAATTCATCCGTTTGCTTACGGCTATAATCGCTACATCCGGGAACTGCAATTGCAACTACTGTTTCAGCATTATCAAAAACACCAAAGCCTGCACCATTGATCAGTTCTGATGAGTCTTTTTTATTTGTATAAACTGAAGAAGGCTTTTTCATGTTCAGCAATTTCCAGTCAAAACGAATATCTGGTTTGTCATTACCATAATTCCACATCGCATCTTCCCAGGTCATTCGTGGCACTTTCTCGGCGTAGTCAATTCCTTTTACTTCTTTGAAGATCGATTTGATCAAACCTTCAAACATATTCAGAATATCTTCCTGTTCAACAAAAGCCATTTCGCAGTCGATCTGTGTGAACTCAGGTTGACGATCTGCACGAAGATCTTCATCACGAAAACATTTTACGATCTGGTAATAGCGATCGTAACCGCTTACCATTAATAATTGTTTGAATGTTTGTGGTGATTGCGGTAATGCATAGAACTGTCCCCCATTCATTCTTGATGGAACAACAAAATCTCTTGCGCCTTCGGGAGTGGATTTAATTAAAAATGGTGTTTCTATATCCATGAACCCCTGCTGATGCAGATAATTTCTTGTTGCACGATTCACCGCATAACGCAATTCAAGGTTTTTCTTTACTGCATTTCTGCGCAGATCAAGAAAACGGTATTTCATCCGGATATCGTCGCCACCATCCGTGTCATCCTGTATAGTGAATGGAGGTACGGCTGATTTGTTTAATATTTTAAATGACGCTACAATTATCTCAATATCGCCGGTAGGTATATTGGAATTCTTGTTACTTCTTTCCTGAACAGTGCCTGTGGCTTGCAAAACAAATTCACGACCCAACGGATTTTCGGTCAATTGCTGATTTAATTCTTCGCCGAATAATAATTGAGTGATACCATAACGGTCACGGAGATCAACAAAAGTGATGGCGCCAAATTTCCTGATCGTTTGCACCCAGCCGGCAAGGGTCACTTCGTTATTTACGTTACTAATTCTTAATTCGCCACATGTATGAGTTCGAAACATTCGATTTTAGATTTTAGATTTCAGATTTCGGATTTTGTTGAGCAGAAATACCGAACGTTGAAGTGTGCGACCCTTCGCTTCGCTCTGGGTAAACTGCGACGCTTATTGTTTATAAGTGAACAGAACCTTGAACGGAGCGTCGCAACGGAAGTTCAATAGTAGCACTTCGGCCGGGCCCCAAAAAATTCAACGGCGGCAAAGATAAGGACAAATGGATGCCTGAGGGAATGGCTTGATCATCGTGACCGAATGAGTTCCCGGCCTTTATATAAATTATTTTCGGTCGAACGTAATTTTCCTAATCATTCTGTCGTTTTTAAATCATTAGTAAATCCACCCAAAAAAATCGTAAAGCTTGCAATTTGGAAAACGATTATATACTTTTAAAGTTCCGAACCCTACAACATGCTGACTTTTTTAAGAAAACTGAATCATTTTTTTGCCCCGCAAAAGCTGGAAGCTCCAGTACCACCTCCTGTTGAGGTATTGGTCAGCGAAGAAATTTTCAATCATTATTCCTACATAATCAGCAGCCGCATTCAATATTTCAATGACCTTCCCTTTGAACTAAAACACAAATTTGTAAACAGGGTTCATCAATATATTGGCCTTAAGCAATTTCATTATATCGGTCTTGAACCAAAAGAAGAGATCCCTGTTTTAACAGCATCTTCTGCAATACAGGTAACATTTGGTTTGAAGAGCTACCTGATGCAACATTTTAAAAATATTTATATACTGGCTGATGCATACCGAATGGACAATGATGAAGAACTATATGTAGGCCATGTGGCGCCGGAAGGCATCTATCTTTCATGGAAGCATTTTCTTTTTGGTTATTCTGATAATACAGATAATATAAATGTGGCCGTTCATGAAATGAGCCATGCACTTTTATTTAATAATTATTTTGCCAAGTATGGTGTTGATAAGAACTTCAGAGCTAATTATGAAAAGTTTTCAACAACGACCGGTCCCATACTGGCAGATGTAATTACAAAAAGACAAAGCTATTTACGCAATTATGCACTGACGAATATTCACGAATTCTGGGCAGTAAGCGTAGAAGCATTTTTTGAAAACCCGGCAGATCTTAAAATTAATATGCCACAATTGTATGATGCATTATGCCGTGTGCTGAACCAGGATCCAATTACATCCCATAAAATTCTAAAACCCGAACTATGATAACTTTGACCCTGATCTATTTGTGTAAAAAGTATTTCTTTGATAAGAAAAAGAAAGCACTCGTATTTGCCACTTCCTAAAAATTATTAAAAGGAAAATGATTGCTTTATAAAGAGCTTTACAATTGACAATAATTGTAAGCTCTTTTTCTTTTAGATCACGTCGTCATAACTTGTTCTTCTTTTAATTCATAGCGGCGCTGAACAAGATAATAATATAATAAAATAGCAGCGCCAATTGTAAAAGGTATTAATGCCATGTGCTTTCCGGTAAATTCTCTAAAAACAATTACAGCATCAAATCCAAAAAATTCACTGATCATCCAATAAGCATTGGCGCTGATCCAAAATACTATCGCCAGGTTATGTGCCAACTCGGATTTGATAGTTCTTGTGCGATATGCGATATAGATAGCTATTGAAAGTGTAGGTACGATCATAATAATGCCAAGTGTTTTCCAGATCATGCACCAACTAATATCTTTCATTAGCCAAAAAGCAATATGCATATTCTCCAGCCTGCGGAAGCGGGCAGGTATCTGGTAAAAAGTTTCTTTCTTTTCTGTCATTGCAGTTGAGTTTGGTGGATAAAATCAAAAATAATTCAATGCAGCTAGATCCCCAGTGGAATCTTACCGCATCAGTATTTTCGAGAACCTGTTTATATCGGCCTCTGGTAAAATTTGATCTCCGTTGATAAGATGATCCTTTAATTGCTTTGCAAAAAATGGAGCCAGGGAACAACCTTTTGTCCCCATTCCATTTAAGATGCCAATATTTTTATAAGTTGGATGAAAGCCAACAAAAGGACGGCGTTCAATATTTGCCGGGCGGACAGATGCTTTGTGATCTATAATTTTAAACGGAACCTTCAGCCATGATCTTAAAAGTAACTCAGTTTGCTTCCTGAATTGTTCGGTTGGTTGATCATCCGGAAACTCCCATAGATAATTTGAGCCAAGCCAAAAAAGATCTTTTTGAATTGATGTCAACATCATTCCTTTTTTAAAAATATGTGTTGAAGGAATGCCAGGGGCTTCAATAAGCAGCGCTTCGCCTTTATTTAATGCAAAGGGGAGGTTTTTAAATAAAGGATTTTGCGAAGATTGAATGCCATCGCAAAAAATTATTTTTTCAGCGGTGATATTTTTATAAGTTATTCCTCCATCCGGTTGTTTCAATTCAGTTATTTCAAAGTCTTCTTCCAGCAATTGGTTATTTGATAAAAGTTTTTTCCTCCAAGCCGGGAGAATTTCCTTCAGGTTGACAACATAGCAAGGATCTACTTCGCCAAACCCAAAGTCATAATTAAAAATGTTTTGATATTGCCATTTATCATTAGGATAAAATAAAAGATCTGTATTCTCTTTTACTCTTTCATCAAAAGCGATCTTCATTTGAGGAGTAGGATGGAAGTCGACCAGGCTTTTTTTCTCAATAGCCCTGATGCCAAGTTCATTTCCCAATTCTTCATAAGCAGGAAGGAGAAAGGAAAGCAGCTCATCGATCATCCATGTTTTTACAATTCTTCTGCCTGTTACAGGATTAATAATACCCGCTGCAACTCTTGAAGCCGAATTGGGTTGATCATTATCTATTACAATAAATGACTTATTTGCTTTTTGTAAATAATAGCTGAGCCAAGTTCCTGAAATACCTTGCCCGATAATGAGATAATCAATAACCATTCTCAAAAATAATGGGTTTCACTAAGAGATAAGGAATGACCTTATTCAACATTTATTCTTATTCCTTCACTATGTGATGAAAATTCAGGAGCATACATACATTGAATGTTGGTGATACCATTGCTGAAATTGCCGGTATGCGTTACGAACAATGCATACTCAAATACATAAGTTCCTTTGCGCAGGTAATCAAAAAAGAAATTTGTGCTGGCATCTTTAGTTGTTTCATAGTAGCCGAGGCCGCCCTGCCATTTATAACTGCTTAGAACATTTACAGGTTCAAGGCAAGAAGCTCTCATGTCTTTCATATGAACATATTCCATATCACGATCAACTCTTAATTCAAGTCTAACTTTTATTTTGTCACCGACTTTCACGGCATCTCCTTCGTTTATTGGCGTTAGCACGGGTCCACGATCGGTATTTGTTTCAACAAATAGTTTTTTATCCAGCTTTAAAGGTGTAGAAGTCCCGCCATTCGGCGGGATTATTTTATCGAGGTCTTCAAAATATTGCCAGTAAACACCGCCCCAGGTTGTGGTACTGTTAGTTTGGTTCTTTACAGGTTGAACTGATACGCTGATATTTCCCATATTGGGTGTGACTAATGGACCGGCAACTGATCTTTTGAAATAACCAGTGCCAGCTTCTTGCTTGCTGTCTGTTGACTTTACTGTTGTATTGCCTAATTTAATTTCAACGACAGATTCATTGATCAACAGATCGGTTCCCTGCAACAATAAAGCATAACATGCTTCCGCCGTTGCCTTCGTCGTTTTCCAGTTAGTGGTCTGTTTGTTTTTCAATAGCCATGTTTTCAGATCGTCAACAGTTTTTGTGTCTTTATTGATCTCGCCAAACGCTTCAATTAATAAAGCTTGGGTTTCGATAGGCGCCTGGTGCCAGAACCAGCCGCCGCCATTTTCTTTCCAATACATTCCTAACTCTTCATTATTGATGCTTGTTTCTTTTAAGGACTTTAAAATGGCTATTGGAGTTTTTGTATCTGATGTTCTGAATAATGTCAAAGCGATCATTCCCTGCATATACTTGCTTTGTTTTGTCCATGTTTGCTGTGTACGGCATTGGAAATAAGAATAGGCTGTTTGTGAAGCCGCAGCAATTTTTTGTTCAGGGAAGAAACTTCGCATATATAAATATTGTATCTCGTTATATGCCGGGATATATTTGGTCAAGTCAGTTTTACTCTTTTTTAGCTCGTCATGATCTTTTTTTATCTGCCGATCCAGATAGGGGATAGCGAGTTTAAGAATTGGCTCCAGGTTTTTAATATCAATTCCCAATTTTTTTAAATGGCCGATGCCGGTAACAATGTATTGTGTGATGTATCGATTATCAGGCCCACCTTTGAACCAGACAAACCCACCATTCTCCAATTGCATTTGCTTTAATTTTTCATAAGCACTGGTCATTTCGCTGCTCATTTTTAGCATGTCAAAAAGCAAAGCGATATTTTTCTTTTGTTGCTCTTCTGTTTTTGCTTGTAGAACCCATGGAGTTTCTTCCAGTAATACAGCTTTCAGTTCCTGGTTCTTTTGAAGATTGCTTAATAATGCAGCGGTATCTTTTGTATTCCAGCTTTCAAATATTTGTTTGATGCGTGGTGAAGTGTTTGCAATTTTTGAAGCCAACGCATTTGCATAAAAACGATTCCATGTTTGCTCTGCACATTCATAAGGGTACTCCATTAAATACGGCAAAGCCTGCACTGCATACCAGGCTGGGTTAGAAGTATATTCAATAGTAAGTGAATGATGTTGTATTGTTTCAGAATTCCCGGATGTCAGCAATTTTTCAAACCGGAAATTTTTTGTTTGTGTATTTCGCAAGTTCAATGGAAGTGTTTCTGTTACCAATGTCCGATTGGTGAGCACTGGCATCGCTGCTTCCTCGCCATCACTTACATCACCGGCTCGTGCAACAATACGCCATACCAATGCTTTGTCAAACAAGTAAGGGACTTGTATCGGGAACATTACAGCTTCACTTTGTCCTGCAGCAACCGTGAAGTATTGATTCGGATACATATTATTGAACCAGCCACTGACAGATTCATTTGTTGCAGCATCAAATAATTGCAATTCGGCTTGCCCGGTTAATTCTTTGTCTGTAAGGTTAACGATCTTAGCGCTGAATTCCATTCTATCTCCTTCTCTTAAAAACCTTGGAGCATTTGGCTGCACCATCAATTGTTTTTGAGTAATAATTTCTTTGCTGCTATACCCAAACGCAAGGTCTTTTGTATGGGCCAATGCCTGGAACTTCCATCTTGTTAATGCTTCAGGCATTGTAAATGAAAATTCAATATCACCGTTCTCATTTGTTCTTAGATCGGGTAAGAAGAAAGCTGTTTCGTTGAAGTTTTTGCGGATTTGAACGGCCTTATCTTGTTCAGGCAGTAAGGTGATGTGTTCAAGTAATAAGGGGTAATTAAGTACAGTTTCTTTATTTTGATCTCCATCTTTAAGAATTTCAACTCCTGCAGCTTTACCAGCTAAATCATCTCCAATTTTTGCATTTTGCATTGGTGCAGGAGCAGCATTTGCGGCCATTGTCTTTCTATCATATTGATTGTAGCCTAAAGGATTTAACCACATATAAGGTTCGATGCTTTCATTCTCATTATTTATTAAAGCATCATATACTTTATAAATATCTATTTGTTTCTTTTGATTTACTCTTTCAGTTGATTTAATATCAGAAAAATTATTATTGCTAGTCCATCTTTGTATAGAAGAATACGGAGGCCAGATAAATGGTTCATTCCAACTATGCCATTTAAATTGATCCAGCGAGGCGTCATACATACTTGCTACTATTTCAGCAGCGATCTTTTCTTTTTTAAAACCACTGATCTTTATTTTCCATTTTTCTTCACTACCCGGTAAAGTTTTATCACGAAAAGTTGCATATTCAATATCCAGGTCCTTGTTGGTCCATGGTATTGTGATAATATCATTGTATTCATAAAAGCGATTATTCTTTATAAAAAAGAAATTCACGCCATAGCCACCACGATCGGCTTCGGTAGCAGCAAATTCAAAACTTTTTTTCTCATTGTCAAGAGCTGCATATTCATATTTGCTTTCTTCCTGTTTGTTGTTTTCTGTTTTTGTTGTCTGCCTGATCACAAACAGGTCATTAGCTGAAGTACCAATTTGTATTTCGGTTTTCTCACCAGGTTCAATAGGGTTTGATCCTTTGGTCCACAAATACGCAGGTGAGTTAAGTTGTTTACTCTTTTCATCAAATAGTTCTACATAGTGTATATCTTTTACTTCTTGGCCATTCTTATCTTTTGTTGAAATTTCGATCATATAAAAGCCGGTCCCGATCTTCCCATTTTCGATTTTCCATTTACCATCGTCTTTTACCGAATCAGCTTTCTCAAATACTTTTTCTCCCTTTTCCCAACTTTTAAGATCCGTTTCATTATCATATTCATCATTCGGAAAATACTTTATGTATTCATCCTTACTCATTATAAACTGATCAGGTCTTTCCCAATAGCGTTTCCTGATCAATCTCTTTTCTTCTTTAAGCTTAGTGATCTTAACGTTCACTTTAGCCGGTTCAAATTCACCAGCCATATTCTCAGTGCGAATAGAAATATTTTTTAAACTATCTACTGGAAGCGAAAGAGGAAGATCAACTTTTAATAATAAAGCCTTGTAGCCAACAGACACTTCAGTTTGACTGCTTCTTGTTTCTCCATTAATATCCGTTACATCGGCATACACTGTGTATTCAAAAATTGGGTCCAGTTTTTTGTCAAGAGTTTTATCAGGAATAGCTTCGAACTCAATTGTGAATTTGCCATCTTTATCAGTTTTTGCTTCACCATGTGTTATTTCCATGCTGCTCGCCGGTGGCTGGGGCCAGCGGTAAAACATCCATGGATACGGAAACCTTGCATTTCTTTCTACCCTGTATTTAATAATGGCACCATCAATATTATTTCCAGCATAAGCTTTTGCAAAACCAGTAATTTTTATTTTATCACTTAGTTTATATGTGCCTTTTATTTTTTCAAAGTCCACATAAAACTTTGGTCGTTTGTACTCTTCAACAGAAAAATCGGTTTCCCCCTTTTGATCCTTTGCATAAATGGAGAAATTTCCATTCAGTACACCCATTGGTACAAGGAATTTACCGGAGAATGATCCATATTTATTTGTCTTTAACTGTATTGAATCGGCTAATTGATAATTTGCATTTCTAAGATAAACCCAGGTAGTATAATCTGTAAGCACCTTATTCTTTGTATCCTTGTCAGGAATAACAGCGATGCCTTTAAAATAGATCGTTTGACCAGGGCGATAAATGCTGCGATCTGTAAAAAAGAAAACCCTTCTTAGATCAATTGGTTCTGTTTCTTTTTGTTCGGGATACCTGTAATAATAGTAATCATTCATCCATTCATTCATAAATAGCTTGTCGCTATTATAGCTTATATCCAGAATATATGTGTAAGAATAATTGTCTTTCCTTGGATTGTTGAGTTTGAAGTAACCATTAGCATCAGCTGTATATGATTGTGTTTTTTGCTTTACATATTTTGATTGCTTTTGATCATAACGCTGTTCCCAAACCTGCACACTCGCATCCGAAAGCGGTTTTCCAGTTTCACGATTAAGCACGAAGTAATTGTTTTCATTATTTACAAAACTGATATTTGAAACATAAAAGACCCTTGCCCCAATAACTGCTTCATTAGAAAAATTGTCTGATGCGGCAAGTAAAATATATTCGCCAACGGGTAACTCATCTATTTTTATTTCGACCGAATGGGTTTGATAGTCGTTTGTGGAGGGAAGAACTTGTTGCCAGTTACGAATTGCTGGCAATTTGAGTAATTGCGTCCAGGCTTTTTCATCATAAGAATTAATAAAATCATCCGACTTCTCGCCGGCTTTTACTAAACGCAGATCAACTTTATCAAGATTTCGATATTGAATAAGCGATCTGAAAGCTTTGTTCGGCACATTCACTTTCTCCACGCTGAATTTTAATTCTTTTGCTTCGATCTGCTTTAAAAGATTAATGCAATTGATCTTTCCTTCTGAAGAATCTTTTTGAGTAATAACTCTTTCACAAATTTCCTTTGTCTTTACCCGTGCATATCGTTGCGTGGTGTCGCCAAAAGGTTTATAGCTTTCTGCATCAGAGTTATATTCTTTAGCCAGTAAATACCAGGCCTGTGAAGCTGCAGGTAGGTTTGCATATTGATTTATCAAATGTCTTAAAGCCATCCGGTGTAAAGAATCTTTATCCGGGTGTGTTGAATTTTCATGCACAAACTCCAGCCGTTGAATATCGGCATCTAATAATGCATCAGGTTTTGTGTCTTTGATGTGAAATGCAATCAACTGTTGGTAAACAAGCAAAGCTTTATGCTTTAAAGACAGGGTATCTTTTGTGATGATCTTTTTTGCAATAAAATCTGTTGCAGGATCAAATGCCGAAGCCTGGTCGATCTCAAAAGCATAAGCCGGTTTATCAATATCACGTTCATCGCTTTTAAAATACTCCAATGTACGATGAGCAAGCAGGTCATACAGAGTTGGACGAAGATGCCGAACATTGCCTTTTAATATTATTTCATCAAATGACTTAAGTTGGGTTTGCTGGAGCAGCTTTTCATTTTTTATTGACAATAGGTATAATTCACTGACCTTTTTATGAAAGTCGGTAGCTGTCCATGTTTTTATATCATCCTTTCTATATTGCTTTGTTTCTGTACGATCATATAATTCCCACCTGTGTTGCTGGAAATAATTTAAATAAACACTGGCAAGTAAACTCCTGAAAATTGAGGTAACAGGTTCTTTGGCAGTCGCAATTTCCTTTTCTATTTCTTCTATTGCTAAACCTTCATTGTCTTCTCTTGTTTCCCTTTGCAACCCGACCATATAAACAACCGCCTTTATGATCTGCGCATCTTGTTTTTCCTTTTTAGCCAGTGCATAAATTTTCATTACTTCAACTAATGCCGACTTTGGGAGATTCTTTTTGGAAACAAGTTCATTTACATTCTTCCATTCCTTCTCATAGTTCTTCACAGGAGTTTGGGAATAGCCATTTGTTATCAAAATGCAAATCAAGATCACCAGCGACGATAAAATTTTCAATGGTTGCATCAACATGCCGTTAAATTTTTTTTACAAGATAGTACTATCAATGCTTATGAGATGCGGAGAAGAATGATTTTTCATAAGAGGGTATGATGATTTATTAGTAATTGTTAAACGATAAGTGTTGTTTGGCCTTTAACGTTTTATTGAGTAGCAATGGCATGACATTGGAATAAATGAACGCAGAACAAAATTATTCACCTCAAAACAAAATATATGAAGACAATTTTTACCCTTTTACTTAGCACCATTTTCTCAATTGCTGCGATGGCCTACGACGGTACCCGCCTTACCGTCACCAGTGTTAGTAACAACAAAGTGTTTGTTGAAGTCGATGGCCGTAGATACGATCTTGATGACAACACACTTTCTCTAAGTAGTATTCGTCCAGGTACGCATAACATAAGAGTATTACGTGAAATGAAAAGAAAAACCGGGGTGAATTTTGGCAACAGGAGAGAGGAAACCATTTACAACATCAAAGCAACATTCAGAAATGGCTATCACTTTGACATTCTTGTCAACCGTTTTGGAAAAGTAATGATCGATGAACGCAGGATTGATCCTAATGATGATTGGTACAATGATGATGATTACTATGACAGAAATGATGACCGCAACCGCGATCGGGACAATACCTATGATAATGGCGATGATCGCGACGACAGTGATTATGGTAACGATGATCGTGATAACAGGGATAACCCTGGTTATGAAAATGATCGCAAAAATGATGATCCCCGTTATGATAATAACTACAGCCGGGCAATGACAAATAATGATTTCGACCAGGCAAAAGAAAGTCTGCGCAGAGAGTGGTTTGAAAACACAAGATTGGAAACAGCGAAACAGGTCATTGACAGGAATTTTTTCACAAGTCAGCAGGTAAAGGAAATGGTCTTACTGTTCACTTTTGAGAACAACAGGCTGGATATCGCTAAGTATGCCTTTGGCAAAACAGTTGATAAAGGAAACTATTTTGTAGTAAATGATGCCTTTACATTCAACAATAATAAGGAAGCATTAAAAGAATATATCCGTCAATACAAATAAATAAAATAATTAAACAATGTGCCGGGAGTAATTGAAATTGGTTAGAGCGCAGCCCGGTAAACTCTGGCCGTCAACCTTAAAATTTAAAAACATGAAAACAATTTTGACATTCGCAGCAGGTTTACTGCTCACCTTATCAACCATGGCAGCCGATAGGCCACCATCAGTAACAATCAAATCAAATCGAAATTTTGAAGTAGTTGTAGATGGCAGAACCTATCGCAACGACAACAGCATTCGTCTTGACAGGATGCGCCCAGGAATGCATTCGATCCAGGTATACGAAAGAAGTCGCGGATTTTTCGGCAGAACACGTCTCGTTTCAGCAAAGAACTTCTTTGTAAGGAACAATGACCTTCAGATCACTGTTAATTATTTAGGGTATGTAAATATTAATGAAAGAAGATATGATAGAAGAGATCGTGGCTGGGATAGCAATGATCGTAATGATAGGGACTGGGATCGTAGCGACGACAGGGATAGCAGGAACCGTGGTTTTTAATTTTATCTCATAATTGAAAAGGCCCCGCATTTGCGGGGCTTTTTTTATTTGATGATCTCTTTCATTCGTTTACCAATATCTGCCGGGCTTTGCACTACATGAATTCCGCATTCGGTCATGATCCTCATTTTAGCAGCAGCAGTATCGTCAGCGCCGCCAACAATAGCTCCGGCATGTCCCATACGACGACCGGGTGGAGCTGTTTGCCCTGCAATAAAACCAACAACCGGTTTTTTATTTCCAGACTCTTTTATCCAATAAGCTGCTTCGGCTTCCATTCCACCGCCGATCTCACCGATCATTACGATCGCATCAGTGTCCGCATCATTCATAAAAAGTTCAACAGCTTCTTTAGTGGTGGTCCCAATGATCGGATCACCGCCAATGCCTACCGCGGTCGAAATACCAAGACCGGCTTTTGCTACCTGGTCAGCTGCTTCATATGTAAGTGTGCCTGATTTTGAAACGATACCAATTCTTCCTTTCTTAAAAACGAAGCCGGGCATAATACCTACTTTACATTCATCCGCAGTGATAACACCCGGACAATTCGGCCCTACCAATCTTGCATTCGTTGACTTCAAAAAACTTTTCACTTTCACCATATCCTGCACGGGAATTCCTTCGGTAATGCACACAACAAGTCGAACACCTGCTTCAGCTGATTCCATGATAGCATCAGCAGCAAATGCCGGCGGTACAAAAATTATACTCACATCGGCGCCGCTATTTTTTACACAATCAGCAACAGTATTAAAAACAGGTTTATCCAAATGTTTTTGCCCCCCTTTACCGGGCGTCACTCCACCCACCACATTAGTTCCGTATTCGATCATTTGCGTGGCATGAAAAGTGCCTTCGCTGCCGGTAAAACCCTGTACTAAAACTTTTGATTTTTTATTTACGAGAATGCTCATAGACTTGTTTAATAAGTCCGCAAAAATAGGGGATTTAATTTTTTGAGGTCGGCTTTTGTGATACTATTGATCTTCCCTTGCGACGCTCCGTTCATCGTTCCATTTCCATAGCATCTGTCGTTGAGCTAAGCGAAACCCCGATGGATATCGGGGCACTCTTGTACTGCAACAATTCTATTCGGCAAATGTTATAAATTGAACCAATAAGTAAACTTGGCAACAATGGCCCTGTTCTTAGGCATGAAAGCAGTTACCGGTTTTCCGCCTACAGATGATAATGGATCATCCGAAGCAAAATAATTATCAGTATAAACCAAATAGAAATCACTAACAGGTTTGAATCGCCATTGAAACCGGGCATTGATATTAAAATTATTTGCCTGGTTATTGTATTGCAGAAATGCATTAAAAAAAACACTCTTACTAAATGAAAGTTCTGCTCTTGGCCCGATCAACCAGATATCCGCTTTGCTGTAAGGTGCTGGTAAATTAATGCGGGTATAACTCGCATCAAGGCTTATGATACCAAATGTATTCATCCGGTAACTCCATATAGTATTATATTGTCCGAATCGGCCATTAAAATATTCGCCAAAGCTTGTGTTCAATGCAAAAAAGAAATCATTTCTTGGGTTGCTTTTATAACTAAAGCGGTTACTGAAATAAGTATAGCTGCTGCCAGCTGGTAACTCAACACCTCCCGTATTGGTTGGATCAAAAGGCTCAGTTAAATAAGTATAATCCCAGCGAAGTAATGCTCCCTGCATCTCTGCAGTATTTTGAAAAACTATTCTAAAAAAAAGACCTGCATCCCAATCAGTAACTCGTTTGTCGATCTTTCCATAAAAAATATCATAGTCCGGGCCGATTCGCCAATTATTTATCAGGTTACTGCTTTTATTTTTTGGATAGAAAACAAATTGCTGCGAACCTTCACTTCGGTAATACCCGTTTCTTGGAACAAAGCCAACATCCGCCCTGTAATTGATCCCGATATTCTCAAGGCTTATATCATAAACAAGGTTTGGAGAGTTATGTTCGATCAAACTTCCCATTGCATATTCACCATTTGAGATCATTGGAGAAAAACTTCTATGAATAAAAAACTTCCCATCAGTTTGGGCATTTTTTGTTGCGAGATTAAAATCCAAACCTACCATTCGATTGTATTTTGTTTCAGGCGTTTTGTTCTCAAATTCATTTTTGTTTACAAATATGAAACCAAGGCTATTTCGCAACCCGACTCTTCGTTGCACAGCCGCGGTTGTAAAATTTGTCGCTGGCAGATCAAATTTTACGCTTTTACCAGTTTGAATGTTTAAAAAGCCAATTCGCCAGTCTTTATTTATCCTGCCACTAAGCCTTGCACCGGCAACGATCGGCACTCTTATATTTTCACCTGTATTTACATTACTTGCTAAACCAATTCTTCTTGAGAAAAATGGATTTACGTTGGTGAAACCAAATGTTCCAAACAGGTCGCTGTTTTCTAAAAAGAATTGTCTTCGTTCTGGAAAAAATAATTCAAAGCGACTGAGATTCGTTACTTGCTGATCAACTTCCACCTGCGCAAAATCAGGATTGACAGTAAGATCAAGATTAAGAGAAGGGGTGATGCCAACTTTTGCATCAAAGCCAGCCTCAATATCATTGTTAGAAGGAGTTGCAGCCTCAAAATCTTTACTACGGCCTACTAATGCAAAAGGGATAATTGAAAAATTTTTTCCCGGTGATGGAGGCGCATCATCCCATATCATTCTTCCGCTAAAGTTCAGATCGATCAACCTAAAATTTTTTGGGATGGGGGACCAACTGCTTTTTTCGTTGTAATTGTAATTAGTACGACCAAAATTTATATTCCATTCATTAGTTCCAGTTGTATTTAATTTATAACGAAGTGTTTTAAATGGAATCGCCATTTCAATAATAAATTTATCTTCTTCTCTTGTTGCGTTGCAATACCATTTATTATCCCAGTCAATATTATTATCCACTCCACCCGGACCCGTAAAGAGCAAAGCTTCTTTTTGAATTCCATAAGGAGTAACAGCAAAATAAAAACCATTCAACTTATCACGAAACGGATCCAACGTAACAAAGAAGTTATCAGAGCTTGAATTGGGATAATCTCTACGCAAACTTTGAACTGTGTATTTATGTGGTTGATAGCAAATGCCGCTAACATAAATAAATTGATCGTCGAAAGTTACTCGTGCAATTGTTTGCATTTCTGCTTGCGAAGTATCGGAAGGGTAATTTTGTTTGAAGTTGGTGTAGGGTATTGCTGTTTGCCAGTCAGTCTCATCAAGTTTTCCATCAATGATAATTTTAGCAGTAGCTTTCTTTATATGCAGAATATAATTTCCGTCATTTGAAAATTCATTCTGTGCAAGCAAAGAAAATCCGAGGGATGTGAAAAGGATGAAAAGCAGCGGCTTCATAAAAGTGGTTGCAAGATAGAAAAGCGATCGTAAAAATTAAGGATTATTCATAGCCCCAGGTTAGTGAGCCCCAATAGCTTTGCCAGTCACAAACAGGATTGTCGGTGAGTCTTTCCATTTTTACAGTACTTATCATCCATTTACCATTAGTGTTAACAGGAAAAACGATCTCTCCTTTGTTATCAGTTTTTCGATCTTTCTTTTCTGTTTTATTTTTTACCCTATGCCAGGTCTTTATAAGTGTATTACGAAGCGGTGAGCCTTTATAAAAAATTTTTACCCGGAACAGCTCTTTATTTTTTAACTGGTATGGATTAGAAGAAGGAACAATGTCAATTGGAAGGGTAGTGGTGATTCCAAATGTTTGGTCTTTTACATCACCAACCTGTAATAAAGTTTTTGCACAACACTGGTAAAACTCACGGCCGCTGCAACCCATTTCATTGTTTTTTTTTCTGTATTCAAGTGCATTTTTCAATCCATCTTCTACCAGGTATTCATTGAATTCGGAAGGCTCCAATTCAATAAATGCATTATTACTATTGAAAGCTATAAGATTAGTTCCTTCATCCAGCATAACATATTCAATAGAATCTCCTTCTGCATCCGTCATGAATTGAGACAGATTATCGCTTACGCCTCCATAATATAATTTCAATGATCTTATCCTTTCATTATTTCCTTGCCAATTCTCGCCTTCAAAATTTTCACCAACAAGAAAACGAATATTTACCTTCTCGGTTCTTTTATAAATGAATTTTTTAGGATTTAGCCAAAACTCGTGTGCAGATAAAGAAGATATAAAAGTTAGAAGTGAGAAAATAAGTAGTAGTTTTTTCATTTGCATATCGGCAAATTAGCAGCAAATTACTTTATCATATCATCAATATTCCTGTCATTTGGCATTTTACCGGTTTCTTCCAGCATTCTCATCTCTTTTGCATCTTTTAAAAACTCAGATGCGAAAATAAATTCATTCAACCGCTGGTTCTTACTGAAGATGATCTGTTTGTTTGTTCCTTCCCATTCTTTTTTACCCTGGTACATATATAAAACATAGCTACCAACTTCCATCACACTGTTCATATCATGAGTGTTTACGACAGTAGTTATATTATATTCAAGAGTGATTTCTTTGATCAGCCTGTCTATTACTAAAGAGGTTTGCGGATCAAGTCCTGAATTGGGCTCATCACAAAAAAGATATTTTGGATTTAAAACAATGGCCCTTGCAATACCTACTCTTTTTTTCATACCGCCACTAAGCTCAGCGGGAAATTTTTTATTGGTGTCTTTTAAGTTTACACGATTAAGAACCTCGTTAACTCTTTCTAATTTTTTTTTGGTTGACCAGGTCGTAAACATATCCAATGGGAACATCACATTTTCCTGCACTGTTAAACTATCAAACAAAGCCGAACCCTGGAAAAGCATGCCGATCTGTTTACGGATCTCTGTCTTTTCATTCCGGTTCATATTTATAAAATTCTCGCCGTTGTATAAGATCTCACCATCATCTGGTTCAAACAAGCCTACCATGCATTTCATCAAAACTGTTTTACCGCTTCCGCTTGTGCCGATAATAAGATTGCACTGACCTGCTTTCATTACAGCGCTTACATCTTCGATGACAATTTTATCACCAAAACTTTTCTTTATATTTTTTACTTCGATCATTCTTACAATAATAATGCTGCCAGGATATAATCAGCAAATAAGATCAGGATGCAACTTATAACCACTGCCCTTGTACTCGCTCTTCCTATTTCCAGGGCGCCTCCCTTTACATAATAACCAAAGTAGGCAGAAATGCTTGAAATAATAAATGCAAACGTGTACGCTTTGTACAAAGCAAATATTACTTTGAAAGGTTCAAATGCATCTAATAATCCCTGGTCAAATGTAGATGCCGGAACGATACCCGTCATTGTGCCCGCTAATCTTCCTCCCCAAATACCAAGTACACCCGCTATAATTACAAGCATAGGAATTACTACCAGGGCAGCAACAATTTTCGGAAGCACCAGGTAAGTTTTTGAATTGATACCCATTATTTCCAACGCATCTATTTGTTCACTCACTCTCATATTACCCAATTCGCTGGCAATTTTACTGCCAACCACACCTGCCAACACAATACAAACTAATGTAGGAGCAAATTCAAGAATAACTGTATCTCTTACGACCTGTGCAATTACTGATAAAGGGATCAATGGACTTACAAGCTGGTAAGCCGTTTGAACTGTGGAAACCGCACCCATGAAAATTGAAATGATAACAACGATACCTACAGAACCAATACCGATCTCAGAGCATTGATGAATAAATTCTTTCCAGTACATTTTTGCATTTTCAGGGCGGGAGATCATGCCACTGAGCATCAAAAGATACTGACCAATATCTCTGAAAATTGTCATAGATGCAATATACTCGAAGCAGTCGAAAGAGACAAAGTGATAAGCAAGTGAATAATTAAAAATTAAGAATTAATAATTCAAATATCAGTGCTCTTCTCTTTGCGGAGTCTCTTCCACCAACTTGATTTTTGTACGATCTCATCTGTAGGCACTTTACTTTTTTGTGCATCTACAATTGCGATCACTGACATGTTAAGGATGCTTCGAACTGAGCTGCCAAGTTGTAAAATATGGACTGGTTTTTTTAAACCCAACAAGATCGGTCCAATTGCATCAGCGGTGCCTAATTCTTTCAAAAGGTTGTATGCAATATTTCCTGATGCAAGGTTAGGAAAGATAAGAGTGTTTACATTTTTATCAACCAGTTCGGAGAAAGGATAATTTTCTTTCATCAATTCATTATTAAATGCTACGCTGGCCTGCATTTCTCCATCTACGATCAGCGAAGGCATTTTATGTTTCACAATTTTTCTTGCTTCAGCTACCAATTTTGCCTCGGGTGAATTACTGCTGCCAAAATTTGAATAACTAAGCATTGCAATTCTTGGAGTGATGTTGAATTGTCTTACTTCTTTAGCCACCATCAAGGTAATATCAGCAAGCTCTTCTGCAGTTGGACTAAAATTCACTGTTGTATCAGCAAGAAATAAGGGTCCTTTTTTTGTAAGCATCAGGTACATTCCGGCAATTTTCTTTACACCCGTCTCTGTTCCTATCGTATGCAATGCCGGCCTGATAGTATCAGGATAATTTTTCGCCAGGCCTGAGATCATACAATCTGCATCACCACATTCTACCATCATGCAACCAAAATAGTTTCTGTCACGCATCACTTTTTTTGCTTCGTATGCATTGAAACCTCTTCTTCCTCTTTTATGGAAAAATATTTCGCCATAAAGAAGTCTTTTTTCTGCAGTTTCCTCACTTCTTGGATCAAGTATAGGAATACCTTCCAACTCTATACCTGCTTCTGCGGCTATTAATTTAATTTTTGTTTCATCACCCAATAGGATTGGATAACCAACACCTTCGTCATATACGATCTGAGCTGCTTTAAGAATTTTTAAATTATCTGCTTCCGCATATACAATTCTTTTCGGATTTCTTCTTGCCTTACTCCCAATTACACGCAGTACCTGGTTATCTATTCCAAGCCTCTTATCAAGTTCATTCTTATAGACATCCCAATCTTCAATTCTATGCTTGGCAACGCCGCTTTCAATTGCAGCTTGTGCAACAGCTGGTGCTACTGTCGACAACAAACGTGGATCAAGCGGTTTTGGAATTATATAATCAGCGCCAAATAGAATATTCTTTTCGCCATAAGCCATGTTCACAATATCAGGAACCGGAGATTTCGCCAATTCGGCCAATGCTTTTACCGCGGCTAATTTCATTGCTTCATTGATCTGGCTGGCTCTTACATCCAAAGCGCCGCGAAAAATATAGGGGAACCCTAACACATTATTTACCTGGTTGGGATAATCGCTGCGGCCCGTCGCCATTATCACGTCTTTTCTTGCACCCGTTGCATCTTCATAACTTATTTCCGGATCAGGATTTGCCATGGCAAATACAATTGGATTTTTTGCCATTGACTTTACCATATCAGCGGTAACACAGTTACCAACACTTAAGCCAATAAACACATCAGCATCTTTCAATGCTTCTGCCAATGTCATTTCACCTTTTGCATTGGCATAATTATGTTTCATCTCATCAATATCAGTACGGCCTTTATGCAAAACACCTTTGCGGTCAAACATAATAAAGTTTTCATGTTTTGCACCCAGGGATTCATATAAACGACTACATGAAATGGCTGCGGCACCGGCGCCATTTACCACAAACTTTGCCTTTTCAATTTTTTTCTTTTGAATTTCCAAAGCATTCAATAATGCGGCCCCGGAAATAATTGCAGTGCCGTGCTGGTCATCATGCATCACCGGAATATTCATTAACTCCTTTAGTTTTTTTTCTATATAAAAGCATTCGGGAGCTTTTATGTCTTCGAGATTGATACCGCCAAAAGTCGGTTCAAGCGCCTTCACTATTTCAACAAACTTATCAGGATCTTTTTCATTGATCTCGATATCAAACACATCAATGTCTGCAAAAATTTTAAACAGTACACCTTTCCCTTCCATCACAGGTTTGCCGGCTTCAGGCCCGATATCGCCAAGTCCTAGTACTGCTGTTCCATTACTGATAACACCAACAAGATTTCCTTTCGCAGTGTATTTATATACATCTTCGGGGTTGGCGGCAATTTCTTTACATGGCTCTGCTACACCGGGACTATAAGCCAGCGACAGATCTCTTTGAGTCTTTGCTTCTTTTGTTGGAACTACTTCGATCTTTCCGGGTCTTCCTTTTGAGTGATACTCGAGAGCCTGTTGTTTACGGAGTTCGTTAGGTTGCATAAATATTTTTTATGTTACCGGTTTTAGTTGCCATAAATTTTATTTGACAAGCTAATTACTACTACCTGCCTGTCGGCAGGCAGGTTAAACTTTTCTTGCGACGCTCCTTTCATCTTTCTGTTTTCTATTCAGCACAACAGAGCATTACAATGTTCACCGGTATGACAAACAAAATGGGAGTGCAATGTACAAAATAATCGAGCTTAACAATATGAGGTGATTTGCCGGATAAAGACGCAGATCTCAATAAATATTCTTATGGTTTCTGCTTTTAATATTGATGCCGATGAAAGAAGGAGAGAAGACTAAAATTATTGTTTAGTGATATTCACTTCAGCTTTTCTTTGACTATCAGGAATAGGATCAGTAACTGTACCCGGATATGGCGAAAGATTTATAAACTCTATCTTATATCCAGCTATAACCGTGTCCTTAGTGTAGTTGGGCTGCATTTTTATAGTTGAAAGGTTAAAACGATGAGTTTTGCTATTTTTAGTAAAAGAGAAAGTAGCGGTTGCAGCACCTTGCCAAATGCAGACTGCATTTGCAGGACAACGAGAATCACTTACTACTGCTTCAAAACAAAGCTTCAGATCATCGCCTGAAACACTTCCATCTTCACAACCTGATAATTTAAGCTCAATAGTTCCTTCTTTAAATTTATCGCCTGACTTTGAGCAAGAGTTTACAAAAGCTGTAAGTGTTATAAAAAGCACTATTGATAAAAATAATTTCATTTGATGCTTTTGATTATTTGACCACTGACGGAACAGTGTCGTTGCATTAAAATTTGTGAAAGAAAATTAAATGCAAGTTCCGAGCCAAGCCATCAGGCCCATACCCACTTCTATCGCATTTTCATCAATATTGAAGGTAGGAGTGTGAACACCAGCGGTTATTCCTTTTTCTTTATTCATAACACCCACCCGGTAAAAGCAGGCCGGTATTTGCTGTGCGTAATACCCAAAGTCCTCGGCACCCATCCGTAATTCTGTTTCTTCCACATTTTCACTTCCAAGGAATTCACTAGCAGCATTTTTAACAAATCTGTTTAAGTCATCATTATTGACAACAGCAGGATAGCCTTTGTCAATATGAACATCAATTTCCCCACCCATGCTATGCACAAGATCTTTTGAAATTCTTTCAATTAATTGATGTGCTTCGGCTCTCCACTTTTCATCCATTGCCCTGAATGTTCCCATCAACTTCACTTCATTTGGAATTACATTAGTTGTTGCGCCGCCCTGGAAAGAAGTGATCGATAAAACAGATGGATCAAAAGGATTTAAATTTCGACTTATCACTTGTTGAAGAGCAATTATAAGATGCGATGCGATCAGGATAGGATCAACACATAAATGTGGCGATGCAGCATGACCGCCTTTTCCTTTTACGGTGAAATAAAGTTCATCAGCACTTGCCATTACTTTTCCACCTCTGAAACTTGTTTTGCCAACAGGCATACCGGTATGTACATGCATAGCAACGATGCCTGAAGGTTTTGGATTTTCCAGCACACCTTCTTTTATCATATAGCTGGCGCCGCCTGGATTTTTTTCTTCACCAGGTTGAAAAATTAGTTTGATGGTACCTTGCCATTCATTTTTTAATTCACTTAATATCTTGGAAGCACCAAGCAAACATGTTGTATGCACATCATGCCCGCAGGCATGCATTATTCCTTTCTTAGTTGATCTGTATGGAACATCATTTTCTTCGAATATTGGCAATGCATCGATATCTGCACGGATAGCAAATATGCGGCTATCGGGATTCTTTCCTTTTATTAATCCAACAACACCGGTTGTTGCTTTTACTTCATAAGGAATACCAAATTCTGTCAGCTTGTTTTGAATGAATTTTGAAGTTTCAAACTCCTGGTAGCTCAATTCAGGATTAGCGTGAAGATGATGACGTATTGCAATAAATTCTGCGGAGTATTCTTTTGCCAGTTTTTTGATTTTATCCCTCATCCGGCAAAAATAACGATTGAAACGGAGCTTTATAAAAAGTTGATCAGTTACGGCTAACGGTCTCTGCTTCTTTATCCAATTTTAATTCGATCATGTCATTCATGATAAAAACACCCTTTGGAAAATACTTTTGTAATCTTTGTTGGTATTCTTCAGCTTCTTTCTTGTCCTTAAAATTTCCAACTTTTAATTTAAAATAAGGCGCCTGGTAAAGAAGATAGGATTTTAATTCGGGGAAAAAAGTGTACACTGTAGTTTTAGCGGCAGTCGCTTCTTCCCTGTTATTAGTATTAATAACAAGTAAGCGGTAACCTTTGCCGATCCGTCTTGCTTCACGGGTTGTTTCTTCGTTGATCTGTATTTGTTTTTTCACTAAGAGATCGAGCCGCGGATCTTTATGTATAATTACCGATGGAGTATCAACCGATCTATTCAATGTTGTGTCCTGCGAAAAGGAATTAAATGAAAAAAAGAGGGCACTTAATAATAAAAACTTGTTCATAAATTTCGTTGTGCAAAAATATAGCCAAATAGTATTTTAATATCCACCGCCCGATCCCGCAATATTTTCAACCGGGTGCCAGGTTGTTTTTATTTCCTGTGTGTCCAAGATAAAATAAGGAGATTGGCCCTGGTCCGTATTCCATTTTATTTTATCATAAAAGAAAATGCGTTTCAGGTTCATGGCGCTTTTTTCCTGCATCATCTTTTTCAGATCAGAATCACTTTCACAGAAAATGGTTGCATTTACATCCATATGGTCCACAAACCATGTGGAAAGCTCAGAAACTTTTCCTGTTAAAATATTTACAACACCCCCCGACAGATCAGATGAATTTAATACTTCGGCAAAAGTAACTGAGCAAAGAGGCTTTGTTTCCGAAGCAAGTACCACGCAAGTATTGCCACCTGCGATTACAGGTGCAATAACAGAAACTAATCCAAGTAGTGAATCATTTTGCGGAGCTATTATAGACACCACACCCGTTGGTTCCGGAACAGAAAAATTAAAATGAGAACTCGCAACTGGATTTACTGCACTAAAGAGTTGTTGATATTTATCACACCAGCCCGCATAATATATCAATCTGTCTATCGCAAGATTTAATTCTTTCTCTGCTTTTCCTTTTGAAGAATCCTGTTGTATCAACTCTTCAATGAATTGTGCTTTTCTTCCTTCCAGCATTTCTGCCATGCGATAAATGATTTGTCCCCGATTAAAAGCAGCTCTTGTACTCCAACTACCAAATGCACTTCTCGCAGCAACAACAGCATCCCGGAAATCTTTTCTTGAACTCAGGCATACATTAGCTAATTTTTTTCCATCAGCATTTGTTGGAACATAATATCTGCCGGATTCAGTTCTTGGGAACTGCCCGCCGATATAAATTTTATATGTCTTTAAAACTTCTAATCTTTTTGAAGAAGTTTTTTTCTCAATTCCATTTTCGCTAATCAGAAGGGATGATTTTTTTATTTCAGTCTTACTCATTTCAACATTTTAAATGATCTAAAAAAAGGAAATGTCTAATCTAAGTCTCCCCTTTAGGGGGACAGGGGGTTTAAATTCAAGTAAGGTAATAAACCATGCAATCCGCCTTCTCTTCCATAACCACTTTCTTTATAACCACCGAATGGAGAAGATGGATCAAACTTATTAAATGTATTTGCCCAGATAACTCCGGCTCTCATTCTTTTAGTCATGTTGAAGATCTTGGAACCTTTATCTGTCCAAACACCAGCACTTAATCCATAAGGAGAGTTATTTGCTTTTTCAATCACCTCATCGTCTGTTCGGAAAGTAAGAATAGCTAACACTGGTCCAAAAATTTCTTCCTGTGCTATACGATTGCTTTGTGCAACATTGGTAAACAAAGTTGGCCTGCACCAAAATCCTTTACCCGGTAATTGGCAACTGCTCTGATACATTTCACTTCCTTCCGCTTCTCCGATTTTTATATACTTATGAATGCTCTCTAATTGTTGTTTAGAATTAATGGCGCCGATATCAGTATTCTTATCCATCGGATCACCAACGATCAATGATTCGATCCTGTCCTTTAATTTTCTTATCACTTCTTTTGCCACAGATTCCTGCACATACAATCTTGAACCTGCACAACAAACATGTCCCTGGTTAAAATAAATTCCATTCACCACACCTTCAACAGCCTGGTCTATCGGCGCATCTTCAAAAATTATATTCGCAGCTTTACCGCCTAATTCAAGTGTTGCTTTTTTATTTGTTCCGGCAATTGCACGTTGAATAATTTTTCCAACATCAGTTGACCCGGTAAATGCGATCTTATTTATATCCGGATGATTCACGATTGCCGCCCCGGTTGCACCCGCCCCGGTAATAATATTTACAACACCCGGTGGTAGATCAGATTCCTGGATTATCTCTGCCAACTTTAATGCAGTTAATGAAGTTGTTTCAGCAGGTTTTAAAACAACTGTATTTCCGGTTGCTAATGCAGGCGCAATTTTCCATGCAGCCATCAACAAAGGAAAATTCCATGGAATGATTTGTCCAGCTACACCAAGTGGTTCGGTGGCACGATTTGGAAATGCATATTCTAATTTATCAGCCCAGCCCGCATAATAAAAGAAATGATTCGCTGCGGTTGGCACATCAAAATCACGGCTTTCACGGATCGGCTTACCACCATTCAATGTTTCAATGATACATAGTTCCCTCGCTTTTTCTTGTATCATTCTTGCTATCCGGAAAATATATTTTGCTCTTTCTTTCGCCGGCATTTTCTTCCAAACCTTTTCATAGGATCTTCTTGCAGCAGAAACCGCTTTATCAACATCGGCGACATTCGCTTCAGCCACCTCGCTCAGTTTTTCTTCTGTTGCCGGGTTGATCGTGTCAAAATATTTATTGCCCGAAGGCTTCACCCATTCACCATTTATAAAAAGATCATACTGGGATTTAATACTCGCAGCGCTTTTACTTTCCGGCGCCGGTGCATATTGCCATGTATCAAACTTTAGTTTGATCGTATTGTTTTTCTTTTTTGAAATTGTTTTCGGCATGCAATTTTTTATTTATGATGTCAACTGTATTACCCTATTTAACTTTCGTTGCGTCGCACTCTTCACCGTTCTGTAATTCTATTCATCAATGTTGAACTCCTACGGAGTTCTTTTTAAAACCTATTATTTTATTAATTCCCGGGTTAAAACCCGGGGCTATGAATGTTTTATCCCTACGGGATAAAGAAAATTTCAAAACTTTAAAAATCTTCAAACTAAGTCTCCCCTTTAGGGGGACAGGGGGTTGGGTTAATCCACACTGAAATAATTCGCCGCCTGGTAAACTCCCGTTTTCTCTTTCATGATCTGCATCAGCACATCATTTGCCAAACTACTTGCCCCAAATCTGAACCAATGATTATTCATCCAATCTTCGCCCAATGTTTCTTTTAGCATTACTAAATAATGTAAAGCCAATTTTGATTTTGAAATTCCACCAGCCGGTTTCATACCGACCATTCTTCCTGTTTTATAATAATAATCTCTTATTGCTTCCAGCATTACTAATGTTACAGGCATGGTAGCAGCAGGTTGTATTTTCCCCGTAGATGTTTTTATAAAATCAGCACCGGCATGCATAGCTATATCACTTGCCCGGCGGACTTTATCCATTGTGCCTAACTCCCCGGTTTCTAGAATAACTTTTAATCTTGCTTCACCACATGCTTCTTTGATAGCAGCTATTTCATCAAAAACAAAATTGTATTCGCCCGAATGAAATTTGCCACGACTAATTACCATATCCACTTCATCAGCTCCTTGCTCAACCGCATATTTTGTATCACGGACCTTAACTTCTTTTGGCGCCTGACCGCTTGGAAATGCGGTAGCTACAGATGCGACATTAATTCCTGAGTCTCCCAAAGCTTTTTTAGCAACTTTAACCATAGATGGATAAACACAAACCGCAGCAACAGTTGGTAAACCAGGTAAAGCATCATGTAAATGCATTGCCTTATAACAAAGTTGTTTCACCTTACCATCCGTATCTTTTCCTTCAAGTGTTGTAAGATCGATCATATTGAGCACAAGCTTCAGCCCATTCATCTTTGTTTCCTTCTTGATACTTCTTTTTGTAAAACGGGAAGCTCTTTCTTCTACTCCCACCTGGTCGATCCGCGGAGATAAACTAAAATCAGGTATTGTAATTAATGATTTGATGCCCGGCATATGGCAGAAATTGATTAAGCTCAAAGGTAACCAAAGTTTATAGCCACGACAATGTCGGACTTTTTTTAAAAAAGCAAATGTTTTTCATGATAAAATGCCTCTTATAAAGTCTTCGGCCATGTTTCGGTCAATTGTTATAAATTCGGCGTCCCTATACGCAAGTTCTTTTTTAAAAAAACATCAAATCTGAAAAAACTAATCGCAATGAGAAAATCTGTGTTTATCTACAGGTTGGTTTTTGTTTTAGCATTCTTCCCTGTCGCTACAGGTCTTATGGGCCAGGCAACATTTCCCGAAAATGGAGTTGTTGATCCAAGACACGGTACTTATGCTTTCACAAATGCAACTATTGTTAAGGACGTAGCAACTACACTCAACAATGCTACTATGGTAATTAAAGACGGGAAAATTATTTCCGTCGGTACTTCAGTAAAAGTTCCTGCAGGCGCAGTTGAAGTTGACTGTAAAGGAAAATTCATTTACCCATCATTCATTGACATTTATGCTGATTATGGAACAACACTTCCCACTCCTCAGCAAGGACAAGGTGGGGCAGGTGGTGGCTTTTTTGGAGTACAACAATTTAATTCGAATGCTAAAGGTGCTTATGGATGGAACCAGGCAATAAAGGCCGAAGCTGATGCATTTAAAGTTTTTGCAATTGATGATAATAAAGCCAAACCACTTCGTGAAGCAGGTTTCGGAACCGTGTTGAGTCATGTAAGAGATGGTATTGCCCGTGGTACAGGCACTGTTGTTACCCTCGCTAACTCAAAAGAAAACCTGGTGATGCTGAAAGAAAAAGCATCTGCAAATTATTCATTTAATAAAGGTACTTCCACTCAAAGCTATCCAAGCTCAATGATGGGCAGTATCGCATTGCTTCGCCAGTCATTCCTTGATGCACAATGGTATAAACAAAAGCCAACAGAAGAAGGAGTGAATCTAAGCATGGAAGCCTGGAATAATAACCAGGGTCTGCCACAAATATTTGATGCAAATGATAAATGGAATTGTCTTCGTGCTGATAAAATAGGAGATGAGTTTGGCGTACAATATATAATTAAAGGTGGCGGTAATGAATACCAGCGCATCAAAGACATGAAAGCAAGTAACGCTTCATTTATTGTTTCTTTGAATTTCCCGCAGGCACAGGATGTGGAAGATCCTAATGAAGCAAGATTTGTTTCTTTAAATGACATGAAGCATTGGGAAATGGCACCTGCAAACGCTGCTTATTTTGAAAAAGCAGGAATTAATTTCTGTCTTACCACTGCTGATCTTAGAAACATAACCCAATTCTGGACAAATCTTCGCAAAGCGATGGATTATGGTTTAAGTGAAAATAAAGCAATGGAAGCGTTGACAAAAGCTCCTGCAACTTTATTGGGTATTTATGATCAGGTAGGAAGTCTTGATGAAGGTAAGATCGCCAACTTTATAATCACTAATGGGCCCGTGTTTAGTGAAAAATCAGTGATCATTCAAAATTGGATACAAGGAGAAAAATATTCAGTAAAAGAAGATGCGTGGACAAATATCGCAGGCACCTATAAACTTACAGTGAATACAACTGCAGGAGCTGAGAACTATACTCTCGATATAAAATCTAGTAGTTCTGCCAGTGTTTATGGAAAAGATACGTTGAGTGCAAGACTTTCTTATGATGGCAAAGCAGTAAAGCTTAGTTATGCTAAAATGCAAGGAAGAAGAGGCGGCGGTGGATTCGGTGGTGGACAAGGTGGCGGAGGCGGATTTGGTGGTGGTGGACAACAACCACAATTGCCAGCAACCGCAACAAGACTTTCTGGTTATAGCAGCGGAACCGAATGGAATGGTACGGGAACTGATTCATTGGGAAATTCATTGACATGGACCGCTATATTAGAAAAAGCTGCTGAAGTAAAACCTGATACCGTTAAGAAAAAAGATCCGATCGTTCTTGGAAAAGTATTATATCCATTCGAGCCATTTGGTTTTGAAGAAGGAAGTCAGCCTAAGCAAGAAACTATTTTAATAAAGAATGCCACCATTTGGACAAATGAAAAAGAAGGCGTTCTTCAAAATAGTGATATCTTATTAAAAGATGGAAAGATCTCAGCAATTGGAAAAAAACTTTCTGATGCTGGTGCAAAAGTTATAGATGGTACAGGTAAATATGTTTCTGCAGGTATCATTGATGAACACTCGCATATTGCTGCCTCTTCAATTAATGAAGGAGCACAAAGTGTAACATCTGAAGTTAGGATTACTGATAACCTGAATCCCGATGATATAAATATATATCGTCAATTAAGTGGTGGTGTTACTACCTCTCATATTTTGCATGGTTCAGCAAATGTGATCGGCGGGCAAACTCAATTGATAAAACTTCGTTGGGGCGCTAATGCCGAAGAACTGAAATTTAAAGGTGCTGATGGCTTTATAAAGTTTGCATTGGGAGAGAATGTAAAACGTTCTGCTTCTACACAAGGCAATGCCCGTTATCCAGATACAAGAATGGGTGTTGAGCAAGTATTAGTTGATGCGTTTACCCGTGCAAAAGATTATAAGAAAGCATGGGAAGATTACAACGCTGGAAAAGACAAATCGGCAAAAGATCATAAGCCTTTAGTGATGCCTCGTCGTGATCTTGAATTGGACGCACTTGTGGAGATCCTGGATAACAAAAGATTTATCACCTGCCATTCTTATGTACAAAGTGAGATCACGGGTTTGATAGATGTTGCTGATAAGGTCGGATTTAAAGTAAACACATTCACACATATTTTGGAAGGATATAAAGTAGCTGATAAAATGCTAAAGCATGGTGCTAATGCATCTACTTTCTCTGATTGGTGGGCTTACAAAATGGAAGTAGAAGATGCGATCCCTTACAATGCAGCGATCATGCACAAGGTTGGTTTGAATGTAGCCATCAATTCTGATGATGCAGAAATGGCTCGTCGCCTGAACCAGGAAGCAGCTAAAACAATGAAGTATGGTGATCTTACTGAAGATGAAGCATTCAAAATGGTTACATTGAACCCTGCAAAAATGTTGCATGTAGATAATAGAGTTGGAAGCTTGAAAGTTGGTAAGGATGCAGACGTAGTGGTTTGGAGTGATGATCCTTTAAGTATTTATGCAAAGTCATTGTACACTATTGTTGATGGTACTATTTATTTTGACAGGGCAAAAGATGCGGAGATGCAGAAATGGGTGGATACAGAAAGAACACGCCTGATCAAAAAAATGAATGGTGAAAAGAGAAGTGGTGCACCAGTTATTCCTGCAACACCAAGTTATCAGCTTATAATGACTTGCAGCGATCATGGTCATAGTCATGGCTTGCTAGCAATTGATGTTGATAATCTTGAAAACCAATAAAAATATTATAATGAAAAAAACATTTTTCTCGATCGTATTAGGTGGATTTTTCCTTGCAGCTGTTTCGCAAGAGACGGTATTGCCGGCTCCACCACAAAAAGGTGTGATGTATATCACAAATGCAAACATTCATGTTGGCAACGGAACCGTTATTAATAATGGAACTATCCAGATCAAAGATGGTAAAATTGAAAAAGTTGGTACTGATATCACTGTACCTGCGGGTTCAAATGTTACTGATGCAAAAGGAAAGCAGGTTTATCCCGGGATCATTTTGCCAATAAGTAATCTTGGTCTTGTAGAGATATCTTCAGTAAGAGCATCATCAGATGTAAGAGAGATCGGTGATATGAATCCAAATGTAAGATCAATTGTTGCTTACAACACCGATTCAAAAGTTATCAATACACTTCGTTCGCAGGGGATCCTGATGGCGAATATTGTTCCGCAAGGAAGTTTTCTTGCAGGTTCATCATCTGTAGTGCAATTGGATGCATGGAATTACCAGGATGCAGCAGTGAAAACTGATGGCGGAATGCATTTATATATGCCATCATTAATGCCTCGTCCTGATTTTAGCAGATTTGGTGGTGGAGGCGGTGGTCGTTTTGGCCCGCAACAAGGTAATAATTCAGATCCTGTAAAAGAAGGCCTGGCTAAAATTGAAGAATTGAAATCTTTCTTCACACAAGCGAAAGCATATTTTGCCGAAGGAGCACATAAAGAAACTAACCTGAAGTTTGAAGCAGTTAAAGGTTTGTTTGATAAGAGCCAGAAGTTTTATGTGCATGGAAATACAGTAAGACAAATGCTGATCGCACTTGATTTTGTAAAACAATTCAATTTTGATGTAGTGATCGTTGGTGGCACTGATAGCTGGCAGATAGCTGACCTGCTAAAACAACATAATGTATCGGTCATATTAAGTCAAATGCACAGTCTTCCTACCGCTGAAGATGATGATGTGGATCAGCCATACAAATCAGCAGCTGCTTTGCAAAAAGCCGGAGTTGTTTTCTCTATTTCAGATGATGATGCACAAACCCGTGGGAAAAATATTTTATTCAACGCAGGTACTGCAGCTACTTATGGTTTGTCAAAAGAAGAAGCGTTGCAAGCGATTACTTTAAATGCTGCAAAGATCATGGGTGTGTCTGATAAAGCAGGAAGTATTGAGGTGGGTAAAGATGCAAACATAGTTATCAGCGAAGGGGATCTGCTTGATATGAAAACAAGTAAAGTAACTGATGCTTTTATACAAGGCAGGGAAGTCGATCTTACTGATAAACACAAATTGCTAAATGACAAGTTCAATAAAAAATATAATTTGAAACCTGCTACACCGGCAAAAGCATTCTGATAAATTATTTAGAATTATTAAAACCGTTTCGTTTATAACGAAGCGGTTTTTTATTCCATTAAACGGGCCTTGAAGCTTCGTTGATCTCGCTATCCTCATGATTATGGGGCTCATCTAATGACTTTCCACAATGCGGGCAATTGTGACCTTTGAATTTTTTGTTGAATCTAAATTCTTCAAGAAAACCGACAGTAATGATACCGGCAGGCAGTGCAAATAGAGCTACGCCAGTTAACATGATCGTACCAGCTAAAACTTTTCCAAGCGTGGTATGTGGTGCCATATCACCATAACCAGTAGTAGTAAGTGTAACCACAGCCCACCATATAGTTGCAGGTATGCTGGAAAAAGAATCTGGTTGTGCATTATGTTCCGCGAAGTATAATAAACAAGATGCTATGATGATTAAAAAAACAACCATTATAAAACTCAACAATAGCTCATTGACCCTTGATTTGAAAACATTAAAGATCATTTGAGCTGATTTGGTATAAGCGGTGAGTCTGAACAATCTGAAAAAACGCATAAAACGAAGAAGCCGTAGAATACGCAGATCGAAATCTAGGAATTTATGGAAATAACTTGGCAAAAATGCAAGAAGATCGATAAGTGCACCTGGAGTTAACATGTATTTGATCCGACCTTTGATACTGCCCTTGTATCTGGGATCGTGAGTGCAACTCCAAACTCGCAATACATATTCAACTGTGAAAATAAAAACAGAAACCTGGTCAAAATAATGGAAAAAATGTTCATATTTATCATGAAGTGGTTTAACTGTTTCCAGCATAACCGCAATTACATTCAGCACGATCAGAGTTATAATAAAAGCATTAACAAACTTATCGGCTTTTGATTCGCCCAACTCAGGGTGGAGTAGTATATGAACTTTTCGCTTAGTAGTTTGATACATAAACAGGGTTTGGCTGAAGGACTCCTTCGCAGTCTGCGCTAAAGATATAAATAAACGGGAATTAATTTCAGAAGCGGTTTGCTTAATGCTTCAAACGTCTCTTTTTGATCATACCTCCTTTCACGTCTTTGATGGCGGTCATTATAACAAAGGCATTAGGATCTATTTTATGAATTTCATTATTCATCCTGCTGATCTCAAGCCGTGTCACTACAGTATAAATAATATTCTTATCATCGGTATACCCTTGCTTTCCGAAACCCTCCCGGCCTTTATAAACTGTAACACCACGACCAAGCTTATTGATGATCATTTCTTTTATTTCTTCGTTATGGGTTGAAATAATAGTGACGCCGGTATATTCTTCTATTCCTTCAATTACAAAATCAACCGTTTTAGAAGCGGCCAGGTATGTTACCATTGCGTACAAAGCAACGTCGATTGAAATAAAGTAAGCTGTTATACCGAATATTATAACATTTATGATAGTAATAATATCTCCAACAGTTGTACCTAATCGTTTACTCAGGTAAAGCGCCACGACTTCAGTGCCATCAATAACTGCTCCACCACGAATCGTAAGCCCGATGCCAGCCCCAAGAAAAAAACCACCAAAAACTGCTACGAGCAATTTATCATCTGTTACGGGTTTGAAATTAATGAACGCAGCAAGTAAGGCAAGTCCTGCAATTGCCAATGTAGCTTTTATTGCAAAAGTTCTCCCAATAACACCCAGCCCTAAAAGCAGGAAAGGAATATTTATTAATACAAGCATCAAACCAAGCTTTGCCCCGGTTAATTGTCTTATCAACAGAGCAATACCAGTGGCGCCGCCATCAATAAAATTATTGGGTATCAAAAATCCTTTAAGACCAAAAGTGGCTGACAAAATTCCCAACGATATAAAAAGGAGGTCTCTGAAAAAATCGACTACAGTTATTTTAAATTCATAATATGCTTTGGCAAATTCATACGAAGAGTATTCAGTCTTTTCAGCCAGGTCTTTCTTCTTGTGACGAAGAACTGTATCTGTAATTAATTTTTGCCAGAATGGATTCATGCTTCATTTAAAGTGCTGATATGATCTTTTCAAATTTAATGATTATCGACGAAAAGACTTGATTGATAATAATTAAACTTTGTATGTTGAAAAAAATAAAAGCATCCATTTTCATGAATGCTTTTATTATTAATTTTTATCCTTCGCTTCGCTCCCACGACATTCGTCGGGGCAGGCAGGATGACAAAAGACTATGCTTCCTTTCCGTGACAGTTTTTATACTTCTTTCCACTTCCACAAGGACAAAGATCATTCCTTCCAATTTTCGGTGCCACTTTCACTGGTTGTTGCTTTACATCAGCACCTGAAGGATCATAATAATCTTTTTCATTTGCAGCATAATCCTGACCTGCAGTATCGATCTCTTCTTTATTTGCTTTTAATTTACTGAGATCGGTTTTTTCACGATGTCCTTCACGCAATAGTGGCAGCTTTGGTCCACCAGGTGTTGGTCGCCCAGATGATTGACCTGAACCATCTGATCCTCCCTCAGATACAGGTAATGCTGCATGACACATAAATGAAACAATATTCCTGTTCGTTTCACTATCCATATTCTTAAACAGGTTAAAGGCTTCCATTTTATAGATCACTAATGGATCTTTCTGCTCAAGATATGCCGTTTGTACACTTTGTTTCAGATCATCCATTGCACGCAGATGTTCTTTCCATGAATCATCAATCACTGAAAGTGTGATATGACGTTCAAGAGCATCACAAAGTTCCTGTCCACCGGTCTCAAGTGTTTTTTGCAAATTAGTCAGCACATTAATGATCTTACGACCATCACTAAACGGCACTACTACGTTTTCAATATGATTGCCCTGCGATCCAAGGATGTTTTTAAAAACAGGCAGTGATTGTTTTTTTAGTTCTTCTTTTTTGCGATCATAATTTTCTGTGGCTTCATTGTATAATTTCTCGATCAATGAATTTTCATCTGTTTTCAAAAATTCTTCTTTCTCAATTTTGGTATCCATTCCAAAATTCACAATACAATCAAGTTTAAAACCTTCATAGTCTTCCTGCTCACGGTAAGTGGCGATCAATCCTTCGGCAACAACTGAAAATGCATTGTCGATATCCAACGCCAATCTTTCTCCAAACAACGCATGCTGACGTTTGCCATAAACGACATTCCGTTGCTTATTCATTACGTCATCATATTCTAATAATCTTTTGCGGATACCAAAATTATTTTCTTCTACTTTCTTTTGTGCTCTTTCAATGCTTGATGTGATCATGCTGTGCTGTATCACTTCACCTTCTTTATAACCAAGCTTATCCATGATCTTGGCAATCCGTTCGCTGCCAAACATACGCATCAGGTCATCTTCCAATGCAACATAGAATTGAGATGTACCCGGATCACCTTGTCTGCCTGCACGACCACGAAGCTGCCTGTCTACACGACGGCTATCATGACGTTCAGTACCGATGATAGCTAAACCACCGGCTTCTTTTACACCAGGTCCGAGCTTGATATCCGTACCACGACCCGCCATGTTAGTGGCGATCGTAATTGCTCCGGGTAACCCAGCTTCGGCAACGATCTGCGCTTCACGGGAATGTTGTTTTGCATTCAATACATTGTGTGGGATCTTTTTTACCTGCAGCATTTTGCTCAGCAATTCACTTACTTCAACTGAAGTGGTACCAACAAGCACCGGTCTTCCTGCGTTGCGCAATGCTTCTATTTCATCAATAGCTGATTTATATTTTTCTCTTTTGGTTTTATAAACAAGGTCCTGGTGATCTTTACGAACCATTGGAAGATTAGTAGGAACAGTAACAACGTCCAGTTTATAAATATCCCACAACTCTTTTGCTTCTGTTTCCGCAGTACCGGTCATACCGGCCAGCTTATGATACATGCGGAAATAATTTTGCAATGTGACAGTAGCATAAGTTTGTGTAGCAGCTTCGATCTTTACATTCTCTTTTGCTTCAATAGCCTGGTGCAAGCCATCAGAATATCTTCTTCCATCAAGAATACGACCCGTTTGTTCATCTACAATTTTTACAGCGCCGTCCATTACCACATATTCCACATCTTTTGAAAATAATGTATAGGCTTTTAAAATTTGTTGCACTGTATGTATGCGATCAGCCTTTACACGAAAATCATTTAATGCTTCTTCCTTATGATGCATTTTTTCATCAGGATTGGAATCAGTTTTTTCTATTTCTGCTAACCTTACACCAATGTCAGGTAGTACAAAGAAATCAGGATCCTCACCGGATTTGGTGATCATTGCAATGCCTTTATCAGTAAGATCAACTGAATTGTTTTTTTCATCGATCTGGAAAAGCAGTTCCTCATCCACTTTCGGCATTTCTTTTTGCTGATCGGCGAGATAATAGTTCTCTGTTTTCTGCATTTTTACTCTAATACCCGGCTCGCTTAAATATTTGATCGTAGGTCCATATTTTGGCAATCCTCGATGTGCTCTGAAAAGATAAAGTCCGCCACTTTTCGGATCATCATCTCCCTCAGCAATTCTTTTCTTGGCTTCATTCAGGTTGCTACGCACTATTCTTTCCTGCGCTTCCACTAATTGATGGACTCTTGGTTTCAGAATATGGTATTGCTGATCATCACCTTTCGGTATCGGTCCGGAAATTATCAAAGGAGTCCTGGCATCATCGATCAAAACGCTATCGGTTTCATCTACCATTGCAAAGTGATGTTTGCGTTGCACCATTTCTTCGGGAGAATGAACCATATTATCGCGGAGATAGTCAAAACCAAATTCATTATTGGTGCCGTAAGTGATATCAGCGAGATAAGCTTTTCTTCTGTCATCACTGTTTGGCTGGTGTTTATCAATACAATCAACAGTTATTCCAAGCCATTCAAAAATAGTTCCGTTCCATTCCTGGTCGCGACGAGCCAAATAATCATTTACTGTTACAATATGTACTCCTTCACCGGCTAATGCATTCAGGTATGCAGGTAATGTAGATACAAGTGTTTTACCTTCACCTGTTGCCATCTCAGAAATTTTTCCTTCGTGCAAAACCATTCCACCAATCAACTGTACATCATAATGCACCATATTCCAGGTTACCTGTCCACCAGCTGCAGTCCATGAATTTTTAAATATGGATTTGTCGCCATCGATCTTTACATATTCTTTTTCTACACTCAGGTCACGATCCATCTGCGTGGCGGTGGCTAATATTTCTGTATTTTCTTTGAATCTTTTTGCGGTTTCTTTTACGACTGCAAAAGCTTCGGGTAAAATATCTTTAAGAGCTTCTTCAATTTTTTTATCCCTGTCCTTTTTTAATTTATCTACTTCCTGGTAAATGGCATCCTTACCAAACAGATCATTGAATTGAAGATCTTCTGCTCTTTTATTTGCTGAAGAAATTTCATTATCAATTGCTGTAAGATGTGCTTTTATGCGTTGACGAAACTCTGTTGTTTTATTACGCAATTGATCATTCGTCAACGATTGAAAAGAGTCAAAATGTTTATTGATCTCGGCTACAAGTGGTTGGATCTTTTTTACATCCTTTTCCGATTTGCTGCCACCAAATAGTTTCGAAAAAAAACTCATAATAATCTTTGATTAGGGTTCTGTTTTTAAATTCTGATACACAAGGTTCAAAATGCTGTCAAATAAAGTGCTACAATAACTTATGAGCCAAATTGACAGGGCTGCAAAGATAAGGCTTCTTGTTAAGCACTAAGCAGCCAGAGGTCCGATATTAAGCAGGAAGAAATCCACGAAACCAATTTGCCAAAACCAATTAATGGTTTTTACTTCTTACATTTTCTTTAACTAACCTTCATCAACTCTGATGTATAAAACTCAAGTCTTGCTGCCATGTCCGACGGAACATTCAAAGAATAATACAGGGCGAGTATTTTATAACAACTCAGCTTTTTTTACTTTTAGTAACGTTATATTGCAAACCAACAATTAAATAAAATGAAAAAGATCACCACCACTCTTTTTTTTGTAATTGTCTCCACAATTTTATTTGCCCAGAATGTAAAAAAGATCGAAAACCTTAAAGACGGATGGGATGTTTCTTATTCCTACACTGGCGAAGTAAGTGCTGGTAAATCCAATGGGATGGGTGTTGCTAAATATAAGTCGGGTAACGCAGTGAGGTATGTGGGAGGTTTTCTAAATGGAATGTATAATGGCAGGGGCACTATGTTTTTTAAAGAGGGAGCTTTTCTTACCGGTGAGTGGAAAAACGGGAAACTAAATGGGAAAGGTTCATTCCTAAGTGAAACAGGAATATTATACATTGGCGAGTTTGTCAATGGGGTAAAGCAAGGCAAAGGTGTTTTATTTTATAAAGATAACGGGATGATCGTGGGAAACTTTTCAAATGATAAATTGAATGGCCGTGGCATCCAGATATTTTCAGATGGTTCCGTTGTAAGTGAAGTAAACTATAAAGATGATAAAAGAAATGGGATGGGTTATCAATATGAAATAAAATCAAAAAAGCTTTATGAAGGCGAATGGAGTGATGATAAGTGGGTGCAGTCCGGTACGCCTTCGTTTAGCAGTTTTTTAAAATCTTCTACTTTGGTCGCAGAAGCTACAGATGATCATATCCTCGCAGGGCCAACAAACAAGGATAAGTTTCTTATTGATTCATCCTATTATTATGATCTGAAAAAGCAGAAGCGTTATTTTGGTTATTATGTTGCCGGCCATTTGAAAAATGGAGTTATCATTGGTGACAGCACTCGTTTTTGGGGGCCTATAGGTGACAATGGGGCTTCAGGATATTGTTATGATTTTAAAGATAAGAAGTTTTACTCCGAAGGAAACTATTCAGATGATCGCTTGAATGGCCAGATACTGGATCTTGATCTTGCCAAGCAAACTGCTTATTATGGCGGCGCAGTAAATGGTGAATTTACCGGTAAAACATTTTTTTTTAATAAGGAAGGCACAATGTTCGTTGGCGATTATGTAAAAGGAAGAATTAATGGGAATGGTTACAGGATTGAAACAAATGGACGACTAACAATCGGAATTTGGGAAGACGGCGTGGTAAAGAAACTTACTTCGGTAACGACTCCGTCGGGAGAAGTTATTTCTGGAAGTCCGAAAAATTTTGCTGAAGGATTAAATATTGCTATCAAATCATACCCGGATATTTTTGATAATATCTATGGAGATCTTGTGGTGGAAGATGATGTTTTATCAGCGATGGAGGAAATTGACGAAGATGGCGTATTGACATTTACCTATAGTCTTGTAAATATCCCGGGAAGCATTGGTAAAAACCTGTTAGCGGAAGATTTTGATGAGAATACTTTCTATTATTCAAAATTTTTACAAACTGCTGACGCGGCGAAAGCAAAAGCAAAATACAATGAACTGGCGACGCAATTGCAATCAGCAGTTATTACAAATTCTTTTTTTACCGGTAAACAAAAACTGGCAGGCAAGATTGTTCCGCCGGACATTTCCAAGGATAAAACAGAATCAGAGTTTTCTATTTCCGGAGGCGGCAGTGATTTTGATGATTTCAAAGTATGGCTCAGGTTAAGGAAAAGTGGCGATGAATATGTTGTGGAAATTTTGCTGGGCGAAAAAACTGAAGACTTCTAAACTTAATTCCCTGGTTTATCATTTCCTTAAGGAACTTTGCGGATAGAATAAGTATTAATAGTAAATCATTGTATGAAATATCAGTTTGGTTTAAAAGATATAGGCATTGTTTCATTGGTTTTTCTTTTTTCATGCACCAGCAATGAGATCGGGAATATCAAAGATGTAAATCCAGATGCTGTGTTTTTTGATTATGAAGTTTGGGCGGAAGAAGGAAAAGAAGATGTGACTGTTAATCTTCAATACCGCATGGATGGAAAAAATGGAACAACACTGGTCTTAGATGAGCCCAGCAAGGTGATGCTTGATGGCGAGCAACTGAAAGTAGATAGTGCAAAAGTAACCGGAGCTTATTATGAAGTGCAAAAACCGTTTGCATCATTTGCCGGCAAGCATGCGATCAGCTTTACTGACCTGAATAAAAAAGAATACAACGAAGAATTTGAATTCAAACCTTTTACTCTTGAGCCAAATGTTCCTTCAACATTGAATCGCGGTGATCTTGTATTCACTTTCAAAGGGCTTGATCCTGTAGATTATTTAAGTGTTATTTTAACGGACACTTCTTTTGCGAGTGCTGATATTAATGATGTTGATACCATAAGAAACGGCCGGCTTGTCATTAAAGCAGACCGGCTTTCTGCGCTTATAAATGGCCCGATCCATCTTCAATTTTACCGGGAAGAAATATTACCGCTGAAAAAGCCTACAAAAGAAGGCGGGAATTTTATCATAACGTACGGATTAAAAAGGGATTTTGAGCTAAAGGATGCTGTAAAATTGTAGTTAGTTTCTTTTCAAGAATCTTCTGGTTTTTTACCTCCAAGCCCGTACTTTTGCGGCCGATTTCAGTTTAACTTTTAACTTTTCAAAATGGCAGGACAGCTCAAAGAAGTTCGTAATCGCATTAAGTCAGTACAAAGCACACAGCAGATCACAAAGGCAATGAAGATGGTGAGTGCCGCAAAACTTCGCCGTGCGCAGGATGCAATTATTCAAATGCGTCCTTATGCTAAAAAAATGCAGGAGATGCTCAGCAATATCGTTAGCAATGCCGGTGGCGGAGCAGGAATAACTTTGGCAGCCGAAAGACCAGTAGAAAAAGTGTTGTTGATCGTGATTACCAGTGATCGTGGACTTTGTGGTGCATTCAATGCCAACCTGATCAAACTTGCAAAAGCAACTATCAACGAAAGATATCCTGATCAATTCAAGAAAGGCAATGTTACGATCTGGAGCATCGGTAAGAAAGGATATGAGCATTTTTTGAAAACCCGTTTTACTGTAACGGATACTTATAAAGATATTTTTCTTCATTTAAATTTTGAAAGCGTTCAAAAAGCTGCGCAAGCTGCTATGAAAAGTTTTGAAGTTGGTGAATTTGATGTCGTGGAAGTTATTTACAGCCAGTTTAAAAATGCGGCTACACAGAAATTTGAAGTGGAAAGGTTTTTACCTATTCCTAAGGTAGAAGCAAAAGCCGGGGCTACAAAAGCTGATTTCATTTATGATCCTTCACAAGAAGAATTGATCGCTGAGCTGATGCCAAAAATTCTCAACACGCAATTATATAAAGCAGTTCTTGATTCCAACGCATCCGAGCACGGTGCCCGCATGACGGCAATGGATAAAGCAAGTGATAACGCCCAGGAAATGTTGCGTTCATTAAAAATTTCTTACAACCGTGCAAGACAGGCGGCCATTACTACTGAACTTACAGAGATCGTAAGTGGTGCGGCGGCATTGCAAGGATAAGCCCAACCCCCTGTCCCCCTAAAGGGGAGACTTAGGTTGAGCATACTTTGTTTTATTTGTTGGTTCACTTAACAGTATGTTGATAATTGTGTTACCAGCTTTAGTTCCCTGATTGTACTTTCGTTGCGTCGCTCCATTCAACGTTTAGTTCTCTAATCAACAATTAATAAATGGAAATTAATAATCTTATACCCCACCTCGAAGCACTCATATTTGCAAGCGATAAGCCGTTGACAACATTGGAAATAGTTGATCTTGCTAACAATGCTTTTTCCTTTATGGATGAAAAAGTTTCGCTTGACCAGGTGGAAACATCATTAGAAGGTATCGTTGAAAAATATAAAGCGGAGTTTTATCCATTTGAAGTGATACAAAGTGGTGGTGGCTGGCAGTTCCTTACAAAAAAGGAATATCATAAAACTATTGCTCAATTAAACGGCGATAAGTTTTTGAAAAAACTCTCTGCTGCTGCAATGGAAACACTTTCCATTATTGCTTATAAGCAACCTGTGACCAAAGGCCAGGTGGAAGCAATAAGAGGAGTAAGTGCTGATTATGCGATTCAAAAATTGTTGGAGAAAGAATTGATCGTTATTAGCGGTCGCAATGAAACCATGCCGGGTCATCCATTGGTTTATGCTACTTCAAAAAGTTTCATGGATTATTTCGGGATCAACACTCCAGATGATCTTCCAAAGATCAAAGAGGTGTTGGCTGAACAAGTCATCGAACCCACTATCGTCAATGAATCAGATTTTATTTCTGAATCGGCAAATACAGAAGAGGCGCCTGCGGCTGCACCAGTTGAAGAACCTACTAATCTTGCTGTAACTGAAAGCGGGGAATTGATAGAAAATAAAGACGAGCAGGAAGGAGAGGACAGTTAAACCCCAACCCTAAAGGGGAGTTGTGCAGCGAAAACCAAAGCCTGATAGTAGTTATCATTTGATATTAAAAGGATTTATTGATTTGAGTAATAAAAATCCGTGCTTATCCATCAAATCCGTGTCATCCGTGTTCCTATCTTCGCCAACATGTCGCAACAACTTTCTCCTGAACAATTAGAAAAAATTGCAAAGCAATTCGGTACCCCCGTGTATGTTTATCATGCTGAAAGAATAAAAGAGCAGTATGATAAATTACTTACTGCTTTTGATGGGGTTGATACAAAATTTTTCTATGCTGCAAAAGCACTAACCAATATCAGTATTCTTAAATACATTCTTTCCATTGGTTGCAATATCGATTGCAGTTCCATTAACGAAGTAAAACTGGCATTAAAAGCAGGCTTTGAACCACAGAATATTCTTTATACATCAAACAACATTGCGTTTGAAGAAATAACAGAAGCGAAAGAACTTGGAGTTCATATTAATATTGACAGCATTTCTAATCTTAAAAAATTCGGAAAAAAATTCGATCATACTTATCCTGTTGGTGTTCGCTTGCGTCCGAATATTATGGCTGGTGGAAATTTGAAGATCTCCACAGGACATGCTGATAGCAAATTTGGTGTGCCTCTTGAAAGCATCAAAGAAGTGCTTGATGTTATCAAAGAAACCAACTTACATATACGGACATTGCATATTCACACCGGTAGCGAAATAAAAGATGTGGAGGTGTTTGCAAAAGGCATTGAAGTATTGTTTGAGGTAGCACAACATTTTCCTGATCTGCAAGTACTCGATCTTGGTGGCGGATTCAAAGTGCCTTATATGCCTGGTGAGGAAGGAACAGATATTCCATTACTCGGTAAAAAAGTAAAGGAGGAGTTTGATCAGTATGAGAAAAAATATAATCGTCATTTCCAGGTTTGGTTTGAACCGGGAAAATTTATTGTAAGTGAAGCCGGATATTTTATTACAACTGTGAATGTTATTAAGAATGCCGGTAACAAAATTTTTGCAGGTGTAAATAGCGGACTTAATCATTTGATCCGTCCAATGTTTTATGGTGCTTATCATGAAATAGAAAATAATTCAAATCCAGTTGGTGAAAAAAGAAATTATGATGTAGTTGGGAATATTTGTGAGACCGACACATTTGCTGAAGATCGCCGACTGCCAGAAATACACGAAGGCGATCATCTTGTTTTTAGAAATGCAGGTGCTTATTGTTTCGAAATGTCGTCACATTACAATTCAAGATTTAAACCTGCGGAGGTAATGGTAAAAAATGGTGAAGCTTATCTCATTCGAAAAAGAGATGAGTTAGAAGATCTGTTAATAAATCAAATAGAGATCCCTTAAAATATCAGCTCATCATTTTTTTGTACTCGCAGCAGCTACATAAGTAGGGCCGGTAGCATTCTTGATGGGCTCCAGACTTACTAAATACTGGTAAATTGCTTTAAGATCATTATCACTCATTTTTCTAAACTGATCCCATGGCATATCTGAGGCGGCAATAATTTTTTTCAACCGAAACCTGTCAATAAATTGTTGTTGTGTCCATCCGGTGAGCTTTCCTGTTTCTTTATCCGGAGTAAGATTTGGGGTTACACAATAAGAACCATCAGCCGCTTCAAATTTTAATCCGCCTGCAAAAAAAGGCCCTGTATATTCGCCTGTCATAAGACTACGATTCGTATGACAACCGCGGCAATTAGTCACATAGTGACTAAGATATTTTCCATAGGCAGCTGTAGTATCAGGTGTTATTGTCCTCACTACTTCACCATCTGGGCCTACGGGTTTTATTAAAAATGCTTTTACTGCCTTTCCAATAAAGTTCAACTGATTATCCATTACTTTATTTTTCTCAGGAGCTTGCGATCTTAAAAAAGAGAGGACGGCAACCAGGTCTTCATCACTTAGGTTGTGAAAAGGCATAAAATCAAACAAGGCTCTTCCATCACGGGCAACACCATACCTGAGTGAACGTGCAATCACTGAATCTGGTAATTTACCAATACCTGTTTCGTCATCGGGTGTTATGTTTTTTGAATATAATGTTCCAATAGGCAGATCAAAATTGAGTCCTCCCTTTAAGGGAAACTCTTCGCCCATATTTATTTTTTCCTGGTCTTCCTTAGGAGTATGACAACCGGAGCAATGTGCTGGTCCATAAGCTAGGTATTTTCCTCTTGCAATAGTGGCACTATCATTAGTTGCATGAAGATTAGGGAAGGGGGCATCAAATTTTTTGTTTTGCAAAGAAAAAACGAGGATCACAAAAATTACTACGATGGTTAAAATGGTAATACCTGTCCATTTCAAGATTTTTTTAAACAGTTTCATGTTTGGTGTATTTGGTGGTTTGATGCTTCGAAAACTCTGGGCGAAAAGATAAATCATTCTGTACTTTTACCAATATTTATTTAAAATTTTAACAAGGTTCAAAAGTTCAGGAGCAAAAAACTATGAAGTACTTCCAAAGAATTTTTATAGCAAATCTTTTATTTTTTTTTTCAATTGTTTCACATTCACAGGACATGAAAAAATTCAGTCTTTATAAACCCGATGAAAAAGCAGAAACAGAAATTGCCAGTGCAGTGAGTGAAGCAAAAAGATCCGGCAAACAAGTTCTTATACAAATTGGCGGCAACTGGTGTATCTGGTGTGCAAGATTTCATGAGTTTGTTACAAAAGATGCGCAGCTTGATTCATTGATGAATGCAAACTATGTTGTTTATCATTTGAATTACAGCAAAGAAAATTATAACGCAAAGCTTTTAACGAAATACAATTTCCCTCAGCGTTTTGGATTCCCTGTTTTTTTAATACTCGATAGTGAAGGAAACCTGCTGCATACACAAAATTCATGGTATCTTGAAGATGGAAAAACATCATATGAACGTGAAAAAGTCAAATCATTTTTTACTGAATGGAGTAAAAGATCATTAGATCCCTCTCAATATAAAGAACAATGATGGAATCAAACTTTCAATTATTTTCCAAGCAGATGATCAGTCCTTTAAAGTTCAGGATGTTTTTACTTTCTAAATTGCCAAGCGCCTATTTTTCCGGTGTAAGAGTAAAAAGTCTTGATGAAAATAAATGTGAAGTGTCTGTTCCTTTTAAATGGTTTTCACAAAATCCTTTTCGCAGCACATATTTTGCTTGCTTAAGCATGGCGGCAGAAATGAGTACCGGTGCATTGGCATTAGGGCATTTATATAAAAGAAAACCAGCGGTAAGTATGCTGGTAGTAAAAACAGAAGGTGAGTATTTTAAAAAGGCAGTTGACAAAACTACATTTGTTTGTGATGATGGGTCACAAATAAAAAAATGCATTGAAGAAGCAGTTGAATCCGGTGAAGGAAGATTAATAAGAGCAAAAACGATTGGGAAAAATAAAGCAGGAGAAATAGTGGCAGAGTTTTTTATTACATGGTCATTTAAAGCAAAAAAAGAAAAATGAAAATAGCATTTCACGGAGCAGCAAGATGTGTAACTGGTAGTAAGCATTTAATTACTTTAAGAAATGGGAAAAAACTATTGCTCGATTGTGGTATGTTCCAGGGCATGGGAAGAGAAACAAATGCTCTGAATCGGTATTTCGGTTTTGATCCGATGACTATTGATGCGATGATCCTTTCTCATGCACATATTGATCACAGCGGTCTTATTCCAAAATTGACAAAAGAGGGTTTTAAAGGAACGATCTTTTGTACACCTGCTACAAAAGAACTCACAGGAGTTTTATTGGAAGATTCGGCCGAGATACAGGAAGACGATATTAAATATGAAAATAAAAGAAGGGCAGCAGCGGGGCAACCATATCTTACTCCATTATATACAATTGAAGATGCAAAAAAAGCACAGGATCATTTTGCCACAGCAGAATACAACCAGTGGTTTAATGTTATGGATGATGTACAAGCAATGTTTACAGATGCGGGACATATAATCGGTAGTACTTGTGTGCATGTACGCATAAAGGAAGATGGAAAAGACAGGACGCTTAGTTTTAGCGGAGATGTTGGTCGCTACCGGGATGTTATTTTAAAATCCCCTGAAAATTTTCCGCAGGCTGAATTTATTTTACTTGAATCTACATACGGCAATAGCCTTCATGATGAACACCTGACAACACCTGATCACCTGTTAGAATGGATCGAGAAAGCTTGTCTTGTTAAAAAGGGTAAACTTATTATGCCTGCTTTTAGTGTTGGTCGCACACAGGAAATTCTTTATGCACTCAATCAATTGGAAGTTGAAAACAGGTTACCCGAATTAGATTATTTTGTCGATAGTCCTTTGAGCATTGAAGCAACAGAAATTGTTAAAAAATATCCGGGATACTTTAATAAACAAATTCAACAGCTTCTGCAAACTGACAGTGATCCTTTTAATTTTAAAGGATTGAAGTATATAAAGAATGTAGAACAATCAAAATTGTTGAATTTCAGAAATGAACCCTGTGTTATTATTTCTGCCAGTGGTATGGCGGATGCCGGAAGAGTGAAACATCATATTAGCAACAACATTGAAAACAGCCGAAATACTATTCTTCTCACAGGTTATTGTGAGCCTCATTCATTGGGTGGTAGGTTAATGGCAGGTGCCAAACTGGTAGGAATTTTTGGCGTAGAGCATGAAGTGAATGCCGAAGTGGCATCCATTCGCAGTATGAGTGCTCATGGGGATTATGAAGACCTCTGCCAATGGCTGGCCTGCCAGGATCCAAAACAAGTAAAAAAGCTTTTTCTCGTTCATGGTGATTATAATGTTCAGCAGGACTTCAAAAGCCGCTTAGTACGAAAGGGTTTTGATGATGTAGAAATACCAGAAATTCATTATGAAATTGGTTTGACATAAGGTTATTAACTGCAACATTGGTCTTTTTTACCATTTCCTTTTTCTTTTTTTCACAAGTCATTAATAAACGTAGGGTCAAAAATTGCGTTTATAGTTTGAGCATTTAAAACACTCAGACTATGAATAAAATAAATTTGAAAGCAGCAATTGTGGCGGTTCTGAGCATTGGATTACTTGCCGGCTGTGCAAGTTCCGCCCATATTGAAAAAGACGAAACCGTAAATTTCAATAAGTATAAAACATTTACATGGCTTCATGGTGAAAATGGCAAGTTGGAAAATCAAAGCGATCTTATTGAATCTAAGATCCGCGGTGCAGTAACAAAAGAATTTGAAAAGATCGGCTGGAGGGAATCGAAAAATAAACCCGATGTGATCCTCGATTATGATGTGTTGGTAGAAAGGTCAAGCCAGCAACAAAATGAGCCGGTTTATAGTCAGCCCTATAGCAGGTTGGTTTATAACCCATACACAAGACGTTATGCAACGATCTATTATCCTTCTCAATTTTTAGGTTATGACTCATATGAAAAAGTCATCAGGGAAGGAACAATTACTGTCACAATGATCGATGCAAAAAATGATAAAACAGTATGGCAGGGTTGGACAACAGCCGAAGTGAACAATCGAAATCTTACAAATAAAGAAATTCAAAAAGCGGTAGCTAACATTTTTAAAAAATCAGAGCTTGCAAAGCAATAACTTATATCCATGAAGGACGGTTTTGAACTTGCCCCGATTTAATCGGGGCTTTTTTGTTGAAAAATGTTTTTGTCATCAAGCGGTTGAAACTTATCTTTGCCGCCCCTGAAACAAGAGGCATTAGGCTTCAAAGTCTTAGCATAGGAGGCCCGTTCGTCTAAGGGCTAGGACACCACCCTTTCACGGTGGTGATACGAGTTCGAATCTCGTACGGGCTACCAGAGTTTCTAGAAACTTGAATCCCTGCAACAATAATAGTTGCAGGGATTTTTTTTAACCCAATTGATATATTGACAGATAATCTTTCAAAAAAAATCCCCCGATAAAAATCGAGGGACTTCGTACAGGTACTTTTATAATTATAGTTTAAACCCAATTGTAAAACTTAACACACGATGTTTATTGTTCTCATCATCTGAGCTATCACTTCCTGATTGCAATTTTGCAAGACCTAAACCATAGTTAACAGACAAGACTGCTTTTTTCAGATCAATACCCGCCGTTCCATTCAAGCCGTAATCAAAACGTTTCATGATACCAAAACCAACGCCTTCTTCGTAATCCAATGTTGTAGGATCGTCATTGCTCCATTCAATATTCATTCCACTGTTAAAGGCCGTGCCGAAAATTTTTCCTTCCGTTTTATTTTTACCTGCAATGCCAACAGCAAGATAAGGGCCTGCACCGGCAAAAAAATTGGGACCGTCTTTTGCGCCAAACTTAAAGACGAGGTTTAAGGGAACTTCCAAATAGATCGGATTTGATGTTGCTTTAAAATAATTCGCATCAGTTGTTTCACCGCTTTGCGTTTTTGATCCTTTGCCTGAAACAAGTAATCCTGGTTGTAATGATACAAATTGGCCGAGGCTAATGTCGCCGATAAAACCTGCCTGAAAACTTGTAAGAGTTTTTGCATCGTCAATTCTTCCATTTTCTGATATTGTTACATTAGCAAGATTCACACCTCCTCTTAATATGATAGAGGATTTTTGCGCATTAATGTTTAATAATGTAAACATTAACGGAAGGGTTAAAAAAATGTGTTTTTTCATATTGTACAGTTTTATTTTAGCCTTTATAAACAAACATTTTGCCAGAATAAATGTTTGAAAATTGTTCTTCAATAATTTTTCAATTAAACACTGCTATAAGATGTTGGCAGGTTTAAAAAGTTTAATCGTTATTGAATATTTCTTTCAATAATATTCATGTATATAATTTTCCCCAATATCATGTGTATAGACTCTAATTATTTGATTTGTAAAAAGGATTTTCCAGGTGTATTGTATATTAATAGCTGAATATCGATAAGAACGTACAAGAATGCGACGCAATTAGGCTCAATAGTAGTACAGAAGCCAAGTACATAAAAATTGCTTTCCTCGTAAACTAAACGACCTTGCAAATCCTCACGGTTTCTTACCTTCGCACCTCAAATTAAAAATCTGAATTAATCATGAGCACAGTTAGAGTTGCAATTAATGGTTTCGGACGTATTGGCCGGCTTGTTTATCGCCAGATCTATAAAATGGATGGTATTGATGTAGTGGCTATCAATGATCTTACCAGCCCTAAGGTATTAGCACATCTTTTAAAATATGATAGTGCACAGGGCCGTTTTGACCAGGATGTAAAATCAACAGAAAATTCAATCACCGTAAATGGTGATGATATAAAAATATATGCACAAAAAGATCCTGCACAAATACCATGGAAAGATCACCAGGTGGATGTAGTGCTGGAATGCACAGGGTTCTTTACTGATAAGACCAAAGCAGAAGCACATTTGAAAGCTGGTGCAAAAAAAGTGGTGATCAGCGCACCGGCAACCGGCGATCTGAAAACAATTGTATTTAATGTTAACCATAGTATTCTTGATGGCAGTGAGACGATCATCAGTTGTGCAAGTTGTACTACGAACTGTCTTGCGCCAATGGCACAGGTGCTTGAAGAAAAATATGGCATTGTAAATGGTTTGATGACAACGGTACATGCTTATACAAATGATCAGAATACACAGGATGCGCCACATCCGAAAGGGGATCTTCGCCGTGCAAGAGCTGCCGCGCAAAATATTGTTCCGAATAGTACCGGTGCTGCAAAAGCAATTGGGCTTGTTCTTCCAAGTTTGAAAGGGAAATTAGATGGTTCTGCTCAACGTGTACCTACATTGACAGGTTCACTGACTGAAGTGACAGCATTGCTTGGTAAGAAAACAACTGTAGAAGAAATAAATGCTGCTATGAAAGCCGCATCTAACGAAAGCTTTGGATATACCGAAGATGAAATTGTAAGCAGTGATATTATCGGCACTTCATTCGGTTCATTGTTTGATGCAACACAAACAAAAGTGCAGAATGTTGGCGATAGCCAGCTGGTACGTACTGTAAGCTGGTATGATAATGAAATGAGTTATGTGAGCCAGTTGGTTCGTACACTTCATTATTTTGCTAAACTGATAAAATAATTATTTTAAAATATTAATGTCCCGCCTGAGGCGGGACATTTTTGTTTAAGCTATTTTTGATATTCCAAAATAGTCACTATGTCAAAATTTTCTGAGCATAATTTTAAAGGAGAAAAAGCATTGGTTCGTGTTGATTTCAATGTTCCGCTGAATGATAAATATCAAATTACTGATGATACAAGAATCAGCGCAACGGTTCCAACTATTCAAAAAATAATTAAGGATGGAGGCAGTGTTATTTTAATGAGTCATCTTGGGCGTCCGAAAGATGGTCCTTCAGAAAAATATTCTTTGAAACATTTGGTGGTGCATTTAAGAAGGTTGTTGGATGGTGAAACGGTTTTGTTCGCAAACAATTGTATTGGTGACGAAGCATATAAGATGGCTGCTGACCTTCAACCGGGTGAAGTTTTATTATTGGAAAATCTTCGTTTTTATAAAGAAGAAGAAAAAGGCGATGAAGCATTTGCTGAAAAACTAAGTAAGCTTGGTGATGTATATGTAAATGATGCATTTGGTACGGCGCACCGTGCACATGCTTCTACTGCTGTAATTGCAAAATTTTATCCTGCGGATAAAAGAATGTTTGGTTTGTTAATGGAAGGAGAAGTAAAAAGCGCAGAAAAAGTGTTACATAATTCAGAGAAACCTTTTACAGCTATCATTGGTGGAGCAAAAGTTTCCGATAAGATATTGATACTTGAAAATCTTTTGGATAAAGCAAGTGATATTATTATCGGTGGCGGCATGGCTTATACTTTTTTGAAAGCAATGGGAGGGAAGATCGGTAAATCGCTTTGTGAAGAAGACCGTCTTGGCACTGCGGAAGAGATCATGAAAAAAGCAACTGATAAGGGAGTTTGTATTCATCTTCCACCTGATTCAATCATTGCAGATAAGTTTGAAGCAACGGCCGATACGTCCGATGCACCGAGTAATCATATTCCCGATGGGTGGATGGGATTGGATATTGGGCCGAATGCATGCGATCAATTTTGTAATGTGATCAAAAGAAGCAAAACTATTTTATGGAATGGACCAATGGGAGTTTTTGAAATGGAGAAATTTCGTCATGGCACTAAGACGATAGCAAAGGCTGTAGCGGATGCTACCAGTTCGGGAGCCTTTTCACTCGTCGGCGGTGGCGATAGTGTTGCTGCGGTCAATCAATTTGGCTACGCTAACAAAGTAAGTTATGTGAGCACAGGTGGCGGTGCGATGCTTGAATACTTTGAAGGAAAAGAATTACCTGGAATTGCGGCGATCAAACAATAAGCAATTCTGTCATAAAAATAATATGGCCCCTGATTTGAACAGGGGCTTTAGTATTTTTAAAACACTTAATTTTAATTTCTAACTAAACTTTAAAACCATGAAAGGGACACGTAATCTAACTGTATTGATCATATTGGGTCTTGTACTTATTCTTGGAGTATGGAGCTGTAGCGGATATAATGGCCTGGTTACTTCAGAGCAGGGTGTAAAAAAAGCATGGAGTAATGTAGAAACAAACTATCAGCGTCGTACGGATCTTTATAGCAGTGTAATAAAAACTGTCGAAGCATCAGCCAACTTCGAGAAATCAACATTAACTGCAGTGGTGGAAGCAAGAGCAAAAGCTACTTCTATCAATGTTGATATTAATGATCCCAAATCTTTGGAAGCTTATCAACAAGCGCAGGCTAACCTGCAAGGATCATTCAGCAGGTTGATCGCTTCATTTGAACAGTATCCTGATTTAAAAACAACTAAAGCATTCCAGGATTTTCAAACACAGATTGAAGGAACTGAAAATCGTATAAATGTAGCCAGGCAGGATTATAATAAAACAGTTGAGAGTTATAATCTCAAAGTTGTGCGTTTCCCAACCAACTTGCTGGCTGGTATTTTTGGTAAAAAGGAAAAAGCCTTTTACGAAGCAGAAAAAGGATCAGAAAAGAATCCTGATATAAAGTTTGATATCAAATAAACCCGGTAAATGTTCTCATTTTTTAAAAAGAAAAATTTCTTCACTGCAGAAGAGCAGCAGCTTATTATCGAGGCCATACAAAATGCTGAGCGTATGACGAGCGGAGAGGTTCGTGTTTTTGTGGAAAGCAAATGCAGTTATATGGATGCTATCGATCGAGCTGCTGAACTTTTTTTTCAGCTTGAAATGCAAAAGACAGATGACCGCAATGCGGTGTTGGTTTATGTGGCAATGAAGGACCGGCAACTTGCTGTATTCGGAGATGAAGGAATTCATAATAAGGTTGGAAATGAATATTGGGGTACGGAAGTAAAAAAAATGATCAGCAATTTTAACAGGGAAAATTATGCAGCGGGTATTGCGGAAGTTGTAAAAGATATTGGTACTGCATTGACAAAAAATTTTCCCTTCAATAACGATACTGATAAAAATGAACTGCCTGACGATATAGTGTTTGGCAAATAAGAATGAGAAAAATTCTTTTTATAGCTTGTCTTCTTTTTTCGCTTGGTGCTGTAGCACAGGTTGAAAATGCTGTTCCGCAAAGACCGAGCCCACCACGACTTTATAATGATTTTACTAAAGGAAGAAATTTTCTTACTACAGAGCAGGCATCTTACCTGGAAGGAAAATTGGTAGCATATAATGATAGCACATCAAGCCAGGTTACAATAGTGATCGTGGAAGATCTGAATGGGTATGAGGCAAATGAATATGCAACTGCCTTGGGAAGAAAGTGGGGAGTTGGTGGTCAGCAATTTAATAATGGTGTAGTTATTCTTATTTCAACGGGTGGTGGTGATGGGAACCGTGACGCCTATATCGCTACAGGTTATGGACTGGAAGGGGCGATACCCGATGTCACTGCAAAGCACATTTTAGAAAATGAATTAATTCCAGAATTTAGAGAAGGCAATTATTATAGTGGTTTAAATAAAACTGTTGATGCAATTATAAAAGCAGCGGCTGGTGAGTATAAAGCCCCGCAAGGTTATGGTAAACGAAAAGGATTAAGTCCCGGTAAAATTTTTCTTCTCGTAATTATTATATGGATCATTCTTGGGGTTGTTGGAAGAGGTGGCGGTAAAGGTGGTGGTTATGCTTCACGTCGTGGGTATCGTGGTTTAGGTGGACCTTTCTGGTGGGGTGCTGGTAGCGGTGGGTTTGGAGGAGGCGGCGGCGGTTGGTCAGGCGGTGGTGGCGGAGGATTCGGTGGATTTGGTGGTGGAAGTTTTGGTGGTGGTGGTGCAGGTGGTAAGTGGTAAAATTCTAAAAAGCTGAATAGTATTACTGAATGATGAAGTGATTGCGACGCAACAGTTGATGCTATGAAATACTGAAGCTGGTATAAAAATAAAAAACCCTCTCATTGTTTGAGAGGGTTTTACTATTTAAACGATCATTTAAAATCCTTTTTTATCTGCTGGTGGAATTTTTCCTTTTATATAGTCAACTAATTCTTTCAAAGCAGTGTTACCGGCATCAGCTTTCAATGCCTCTTCTTTTTTTGTTGCAATCCTTTGTAAAGTTTCATTGATATAAGGATCGGTTTGAACTCTATATTGTGAAGGAATTGCTTCGCGGAATTTTAAAATCTCATCAACCGCAGCTTTAACCTTTTCTGTATTCTTTAATGCACCAAGATAAATGCCAAGGGTACCAAGCGCATTGAACTTTTCATTTGATACCGGCATCTTATTAAAACTACCGGTAATTTCTTCTTCAAGACTTTCATCACCTGACGCAGCTTTTGCACCTTGAAGAGAACTTTTCAATATTCCCTTTGCTGGTTTTTTATCTAATTCTTTTGAAATAGTCATCGCAGCATCTTTATCCACTTCGATCAATGCATTCAATGCATTTCCTGAGACAGAATAAGAAGAATCAGATGTTGCCGCTTTAAATAAAGGGATATACGCTGCTTTTTTATATTCACCTAGCTGGCTGATGGCATTTGCCCTTACTGTTGATTTTTTATCATTCTTTGCAAGATCAGCTATGATCGGTTCAACCGCTTGTTTCACTTTTTCATTTTTAAGATCAAGGCTAAATAATGTTGCGTTGCGAAGGCCATGATATTTATCTTTCAATGCAGTTTTTAATAATTCAAGTGCTTTCGGATCATCTTGCTTCTTTGCAGCAAATTGAATGGCTTCAAGCCTGTCAAGATATTTGCCCGCATATTTATATTGATGAATGAAATTATCGAGTGTTTTATTATCTTTTTTATTCCACAACATAACTTTATCACCATCCACATTTACCAGGTCAGGATGCTTGCTATAATTAAATGTGAAAGTGTCTACTGCATTTTTTGCCCAAACATTGTAGCGAACTTTATTTGCGCCATTATAAATATCAACGGCAATCGGCAGTGTAAATAGTTTCCCGCTTTTTTGTATTTGTTTAATTATGACATTTACTTTTCCTGCCGCATCATCATAAACATAATCAATAGTTACAGATGGATGCCCGTTATCAAAATACCATTGATTAAAAAACCAGTTAAGATCACGACCCGTTACTTCTTCAAATGCAAGTCGTAAATGATGGGCTTCAGCAGCTTTGAATTTATTAGTTGTGAGATAATTATTCAATGATTTAAAAAAGGCGCTGTCACCCACAAAATTTCTTAACATATGAATTACTCGTCCGCCTTTTTGGTAACTAACCTGGTCAAACATATCTTCTTTATCGGCGTAGAAGAATCGAACAAGATCTTTTGATTCAGCTCCGCTTTGCAAATAGCTCTGCATACCCTGGTAGTTCTCAGCATCACCGGCATCTTTACCATATTTATACTCTTCCCATAAAGTCTGGCTATAATCAGCAAAAGACTCATTTAATGTAAGATTACTCCAGCTTTCAGCAGTAACATAATCACCAAACCACTGATGAAATAATTCATGTGCAATAGTGCCTTCCCAGTTATTACCGTCAACTAATTCTCTTGCATCTTGCTGTGCACTTTCCTGGTGAATAGTAGCTGTTGTATTTTCCATTGCTCCGGCAACATAATCACGACCGGTGATCTGTGAATATTTTACCCATGGAAAAGGAACGCCAGTGATCCTTGAAAAGAATTCAATCATTTCAGGCGTGTTTCCAAAGATCTTTTTTGCAACAGGTCCATATTCTGGTTCTACATAATAGTTAACCTCTTTGCCTCTCCAACTATCTTTAACTACAGCATAATCGCCAACGCCAAGAAAGAAAAGATAGGGTGAATGTGGGAGATCCATTTTCCAGTAATCTGTTCTTGTGCCGTCTGTATTTTTCTTTTGACTCATCAGTTTCCCGTTAGAAAGGGTCACATATTTATTATCAACTGTAACAGTAAGCTCTTCAGTTGTCTTCTGGCTGGTTTTGTCAATTGTAGGGAACCATGCAGAGTTTGATTCGGTTTCACCCTGTGTCCATATTTGAGTTGGTTTGTCTTTTTCTTCTCCTTTCGGATTTATAAAATACATTCCCTTGATACCGAGAAAATCATCAGTCCCATATTTTTCCTGGTACTCATCTGGCTTGGCTGTGTAATCTATATATATAGTATAATTTTCATTTGCTTTATAAGTCTTATCTAATTTGATTCTGATGTTCTGATCATCGTATTCATATTTTAAGGGAACTTGTTTTGTACCATTTACTAAAGCAACTGTTTTAAATTCCATTCCTTTGGCATCAAGGTTTAGAGAATCAGTTGGGTAAAAATGCGGTTTCAAAGTGATCCAGGCTTTTCCATATAAATAGGATTTTGAAAAGTCGGGCTTCACTTCAAGTTTCGTATGAACAAGATCATTTATTTTAGTAGCTGTTTCGCGGTATTGTTTTTTCCAGGAAGTGTCTTTTGATATCGGCTCCTGGGAAATCAATTGGAGGTTAAACAAAAGAATTGCAAATAACGTACTCGCCAATTTCATAGATTTATTTTTTAAGGGTGCAAAAATAGAAGTTGTCACACAAGCCCGGTCTGGTATTTTTATAAATGGCAAGTTAATTCTTTAAAGAAGTCTTAAGAGTTATTTATATTAACTTTGACCAACTATACCCATATAATTTCCGATGAAAAAATTGTCTAAGCTATTTGTATTCTTATTTTTTGCATCAATTTCACTCCATGCACAAAAGGTGTATTTTATTTATTTACAAACGGATAACCAGCAACCTTTTTTTGCCCGCATGGGAGATAAGATCTATAACTCTACAACTTCCGGGTACCTGATATTATCAAATCTTCACGATAGTATTTACTCAGTAAATATCGGAATTCAAGGAAGCGAAGTGACAGATCAGCCTTATTCTATAAGTATTAGTAAGAAGGATCAGGGGTTCCTGATCAAAAATTTTGGAGAGAAAGGATGGGGGCTTTTTAACCTTACATCAATGGCTACGATAATGCCTCAAAGTAAATCAGCTAATTCGGCACAAAATGTAAAAACGGAAAAGAGAGAAGATAATGCATTTACAAATTTGCTAGCAAAAGCTGCTGATGATTCAACGATAAAAGAAAAGCCTGTAATCGAAAAGCCAGTAGAAAAAAAGGCCGGTGCTACGGCAACTAATACGGAAAAAAAAGAAGAGGTAAAAGAAATCGCACCATCATCCCAGAGTGAAATTAAGAATGGTGTCCCCTCATCACAAAGCGAGATTAAAAATGGAATTATAGTAGCACCTGTAGTAATTAAAGAAGAGCCAAAGATTGATGGTCAGGACTCCAAAAATGCAGCGAAAATGAAAGAGGATTCGATCGCGGCCGCGAAAGCTAAAGACGATGAATTGCTGAAACAGGAAGAGTTACGAAAACAAGACTCGATGGAAAAAGCAAAGACACAAATAAATACAGAGAGTGAGTATAAAAGATCAGTTGTAAAACTTAAATCTGAAAGTTCAACTACTACAGGGATTGGGCTTGTGTTTCTTGACGTATTATCTGACCAGGTAACAGATACCATAAAAGTGCTTATTCAACCTGATACAAAAAAGGCAACGCCAGTACAATCTAATCAGGACGAAAAAAAATTCCTGGATATTCCTCCTGTTGATTCCGTTGCCGTTAACAAAGAGACTACACAAAAAACCGTAGTTAAGAGTAATAATTGTAAAGCGGTGGCGGTTGAAGATGATTTTTTTAAAATAAGAAAAAGAATGGCTGCCGCAAATAATGATGAAGCTATGATCGCAGAAGCAAAAAAGGCTTTTAAGACAAAATGCTTTTCTACTACCCAAGTAAGAAATCTTAGTGCGTTATTTCTAACTGATGAATCTAAATATAAATTTTTCGACATAGCATATCAATATGTAAGTGATCTTGAAAATTTTTCTACGCTTCAATCAGCATTAAAAGATGAATATTTTATTAATCGGTTTAAGGCAATGATTCATTAGTAATTCCAATGCGTTATTTTCTGGAAGTATCATATAAGGGGGCAAACTATAGCGGTTTTCAATCGCAGAAAAACGCTAACACAATACAAGCTGAAGTTGAAAAGGCGTTTAAGATTCTTCTTAAGGAGGAAATACAATTAACAGGTTCCTCCCGTACTGATACCGGAGTACATGCGTTGCAAAACTATTTTCATTTTGATACGAAAAACGAAATATCATCTCAGCTATTATATAATCTAAACGCCATATTACCAGGAGATATAGCTGCTAGGAATTTACTTAAAGTAAAGGATGAAGCACATTGTCGCTTTGATGCAATTTCTAGGGAGTATAAGTACAACATATACCAAAAAAAAAATCCTTTTTTAGAAGACAACGCCTATTATTATCCATATACATTGGATCTTGAGTTAATACAAAAGGCCGCCGCAATTATTAAGGAATACTCGGATTTTACTTCATTTTCAAAAAAAAACACGCAGGTTAAATCTTTTACTTGTGATGTACAGGAAAGCCATTGGACAATTGAAGGGGAATGCTTTGTCTATCACGTAAAGGCCAATCGTTTTTTGAGAGGTATGGTCCGGGCTTTGGTAGCTACCATGTTGAAGGTGGGTAGAAATAAGACAAACCTCGATATTTTCCGAACCATTATTGAATCCCAGGATTGCACTTTATCAGATTTTTCTACCCCACCAAATGGCTTATTTCTAGTCCATGTAGCTTTCCCTAACAACTATTTCAATTAATTTTTTCTTCTGAAACGTATGGCAGTAGGCCTGTCTGGCTGTTTATATTTTATATTAACTAAAAAACATTTGGTGGCTAAAGTTCCACTCATATCTTTGCCGCCCGTTAAGATAAAACGAGCTCTTTAAATGTGGATGATTTTAGAATAGAATGTGGACAAAATCGGCAATAAAAATTGGCTGATAAGTAGAGCAACATTATCTTTGCCGCCCCCCTTAAAAAAGAGGGATAAGTTCTTTAAAAACAAATTAAAATTCAAACCAAAAGCTATAAAAAAATATAGTAGAAATTTTGGTGGGAAACATACGAGCCTTTACCTTTGCACTCCCAAATTAAAAAATGGGAAAGCGGTAATCGCTAAAGATCTTTGAAAGTAGGGAAACAACAGCATTCCGATTTATATCGGAATCAAGGTAAGTCAAGCGAAATACATTCGATTTGACACGTTAATTCTTGAGAATTAAAATGTCAGTATCAAACAACATTTACAATGGAGAGTTTGATCCTGGCTCAGGATGAACGCTAGCGGCAGGCTTAATACATGCAAGTCGTGGGGCAGCATGACTGTAGCAATACAGTTGATGGCGACCGGCAAACGGGTGCGGAACACGTACACAACCTTCCTTTTAGTGGAGAATAGCCCAGGGAAACTTGGATTAATACTCCGTAACATATAGAAGTGGCATCACTTTTATATTATAGCAGCAATGCGCGAGAAGATGGGTGTGCGGCTGATTAGATAGTTGGCGGGGTAACGGCCCACCAAGTCGACGATCAGTAACTGGTGTGAGAGCACGACCAGTCACACGGGCACTGAGACACGGGCCCGACTCCTACGGGAGGCAGCAGTAAGGAATATTGGTCAATGGACGCAAGTCTGAACCAGCCATGCCGCGTGGAGGATGAAGGTCC
>DATHDP010000029.1:0-26763 GCA_035318985.1 Chitinophagaceae bacterium
TCATTCCATTCTATTAGCCGAAAAGATTCTGCTTCACCAGTATTATTATATATTTCCATTTGCTTATCATCAAAATCAAATGGCTTGATGCGTAATGGTACTTTTAATTCTTCTAATTGCTTTGCAAAATAATAGATAGAAATTATTTGGTCATCTGGCCTGAACGCAGACATTTGAAAATAATCCGTTGTATAAATGTGATCTCCGATCTGTGCTTCAATACCTAATTCTTCTTTCAATTCTCTTTTTAAACAATCTCTCGTTCCTTCTCCAAACTCTAATCCACCACCCGGAAATTTGGTATAAAAGCCGCCACGTACATATTCGTCAGCAACTAGTATTTGTTTCTTATCATTTACAAGAATGCCATACACACGAAGATTAAAACGATGCATTAAGAAAAAATTATAGTGAAGATGGAGGAAGGATATTTAAATTTCTATATTTCCGTTAAATACTCTTTCAGCAGCTCCGCAAAGCCAGATGTTTCTGAACTTGCCATCATCTATCCGATCAAATTCCACATTTAGCCTGCCGCCAAGTGTTTTTACTTCTACCTCGTTAAAACCATTTTCATTATGATAACAAACGAGGGCTGCAGCCGTAACACCGGTTCCGCAACTGAGTGTTTCATTTTCAACTCCGCGTTCATAAGTTCGTACAAAAATTTTATCAGGCTCATCCAGTTGTTCAACAAAATTTACATTGATGCCTTCTTTTTCAAATTCACGGCTATAGCGGATCTCCCGGCCTTTTTTAACAACATCGTATTCGGCAAGGTGCGGAATCAATTTTACGTAGTGAGGCGAGCCTGTATCAACCAAAAAATCACTATGATGGTTGACGATAAGATCGACATCATTCATTTTTAAATAAACAATTCCATTTGTATCGATCCTTGCTTCATGTTCGCCGTCTGTTGCGATGAACTTATACAGTTCCTTTTGTATTCCTACGCTTTCAGCAAATTTTATAAGACAACGACCTCCGTTCCCACACATGGTGCCTTCACGGCCATCAGCATTGTAGTAAACCATTTCAAAATCGTAACCCGGTTTTTCATTCAATAACATCAGGCCATCGGCGCCAATTCCAAAACGGCGATCGCAAAGGTCTTTTATCATTTCCGGACTAAGAACGAGGTTATGACCATTACGATTGTCAATGATCACAAAATCATTTCCGGTTCCCTGGTATTTAAAAAAATCTGTCTTCATTTTTATTTCTTATACATTTTGAGAAACAATTTCTAATACTTTAACAATCAAAGATTCAACTGCAGCCTTGCCATCCCTTGAAAACTCCTTTCTCACTCTGTTTGCTATAACGGCGTTTAAAGAAAGACAGTTGTGCCCAAGCAGCTTGCTAAGCCCATAAATAGCCGATGTTTCCATTTCAAAGTTAGTGATCCTGTGCTGACCAAAACGAAATTGAGTAAGCCGGTTGATCAGTTCCGGGTTGCTGATGCCAAGTCGCAGCACTCTTCCTTGCGGACCATAAAATCCCGGGCAGGTAACTGTAATTCCCTGGTAAAAATCTTTTACAAAATGCTTAATTAGGGAACCGCTGGCGCCGGCAATATATGGGTAGCCTATCTGGCTATGCATTTGTGTACTTGTGACAAAGGAATGAAGCAGTTGTCTTTCTTCGTCGTTTTGTTCAAGTCGGTAAAAGTTCAAAAGATTATCGATACCGAGACCGTGAGTGGAAGCAATGAAATTATCAACAGGGATCTCGGGTTGCAATGCGCCTGAGGTACCGATGCGAATGAGATTTAAAGAAGTGAGAGTTGGCTTGATCTCCCTTGTTGTTAGATCAATATTAACTAATGCGTCCAGTTCATTAATAGCAATATCTATATTATCTGTGCCGATGCCGGTGGAAAGAACAGTTAATTTCTTTTTACCAATAAGCCCGGTATGAGTGATGAATTCACGGTATTCACCTTTGTATTCAATTTTGTCAAAATGTTTGCTTACTTCTTTTACACGATCAGGATCGCCAACGAGAAAGACGGTACTGCCGATCTCATGTGGCAGCAGGTTCAGGTGGTAGATAGCGCCTCTTGCATTTAGTATCATTTCCGATTCTGCGATCCGTGACATATCTGTTGGATTATAATCTTTTAAATAAACGGCTTATATTTGCTGCGTTTCAGACAAATCTAAAATATAATCCCGATAAATTTATCGGGACTGAAATCAGAAATAAATAAGGTCCTTTGGCCGAGTGGCTAGGCTCAGCTCTGCAAAAGCTGCTACGGCGGTTCGAATCCGCCAGGGACCTCGAAAAAAGGTTATCAGAAATGATAACCTTTCTTTTTTAAAGCTTATACCCCAGGTTGTATTGGGTCATAACCTTAATAGCTATACGATAAAAAAATGCATCTCTAACAGTTGTGCGTTAGTTGTCCTGTGTCAATTTTGTTGCGACATTATTTCTGATTAAAGTGTCTTTTTTCAAAAATTCAATCCTTATTGTTACTTTCGACTTGCCATTTTCTCCATAACTAATAAGATGCTTGCTTTGATGGATCAGAAAACAAAGGATCTTGCCTCACGATTGCGTAAAGATGACATTAACGCATTTAACTCACTCTATTGGGAGTATCATGCTGCTGTATATGCAAATGCCTTGAAACTAATTAAAGATCCGGTAATTGCTGAAGATATAGTTCAGGAAGTATTTGTTACGGTATGGAGCAAGCGGCATACTATTGACCCGAAACAAGATCTTGCTGGTTGGTTATTCGTTATAAGCTATCATAAAACCATTGATCAGTTAAAACTAAAATTGAAAGAAACTCTTGCACATAAAAACATAAGCATTTCCATAGAAGATAATTCTATCCTTGTAAATGCCGACTTGAAAGAAGAGCAATTAACTGCTATCGAAGAAGCCATGGATCAACTATCCCCGCAAAAGCGCAAGGTTTTTGAACTGTGTAAAGTGCAAGGAAGGACTTATAAAAAAGCCGCAGAAGAACTGCATATTTCTAAATATACGGTGAAGGAATACCTCTCAGAAGCCCTGGTAAGCATTAGAAAATATATTGGCGAACACCCCAGGCAAACAGGAATAATTATTTACTTTTTAGTTTTCACAAGTATCTTCTTTTGACTTTATGAGTTTGGTAAGACAAACGAGTTTTAAAAAAAATTTGAATTAGCCCCCCCGTTTTAAGAGATCCTGCGTATTTATATCAAAACTATTGGACCAGCAACAAGACACACTCAGAAAATTAATAGGCGGATCTGAGTTGACTTCGAAAGAAATGCAATGGCTGTTGAGTTACCTGGAAAGTTCAGAGGACGAAGAATTGAAACAACTTATGCAAAAGAATTTTTCAGATGATCTTGAGAAATCTAAGGGAATAAACCCCGAGGCTTCACGTAAATTATTCAAGGCTATTCATGACAAAATAGAGTTGGACTCAATAGGAAAAAAGCATCGTGTAATTCGTTTAAGAAGGATTGCGATCGCTGCTTCTTTTATTGGTTTGCTTCTAATAAGCGTTTTTCTATTAAATGATAAGATCGGGAAAAAAGAAACAGCAAAAATCGGGACAAATACCCAGCGTTTTAAGAATGATGTATTGCCGGGAAGTGATAAGGCTACTTTGACCCTCGCTGATGGATCTACTATTTTATTGGATGAAGCACAAAACGGAACCATTGCTCAACAAGGCAATTCGAAAATTATTAAACTTGATGGAAAGTTATCTTATGATCCTACTAATAAAAATTCGAGGGAAATTGTTTACAATACTATATCAACTCCTAAAGGCGGGCAGTATCAATTAGAATTGCCTGACGGCAGCCAGGTATGGCTTAATGCAACATCATCTATTCATTTTCCAACATCGTTTATCGGAACTGAAAGAAGAATTGAAATTACAGGTGAAGCCTACTTCGAAATAGCCAAGGATCCAAATATGCCTTTTATTGTGACTGTAAATAATGCAGAAGTCCAGGTTTTAGGAACTCATTTCAATGTTAATGCATATAACGATGAGGATAACGTAAAGACAACTTTATTAGAAGGATCTGTAAGGTTTGTAAATGATGGTAACATTAACATTTTAAAACCTGGTCAACAGGCACAACTTGCAAAAAACGGGATGACCAAAGTAGTTAGCGATGTTAATGTTGATAATGTGATTGCCTGGAAGAATGGAATGTTTGATTTTGAGAACGCCGGCATCGAAACTATAATGAGGCAACTATCTCGCTGGTACGATGTGGAAATTGAATATAAGGGAGAGACAGATGATCTGTTTATTGCTGAAATGCGTCGTGATATAAAACTATCCGATGCATTGAAAGCCTTGGAACTTACTGGTAAAGTAAAGTTTGATATCCAGGGTAAAAAAATAATTGTGATGCCATAAGGATTGGAATGAACCGTTCTTTTGAAATCATAACTGTACAATTGAAAGATAAAATAGAGAAGTAATTGGTTGGCTAAAGAAAACCGTCCCGCGGACTAGGCAGAACGGTAAGTAATTAGGCTAACAAATAATGAGCGATGTAGACTTTTATTGTTTAACCTAAAATCAAAACAAAATTATGCAATTTATTGCTTGCTGCGACCCCCAGTGGTTACCGGGGCGGGGGAAGGTCAAAATGTTTATGATTATGAAACTAACCACAATTTTTATGCTTGCCGTTTGCCTCAATGCCAGTGCAAGTGGTTATTCCCAAAAGGTGAGTCTGAATGAAACAAACTCTCCGCTTGATAAAGTATTCAGGGAAATAAAAAAGCAATCTGATTACACTTTTGTATATACAAAAGCGCTGTTGAAAAAAGCAAACACTGTTACTGTTAATATCAATGACGCATCGATAGAACAAGCACTTGAAGCTTGTTTTCAAAATCAGCCGCTTACTTATACTATTTTCAATAACATGGTAGTGATCAAAGAAAAAGAGATCACTCCGGAAATAATAGCAGTATCTACTCCGCTACCTCCTGTTACAATTAGTGGTAAGGTAACAAATGATAAAGGCGAACCATTGTCCGGTGCTACAGTGACAGAAAAAGGTACTAGTAATGCTACAACGGCAAAAGAAGATGGCAGTTTTTCTCTTACTGTTGCCAGCGAAAAATCAGTATTGGTTATTTCTTACGTGGGATTTGATAAACAAGAAATAGCAGTTGGAAATAAGAACACAATAGCTGTTCGGCTGGTACAGCAAACAGCAGCATTATCAGACGTAGTGGTTGTTGGTTATGGAAAATCCAGTAGGGTTAATCTTACCAGTGCTCAATCCACTATCTCTTCAAAAGACATTGAAAAAACGGTGAACACTACAATAGAACAAGCTCTCCAGGGTCGTGCAGCAGGTGTTTATGTTACTCAAAATTCCGGTCAACCAGGTGGCGGTATTTCTGTGAACATCCGTGGTATTAGTTCACTGGGTCGTACACAACCACTTTATGTTATTGATGGAGTTCAAATGCAAGTAAGCGAAGATGTATCTTTTGGTTCTTCAAGTTCTTCAAATCCTTTGTCAGGTTTAAATCCTGCCGATATAGATGATATACAAATTTTGCAAGGACCTTCTGCAACTGCAATTTATGGTTCACGAGCAAGCAATGGAGTGATACTGGTTACTACAAAACGTGGTAAAGCCGGAGATTTCAAAATAAATTATGTTTATCAATATAATCTTCAAACTCCTCCAAAGCATCTGGATGTAATGAATCTGCAGCAGTATGCACAAATGGTAAATGAGTTTCATGCTTTAGCAGGAGGGACCACACCACCAGAATTCTTAGATCCTTCCTTATTAGGTGAAGGAACCGATTGGCAGGGTGAATTGTTTAATAACGCTGCAATGAATAAACACCAGCTAAACCTTAGCGGTGGAAGTAACAATACCACTTATTACATGTCTGGTGAATATCTGAAACAAGAAGGTGTTGCTGCCGGTTCTGGATTTAACAGGTATGGTTTCAGATTAAACATGGATAATAAACCAAGGGATTGGGCAACTATTGGTGTTAATATTAGTTTTAACCAGACAAATGAAAAGTTAACAACAACTAACTATGGAGATGCACAAAGTCCACTTATCGCAAGCGCATTGCAATTGACTCCGCAGATCCCGGTTACAAACCTGGATGGTTCATGGGGTGGAAGCGATCCAGTGAATGGAGCTAATCAATATGCACCTATTAACCCGATAGCTATTGCAAATCTTATCACTAACGATAACAAGAGAAGACAAGTTTTAGGTGGCTTAAACATTAGTATCAACCTGGCGAAAGGATTGGTGTTTAGAACTTCATTGAATGGGAACATAGGTGATGGGTTGTCTACTTATTATACTCCAACTTATAATATTGACCAATGGCATTATAACACAGTTGCTTCATTGCAAAGCGGAACTTATAATAGTTGGTATTGGAACTGGAATCAACAGTTGGAATATACGAGACAGATCGGAAAACATAATTTCACTGTGATGGCAACTCACGAAGCGCAGGAATCTGAGTGGAAAGCTTTGTCTGCTGGAAGAACTGGTTTTCTTACAAATGATATATTCGATGTAAATGCAGGTAATCCAACTTCTGCAACAAACGGAGGAGGAACTTATCCATGGTCAATGGAATCTTATCTTGGAAGGGTTAACTATAATTATGATAACCGTTATCTCTTAACCGCTACTTTTAGAAGAGATGGTTCTCCTTATTTCGGTGCTGATAACAGATGGGGAAACTTTCCTTCGGTTTCAGCCGCATGGAGAATAAGTAAGGAAAAGTTCTTTAATGTTGATTTCATAAGTGAATTGAAATTAAGAATTGAAAGTGGTTTAACAGGTAACCAAGGAACCGGGTCTGGTATTTATGCTCCATTATCAACTGGTGCTACACCATGGGGTACAGGTTTCTTACCATCAACTTTTACAAATTCAAAACTTGGATGGGAAGAAACACAGACAAACAATATTGGTTTAAATGCCGGGTTCCTGAACAACAGGTTTAATATTGAAGCAGATTATTATGTGAAAAAAACTGATAACCTGATCCTCGGTGCAAGCCTACCATGGTATATGGGAACAAATGGAAGCCCTGGTTCAGTCGGAGCTCCATTAGTTAATGCGGGTTCATTAGAAACAAAAGGATGGAATTTTACTATTACTACAACTAATATCAGTAATAAAAACTTTAAGTGGGAATCAAACCTAAACCTGTCTCATTTCGATACTAAGGTCACTTCATTGAATTCAGAAAATGCATTTATTGAAAGAGTATCATGGTGGATGAACAATTGGACGCAACGTGCTGCCATAGGTTCTGAACCATGGTTGTTCAGAGGATATATAGAAGAAGGCTTATTCCAGTCGGTAGAGGAGATAAATAACAGCGCAGTACCTGTAGATAACCAGGGAAACAGAAGACCAACTGATCCTCAAACAGGAATATGGGTTGGTGATGTAAAATACAAGGATATCAATGGTGATAAAAAGATCGATGTGAATGATATCACCAATATTGGTAATCCATGGCCAAAGCTGTTTTTTGGCTTTAATAATAGTTTTTCTTTTAAGGGATTTGATCTGAATATGCTTATCACTGGAGCAACAGGCAATGATATTTATAATTACATCGCCTATGCTAACAGTAATCCTAATAACATCTATTTAAGCCGCAATCTCTTGATAGAGGGAATGGATTATGCGAAACTTACAACTGATGGCAGCGGCAAAACGATCATCTCGAATGCCGGTACAAATGTTCCCCGGATAACCAACAATACGGTGGCAAATGAAAATAACTATTCAAAAACAACGACCAGGTTTGTGGAAGATGGCTCATATCTCCGGATAAAAAATATTACACTGTCATATAATGTACCTGCCAGAATTTTAGGACGTACCAAAGTTATCAAAGGGGTAAAGGCAAGTATAAGTGGTCAAAACATATTTACGCTTACGCATTATACCGGCTATGATCCTGAAGTAGGAGCATATGTAGGTCAGGGTTCGAGTTCACAAAACCAGGCTATTGGTATTGACTACGGACGGTATCCGATCACTCCAATGTTTTCTGCAACTTTAAATGTTAACTTCTAAATGCATTAATATGAAGAAGCTAAATCGAATAAAATATTTCATGGGTTTAACAGTAGCCATATTGGCAATGGTAGCTTGTAAAAAAAGCTTTCTTGAAAAACCCCCATTAAGCTCAGTAGTTGATGCCAATTTTTATAAAACCGATGACCAGGTATTAGCGGCTACCAGTTTACTTTATAGCCAGGTCTGGTTTGATTATAATGATAAAGCCATGTACAATCTTGGAGATTTCAGAGGTGGTACAGCTTATTCAGCATGGAATGATCGTGGTAATGTATTGTTCAATACTACCGGTGATAATGGAGAGAATGGCGCCTCATGGCGTGCATTCTATAATGTAGTAGCACAATCAAACCTTGCTATATATAATATAAACAGGTATGCAGGTGATGCGGTAACTCCAACGGTTAGAAAAATTGCAATTGCTGAAGCAAGATTTATGAGAGCATTGGCCTATCGTTTTTTGGTAATGAACTGGGGACCTGTACCTGTTATTGAAAATAATTTTGATCACCTGTTTGATACTTCTATTACAAGAAATACAGTTCCCAGCGTTTGGCGTTTTATCACGAGAGAAATGCGTGCAGCTGCTGCAGATCTTCCTGAAACATCATTACAGGAAGGCAGACTTAGTACATGGTCGGCTGAAGCCATGTTAGCTCGTTTTTATTTAACAAGAGCAGGTGTTGAAGCGACAGGTGGTGTTAAGAAGCAGCAGTTTTTAGATAGTGCTAAATACTTTGCACAAAGGGTCATTAACAACAGCGGTAAAAGTCTATTGAATAGTTACGGAGAACTTTTCAAATATCCATACGATAACAATAAGGAATCGTTATTTGAATTGCAGTGGGTTTTTGCAGGATCAAGTGTTTGGGGAACAAATAACAGTATGCCTGAATATCTTGCCTACAGCCCTGATATCGCTTTTGGCGGATGGGGTGGTGATAAAGGAGCTACATGGTGGTTGGTGTCGCAATATGAAGGCATTGCTGCGCAACCTAATGGCACTTTAAAAGGAAGAACTTTAGATCAGCGTTTGCATGCCACCTTTATGCTGCCTGGCGCTTATTACCCTGAGATCACAAAAGTGACTGACAAAACTAAGTTGATCTTTCCTTTCACCGGCACTGATAATAATTTTTTAAACGTAAAAAAATATGTGATCGGTTCCCCGATAGATCTTGCCGGCGTTGCATCTCAACAACATTATCCGAATAATACTTATATGATGAGACTTGCTGAGATGTATTTGATATATGTTGAAGCAGCAATGGGTAATAATACTTCTACATCAGATGCTACTGCAATTGATTATTTCAATAAAGTGCATACAAGAGCGGGATTAGCTGCATATGTTGTAGCAGGCACTAATGGTAGTGGCCCGCTTACTTTTGATATGCTTCTTTCTGAAAGATTTAAAGAGTTTGCAATGGAAGGCATGTCCTGGTATGATATGGTTAGTCTTCATTACTGGAACCCTTCAAAAGCACTCTCTATTCTTAATTCACAGGACAGGGGCTTGTTTTTTACCAGCCCTGATCAAATGCCTAATCCTACTGAATGGACATTTACAAAAACATCCTGGTTTTCAGAAAGGTTGATCAATGCAAATGAAGGTAACTTCCTTTTACCGATACCGAATGTTGAGTTAAGCCAGGCGCCTAATCTTCAAAAGCCCCCGGTTGATTATCCATAAACTTTAAAATTTTTAATAAAAAATTTAACTGAAATGAAATCAATAAATAAAATCTTACTTGTATTCATAATGCTGACAGGCGTTGCAGGTATTTTTATTGCTTGCGATAAAAATAACGACGACTCAGGCACACCCTCAGTAAACTATGTAAGAATTACAAGACCTGAATCATCTGACTCATTGCTGATAGGAGCTGGCCAGGGCCGTCTTATTGCAATTGTTGGTGATAATTTAAAAGATGCTGTCGAAGTTTGGTTCAATGACAGGCAAGCTGTTTTAACTCCTACATACATTACTGATAAATCAATATTAGTATCCGTACCCAATCCTATTCCAAAAGATATTTCCAACAAGCTGAAGATCGTCTTCAAGAACGGCTTTATTTTATATCATGATTTCGTGGTACAAATAAGTGCTCCATATGTTGCCGGCATGGTTAGTGAGTTTGTAAATGATGGTAGTATCGCTACCATACGAGGCGATTTCTTTTATGAACCACTTACAGTAGCATTTGCAGGGGGGGCTGTGGGAACTATTGTTTCTGTAACCGACCAAGCGATCCAGGTTAGAGTACCAACGGGAGTACAACCAGGACGAATTACAGTGAAAACAAATTTCGGTGAAACGAAATCTAACTTCTGGTTCCGCGATAGCCGGAATCATTTCATTGATAGTGATCCATACGAGGGTTGGTGGAATTCATCTTACGTTGTTACCAATCCCGGGCCCGCAGATCCTGTCAAGATCAGCGGCAATTATATTCGATTTACAAAACAGATCGGTTCATGGAGTTGGAATGAATTAGCGGGTGGTCCTTCATCTGCTATGCCGGTGCATAGTAAAAATATTCCTGATGCTGCTATACTAAAACCAGAAGACTATTATCTGAAATTTGAAGTAAACACGGTCAAGCCATATAATGCGAATCTGCTAAAAATAAACCTGGCTTTACTTTCTGAAGACAATGATGCATATAAATGGAATCCCCCGTATGATACAAAAGGTCAGTGGCAGACAGTTGTAATTCCATTAGATGAAATATTTGCAAGCTACGCTGTAAAGCCAACCGTAAGTGCTTCAGGTTATTGGTGTCGACTACTTATGGGACATGCGCCGGGTGATCTCGATGCAGACATTTGTTATGATAACTTCAGAGTTGTACCAAAAGTTTTACCACAATAATTTTTAAAAGTTTATAATCTGCTATATGATCAAACTATCTTCTTTTAAACTGCTTGCGTTGGTAAGTATTATACTATCGTTTGGCATTGTGACATCATGTGATAAAAATGATGATGAGGTTACATCAGATAAATTGCAGCTATTAAGTTTTGGGCCAACCGGCGCAAAACACGGCGATACCATTCTGTTTATAGGTAATAAACTTGATAAAGTTACTGCCATTCATTTTACAGGAACGAATGCGGTAGTTAATCAAGCGGACTTTAAAAAACAATCATCAAGACTTATCGCTTTACTTGTACCACAAGCTGCTGAAAAAGGTTATGTAACACTGAAGACACCAGAAGGTGATATCATTACAAAAACACAGTTTAATATTGACGTATTAACGAAAATTACTTCCATTACAGCGCAAGCTCGTCCGGGTGAAAACGTTACTATAACGGGTACATATCTGAATTGGGTTGACAAGGTTACTTTTAACAGGGATAAAACAGTCACGGCTTTTGTCAGTAAAACACAAACTCAGTTAGTGGTAAAAGTTCCTGACGATGCAGAAACTGGTCCATTGGTTCTTCATTACACTGGCACAGATTCGAATTTTGTGCAAACAGCCGATACTTTAAAAATTACTTTGCCAGTTACTACAGGTCTTTCGCCTAATCCTATAAAACATCAAACTAATCTTACTATTACCGGAACGAATCTTGATTTGGCGAAGAAAATTTTATTCAATGGAGTTTCGGCACCTGTAACAACTTTTGTAAGTCAGTCCGCAACTCAAATAGTTGTAAAAATTCCAGCCGCAACACAAAAAGGTAAAGTAACATTAGTTGCTGCCTCAGGAGTACAGTCTGTATCAACCATGGATCTGGATGTGATTTTGCCAGCTATCACTACTATGTCTCCTAATCCGGTTGATCCGAATACAAATCTTACTGTTACTGGTACCAATCTGGACTTAGTTACCAGTGTTTCTTTTGTAGGGGCACTTGCTCCTGTAACAAGTTTTGTAAGTCAGTCAGCTACTCAAATTGTTGTTACTGTACCTATGGGAGTTTTAAAAGGCAAGATAACATTAGCCGTTTTAAACTCAACACTGATCGTTCAATCAGCAAATGATCTGGATATAACAGGTGGTCTTCCTCCGTTAGCTGATTTTCCATTTGCTATTTACACGGATGCCTTACAAAATACTTTCCAGGATTGGTCTTATACAACCACACATGATTTTAATAGTACCGCAAATGTCAGGCAGGGAACAAAATCAATTAAATCGATCTATGATGCAGGAAATGGATACCAGGGAACTACTTTCCATGCTGGCACTGCTGCATCAACAACTGGATACACTTTACTCGAATTTTCGGTATTTGGAGAAGCAGGAACGGATGGTAAGAAATTAAATCTGGTTATTAACGGCAATTATGGTGGACCGACACAGGTTACAATAGTGGCAGGTGCATGGACAACGTTTAGTTTACCTCTTTCCGGTTTGGGAAGTCCTGCTACAATTGGTGAAATAGTTCTTCAATCTGCTGGTTGGGGTGGCACTATTCATATTGACCACGTTGGTTTAAGATAAAAACAATTTATGATTAGAACATCGGGTTTCTAACCTGGTGTTCGATCATAAGAAGAAATAAAAAGAAATTGAGCCTGGCTTCAGTTATAAAATTTGAGTCGGGCTTTTATTTTGTAAGCAAGCAGTCGATTTGTAGGACTAAGGTTGCGGGCCGATTCTTCGGCCTGCAACAATTATTAAAAATTGAAACCTTATTGAAACATTCTTATTGCAATTAAACAGATCACCTATGATGTCAAATGCCTGGATCTCTTTTATAGCGAATACTTTTTTTATAGTTGCTACTTTTTCTTCTTGTGAAAAGAAAAACACACCAGCCCCGCCGCCGCCACCTACGCCTAATCCAATAGATACAACTACGGTTAGCCCACAAGTTGATCCGACACTTGCATCAACAATAGGTTTTTTTATGGATGATTGGGAGCCAATAAATTTTACAATCCCTTCTTCATCCACACCTGCTTCTTTGCCAACAGGGGTCACTTCCACTGTAACGATTGACAGAAGTAATGTGATAACAAAAATTCCAAGATCAATTGCTGGTAACAATGCAAATATCTGGATGACACAAATGGTTACAGAATCTCCGTTGATCGATCATTTGACAGCTTTACATCCACACATTATTCGTTTCCCGGGCGGAAGCATTAGTGATGTTTTCTTTTGGAACTCCCCTGTAAATACTCCACCTGCTGATGCACCCGCAAATCTTGTACAGGCAAATGGCAGCACTGCTGCGGCCGGATATTGGTTTGGAACAAACACTGCAAGCTGGACTTGTTCAGTAGATAATTATTATAGCATGCTGCAGCAAACAAATAATAAAGGAATGATAACGGTGAATTATGGATATGCCCGGTATGGCACGGGTGCTAATCCCGCTGCAAGAGCTGCACATCTTGCTGCTGATTGGGTGCGTTATGATAATGGACGTACAAAATATTGGGAAGTAGGCAATGAAAATTTTGGCGATTGGGAAGCAGGTTACAGAATAAATATTGCTAACAACAAAGACGGGCAGCCTGAATATTTATCAGGATTATTATATGGTCAGCATTTTAAAATATTTGCAGACAGTATGCGTAAAGCGGCACAGGATATTGGAAAAACTATTTTCATCGGCGCTGTTATGAGCGAGTCTGCTCCGCAAGGTTGGTGGACGCCAACAGCCACTAACTGGAACACGGGTCTTTTTACTGGTGCCGGTGTATCTCCTGATTTTTATATCATTCATAATTATTATACACCTTATCAAACAAATGCAAGTGCTGATATCATATTAGCTACGCCTGAAAGTGTAACTCAAACAATGATGAATTATGTAAAGCAATCGCTGACAAATGCCGGTATTCCACATAAGCCGGTCATTTTAGGTGAATATAATATTACATCAATTGGATCCAAGCAACAAGTGAGTAATGTGAATGGACTTCATGGAGTAATGGTGGTCGGTGAAGCATTGAAAAATAAAATTGGTATGACCGGAAGATGGGATCTTTCTAACGGATGGGATAGTGGTAATGATCATGGCATGTTTAATAGTGGCGATGAGCCGGATGCTGTACCAAAATGGAACCCACGACCTGTTTACTACTACATGTATTTTTTTCAAAAAATGCTTGGTGACCGGTTGGTCAATTCTAAATCTACTGCATCTTCCATCGTTAGTTATGCATCGTCATTTACATCCGGTGAAACAGGCGTTGCATTAATAAACAAATCTTCTTCAGTTGCTACTGTACAGGTGGTAGTGAATAATTTTAAAAAAGGAAGTAGTTTTTATTACTACAAATTGAATGGAGGATCTGACAATGGAGAGTTTTCAAGAAATGTTTTAGTAAATGGGAGCGCATCATCGTATGCATCCGGCGGACCATCAGGATATAAAACGATCAGCCCTTATAAAACATCTGCAGCTGACGGAATTGTTGTAAGTGTACCGGCAAGAGGCGCTGTTTATGTAGTTATCGAAAAGAAATAAGTTTAATAAATACTTTTGTGTCCCGGCATCATTACTACTATCATCTTCTGTTGCGTCGCACTCTTGTACGCTATGTAAGTCTATTCAGCATGATGCTTGTGTTTATTGCAGTTTGCAAAGATCTTAATGGTCAAAGAATAGGGGCTAATTTTTTTTATCCTAATGACGTAAGGATTCAATATACTGGTAGGATTGATTTTAGTGATCCGAAAATTCCAAGATTTTGGCAGCCCGGTGTTTCAATAAAAATGAGAGTAGAAGGTGGAATTTGTCAGTTAATTGTACAGGATGAAATGCTTTGGGGTAGCAATCATAATTACATTGAATTAGTAGTTGATGGAATAGCTTTAAGAATGCAAACCAGGTCGAAACGGGATACAATTAATGTTGACCAGTATTTTAGGGAGGGTAAAAAATTTCATGATGTACAGATCGTAAAAAATACGGAAGCCAATATCGGCTATATGGGATTTGTAGCGGTGATTTGTGTCAACTTATTAAAGCCGCCATCAAAACCTATTCGTAAAATTGAATGTATTGGTAACTCTATTACCTGTGGCACAGGAAGTGATATGAGTGTAGTGCCTTGCGGCCAGGGTAAATGGCAGGATCAGCACAATGCCTATATGAGCTATGGCTTTATTATGTCAAGATCGTTGAATGCACAATGTCATCTTTCGGCCGTTTCAGGTATAGGGTTAATGCATAGCTGCTGCAACATGAACATTATTATGCCGCAAGTGTTTGATAAAGTAAGTATGCGCAATGATACAATTCAATGGGACTTTAAAAATTATCAACCGGATGTGGTAACTATATGTTTAGGACAGAATGATGGTATACAAGATTCGATAGCTTTCTGTAATAATTATATTTCCTTTTTAAAGACTCTTAGAGCTTATTACCCTAAATCCACTTTCATTTTACTCAGCAGCCCGATGGCAAATGACAGCCTTCGAAATTTTATGAAAGCAACCATCATTTCTGTGCAACAGTCAATGAAAAGAAATGGCGATAAAAAAGTGGATACCTATATTTTTAATAAACAATACAGCAGTGGCTGTGATTATCACCCAAGTCTTGATGAACACAAGTTGATCGCAAAGGAACTGACCACATTTGTAAAAAAAGTAATGAGATGGTAAAAGCTACACGTAAAATGAAAGTAATTTATAGAAACTATCTCCTAACCATTATTGTATTCTTTTTTTCTAAATACAGTTTTACACAAAAGGCTTCAGCGTTAATTGATGCCAGCGCAACTAAAGAAACAAAAGCATTACACCAGCACCTTAAGAAATTATCTGAAAAAAATATTCTTTTTGGCCATCAGCATGCAACGGAATATGGTCATGGATGGTATGGTGATGAAAACAGGAGCGATGTAAGATCAGTAACTGGTTCTCATCCTGCGGTTATTGGTGTTGACTTTAGTGGATTGAGTGGAAGACCGGATACAGAGATCCAAAAAACAAAAAGTGAATTACAAAAGACGATCGCAGATACATATAACAGGGGAGGAGTGATTACAATATCCTGGCATTTTAATAATCCTGTTTCTGCAACAAATTTTTACTGGAACGATTCAACTGCATCGCCGGCTGTTAAATATATAATACCCGGCGGCACACATCATGAAAAGTATAAGTCCATTTTAAAAACAATTGCAGATCTCGCAAACACATCAAAGGGCAAGGATGGAAAGATCGTGCCTATGATCTTTCGTCCTTATCATGAATTTGATGGTGATTGGTTTTGGTGGGGAAGAGCACATTGCACAATAGAAGAGTTTAAAACATTATGGAGATTTACTGTTTCTTATTTGAGAGACTCATTGCACGTACACAATTTTATTTATGCTTTTTCACCAGATAATAGATTCCTGACCGAAGAACAATACCTCGAAAGATATCCCGGTGACGAATGGGTTGATATGGTTGGAGTAGATAATTATGGTGACTGGGGCAGAGACGGAAAGTATAATTTGGATGCCGGGATTAAAAAATTAAAAATTGTTTCTGACTATGCAGTGAAAGCCGGCAAACTCGCAGCATTTACAGAAACCGGTTTGGAATCTATTCCCAATACAACATGGTGGACCGAGACTTTGCTTAACTCTTTAAAGAAAGAAAAATTAAAACTTTGCTACGTATTAGTCTGGCGGAACGATACAAAAAGCCCTACACATTTTTATGCTCCGTTTCCCGGACAAGTAAGCGAAACAGATTTTATTAAATTCTATAAGGACCCTTATACTTTATTTGAGAACGATCTAAAAAATATTTACAAAAAATGAAAGCGGTTTTTAATATCCTGTTTTTAGGAATGATGTTTTTTACTTCCCATTCTCAAATTGTAAAGCTTCATGGACAATTAAAAGTAAAAGGAACAGCATTGGTTGATGAAAAAGGTAACGATGTTGTCTTGCACGGTATGAGTTTTGGCTGGCATAATTGGTGGGCAAGATTTTATAATGCAGGTGCGGTACATGAATTGGCTACAAAATGGAATTGCACTGTTCTTCGTGCCGCCATGGGAGTAGAACCTGACAGTGGTTATTTAAAAAGCCCGGAGAGATCTATTGAGTTGATGAAAAATGTGATCGATGCCTGTATCAAAGAAAATATTTATGTGATCATCGACTGGCACGATCATAATATACATCAGAAAGAGGCGGTGGAGTTCTTTTCAATGATGTCAAAGCAATATGGAAAATACTCTCATGTTCTTTATGAAATATATAATGAACCCGATCGTGAAACCTGGCCTGAAGTAAAAGCATATTCTGAAGCAGTAATAAAAGCCATCCGGTCAAATGATCCTGATAATATCATTTTAGTAGGCTCGCCCCATTGGAGCCAGGATCTTCACATTGCAGCAGCAGATCCTATACAGGGATATGATAACCTGATGTACACAATGCATTTTTATGCAGGTACACATAAGAAATGGTTGCGTGACCGTACAGATGAAGCAATGAAAAAAGGATTACCAGTTTTTATTTCAGAATGTGCAGGCATGGAGGCAACAGGCGATGGGCCATTAGATAATAATGAATGGGAAGCATTTGTCAGGTGGATGGATGAAAAAAAATTAAGCTGGATCGGTTGGTCAGTATCGGATAAAAAAGAAACATGCTCAGTGCTTGAAAGATCGGCTTCTTCAAATGGTAATTGGGCAGACACAGATATTAAAGAATGGGGAAGATTGATAAAAAGCTATTTGATTAATTATAAAAATTAATTAAAAAGGGCCGCCACTTTCGTAACGGCCCCGGTGTTCATATAGCAAGCAGATAGTTAAAGCCAGAAAGTTGACATGCTAGCCGGAATGCGTTTCCAGCCTTTCTGTATCGTTTTTTTATAAATATTTTTCCCTGAAAACCTTAGAATATTCCCGGATTCAAAATGCAGGTAACCAATACCGGGGATCTCCACTTCAAAGCCGAGTATCAACATTTCCTTTATTGAACTTATAAAGCAACTAAGATCGGAGGCCGTAAGGTTACTTTCAACCTTCATTTTTTTGGAAATAAAAGCCACCAATTCAGAATCGGTTGTTTGATTTTGATCAGCAGAAAAATTGATCCATTTAGAATGACCATTTTCCCCAGCGGCAGGATTTTCTCCTACTACTTCAAATTTCCCGATTTGAGGGAGATGCAAATAGTTATGTCTTTCGAGGAAAGCACGGAAGTGCTGTGCGATTTTCATAATAGCCGTTGGTTTACTAATCAGAAAAAAAACAGGATGCGGAAAGTTTATAGGCGACGGAGAATCTCAGAATAAGGGGATGGTAAGTAATACTTGGTGCCGGAGGTTTTTCGAAGGGGAGACAAGGTTAAGTATTATTTATTAGAAAATCAATAGGTAATGAAAGATTTCTCAAAAATTAGTTGAGTTCAACAACCGTTTTACCCCTTGTACTATATAGCCGTTGAAGCGAGTCTCTTTTCCTGGCGGTATCTGCTGGCGCAGAAGGCAATAAAAAATATAGATTAAATAAAACTGAATCCTTCGTGTCCATTTTCACGTCAATAAGATTTTCTCTTAAATGATTGTAGCGGAAGAAAGCTCTTTGCCTGGCAGCTTTTTCGATTACAAAACGATACATCCCGGACATGTCAACTGGTTTTGTTATTGGCGGAATAGAATCTGTTTTTTTGGATAATGTATCAGTAAACACAGGTTGAATGTCTTCTTTTACTACAACAGGTTCTTTCTTATTTTTTGTTTTTGTATAGACTATGTACCCGCCAAAAACAGCGAGTGAAAGTCCGGCAATTGCGATCAGCCAGGTCACTATTTTCTTTGTTGCCGGAGTTCCTGGTTTTTTAGGAGAAAACATTTCTTCATAGTCAGTAAATGAGTTTTCCGTCGTAGAGGTCTTGTCACGACCATCGCCGGTATTGTCTTTATTTTTCTCTTGTGTATAGTTGGCCTGCACATATTCAATAGTGCCAAACTTGTTTTTTGAAAGTGTCCCAATACCTTCAAATAAATAAGGCTTTCCTATGTTCAGGAACTGGCGGGCAAGTTCAAGGTTTGAATCCAGGTCACTGGCAACTAAGCTCTTCATTTTCCCGGTATTTTCTGCAATAAAGTTTACTAATTCGGCATCTTCTTTCACATAAGCGTCGTGCTGAAAAGTTATTTCACCTGAATCGTTAAGGATAAATCTTCCAAGACCGGCAAGACTGAGCTGTTTGTTGTTGATAAGGAATTGGGCTAATAGTGGCGATATTTTCAAGGTATTTGATTTTAACTGGCTACAAGGTAATTATTTTACGTCGCTATGGCAAGTTGCTGCGATCGCTTTGTAATTTTGCTCATGTTTTCAAAAGAAGAGCAGGATTTCATTAAATACTGGGAAGAGAACCGCAACAAGCAAAAAAAGTTTTTTAAACAAATAGCGATCGGGTTGCCATTTGGGGTTTTGTTTGCTGTAGCTATGTTTTTAAACTTTGCTTCTGGCTGGGATAAAAGAGTTGAATCGATCACGAAAACCTATCCATCCTTCAAATCACTCGTCTTAGTTTTAATAATAGCCGTATTGGCCATCGTGGTCTTTATTTCGGTATTTTCAGTAAAAGTGAAATGGGAGAAGCATGAACAGAAATACCGGGAGCTATTGAGCCGTTCAAGATCCGAATCTAAATCTCAACCTTAATCTTACAACTTGTCATACGAAGCCATATCAGTTTTTGATATTTTAAAAATAGGAGTAGGGCCTTCCAGTTCGCATACATTGGGACCATGGCGTGCAGCACAAAAATTTGTACAAAGCATTATAGATAGAAATTTATTACAGCAAGTCAATGCCGTTCGTGTGTTATTGTATGGCTCGCTGGCAAAAACAGGTAAAGGACATGGTACAGATATAGCAATACAATTGGGACTTAGTGGTGAAGATCCAGTAACATTTAATGTACAGTCTATCAATAGCCGTATTGCGGATATTGCTGCTATGAAAGAATTGGTGCTTGGAGGGTTACATGAAGTTCAATTTGATCCAAGAGAAGACATAGAATTTTTGTTCAGTGAATCATTGCCTTTTCATCCTAATGCAGTTACTTTTTTAGCAGATTGCAAGAATGGAGAAGCTATTTCCGAAACATATTATAGTATCGGCGGAGGCTTTGTTGTAAAAGAAGGAGAGAAGAGATCTTCTAATGGTGAAATTCAATTGCCATTTCCAATAAATACCTCCAATGATATTTTGCACTGGTGTATGAAAACAGGAATGTCGATCAGTGAAGTGGTAATGGAAAATGAAAATGCGTGGCGACCGGAAAAACAAACCCGTGATGGTCTGTTAAATATCTGGAAAGTGATGAGTGAATGTATTTACCGTGGTTGTCATACTGAAGGAATGTTACCGGGAGGTTTAAATGTAAAACGTCGTGCGGCTGAACTAAATAAAAAATTATTGGGTGGTAAAAAATACAACGACTACCAAAGTTGGATCGCTACAATAAGATCCGGCGGCAATTCATTTAAGTATACGCTTGATTGGGTAAGTTGTTTCGCATTGGCGGTAAATGAAGAGAATGCTTCATTCGGAAGAGTAGTAACAGCACCTACAAACGGCGCCGCGGGAGTAATACCTGCAGTGTTGCATTATCATATTGTTTTTGGAGACGGTAATAATGATGACAAGATCATCCGGTTTTTATTAACCGCTTCAGAAATTGGTAGCATATTTAAAAAAGGCGCCACATTATCTGCTGCAATGGGTGGATGCCAGGCAGAGATCGGTGTATCATCTGCTATGGCTGCCGCAGCATTGGCTGAATCGATGGGTGGTACACAAAAGCAGGCATTGATGGCTTCTGAGATCGCAATGGAACATCATCTTGGTCTTACTTGTGATCCAATTGGAGGTTTAGTACAGGTGCCATGTATAGAACGAAATACGATGGGAGCAATAAAAGCGATCACCGCATCACAGCTTGCTTTGCAAGGTTCCCCGGATTATGCAAAGGTTTCTTTAGACGCTGTAATAAAAACAATGTGGGACACTGCAAAGGATATGAATACAAAGTATAAAGAAACTGCTGATGGTGGATTGGCAATAAATGTTCCGCTTAGTTTGCCTGAATGCTAAAATATCAGGCAGCCATTTTTTGACATTCTTCTGCGCATAGCTTACACACCTTAGCACATTCCTGGCAATGATCGGTTTGATGTTTACTACATTCTTCATTGCATTGCCAGCAAATGTCTGCACAAATTTGACATACAGCTTTTGCCATTTCACTTCCCAAACTCATGAGTTGTGCGCATGCATAGCAGATAGTGGCACATTCCATATCTAGTTGAATGCATCTTGCCATCATCTTTATATCTTTTTCTTGTGTGCAGGAACTTGCACAATGATTACAGGCATCAGCACAACGCAGACAGGCTTTAATGCAAGATTCGTATAAAGGGTAATTGTTAGTCATTTTCATTTTTGCATGATTTAGAAAATGACAGAGCAAAAGTCACACCATATAAACTGAGAGAGTTACGGATATTAATAAATCATTTCGACTTTAACCGTATCTGCTTGAAAGTGTAATTTTATTAACTTTTCAACTGAAGCTCCATTTGAGTAATAGCCTAACGTTTTAGATTTAAAATCGCCATTAATGATATATTCCAGTACATACACACCATCTGTACCAGAACCGCTCATATCTGTTGTATATTTTTTTGTTTCATTGGGTCTTAAGGAAATATAATTCTTCCCTAATTGTCTATCTGGCATAATACGTATTGAATCTATCAAATAATCTGTGTTATTTGTTATACGGAATTTGCCTTTACTCCAATCATTACAGGATGTTACAGGTAAAAATGTACCAAGGATCAATATTATAAATAAGGATCTCATTTTAAGATGTCGCACAACGGTGAGGGCTTGGCGTCGTGGCGATATTCTATGAACTCTTAAATATACACCACTGCCGGCATAAAAATTAGTTGATATTCATTGAAAATTTATTCCAGCAGTAATTTGATCAAGCTGAATTAAACTATTTTTCATCATATACGGTTAGTTTACTTATCTATTTTTGGAATTTCTCTGTCAAAAATCCAAATATTGTGATGATTGTTTGGTTTGCTAGTCAATACTTCATCAGCAATAAACTCATCTTGATCATTTCCAAATTTGTAATTAACAATATTTGAAAAGTTTTTTCTCCATAGTGTTGCTTGCAAATTATTTTCTTTCCGCTCTAACTTACCCTTAAATAATATTTTCACTCGTCTCGTCTTACCATCTGCAATCATCTTAAAACTTATTTTCTTTTTCTTGTCGCCGGATATGTGATACCTGGTTAAGCGAAATTTATCACCTTCTTGTTTTATTATAAACACACTACTTGTCAATCCCTTTGGTCGGGATTCTAATTGACTTTTTTCCAGGTTTAGTATCCAGGTACCTGTATAGTTAGGTGTTTGAGCAAAAATTAGGGGGTGATAAAAAAATAACCAAAATATTGCCAGTAAAATTTTTGAATTATTCTTCTTCATACTTACATGAGTTTGTGTAAGCTTCCTTAAAAGTTGTCTTTTGAATGGCATACAACTTTTAAATATACGCTACCCTTGATATACGCCATATTTGGCTTGTTGTATTATTTGCTTTCAAGTTGTTGGAATATAAATATCAAATGTAGCTCCCTTATTTAATTCCCCTTTTGTGGTAATTACTCCATTATGGTTTTCTACAATTCTTTTAACGATGGAGAGCCCTATACCTGTTCCGTCATATTCGCTCCTGGAATGGAGGCGTTGGAATACTTCAAATATCTTTTCACTGTATTGTTGCTCGAACCCGATGCCATTATCTGAAACCCTGATATGGCAATATTTTACTTCTTTCGCAAGTTTTGGGTGGTTCAACTTTGCCCCACCAGCAATTTCACTTTTAATTTTAATAAGTGGGGCCACTTTAGGATTAGAAAATTTAAGCGAGTTACTTAAAAGATTAAACAACAGTTGCCTGAACTGGAACGGGATAATATTAGCTTCACATATTTCATCAACTTGTATGGTCGCATGTTTTTGTTGAATTTCCTCTTTTAGATCTTCTTTTACTTCTTCAATTATAGACTTAAGGTCTACTTTTTCAAATTTTCTTTCTTGCGTATTTGTTCGGGAATAGGTAAGAAGATCATCGATGAGTGTTTGCATTCTTTTAGCAGCATTCTGCATTCTCAGGAATTTATCTTTCCCACTTTCGGATAAATTTTTAGATTCTTTCTCTATTAGTTGAGTAGAGAATGTCTGAATTTTCCTTAATGGTTCTTGTAGATCATGACTTGATATGTAAGCAAAAGTCTGTAGCTCTTTATTCATTCTCCCAAGCTCATTGTTAGTATCCTCCAGTTCTTTGGTACGCTCCGCTACTTGTTTTTCTAATTCCCGGGTAAAAGCTTTTTCTGTATGAATATCAGTAAATGCACCAACCCATTTTACTATTTTATTTTCTTTATCCAATACTGGCTCTCCAATTACTCTATGCCATCTGTAATCACCTGTTTTGCTTTTGATACGAACATCACTTTGATATAGATCACCAGTTTCTAAACTGTGCATCCAGGTTTTGACGTTTTCATCCAAATCATCCGTGTGAACTATCGCTCTCCATTCTGATTCACCAACAGGGGTTATTCCTGAATATTCTTTCCATCTGCCGGATGCATAAAGTGCATTTCCCTTTTCATCAGTTTCCCAAATTAATTGAGGAAGACTTTCTGCCAACGAACGGAATCTTTTTTCACTTTCTTCAATTTTTTTTCTTGCTTCCACTTTTTCACTTACTTCAGTAACGGTTACGATCACTCCGGAAATTTTTCCATCCTCTTCTTTAAGGGGATGATAGAGAAAATCGAAGTAGTGTATTTCCTGCTTTCCATAACGGTTGAGAGGGATGGGAACTTCAATGCCCTGATAAGGTAAGCCAGTATTTAATACACCATCCAATAAGGAATGAACGGATTTTTCTACCTCGGGCAAAACATCGAATAAAGGCTTACCAATAAACTCTTCTTCTTTTCGATCTACTAATTGCAGGTATGCGTCATTTGCCATTTCCACAACATATTGCGGTCCGCGTAAAATGGTGATGCCAACAGGCGCCTGTTTTACAGTATTGCGGAATCGTTTATCCGCTTCCTCAATTTTTCGCCTTGCAGCTACCTGGGGAGTATTATCAAGCACCCAAACCGCTACTTTTTTTACCACACCTTCTATGTTTTTTAAAGGCGCATAAACAAATGTTACGTATATAATTTCTTCTTTGCCATGACGTATCAGCATCATTTCTACTTCATTGGCATAAAAGGATCTACCTTCTTCTATAACTTTATTGAGAGCAGTTTCATAATAAGGTCTTGCTTCGGCAAATGTGTCCCAGTAATGCTTGCCGGCAATTTCACTATAAGACTTGCCAGCGATTTCAATAAAACTTTCATTTACAATTTCACTCACCAGCGTATCAGCATCAATAACGCAAATACCGATGGGCGACTGCAGTACCATACTGCGAATATTTTGTTCACTTTCTTCAATTTGTTTTCTGGCTTCAACTTGTTGTGTAATATCTCGGGTAGTTCCTGCAACAGCTTCTACTTTCCCATCCTGATCTATTACCGGTACTAAAATGTAATCATAGATACGTTGGCCAAGGGTGGCGTGTGGAAAGGAGACTTCGCCCCGGACAGATTTTTTTGTGGCAATAACCTGGTCTATTTCCCGCTCATGCATTTCGGCATGCCACGGTTCGTATCCAACTTCTAAAAGGCCTTTCCCTTTAGAATCATCCCATGTGCGCCCCCACATTTTTAGTAATGCTTCATTTGCATAGCTGAACTGGTAGTTTAAATCCCATACATAAATAAGGTCTGGTGTGTTTTGGGTAATTGTTTCGTAAAGTCTTTTGCTTTCTTCAATTTTTTTTCTTGTTTCAACTTTTTCGGTAGCCTCGGTAACAGCTACTATCACACCTGAAATTTTTCCATCTTCCTCTTTTAAAGGATAATAGAGAAAATCGAAGTAGAATACGTCCTGCTTTCCGTAACGATTAACAGGTATAGGAACTTCGTTGCCGTGATAGGGCACACCGGTATTTAATACATTATCAAGCAATGAATGAACGGCATCTTTTACTTCAGGTAAAGAAGCAAATAAAGGGTTACCTACAAATTCAGATTCTTTTCTATCTACTAATTGCAAGTATGCGTCATTGGCCATTTCCACAATGTATTCAGGTCCTCTTAAAATGGTTATACCAACCGGAGCCTGTTTCATTGTGTTGCGAAAACGTTGATTGCTTTCTATTAATCTTTGCTCTGCCTTCTTTTTGGCAGTAGTCTCGATAACAGTTACTAATACTCCACCGACCTCTCCATTGTCCATTCTTATCGGGCTATAAGAAAAATCAAAGTAACATTCTTCTTCATATCCGTATCTATTTAAGGGTAACATAAAATCAGGAAAGCCAACCGCCTTACCATCCATTACTCCTCCAAACATGGATTCGATAATGTGCCAAATTTCTGAAAATGTGTCACGGGTGCTAATACCCAATGCCTGTGGATGCTTAGTAGCTCCCAGAATAGGACGATACCCGTCATTATATAATTGAATATATTCTTTGCCCCAGGCGATATACATGCCAAAAGGATTATCAAGCATCACAGCAACCATCGTTCGAAGGCTTTGAGGCCAGCCAGAAGGATCCCCAATAGGAGTTTTGCTCCAATCTTTTGCTCTTATTATTTCACCCATCTCACCGCCTCCTCTAAGGAAATAATACTCTGAATTTTTATTGCTCATATATATATCGCTTAGGGTTCAAGTATAAATTTATCTCTTGTAGGTTGGGTTAATTTATTTTGTGAAGTGAGTGTAACCGCTTCTAAAATTATTTTTCTTAATTTTTCATACTCTCCCGGTTTTCGAATATAATAATGAGCTCCTTTTTGGTAAAATAGATCCACAACTTCCATGTTAAAAGAAGTAGAGAATATAATTACCGGAAGATCTTTTAGTGTATCATTCAATTTTATTTCTGTTAAACATTCAATTCCGTTTTTGCGGGGCATGTTCAGGTCGAGAAAAAGAACATCAGGAAGATCGTCAGACTTCGCCATTAAATAATTCATAAGTTGAATCCCATTATTTACAGTTGAGAGGGTTGCAGATATAGGCAATTCCTTCAATGCATCTTCAAAAAAAATGCAATCATCAATATCGTCATCGGCCAATAAAAGATTGTGATGGGTTTTATTCATCTGACAAATTTGGAATTAAAAATCCCAGGTCAACAAAGTTGCCGGGTTTGAAGTTGTGCTGTCAATAAAAGGGCCATAAAAGTTTTTAGTACAATTGACACTTAAATATACGTCACTCCATGATAAATATTAATTGATGTCAGTTCAGATTTACTGTCCCAATGAAATCTTCGCAAGGAAAGACTTCGATAAATAAAAATTAGTTGCGAGACCTGTTGACCGAATTGAGTTTACTTCCCAAACTTCTTCTTTAGGGCAGACAAAGCATCCTCCATGGTGGCCGGTTCCTTTTCAGGGGAACTTATTTTTTCTTTTCGTGGTTTTAATGTTCCATTCGTATCATCTTTCATAGAAAGTGCAATACGCTTACGGGCAATATCTACTTCCAATACGGTCACTTCTACTTTCTGCTGCACTTTTACTACTTCTGTCGCATCGCTTATAAACCGG
>DATHDP010000030.1:0-49794 GCA_035318985.1 Chitinophagaceae bacterium
GGAACCATGTTTGCTTCCAGTCATTTGGATATTGAGTATGCCATTTGATCACATCATTGATGCATTGGTAAAATTCACTTTGCGACGGAACAGTTTTTAATGCTTCTTTCACTATGTAATTAATATCCTTTGAAACCAATGCTAAAGAATACATTGCACCAACATACACTCCGCCATACCAGCCATCACCATAATTCATAATGTGCCCGATCTTATCACTGATCGCAGATGCTGTATTCGGCATACCCGGCGACATCAATCCCGCAAAATCAGATTCGATCTGGTAATCGATACAGTCAGCATGCGGATTATTTTTCCAATGACCGGAAGCAGGTGCAGCTATTCCATTTAGTATATTATATCGTGCAGCCTGGTTTGCATGCCAAAGCATATAGCCAGCGTTTGCAAATGCGTTTGCAAATGAATCAAGCGGCGCATCCATGCCAAATTTTTCAAACACATCCACAAACGTAAGATCCATATACAGGTCATCATACAAGCCGGGGTTATTAAGCATATTGTCTTTTAAATAACCATCCTGCCATTTGAGAGTTTGATAATCGCCAATAAAAGTTCCATTGAAACGAAATTCATAAGGTCCACCGAATGTCACACCAATTGTTTGTCCCGCCCACCCGCCTTTAATTTTATTTTGCAGTTGAGCTTTTGTAAGTGTTATCGTTTTTTGCTGTGCGAATACAAATGTGATCTGTAATAACAAGCCGAACACTATTGCCGATTTCTTTTTCATAAAGGAGCAAAGCTGATTGAAGCTCGATTTTTAGACAGCATGAATTTACAGTATATGAGGAGATCAGCGTCAAACTTTCTTATACTCTTTTGAAATTTTATATGGAGAAAAGATCCAGGGAACCATCAAGGCGTAGTTTATATAACGCTAACCCGTTCATGTCTTTTTTTCCTATAATTCTTTGTAATGCGGGAATATAATTAATGATGTTAAAGACCGTGAGTGCATAAGCCTTCCTGCTGAATTCTTCAACATCCGGTTCATAGCCTTCTAGAAATTTTTGTTTTCCATCAATGGAAAGATCATGAAGTGCAATAGAAAAATCCCAGTAGGGTGCACAGTTGGAAGAACAGTCTTCCCAATCAAGGATGGCTTTTATTTCTCCTGCTTCATTAACAATTACATTTTTCAAACGAAGATCACAGTGATTTAAACAAGGAGTGATCCTCCATTTTTTTAATTTTCCAAACTCAACCCTGAGCCTGTTTATTTTCTTTTTAGATAAGATGTTATTGTCGTGCAGAAATTTTAAGCCTTCATCAACCAGTAATTCTTTTTCTAAAAATTCCAGCCATGTTTTTTTCTTTGATAATTTATTTTTTGACCAATCAAACACTTTCCCAAAACCAGTCGTTGGAACCGAATGGATCATGCGGGCATATTTTCCAAGCTTTTGTAAGATCTTCAATCTGTCCGGATGATTGATGGCTTCTTGTCCTTCTATTTTTTGTTGCAGCATATAAGGAAGAGGAATGATGTCATGACCGACTTCTAAAATTTCAGGAACGGGCACACCAACCCTCAACGCTTTTTGTGTGGCCCATTGTTCTTTCATAAAATCATTGAGCTTGCCTCGTGAATTGGCAATGCGAACAATAAAGTTTCCTTCCTTTGTAGTTACATCAAAAACAAAATTGGTTTTACCCGCTGGCTTAAATTCAATTTTTTGCAATGACTTGCCAAAGTGATGTTTTACCACTTTTCTGGCCATGGCTGTTTTCGACTTTATTTGTGATGGCGTGTATGCAGGCATAGTAAATTTTATCCAATAACATTTCGCTGCATAGCAGCTAATTCAAAAAGTATTTCACCAAACTCCGAAGAATTTTTCACTTTAAGAGGCGGCAGCAGACCCTCATACGAAAGAAGCGGATTGGCAACATGAATAGCAAGTCCTACTGAACGCAAAAAACTATCCATTTCAGAATCACCCGCACCTATTGAATGTTTCAGTTCGAATTTTAAATGAGTTGCTATTTGTTGCGCTCCAAAATCTTTATCGACTCCTTTATGTGTAAAAAAATTGTTTCGTTTTGTGTGCTGATAAGCCATGAGCCTGTCTTGCGGTATATCGATCAATAAAAAGATCATACATATTTCCTGGGCATGCAGATCCGTTTGTAAATTTTCCAATGAAGTAGAATATACTTTCGATGCACTCTGATATTTTTTTTGTACGGGTTCAATTTTATCTGCAAGTGGTGTCCATATTATTTCACCCTGTTCCCAATCACGGGGGTAATAAAAAACAAGCAGATCGAGATCATTGTTTTTTATAAAGCCGGTAACTATTTGCAAAACTTCGGCTATTTCTTTTGGTTCAAGGGGAAAAGCATCGATCTCGTTGTAGAGAAAATTACCCTCATTGTTTTGCATGATATAGCCCAGTTGGCTTCCATTCATTAAAACAGTGGGTATTGGCGCATTAGAAATTTTATACCATTCCTTTCCAAAGGTTCTGATAACAGATAATGGAAATCGAAGTGTATTTAAAACGATGGGTCTTCCGAGATCGTAAATTTTATCTAAACCCAATTGAACTGATTGGGGAATGCTGTAATGGCCTTCGAATTCATGAATCGCGGTGCCATCCAGATCAGTAATTAATCCGCCACATTCTTCAAATTTAGAATGGTTGAAGAAGTGTTGTAATTGCGCAGATTGACTGGCTGGTAAAGCCATAGCTCTTTAAATTTCAATCTGTACTGCAAAAGCCTTTCCAAAAAGAAGGTTTTACAATCTGGCATCATTTTTAAGTCTATTTATTTAAATCCTCGTATTATGGCAACTATAACAAAAGAAACTTTCAAAGTTCAGGGAGAAAAAGTGCTGAACAAAGTAAAAGAATTGGTGAAAGAAGGGAATGTGAGGAAGATCAGCATTCATGAAAAAGATGGCAGGGAATTAATGAGTTTTCCTTTAAGCCTTGGTGTAGTAGGGGCAGTATTTGCACCAGTGCTTGCGGCTGTTGGTGCATTGGCAGCATTGATCGGTGAATGCAGCATTACTGTTGAAAGAGAAGAGAAAGCCTGAACAATTTTACTACCTGTATAATTTGCCTGTTATAGCACAGGCTTTTTGTGTTTCTCCTTTTCATTATTTCATTAAATTGTAGGGCATATTACAGGCGGATTTATTTCATCTCTACAATTTTTTAAAAATGACAACCAGGAAAGCTTCTTTTATAACTACATTACTTTTTCTTTTTTTAAGTTTCCAGGTACATTCTCAAAGAGCTCAGCCAGGTTCCCAAACAACCAAGGTAAGTTCTCAAAAAGCCAAGGTAAGTGCTCAAACAACTAAGCTTCCGCGAAGCACACCTGAAACAGAAGGAGTTTCTTCCAAAGGAATTATAGATTTTCTTGATGCTCTTTCAACAACAAAGCATGAAATGCATAGTATCATGATCCTTCGCCATGGAAAAGTAATTGCTGAAGGATGGTGGAATCCTTATCGCCCTGATCTGAAACACACTTTATATTCTCTTAGTAAAAGTTTTACTTCTACTGCGGTTGGTTTTGCTGTTGCTGAAAAAAAGATAACTGTAAACGATAAGGTCATTTCTTTTTTTCCTGGTAAGCTACCAGCAAGTATTACTCCGTTCTTATCCGACTTAAAAATTAAAGACCTATTATCGATGTCTGTGGGACAAGATCCGGATCCTACAGGCCCTGTTGTTGTAAGCAATGATTGGATCAGATCTTTTTTTGCTACTCCTGTTCTTAATAAACCGGGAGCCGTGTTCCTATATAACTCTGCTGCTACTTATATGCTTTCTGCTATTGTGCAAAAAGTAACAGGCCAAAAAATAATTGATTATCTCACGCCACGTTTATTTAAGCCATTGGGCATAGTGGGAATGGATTGGGAAACTGATCCTTCAGGAATTAATACAGGTGGTTGGGGATTAAGAATAAAAACTGAAGACATTGCCAAATTTGCACAACTGTATTTGCAAAAAGGAAAATGGAACGATCAACAAATTTTACCAGAAGGATGGGCGGATGAAGCCACAACTTTTAAGATCGATAATGCTCCCTATGATTCGCAGGCCAAAAAAGATTCCAGTGACTGGAAGCAGGGTTATTGTTACCAGTTCTGGCGCAGCCGTCATAATTCTTTTCGGGGTGATGGTGCTTTTGGACAATATGCATTGGTATTGCCAGAGGAAGATGCGGTAATTGCTATTACATCTGAAACTATGGATATGCAGGGAGAATTAAATCTTGTTTGGAAATATTTATTACCCGCTATGCAAGTTGACTCATCAGCATTAAACAAAAATGATGCTGCCGCTCTTAAAAAACGATTAGCCCAACTAAAACTTCCATTGCCTGCAAAACCTGATAGTGCTTTTAAAATAATTTCCCTTAAAACTTTTTCCGGAAAAAGTTTTATGATAGATTCTAATGAAAAAAAGATAGAAAAAATTTCTTTTACTCAAAAGAGTACTGTCATTGCACTTACGATCAAAACAAACATGGGCTCGTATACCCTGAATTTCGGAAATGGGCAATGGATCCAGGGAACAACCACGCTATTGGGTCCATCTTTAGTGGCAGGGGCAAAAAATCACTTTGAAGGATTGCCGCCATCACAGGTAGCCGGAAGTTACAGATGGAAAGGATCTGCTACTTTACAAATGCAATTAAGGTATATAGATAGTCCGCATACAGAGATCATGACTTTTAATTTTGAGGGCGATAAAATATCGGTCGATATGCTTGACAGTTTTAAAGCACCTGATAAAAAAATTACCTTGACAGGGAATCGATAAGTAAAAGAATGCAACAAAAGTTTGATGAAATAAAAGTCTTAGTCACCCGTAAAATTCCTGTTCTTGGTGTTGAAATACTGCGTAAAGAAGGATTTTCTGTTACCGCATGGCCACATGAATGGCCGATGACTGACGAAGAATTAATTGGTGAGGGCAAAAAGCATAATGTTATTCTTTGCGTAAGCGCCGATAATATTGGTACAAATTTTATTAATGCCTGTTCACATCTTGAAATGATTTCGCAGTTTGCTGTGGGTTATGATAATATCGATGTCCCCCTTGCTACAAAACTTGGAATACCTATCGGCTATGCTCCCGGGGCAATGAATGAAGCAACAGCCGATATTGCTTTTGGATTAATGATCGCTGTTGCAAGAAAATTCTTTTATATGCACAAAGGAATTTTGAGAGGGGAGTGGACCTATTTCAAACCAAATGCACACCTTGGTATGGAGTTCAATAATAAAACCCTTGGTATTTTCGGATTGGGCCGTATCGGTATGGCTATGGCGAGACGTTGCAAAGGAGCTTACAACATGAATATCATTTATTGTAACAGAAAAACAAATCCAGATGCCGAAAAACTTTATGGTGCTAAACATGTAAGTTTTGATGAATTGTTACAGCAAAGCGATGTGATCTCCGTTCATTCAGTTATGAGTAAAGAAACCAAAGAAATTTTTGATAGACATGCGTTCAGCAAAATGAAACCCACCTCAATTTTTATAAATACTGCACGAGGAGGAATTCATAATGAAAAGGATCTTATTGATGCATTGAATAACGGCACAATCTGGGGTGCGGGACTTGATGTTACTAATCCAGAGCCAATGAAGATGGATAATCCACTTTTAGAAATGGAAAATGTTTGTATCCTGCCACATATTGGTTCTGCAACGATAGAAGCAAGGAACGAGATGTCAAGAATGGCAGCAGAAAACATTATTGAATTTTATAAGAATAACTTTATTCCCAATCTGGTTAACCCGGATGCTTTAAAGAATAATTTATAGATTATTTGCGATGATAACTTCTTAATTGCTTCTTTCAGCGTCGATTTTTGAATTTACCTGTTAAGGAATAACACCCACAAAACGGCCAGCAATGGTCCAAGTATTGCGATCAAAATACCTCCGATTCTAAAATCCTTTTGTTCCAGCAATCCCGTGCTATAGACAATCGCATTAGGAGGTGTGGATACAGGAAGAAATAATGCTGTAGAAGTTGCAAGGCCAATAGCTAAGGCGACCTGTGATTCAAAGCCGATAAGAATAGCCATTCCCAATGGGATTAACACCGTAGCTGTAGCTGAGTTACTCATGATGTTTGAAAAGATCATAGTTGCATAGGAAAGGATAAAAATGAAAGCTGTAGTAGTAACATCCAATGTCCTTAATTGATTTGCATAATGATCCATTATTCCTGTGGATTGAAGTGCTTCACCAAGTGATAATCCACCGGCTACCAAAAGAAGAGTGTCCCATGGCAATTTTTTTATATCGGCATTGTCGAGAACACCTGTAAGAGTAAGCACCACAATTGGAATTGCAGAAATTGCAGCAACAGTAATTCCATGAACAGAAGTTGTTAACCAAAACAATATTGTAACAATTATCACAACAATAACGATCCTGCGTTGAATAGTTGGTTCTTTTGTCTTTTCACTTGATTGTTTGTTCAAAAACTCGAACGAAACCGGAGTAGCTGTTTTTACAAATACTTTTAAGAGAACAAAACAACTGATCGCAGTGAGTGCTATTGCGACCGGCACTCCATATTTCATCCAGCTCAAAAAATCAATTTTATGTCCTGAATTCTCTAATATACCAGCAGCAATTGCATTTGGAGGAGTCCCGATAATGGTACCCATTCCACCCACAGTGGCCGCAATAGATATACCTAATAGCAAAGCTTTACTGAAACCTGATTTACCTACAGAAGTTACCAAAGGCATAACGGCCGCAACTACCATAGCGGCTGTTGCAGTATTTGACATCAGCATGGAGGCTGTCATGGTTGTGAACATTACGGCAATTAAGATATTCCTCGGTTTGGTTCCTGAAAGCAACAGTGTAGCTCTTAAAAGTTTTTGATCCAATTTTGTCTTTGTCATGGCGGTAGCCATAAAAAAACCTCCTAGTAATAACCAAATAATACTGCTCGAAAAAGTATTTACATACCTGTCGATCTTTTGAGGAGCTGAATTAAGATTGGGATTACCTAAAGTAAAAACCAGGTAAGCAATTATGAACAGGCTTACTGCAAAAGGAGGGATGGCTTCAGTTATCCATAAACCGATAGCAAAGAACATTAAAAAAAGAACATATAATTGGGAGTCGGTGAATTGGGGTTCTTTGATAAGAAAAGTTAATGCTAAAGCAACAACTGCTGATCCTAAAAAAGAAAGGATCGCTTTTCTTCTTTTCTTTTTTTCATCTGCGACCGTAATTGGTTCATTCATTTTGAAGCATTTTAAATGGAGGCTATACGTGACTTGAACTTAGAAACTGATCTATGAATTTATGAATTATTGAAGAAGAAATTTATTAAACTAGTTTGTGAGTGAAGTTGTTCTCACTAATTATATTGTAAATTGAATACGGCTTTCAAAGAATTGAACTTTTCCTTTCATACCATACCTGTCCAGGATACCATAACCATAAATAAGTTCAAACCGAATTACTTTCGTCATATACCAGTTGACCATTGGAGTGATCCGCCACATCTGGCCTCCTTTTATATTTCCATCATTTAAGTTAAGTGTAGAAGCAAAAACTACAGCTTCAATTTCTCCTAATCCTCCTTTGAATGCTGATTTTTTTACAGGCAAGAATCCAAAAATATTCCCTTCTGTTCTATAAGGACGTGTACTACCTGTAATGGAGTAGGCGATCATTATATTACCACCAGAGAATCTATGATCACCTTTGTCACTATAAAAATGATGCGTAACAACTTCAGAGCCGATAGTAAAACGATTGTTATTGTAGTATATCTCTCCCCCGATATGAGTTGAATGATCAGTTTCAAATGCACCTGTATTAATCAGCTGAGGTGTATTATTCGATTCAGGTCTTGACTTCAACGTCATCTTTCCATCAAGAGGTTTTCCATATTGCAGGTTGGCAGCAATATGAAGTATTTGTCTTTTTTCCGGATCGTTGATCGGCAACCAGCCAATACGTGACACATATTGCCATGAAAAAGTTGAAAAGCCCTGGCCCTTTGAAAGGATATCGTTGTAATATCCGAGGTTTAGGAAAATCTTTGACTTAGGAAAAAACCCAAAATATTTAATTCCATCCGCTAAAATGGGAATGACATCTATTGCCATCTGTCTTTCATATCCCCAGGGAGAGTGGCCATTCATCACTTTTACCGTGGAGAAACCTTCTTTTGTACGGCCGAGGAAAATGTGCCCTTTCAATTCTGGCATACCTATAGTAACACCGGTTTCACGCATCATCCATACCTTGTCATCACCATCATACATGTAAGCGAACTTCCATGCGATAGTTCTTTTTACCCTGGTGAGCACACCACTGCCCAGTATGCGGAAATCCCTGGTTTGTACAGTTGGATCCAGATTGATGTTCGCAGAATCCATTTGTTTTTTAAAAACATCGTCCTGGGCATACGTGGAAGCATCAGCAATATAACCAAGTCCTATTCTAAATGTTGAATAAGGTCCATTGAATTCGTTAGGCGCTAACTTTTTTGATATTGAGTCCGGCTTTCGTTTCTCAAGGATCAATCCTTCCGTGCCATCAGGAACTTTTTGGGTGGGTTCCTGGCAAATAGAATGATAAGGTAACAAAAGAAACGCTGCCACGGTCAAACATAGCAGTGGCAGCGTTTCAAATGTTCCCCTTGTAATTTTAATTTTAAAATAGCTTTTAATTAATTTCAAGGGTTTGTTTTTTATAAGGTTTATGGTTTTATAATTTCTATTTCTGTCCAGTTAGCGCTGCTGGATCCATTAGCTTCTTGATCTGGTCTTCAGTCAGCAATTTTTTCTCCCTTATAAGTTCAAGGATCCCTTTCCCGCTTTGGAGTGCTTCTTTTGCCAACTCTGTTGTTTTTTCATATCCAAGAACAGGATTGAGAGCTGTTACAATTCCTATAGTAGTTTCTAAATAATGTTTTAATACTTTTTCATTTGCTGTAATTCCATCTATACAATTTTTTGCGAATAAAGGCATTGCTTTGAAAAAGAGTGCTTGTGATTCCATGATTGCGACCGCGACCACAGGCTCGTATGCATTTAACTGCAGAAGACCGTCTCTTGATGCAACAGTGACCGTTGCGTCGTTACCTATCACTTTATAACATATCTGGTTCATCAACTCGGGCATTACAGGATTTACTTTTCCTGGCATGATGGACGAACCTGGTTGAAGTGCAGGTAAGTTGATCTCGAAGATCCCGTTTCGTGGACCTGAACATAAGAAAATCAAATCGCTGCTGATCTTAGATAATGTAACTGCGAGATTTTTTAGTGCAGAAGAGTACATAACAAATGACTGCATACTGCTTGTTGCAGCGATAAGATCTTTAGCCAAATGCATTGGCTTGCCTGTAATTTTTGCAAGTTGAACTGCACATTTTTCAGCATAGCCAGGTGATGCTGTAAGTCCTGTGCCAATAGCAGTAGCTCCCATATTCTCTTCATATAAATAAGCTTCAGTATTACGGAGAATATCAATGGCTGCATCGACCTGGTTACCAAAACCATGAAATTCTTGTCCAAGTGTCATCGGCACTGCATCCTGACCTTCGGTACGGCCCATCTTCACCAGGCTTTTAAATTCATCTCCTTTTTTGTGAAACGACTGGGAGAGCATCTTTGCTTGCTGAATCACCTTATCATTATGTAATAACAAAGCAACATGAATAGCAGTAGGATACACGTCGTTAGTTGACTGACCCATGTTCAGATCATCATGTGGTTCTATGAATTGGTATTCGCCTTTTTTCTTTCCCATCATTTCAAGAGCAATATTGGCGAGCACTTCGCAGGAATTCATGTTTGCTGATGTACCTGCACCACCCTGGTATAAGTCAGTTAAAAACTGGTCATGATATTTTCCATCAATAACTGCCTGGCATGCTTTCTCAATAGCATCCAATTTTTCTTTTGACATTCTTCCTACTTCCGTATTGGCACGGGCAGCAGCCAGCTTTACCATGGCATAAGCCCGTACATAGTCAGGATAAAAATTTGTTTTTACACCACTCACTTGAAAATTTTCAAGTGCCCGAAGTGTTTGTACTCCATAGTAAGCATCAAAAGGAATTTCCTTTTTACCAAGCAGATCACTTTCTGTACGGGTTTTTTGTGCCTCTGTAAACTGAAAACAAATAAGCATCAGTAAAGGCAGCATAATAAATTTTATGTTCTTCATTTTATTTTAATTTTTTGGTCGGGATAAATAAACTTGTTACAGATTAATTGCGCCCAGAATATATTCTGAGCGCAATTGAATTCAGTACATCAGATCAGCGTTTATCAATATTTAAAGAAAAATTGCTGAAGCTGTTTTTTATCTTTTGTCTTTGTCAGTCCAAGCATCAATAATATCCTTGCTTTTTGAGGAGTAAGATCATCAGAAACAATAGTGCCCAGTTCATCATCATTTATTTCATCATGCAATACAACTCTGCCGGAAGGAGCACGGCTTGCGCGGCAAATGATAACACCTGCTGCTACTGCCCGCTTAACTGCATCCATATAAGCTTTATTAAAGTTGCCGTTTCCAACGCCTGCGATCACAATACCATCTACTTTTTTGCCAACGAGCATATCGATCTGGTCAGATGGGGCGTCAGCATACATGTAAACAATATCCACTCTTGGTAGTTTCGTATCTTTTGTAATTACAACTGGACTTTTGGGCTTTACCTCCCTGTCAGAACTTGAATAAAATTCTACTCTTCCATCATAAGCCTGGCCAACCGGACCTGTATTTGGAGATCCAAAAGCATTTGTCTTTGTCGTGCTCAGTTTCATAACATCTCTTGCATCAAATATTCCTTCATTAAAGCTTACCAATACGCCGCGTCCTTTACTTTTAGGATTAATGGCTACCGTAATTGCATCATACAGATTTTTTGGACCGTCGGCACTGATGGCTGTTGCCGGACGCATAGAACCGGTGAGTACAACCGGTATATCGGTCGTAAGAGCCAGGTCTAAAAAGTAAGCGGTCTCTTCCTGCGTATCAGTACCATGTGTTATCACAATACCCTCCGCTTCCTTATTCTTAGCAATTTCATTGATACGAACTGTAAGTTTTTTCCATATATCAACTGTCATATCCTGGCTGCCTACAGATGCAACTTGTTCTCCTGTTATCGTGGCAATTTTTTTTACTGATGGTATGGTACCAATAAGATCGTCAATAGGAATTTTTCCTGCTGTATAACCGGCTCTGTCAGCTGAGGCACCTGCTCCTGCAATTGTTCCCCCGGTTGCTAAAATGATAACTCTTGGTAATTGTGCATTGACTTGTGCGATGATGATAACAAACGCTAAAAGTGAAACTAACTTTTTCATGATTTTTTAATTTTTGATTAATGGTTTAGTGAAAATTTCTACCAATGAGAAATATCACCAAGTGTTTTTAATTTTTTTTAATTGACGAAGAGCTCATAATTATTAGTCGTGGATTACAGTATTTTGTAGTCGTGGGTAACAATATTTTAGTTGTACACTTCAATATTTTTATTTTATGCAAAGTCTATTGCAAGGTTGTTGATCATAGCCATATGGCTAAAATCATATTTTCGTTTCTTGTAGAGGTTCAGGCAGGGTTGCTGATCAAAGCTAAAAAGCTAAAGACATGCTTTTCGCTTTTGTATAGGCTCAGCAGGGTTTCATCAATTCAAGCCAAATAGCCTAAGCTATTCAAATAAGTTTCCTGATTTTGGTTTATATACGCTGTTTTCATGGGAGGGAAAGGAGATTGGATAAGTAGGGTTGATCTATAATGTTAAGGTAAATAAAATACTTGGATTGCTCCAAAATCTTTTTATTAATAATTGTGTTTCCTAATTCTGATGTTCGGCACTTGTTTTTGCATGTCTTTTTCAAATGACTTACAAAGCTGGTTGTGATTTTTTCTTCTTAGCTTTTTTTTCGGTATTACATCCACCAAGACATGCAAATGGTGGTGTGAAAAGCATGACGCCGAATTCAAACCCCGCGCCATTATTACCGTTAATTTCATTTCCATAGGTCAGCGCAAAAACAGCATATTGACTCGGTTCCCAACGCCATCCAAATTTGTATTCCGGAACAGATTTATTTTCTCCCATGGAACCAAAAATTTCTGCAACGATCGATCCCTTCTCATTCCATGGATACCATGCCACACGGGTAGAATAAGTAAATGCATAAGCAGTTTTCTCATCTACTCCATAGTGCCTGGTCATACTTGCTCCCGGCATAACATCCCATTGCAACCTGTTTTTCATAAATGGAAAGGTTATCGGTGCATTCATCCAATAGGTTTGAAATGCATCTTTACTCCTGTCTTCGCCATCAAGCGTACCCGGAAACATACCGGTACCGGCTTTAACGGCTGCTCCACCCGTCTTTGTTTTATTTTCATAAAACATATACTTCACATAGAAGGACGTTGAATATCCATCATCGGTGGTTTGATCACCATCGTCATTGTATAAATAAGCAGCCATGGTGAATTCCCATTTAGGAAAAAGAGAATAAGTGTTCATCAGCATTGAATTTCTTTGCCCATAAGTTGGGATCAGGGTTATGGTACCATGAGCTTTTGATATCCAGCTGTCAGAGTTGAATTGTTGCGCTTTGGTTTCACTAAGAAATAAAACCATGCAAATAAAGTTTACCGCTATCAATTTTGCGGTATACACTTTTTTCAATGCAGATTTATTCATAGATAAGGTTTATTGCATTAAAGATCTTTTACACCTGGTCTTTACTAAGTGTTACATATTCGTCTTTATTAATTCGAAAAGATCTTTTTAATTTTTTTCAATACCTGAAGACGGAGTTGATGGTGGGATCTTTTTTGGATCATTTACATGAGCTTTTTCCCAGGCTCTTACTTTTAGTCTTGCAGCATCAAACAACCGCTCATAGTTACCTTTCAATAATTTTTGTTTTGCTTCAGGTGTAAGTTTATCAAATAATGGCTTATACATACCCAATATCTTCAGATAAGATGCCTGGTCAGACGGCGCTACTTCATCAGTGCCCATTAAAAAACGATCTGGATATTTATTAATAACCGCTGCTGTATTTGCTGTTGCTTCAGGTGTTTCAGTTACATACTTGGCTACTTCTGTCCATGAAATATCAATATAAATATTGCCAGATTGCGGATTGGCAAGTGCTTTATCCAGCATTGCCATTTGATCTTTTATAGGACGAACAATTCTTCCTACTCCGCAATGTGCCCATATGATTGGTGTATTACGATGTCTTGCAAACAAGGCTTTGATCTGTTCAATATCCCAGTTCTCCTGTCCTGATTTTGGAAATGGCATATTGATATCATTATGCAGGATAACAAGCAATCCTGATTCAGCACAGAAATCAAGTATGCGATCAAGTGCAGGGTTATTTAATGTAGCAACAGGGCCTGCAACCTTTGATGAAACAAATTCTTTATGAATGGAAAATTCGCCAATGCCTGTAAATACTCCGGGAAATGTTGTCAATACTCTTTTAATATGATCGGTTGCATACATATCAGCAGGATTGAAACCGGTGATCATCGGATCAAATCTTGCTTGTTCTTCTTTTGTAAGCGATTTGTAAGCTATCGCTATATAGGCATCGGTGAAAGAATAATAATAAAGAGGATCATCACTAGCCAGGTAATAAGTAGGTGCAAAGTTACCGCTGTTATTATAGTTCCACATTTGCTGAAGTGGAATGCCGAATAATGCAACACGTCCAACTTTGTTTCCCATTATTTCAAGAAACTTGTGAATGTCTGTTCCTTCCTGTACATAGTTTGTCAAATGGAAATGAGAGTCATTAAGCAACACCGAATCTTTACTTCCCTGTGAAAAACCTTTATTTGAAAACAGTAGCAAAAAAAACACGGGAGTAATAATTGCTTTAGCAGTAAATAATTTTACTGAAGTATAAGTGTTGTTTCTTTTAAAGCAGATCTGTTTCATGATATTAATTTTTTTGAACAGAACTTATTGTCGTTCTCTTTCGTTACCGAAAGTCGAAATGATCGTCGACAATTAAAAATTAAGTTCCAGATCAAGATTAAAAATCGTTCCATTTGCTCCCACAGCATACGGATATGCCAAGCCGCCAACAGGGCTCTTATTCATGAATATAACCTGGCCGTTCAAACGGGTTGAAATTGTTTTTTTAAACGGAAAGAAATTGAAACCCAATCTTACTTCCGTTGGATCACCATATTGTCCAAATATGGTAGAATACGTTGTGTAAAGCTGGAGCTTTTTGGGAACAACCATTGCAGAAGCTAATAGTTGAAGTCCTTCATCGTTAAGTTTATTCAAAGCCATGGGAGAGCCTATTAATTTGAAATTATCTATCCTTCTCCAATAATATTCTCCTTCAAGTGCAAAGCCCTTAAGTTTTGCACCGGCATCTACACTAAACATATGATCCCGGGCTTCATCGATCTGTGTTCCGGGGTTAAATAAGTTGGGTAGGAAAATAGAACTGCCGTCAGAAACCCGTAATGATACATTTTCAAAGTTGCTATTTTCGGGCTGACCTTGCCGTGTTTCATCACTTTGGGTGAAATGAACACCCACCCTTGTAGCTATCTTCTCGTGCTGATCGTAATCACCATAAGAGCCATTGAACATACCATACTCACCTGTAGTAGGTAAAAAAACCAGCGCCCCTGCTATCGTATTGAGTTTGTTATCAATTTGCCCGGCATCAACTCCTAATGTGCTCATATTGTTTCCGAGCATGACTGAGTAGGTAAGTTTCTTTACAATCTCGCCTCTGATTTGAATTCCACTTGTATAAGACGGACGCATATATTCATCAGCGATCATACGGTTATCAACTGATAGCCAGAAGGGATAATTTCCTTCTGTACTTCTTACACCGGGTAGTGCCATGATACCTCCTGTAAGTCTAAAATGCTTACTAAAATTGTATGTAAGGTTACCTGCAACAACTACCTGCGCACCCTGCCCCTGGGAAGCATTGGTGGTCCATACGTATAAGAAGTAATTAAACTTCGGATCAAATGCCCAGCCAGTAAAGTAAATGCTTACTTTTTGTAACTGTATATCCTGTCGGGGGTCTACTGTTTGGACTTTTCCGAAGCCATCTGTATATGTTTTATCAATCGCCCTTTGATTGAGATAACGAAAATAGGTATACGGCCGGATATTAATTTCACCGGACTTCGACTTGGCCACTGTATGGCCAAACATGATCCTATAACGATTATATGTAGTTGTATCATCATCAAGATTAGCTGGCTTTTCCTGGGCATGAGACATCATACTTAGTGATAAAACCAGGGCACTGATTATAATGGTACGAAAATTAGGAACTGTTTGAATTTTCATAAGCTAGTTAATGATAATATTAAGGTTATATAAATTGATCCACGCTAATGCCATGCAATATAAAACTAACAAGGGAATTATTTTGTTAACAGGATCTCTGAACATGCCTTTGAAAAAGGTCAATGTAGCTTAGGTAGAAAACAACCGGTCCTTATTATCGCGACCGGTTGTTTTTGTGTTGATGTTAGTAGCTTTATTTTTTAGGAGTGATCTGGTAAGGATTCACACCTAATTGTTCAATTATGTATTTAATGGTCTGAATTGCTTTTGCACTATTTCCAGCAGGTGTTAATGGAGGAGAGATAACTGCAATTCCAAATTTGCCGGGAACTACAGCAATGATACCGCCACCCACTCCGGATTTAGCCGGTGCTCCAGTTGCATAGAGCCACTGACCTGAGTCATCATATAAACCTGCTGTTGCCATTACTGGTAAAACATATTTTACTGTTTCAGAAGATACACATACTTTTTTGGTAACAGGGTTTATTCCGCCATTGGCAAGTGTACCCGCCATCTCAGCAAGATCTTTTGCATTCACACTGATAGCACATTGTTTGGTATAGATATCGGTGGCCTGTACAGGATCAAAATACATTCTTCCGTAAGCGAAAAGCAAATGGGCGATAGCCTGGTTGCGAAGATTATCTCCGGCTTCGCTTATATACACGGGCATATCAAGAGAAAGTTGCCTGCCTGCAAAATCACTGTGAACCTGGAGAATGCTTTTCCATTTAGCTGCAGAGTCTGCTCCTTTTATAAGACTGGTTGATGCGATAGCTCCCGGGTTTACCAATGGGTTAATTTCTTTTCCTTTCTGCATTTCCACCGCAACGATCGAATTAAATCTCATACCTGTCGCGTCTACTCCAATTTTATCCATTATAAATTTTGGATTATTTTCTTCAATTACTTTAGCCATTGTAAACACTTTGGAAATAGACTGAATTGATACGGCGCTTTTCAGATCGCCTTTTGTATATACCTGGCCATCTGTTGTTACGATAGCAATTCCATAAATGTTTGGATCTACACTGGCCAACTCTTTTATATAATCTGCATTTTTTCCTTCTTTCAGATTCTTGAATTTTTCATATGCCTCATTTAATGCTTTTTCTATTTGCTCTTTGGTTTGTGCTTTTAATGCAGGCATTGCAATAAATGCGCAAAGAGTAAGAAGGAAAATTATCCGCAATGCTGCGCGGGAACTTTTCGATTTCATATTTCTAAGTTTTTATTTTTTTAAAATGGTTGTTTCAAGAACTAATTCTGCCCGCCTTTTGCCTTGAAGAATGTAGTTGAGAAATTATATTTGAAAGAGAACTGGATCTTCGTACAAGGTGCTTTAAAACCATCTTCTCCTTCCCGCTGGCCCCACTGAAATTCAACCGCAGCCATAGTATTTTTGACTGGAGTAGTACCAATAGTGAGCGAGGCATACTGACCGTATTTATAAGACGTGGTGTGTGCGGCAGTTGCTGTGTTCTCTATAGAAACACTTGAGTAACCAAGAGATGTCCACCAGGTGGGATTCCAGTTATGATCGATCCATGCCATTATCCCGGTAACCGGCAAGGCTTTACCATCAATAGGTTTGGATGGAACACCGGTAACAACAGTGCCGACGTCATTAGGCGCATCCTGCATATAATTTTCAATGCCTTCGCCATACACAATGTTACCTCTGAATACTGTGTTCTTTGTTAAATTGATCGCCGCACTCAAATGGGCTCCCCATCCCGTAGCGCTTCCACTGAGATCAGTGCCGCCTTTATTAACGCGGGTATCTACCCATTTCAATGGGCGAAAGATACCTGCCAATTGAACGCTACCCCATTTACCCCGTTTTTTAAAATGGGCAGAAACATCAGGAGCGGAAAGTTTAGCTTTTACACTGTCCAGTGCTGGAAGTTCAGGGATCGAAATTGTGCCCTTGTCTGCGCCGGCACCCGGACGTTCCAGGGCAATCCATAATTCTTTATCAGCATCATTTATCGGCATAAACCGAACTTGTACATTCCTGTAATACACCATACCACTAGGACCCCAGTATTCAACTGTGTTCGGCCATACATCAGCATCCATAAAGGGCGAAGTGGCCTGACCGGCAAGAAATTTTCCTAATTGGCCATAAGCATAGCGCAACCGCATAGTGGTTTGTCCTTCATCTGAACCGGTACCAAACATATCAAACTCGAACCTTACAGTCAGATCACCCATTTTTGTAGGTGTGTAGCCTGCTACACCAAAACGTGTTTGTCTTACTCCAAAGAACCATGTTCCATTCGGTGCAAACTGGTCTTTGTATTTGGGCAGGCGGTTTATTCTTAACGCGTCGAACCATCTCGGGTCAATCTGATCAAAATTGTAACCCATATCCACCATGGCGAAACCATAGACTTCAAGGCTTTTTTGTGGTAATGAATCGTTTTGTGCATTGACGGCAATAAAACTGCACGTTGTAATAAATAATAATAAAATTTTCGATTTCATAAACAAGTGATTTAATGTTTAATGTTTAATGTTAGGAGATTAGTAACCTATCTTTTATTTAAATTGACGGATAAGTTCAAATTTAAAGTCATTCAAAATATTACAATAACCAATAACAACAAAGTACGGGGTACAAATCAATAATCATTACGATGATTATTATGACACTAATCAGTAGTAGTAGGTTTCAACTTGCAGGTTCCTGTTGGCTTAAACAATGAAAACTTCCTAAGCCCCAGATAATTTCAGTGGAGTCAATGCCGATAACTTCTCGCCCAGAAAAACATTCAGAAATTATTTGCAATGCCCGGTCATCTTTTTCAGAATTAAAGATAGGAACAATTACGTATTTATTGCAAATAAAAAAATTGGCATAGCTGCATGGAAGACGCTGACCTTCGTATTCCAAATGATCGGGCATTGGGAGCTCAACAATGTTTAATTGCTTGCCATTCAGCAAGCGCATTGCTTTAAGTTGTTTGAGATTTTTTTCAAGCAATGCATGATTTTCATCGTTCACATTTTCTTCTATCACGGTAATTACAGTATCCTCATTTACGAAACGAACTGTGTCATCAATATGGCCGTCAGTGTCATCACCTACGATTCCTTCATCCACCCAAAGCACTTGCTCCTGCCCGTAATAGTGGTATAAATATTCTTCGATCTGTTTTTGATTTAAATGAGGATTACGATTTTGATTTAATAAACAAAGTTTTGAAGTAATTACAGTTCCCTTTCCATTAAAATCAACTGAACCACCTTCCATGATAATTCCCGGATGATAAACAGGAATATCATAATGCTGTCCAATTTTAGTTGGTATAATATCATCCAGGTCACAGGGTAAATATTTTCCGCCCCAGGCATTATAATTCCAATCGACAATCACTTTTTTTATATCAGCTTTGGGATTTATTAAAAATGCAGGGCCATGATCACGACACCATGCATCGTTAGTTGGGTGAAAGAAAAATTCTACTTGAGTTAGATCCACATCTTCCTTTTGTAAACAGCTTATTCCAAAGGCTTTCATTGCTTCATCATTCACATTGATGCGCACCTTTTCACTCTGCGCTAAATATTTTACAAAGCGACTATAATAAGGATAAATGGTATGAATTTTTCCCGGCCATGATGCTTCCTTGTGTGGCCAGCTTAGCCATGTAGCAACATGTGGAGCAAATTCAGCGGGGAAATAATAACCGAGGTCTTTGGGTGTTCGTAAGTCCGGAAGTCCGGAAGACGGTAAGTCCGAAAGATTTTTTTTCTCCAATTTGATTGGTTTTTATTTTAATGACTTGCGTAATGAATTTATCATTACAAGTATTTCTTCGCACATTTTGTATATTTTTTCAAACTTGTCTTTTGCTATATAACCTCTTCTTTGCGCTAAATTATAAACAACTCACAACTTCAATATTTGAACGTAAAGCAATTCCAAGAAATCTACCAAATTCCGGATTAGACTGTCCCGTTGAGCCTTCAGCGATATTTAATGAAACTGAATCGGCAGCTCTTTTTATTTGTGATGCCAAAACATAGATCTCATCTTTAGGGAATGTTTTTGTAAGCTGATTCACTTCATCCGAAAGATCAAGAGATTTTTGCCAAACAATTAATTTTTCAAATTTGAAAGCCATAATTCAAAATTTTAAGGTTAAGAATATTATTCCTACTTCAGAACCTTAACTATTATCTGTAGTCCGAAAGTCCGTAAGACGGAAAGTCTGTTATGTTTTTGTTTTGTCTTTCCGACTTCCGGACTTTCCGTCTTCCCGACTATTCTTCATCAATAAATCTTTGAGTAATGGGTTGATAAGAATCGATTCTTCTGTCTCTCAGGAATGGCCAGTGTGTTCTGAAGAAATCTGTTTTTTCAGTATCAATTTCTACTACAGATACTTCTTCTTTATCATGAGATGCTTTATATATTAAAGTACCAAAAGGGTTACTAACGAATGAGCCACCCCAAAATTTCATAGCACCGTCTTGTTCCAAACCAACACGATTCACACTCACAACATGTACTGCATTTGCTACAGCATGACTTCTTTGGATAGTTTGCCATGCATTGTATTGCTCTGTATTTGTCGCTTCATCTTGAGAAGTAGCCCAACCAATAGCCGTTGGATAAAATAAAATTTCAGCACCCATCAATGAAGTAATTCTTGCAGCTTCAGGATACCATTGATCCCAGCATATCAACACGCCAAAAGTTGCATATTTTGTTTTAAAAACTTTATAGCCAAGGTCACCGGGAGTAAAATAGAATTTTTCATAGTAAGCAGGATCATCAGGTATGTGCATCTTCCTGTATTTGCCGAGATAAGAACCATCTGCATCTAGCACCGCAGTTGTGTTATGATAAATACCCTGAGCTCTTTTTTCAAAGAGTGATGCAATGATCACGACATTTAATTCTTTTGCCAGCTTGCTCAAAGCATCTGATGAAGGGCCAGGTATGGGTTCAGCCAATTTGAAATTTTCATAATCTTCTACATCGCAGAAATAAAGCGAAGTAAACAATTCCTGCAAGCAAACGATCTGAGCACCCTTTGCAGCAGCTTCTTTTACTTTTTCTATAGCCTTTTGCAAATTCGCCTCTTTATTGTTCGAACAACTCATCTGCACTAAACCAACTTTTACTTTTGACATCTTTATATTTTTAAATAAAAAGCCCCGCTGTTAGCGGGGCAAAACTAATTAAAAATCAGTTATGAAATTTTAAACAAGATAACTGAACAACGTATTATCCTTACTCAATTCAGTATATCCAATATGATATTTATTCAGATTATTTACGAGAGCATCGTAATCTTCGCGGCTCTTCAATTCTATACCAACCAATGCCGGTCCTGCTTCCTTATTATTCTTTTGCATGTACTCAAACCGTGTAATATCATCAGTAGGTCCAAGAACATTGTTTACAAATTCTTTTAAAGCGCCGGGACGTTGTGCAAAGTTGATCAGGAAATAATGTTTAAGCCCTTCATATTGCAGGCTTCTTTCTTTGATCTCCTGCATACGATCTATATCATTATTACTTCCGCTGACAATACATACCACAGTTTTGTATCTTATTTCATTGGCAAAATCATCCAATGCAGCAATAGATAATGCACCTGCTGGTTCAACCACGATCGCATCTTCATTATATAATTTTAAAATGGTTGAACAAACTTTTCCTTCGGATATAAGATGCATGTCATCCAATACTTCTTTGCAAATAGGAAAAGTAATATCACCAACTCTTTTTACAGCAGCACCATCAACAAAACGGTCGATGTTATCGAGTGTAACAGGTGAACCTTTCTTTAATGCTTCATACATTGCCGGTGCACCTTCAGGCTCCAGTCCTATGATCTTTGTTTTTGGAGAGTAAGTTTTGAAATAAGAACCAACACCTGCACATAATCCACCACCGCCGATCGGGAGAAATAAATAATCTACATAGTTTAAGTCTTCCAGGATCTCAACTCCAACGGTTCCCTGGCCTTCAATGATCCTGTGATCATCAAAAGGAGGAATGAAGACCATGCCATTATCTTCTGTATATTTTTTTGCGATAATGGCACAATCATCAAATGTATCACCAACCAGTTTTATTTCCACGTTACCATCGCCATGCATTTGTGTTTGTTTCACTTTCTGATTAGGAGTGATGGTCGGCATGAAGACAACACCTTTTGCATTTAGTTTTTTGCAACTGAATGCAAATCCCTGTGCATGATTTCCTGCGCTGGCACAAACAACCCCTCTATCCAATTGTTCCTTTGGCAGGCTGCTCATCATGTTATAAGCGCCGCGTAGTTTATAACTTCTTACTACCTGCAGATCTTCCCGTTTCAAAAAAACATTACAATCATATTTTTTTGAAAGATGGGTGCTGCGTTGCAAAGGAGTTTTTGTTACGATCTTTTTCAATCGTAAGGCTGCGCCAGCAAAATCTAACCCAGCCGCTCCGCCATATGGCGGAGGGCCTTGAAGATTTCCTTTATTTGAGATTACTTTTTCCATTTCAATTTTCTAATGGTGTATTTATACTACTGGTTCAGCTTTTTTCTTTTCTGTTTTTGCCGGCTGATTTTCCGGACGCAATGAACGAACAGTTTTGCCTGCCTGCCATAATTCACTTTCACGTAATTCTTTTAATTCTTCTTCAAGCTTTTCCCTGTAATCAGCTTTACTGTTGCTATCAATTGAACGTTGACTTTCTTTGCCCGCTGCAACACTTTCATATAGTTCTTTAAATACAGGTGCCGTCGCATCACGGAATTTTTTCCACCAATCCAATGCGCCACGTTGTGCAGTTGTTGAACAGTTGGCGTACATCCAATCCATTCCATTCTCAGCAACTAATGGCATCAATGATTGTGTTAATTCTTCAACTGTTTCATTAAATGCTTCAGAAGGAGAGTGGCCTTTATCACGCAATACCTGGTACTGCGCAGCAAAAATTCCTTGTATTGCACCCATCAATGTTCCTCTTTCGCCAGTCAGATCAGAGTAAACTTCTTTTTTGAAATCTGTTTCAAATAAATAACCACTGCCAACAGCAATACCGAGTGCGATCACCCTGTCAAATGCTTTACCCGTTGCATCCTGGAAAATGGCGTAAGAACTATTCAAGCCGCGACCTTGTAAGAACATTCTGCGAAGAGAAGTTCCTGAACCTTTAGGCGCCACTAAGAATACATCTACATCTTTTGGAGGAATAATATTGGTTTGTTCATTGAACGTGATACCAAACCCATGAGAAAAATATAATGCCTTGCCTGGAGTTAAATGTTTTTTTACAGTTGGCCATAAAGCAATTTGTGCTGCATCACTCAAGAGGTAACATATAATAGTACCACGTTGCAGTGCTTCTTCAATTTCAAACAATGTTTCGCCGGGCACAAAACCATCACGTACCGCTTTATCCCATGTCTTAGAATTTTTACGTTGACCAACGATCACATTGATACCATTATCTTTTTGATTCAATGCCTGGCCAGGACCTTGCACGCCATAACCAATTACCGCTACAGTTTCGCTCTTTAATACTTCCTGTGCTTTTGCCAGGGGAAATTCTTCACGGGTTACAACGTTTTCTGTTGTGCCGCCGAAATTTAATTTTGCCATTGTATTTGATTTAAACTTTTAAAAATTTGTTTTTGTTATTAAGACCGGAAGTCGGTAAGTCCGAAAGTCCGAAGGATAATTTCAAATTATCGGGAAGATTCTTTCTGACTTCCCGTCTTTCCCGACTTTCGGACAATTCTCTACATACTAAACACTTTCTCATTCTCACTCAAAAATTCATTCTCTACCACATCCTCACCCGGCTCTTTGTATTCAAATGATTTTAATTTTTTATGAAAGCCGTCACTGTCTTTTATGATAGCCACTCTTGCACTTCTTACAAATTCAATTAATCCATAAGGTTCTAAAACTTTAATGAATGAATCGGTTTCTTCCCGCTGACCACTTACTTCAAATACGGTATAATCTTTTCTTATAACCACGGCCTTTGCGCCAAACTTACTTAGCAATCGTTCTACTTTTACTTCTTCGGCAATGATCTCAGTGGGCACTTTGTATAGGGCCAGTTCCTGCCAGATGATTTCTTCATTGGTGTTATAATACGCTTTTAATACTTCTACTTGTTTTTCAATTTGACGGCATAGTTTACGTACTACTTCTTCCACTTCATTAATGACGATCGTAAAGCGATGCACGCTTTCGATCTCGCTTGGCGAAGTATTTAAGCTTTCCACATTTATCTTTCTTCTTGAAAAGATAATAGCTATACGGTTCAGTAAACCAATTTGGTTTTCTGTGTAAACTGTTATTGTGTATTCCTGCTTATTCATAAAAATGTTTAAAAAATTCGTTTATAATGTTAGTCATTTTACTTTTTAGTGATAATAATAATTCCTGTTGACCAATTCATTTTTGTCATCAACAGATCATCCCTGCTTTCTAAACCGCTTATGAACGATCTTACTTTTTCATCATGTCCAAACGGCCAGTTTGGTTGCGGAAGCATGTCATCAATAATATATAAGCCTCCACTGTTTAGCATTGCAATTGTTTCATCAAACAGATCGTATTTACCCGGCATTGCATCTGCGAAAATGAAATCAAATTTCTCTCCTTTATATTCCCTGATCCAGTCGTAAGCATCTGCCAGCATAAATTCAACTCTACTGTCAACAATATTTTTATTTGCAACACCGATCAATATTTCATTGTTTTCAATTGCGATCAAAGAACTTTTCTCATCCATCCCTGAAACTATCCAGGCTGTTGCCAGTCCTGTACCGGCGCCTAATTCAAGAAACCTGCCCGATGGTTTTGAAGCTGCCAGTGTTTTTAATAAACTCCCGGTATATAGATCAGAAGCCATATTAAACTGCAATTCAACAGTAGCTTCCTTTATTGCTTCGTATTCCTCCGGAATTCCAGTAATTTTTTTATCATCCATACAGGAAATTTATATCTCGTCTTTACTCAATACAACCTCAGATACACCACGACCTTGCGGCACCATTGGAAATACATTATTTTCTTTACCCACTATTACTTCCAGCAAATAACTTCCGTTGTGATCCAGCATTTCTTTCAATGCGCTTTTCACATCTTCTCTCTTACAAATACTTTTTCCTTCAATGCCATAACCTTTTGCAACCATTACAAAATCCGGGCTCTGTATATCCACAAATGAATAACGGTTCTTATGAAACAATTCCTGCCACTGGCGAACCATTCCTAAAAATTTATTATTTAGGATAATGATCTTTACAGTTGGATTGAATTGCATAATAGTTCCTAATTCCTGTATCGTCATTTGAATACCACCATCACCAATGATCGCAATAACTGTTCTGTCCGGAGCACCGTAGCTGGCGCCAATTGCTGCAGGCAATGCAAAGCCCATTGTTCCTAATCCGCCACTTGTGATATTACTCTTGCTTGAATTATATTCTGCATAACGACATGCTACCATCTGGTGCTGACCAACATCAGTTACGATCACTGCATCTCCTTTTGTTAATTCATTGATCGCAGTAATTATTTCTCCCATGGTCAGCACTTCTGTATCAGGATTCATTTCTGCCTTGATACATTTTTCCTGCTCTTTCTTCATGCAATCATTGAACTTTTGTAACCATTGAGGATAAACTTTCTGTTGAACCAGTTCAGTTAATAATGGTAACGTTTCTTTACAATCACCCCACACTGGTACAGTCGCTTTAACATTCTTATCTATTTCAGATGGATCAATGTCAAGATGAATAACCTTTGCCTGCTTTGCATATTTATCGAGACGACCAGTAACACGGTCATCGAAACGCATTCCGATTGCGATCAATACATCACATTCGTTCGTCAAAAGATTTGGGCCATAGTTTCCATGCATACCAAGCATTCCGACTCCGAGTGGATGGTTGGTTGGAATTGCACTCATACCCATGATCGTCCATGCAGCAGGAATGCCTGCTTTCTCAATAAATTTTTGAAATTCTTTTTCTGCTTTTCCAAGTATTACACCTTGTCCAAAGATCACAAATGGTTTTTCAGCTTCATTTATCAGCTTCGCTGCTTGTTCAATATATTCTTTGCGTACAATAGGCTTAGGACGATAGCTTCTTATATGCTCACACTTTTCATATCCATTGAAATCGAACATTTGCAATTGCGCATTTTTAGTAATATCAATTAAGACAGGACCTGGTCTTCCGCTACCTGCAATATAAAATGCCTTTGCCAATACATGCGGAATTTCAGTCGCATCAGTTACCTGGTAATTCCATTTGGTAACAGGAGTTGTAATATTTATTACATCTGTTTCCTGGAATGCATCAGTTCCAAGCAAATGAGCAAACACTTGTCCCGTTATACATACAACAGGAGTGGAGTCGATCATTGCATCGGCTAATCCTGTTACAAGATTTGTAGCACCGGGACCACTGGTTGCAAACACAACACCAGTTCTTCCACTCACTCTTGCAAAACCCTGTGCTGCATGGATAGCTCCCTGCTCATGCCTTACCAATATATGTGTAAGCTTTTCATTGTAATCATACAATGCATCATAGATCGGCATGATAGCGCCGCCGGGATAACCAAAGATGGTTTCAACACCTTCGGCAACAAAAGCTCTTAATACTGCTTCGCTACCTGAAATGCTTTCAGTAGCTGCTTTTGTTTTCTTTTCTTTGGTTAATTCAAGTGTGTCCATAATAAATAATTTATTTTCTGTAAAAACCTAACTTATCTGTTGAACCAACATCGGTAAATCCTACTTGTCTTAGCATTGTAACCAACTGACCACGGTGATAGGTAGAGTGATTGAATATATGAGCAAAGACCTGGTAATGTGGCAACTCATACCTGTCACCATTTAATCTTTTAAATACTAGTTTATCCATTAGTGCTTCTTCGTTAAAACCTTCAACAAATTTTTTCAATTCTGTCGAAGCATTTTTCCATAACCCGAGCATTTCATTTCGTGTTCCTTTAAAAACTGATTGCAACCATACAGGCGATTCTGCTTTATTCAATCTTTCCAGCCATATCGTTTCCGCACTTGTAATATGCAATACTGTTTCTGCTATACTGTTAAAACTGCTTACCACATGTTTTTTCCATTGCTCATCCGTGATATTATTTATCCATGACAGAACAATATCATTTGCCCAAATATTATAATCCGCTACTTCTAAAAAATATTGTTTGGTCATTTCTATTCTTTATGCTTCATCAGTTACACATCCTTCACTTGCATCTTTCACGAATCGTGCATATTTATATAGCACACCTCTTTTCTCTTTCAATTCTGGTTGTTTCCAGTTAGCCTTTCTCTTCTTTATTTCTTCATCACTCACTTTTAAATTGATCGTGTTTTTTGTTACATCAATTTCAATAACATCGTTATCATGTACAAATCCGATCAATCCGCCTTCATGTGCTTCAGGTGTAATATGGCCGACAACAAATCCATGAGTCCCCCCGCTAAAACGACCGTCGGTGATCAAGGCAACATTTTTTCCCAGACCTGCGCCAATGATCGCTGAAGTTGGTTTCAACATCTCAGGCATGCCCGGTGCACCTTTTGGTCCTTCATTTTTTATTACCACTACATCACCTGCTTTCACTAAACCACTTTGTATTCCTGCAATTAATTTTTGTTCTCCATCAAACACTCTTGCAGGTCCAACAAATTTTTCTCCTTCTTTACCAGAGATTTTTGCAACGCTTCCCTTCTCAGCAAGATTGCCATACAGAATTTGCAGGTGTCCCGTTCTTTTCAACGGTTGTTCTAATGGATGAATAATGTCCTGAGCCTTAAAATCAAGATCCGGAACACCTGCTAAATTTTCTGCAACCGTTTTACCGGTAACTGTCAAACAATCGCCATGCAGCAATCCCTTCGACAATAAATATTTCATTACTGACGGAAGTCCACCATGCTGGTGAAGATCCTGCATAAGATATTTTCCAGAGGGTTTGAAATCTGCTAACACGGGTATCTTATCACTGATGGTTTGAAAATCATCAATAGATAAAGGAACGCCAACTGATCTTGCCATTGCGATCAAATGCAATACTGCATTTGTGCTGCCGCCCAGGATCATGATCACGGTGATCGCATTTTCAAATGCTTTGCGGGTCATGATATCTGATGGACGAATATTTTTTTCGAGTAATAACCTCAATGCTTTGCCGGCATTCAAACATTCTTTTTTCTTGTCTTCACTTAATGCGGGATTAGAAGAAGAAAAAGGTAAACTCATTCCCAATGCTTCAATTGCAGACGCCATTGTATTTGCTGTGTACATGCCACCACATGCACCTGCTCCCGGACATGAATGCTGAACTATCTGTTTAAAATCTTCAGGGTTTAAAGTGCCTGCAATTTTTTGTCCCAACGCTTCAAATGCAGATATTATATTTAAGTCTTGTCCCTTATAATGTCCTGCTGCAATTGTGCCTCCATACAACATTATCGAAGGACGATCCAGTCTTCCCATTGCAATGATAGAACCCGGCATGTTCTTATCACAACCTGGTATCGCAATAAGACCATCATAATAAAAGCCACCCATTACTGATTCAATTGAATCAGCGATAAGGTCACGACTTACTAATGAATATCTCATTCCATCAGTGCCATTACTGATCCCATCACTAATGCCGATCGTATTAAAGATCAAACCCACCATGTCATTATCCCACACACCCTGTTTCACTATTTTCGCCAGGTCATTCAGGTGCATGTTACATGTATTACCATCATAGCCCATACTGCACACACCGATCTGCGGTTTCTTCATATCATCTTCCGTCAATCCAATTCCATACAACATTGCCTGCGCCGCCGGTTGTGTCGGATCTTGTGTAATTGTTTTCGAATATTTATTTAGTTCGTTCATTTCTATTTTATATTATCAGATTTAGTACTACTATCATCGTCTGTTGTGTCACTCACTTGTACGTTCTGTTCGCTACTCAACATGAATTGAACCCTATTTCCTTCGTTTCTTTTTATCTTCCCCGGATTTCAGAAGGTGTTACTTTGTTTTATTTGACTCCATCGGAGTCAAATACTTATAGATAATGTGATTTGAAAACGTTCAACTCCGTATGGAGTTGAATAAACTCATTTCAACCTTTCTATAAATATTTAACCCCTACGGGGTTTTATCGTTTTTCTTTTTTACCCAGAGACAAAGAACTTTTGTTTATTATGCCAATTCCCTTTTAGTGCTTCTGTGCTTAAGTGATAATAAATCTTTTTCAACAACTGTATCCATATATGCTATCTGAATTTTTCTTGAAATACTGTCATTCCATTTCAACGGAAACTTGTAATCATCCAAACTTTCAAAACCGATCACTTCAGCTCCAGTACCACAGAAAAAAGCAGCATCTGCTTTTTTCAATTCGTCAACAGTGAAGAATTTTTCTTCAACCGATATATTTAGTTCATTACATAATTCAAGTATAGTTGCCCTTGTAATTCCAGGTAAAATATTTCCTAATGCAGGAGTCAATAGTTTTCCATCTTTCTCATAAAAGAAATTTGCACCTGGTGCTTCGGCGACATAGTTATTCATATCAAGCAGCAGTGCTTCATCATAACCATTTGCTTTTGCTTCCTGGCTGGCAAGAATAGAGTTTACATAATGACCAGCAGCCTTTGCATGAATTTTAAATCCTTTGGGATTCGGACGTTGAAATGAAGAAGTCATTACCCTTAATAATTTTTCACCAAGGAATGGTTGCATTTTCCATGCTTCAATTACGATAAATGATTCTTCATTCACATCAAATTTCATATTTGTAGGAGCATAAACAACCGGACGTATATAAGCGTCCTGCAGATCATTTCTCTTTAATATTTCATATGTGGCATCGATCAATTCCTGGGTTGTCCAATGATAGGGCATGTTTAATGCTTCCGCAGATCTTCTTAACCTGTCATAGTGTTCAACTTCCTTGAAGATCTTTGTTTCACCATTTACGGTTTTGTAGGAACGAATACCTTCAAATACTGAATAGCCATAATGAAGACTCTGGCTATACAGATCCATTTTTGCTTCAGCAGCTTTTACAAATTCACCATTCCAGTAAATGATCGTCTCGTTGTTATAATATGATGCCATATGATTTGTTTTAGGCGATAAAAAAAGCAACCCGCCTTTTTAGAGGCGGGTTGCTGTATAATTAGTTTTTTAATTTATTATCATGCACCACCTCCTGTAGAAGTAATAATAATGACAACCACAATAATTATAGCGGCTACACTGGTCATGACATTATTTATTATATTCCTTAACATGAGGATGTATGTTTTGTAAATATACACCCGCCGTTTTGAAAAAAGAACTGTGGCAAGCAAAAAATTAAGTCAGAACCAGGATTTTCAGGATTAGAGATGGATGATTAGGATATAAGTAATCTTCCTATTTTCCTAACAATCCGTAGTAATCAAGCTAATCGTGGTTCTATATAATGGTCGACTTTCTTAATTCAATATTCTCTTTCTTAATTGAACCCGGGATCTTTCCACTTACATAATCAACTAAAAGCTCACCAATAGTGGAAGTGAAATAGAAGTTCACGGGATCAATATCTTTTGTAACGAAATTGTTTTCCAATGTCCATTCAACGGCACTTCTTACAACGGCAGCCTCTTCTTTCATACCAAAATGCTCAAGCATCATTACAGTACTCAGTACAGAACCTGTTGGGTTGGCGATGTCTTTTCCGGCAGCTTGTGGATATGAACCATGAATAGGTTCAAACAAAGCTGTTTTATTTCCAACGGATGCTGATGGCAACATACCGAGTGACCCACTCAATACACTTGCTTCATCACTTATAATATCTCCAAACATGTTTTCAGTAAGTACCACATCAAACTGTTTTGGATTCAGGATGATCTGCATTGCTGCATTATCAACAAACATGTAATCAACTTTTACATCTGGATATTCCGTTGCTATCTGTTGAACTGTCTTTCTCCAGAGTCTTGAAGTATCGAGAACATTGGCTTTATCAACCAGTGTAAGTTTATTTCTTCTTTTTTGTGCATATTGAAATGCAAGTCGGGAAATTCTTTCGATCTCTTCTTTAGTATAGGAGCATTCATCACTTGCAGAACTTCCATCTTCGGCGGTATGTTTTTTGCCAAAATAAATACCACCTGTCAATTCACGGAAGATGATAAAATCAACGCCTTCCATGTTTTTGGGTTTGATAGGGCAGAGATGTTGTAAAGTTGGATAAGTCGTAACAGGTCGGATGTTTGCAAATAATTGAAGCGCTTTTCTGATACCCAATATTCCCTGCTCAGGTCTCACTTTTGCATTGGGGTCATTGTCATATTTTGGATGGCCGACAGCACCAAATAAAACTGCATCACAATCAAGGCAAGTGTCAATTGTTTCAGAAGGTAATGCGGTTCCTGTTTTATCAATTGCATCTGCACCGATCAAACCTTCATGATAAGTAAATGTATGTCCAAAGCGTTCTGCAACTGCATCCAGCACACGGATGGATTGCTTGGTCACTTCGGGACCGATACCATCGCCATTTAATACTGCTATTTTCTTTTTCATCTTCGATCGTAGTTTAATGGTTCAAAGTTTATTTTTCAAGGGTTTCGAATTCTTCTATTTCTTTTTTGGAATTCAACAAGTAGTCAATATCATCATATCCATTCAGCAAACAAGTTTTTTTATAACTGTTGATCTCGAAATTTTCTGTTTCACCAGCTACGCTGATAGTTTGTTTTTCTAAGTTTACTTCTACTTCAGTTAAAGGATCTTTTTCAACTGCTGCAAAAGTTTTTTGAAGAAATGATTCGCTAACTGTTACTGGCAACAAAAAATTATTGAGTGAGTTGTTTTTAAAAATATCAGCAAAGAAACTGCTTACAACCACATCAAATCCGGCATCTTTAATTGCCCATGCTGCATGTTCTCTTGATGAGCCGCAACCAAAATTCCTTCCTGCAAGTAAAATTTTGCCACTGTATGTTTTATCATTTAAAACAAAATCTTGCTTCGGTTGATTCTCATCATCATTAACATATCTCCAGTCACGGAAAAGATTTTTTCCAAATCCATCCCTGCTTGTTGCTTTTAAAAAACGTGCAGGAATGATCTGGTCAGTGTCCACATTTTCTATATTAAGCGGAACAGCTGTTGATCTAATTATGTTTATGCTTTTCGCCATGTTTTAATTTGTTGCTTCAGCCATTTCATTTACTAATAATTCTCTCACATCACAAACTTCTCCTGTGATCGCAGCAGCAGCAGCAGTCAATGGACTTGCAAGCATTGTTCTTGCACCAGGTCCTTGTCTCCCTTCAAAATTTCTGTTGCTGGTACTGATACAATATTTACCAGCAGGGATTTTATCTTCATTCATACCGAGACATGCACTGCAGCCTGGTTGACGCAACATAAATCCTGCTTCTTCAAAAATCTTATCAATGCCTTCTTCGATCGCTTGCTTTTCCACTTGCTTGCTTCCGGGTACCACCCATACTTCTACATCATCAGCTTTCTTTTTTCCTTTTACAAATGATGCCACCATTCTCAGATCTTCAATCCTTGAATTGGTGCAACTACCAATAAACACATAGTCCACTTTCTGACCTTTGATCGGAGTTCCTTCTGTCAATCCCATGTATGCAAGAGATTTTGATAGACCACTTTTATCCGTTTCATTTACTGTTTCTGTCGTTGGGATATTATCATTGACACCAATGCCCATTCCCGGATTAGTGCCATAAGTGATCATTGGTTGTATATCATCGGCATCAAGAAATATCTCGTTATCAAATCTTGCATTACCATCACTGAATAAAGTTTTCCAATATGCTATTGCTTTATCCCATGCTTCACCCATTGGTGCAAACTTCCTTCCTTTGATATAATTGAAAGTTGTCTCATCAGGAGCGATCAGGCCGCACCTTGCACCCATTTCAATACTCATATTGCAAATGGTCATTCTTGCTTCCATCGATAAACTGCGGATAGCAGAGCCTGCAAACTCAACTGCATAACCCGTAGCACCACTTGCAGAAATTTTTGAAAGTATATATAGCACAATATCTTTACTCACCACACCTTTATTCAATTCCCCATCCACATTTATCCGCATGAGTTTTGGTTTGGTTTGCAATAAACATTGCGTTGCCAAAACCATTTCCACTTCACTGGTTCCAATTCCAAAAGCAATAGCTCCAAAAGCACCATGTGTTGATGTGTGACTGTCGCCACATACGATCGTCATTCCGGGTTGTGTAATTCCCAACTCAGGTCCTATAACATGAACAATACCCTGGAAGGGATGTCCAAGTCCATATAATTCTACACCATGCTCGGCGCAATTTTTTATTAAAGCGTCAACCTGTTTTCGGCTAAGTTCTTCTTTGATCGGTAAATGCTGATTAAGAGTAGGAACGTTGTGGTCGGCAGTTGCAACAGTTTGTTGCGGACGAAAAACTTTAATGCCTCTTTTATTCAAACCATTAAATGCCTGTGGGCTGGTTACTTCATGAATAAAATGTTTGTCAATATATAAAACAACTGGGCCGTCCTCAATTTTTTTGACAACATGTTTTTCCCAGATCTTATCAAATAATGTTTTGCTCATTTTCTTCTTTTGAAAAAATTGCGTGGCGTAGAAACGCCACGCTTTAAACCAAAACTATCTGCTTACCCGACTAAGTCGGGAGCTTAAGAGAAAAATATTAAGCAATTACTGCTTCAGGCTTATATTGTTTTGCCATTGAGAGCAGGTCATTGTCTTCAACTTCTTTTTTTGAATCAGCAACTTTTACAAATTGCTCGTATAATTTATCGATATCATTTCTTGTAAACTCGTATCCTAGTTTTCTGAACCGATGTGCTAATGCACTTCTGCCGCTTCTTGCTGTTAAAACAATTTTAGAACCTTCCGCACCTACTTCTTCTGGTTTTATGATCTCATAACACAATGCATCTTTCAAAAAACCATCCTGGTGAATTCCTGAAGAATGTGAAAATGCATTGCTACCAACTATCGCCTTATTTGCCTGTACTGGCATACGCATTGTATCGGCTACTAATTGACTAACCGGATTCAATAATTCTGTTTTGATATTAGTATGATAACCGAGTGTATAATGTTGTTTTAGTATCATCACTACTTCTTCTAAAGAAGTATTACCAGCTCTTTCGCCAAGACCATTGATTGTACATTCAATTTGCCTTGCACCATTTAAAACACCAGAAATTGAATTGGCAGTTGCCAAACCAAGATCATTATGGCAATGACAAGAAATTATGGCTTTATCAATATTGGGAACATTGTTTTTCAGGTAAGCGATCTTTTCGCCATATTGATGAGGTAAACAATAACCCGTAGTATCAGGAATATTTACAGTAGTAGCACCGGCTTTAATAACTGCTTCAACCACTCTTGCGAGATAATCATTATCAGTACGACCAGCATCTTCTGCATAGAACTCAACATTGTCAACAAAATTCCTGGCCCATTTCACACATTGAATGGCTCTTTCCAAAATCTCTTCTCTTGTAGAATTGAATTTTGCTTTGATATGAAGATCAGAAGTTCCGATTCCTGTATGAATACGTGGATTTCTTGCAAGCTTCAATGCTTCGGCAGCTACTTCAATATCTTTTTGTACGGCACGGCTAAGGCCACATACCTGGGCTTCTTTAATTATTGCGGAGATCTGTTTAACGCTTTCAAAATCTCCGGGACTTGAAATTGGAAAACCGGCTTCAATAATGTCAACACCCAATTCCTCCAATTGAAGCGCTAATTCGATCTTTTCTTTTGTATTTAATTTACAGCCCGGAACTTGCTCGCCATCCCTGAGAGTAGTATCAAATATGTAAACCCTGTTATTTGGCATACAAACGTTTATCAGGTGATAAAATAAACAGGCTGCTTATTTTTGTGTTGCTTGCCGGTAACCAATAAACTTACAGCCTGTTTGTCCGAAATTATTTCTATTTTATTCCCCGGTCAAGTCAAAATTGAATGTATTTTACATCCGGCAGGGGGGCCAAATTCTGGCGAAACCTTTGCCTGTAAAGGATCTTAGCTAATTAAAACTACAATGCCCAACCGTTCGGCCGATACACTTTTTCAATTAATAAAATCGCTTGAGAAGAGTGAGAAGCGGAATTTTAAGCTCTTTGTAAAAAGAAACAGTTCTGGAGGCGACTTAAAATTCATTCAACTCTTTGATGCACTTGATGGCATGAAAGAATATGATGAGGCTGCGCTGCTTAAAAAAAATAAATCGATCAGGAAGCAACAGCTTTCAAATATCAAGGCGCATTTATATAAACAGATACTCGCCAGTCTTCGGATCATACGTGATGAGAATAATATCGACATTCAATTGCACGAGCAAATGGATCATGCCCGCATTTTATACAACAAAGGGCTTTACTTGCAAAGCCTGAAGTTGCTGGACAAAATGAAAGAAACCGCAAAGGCAAATCACCAGCTTACTTACTTACAACAAGTTTTATTTTTTGAAAAAAAGATCGAAACATTGTTCATTACCCGCAGTATGCGTGATAGGGCCGATCAGTTGACAGAAGAAAGCGAAGAGGTAAACGAAAAACTTTCTACTATTAACCGGCTTTCAAATCTTTCTTTGCAATTGTATAGCTGGTATATACAGCATGGGCATGCAAGGAATAAAAAAGATTTTGATGATCTTAAATTTTATTTTGAAAACAATTTACCTAAGGGCATAAAAAATGATTCTTCATTTTATGAAAAGCTTTATTTCTACCAAAGCTTTACCTGGTATGCTTTTATTCGCCAGGATTTTTTGCAATACTATCGTTATACTCAAAAATGGGTGGACCTTTTTGATGAATATCCTGCAATGCTTGCTGCCGAAACGGCAATGTATATAAAGGCGATGCACAATTTAATGGGGGCACATTTCAATTTATTGAATCATGAAAAATTGAAAGGATCTATAAGGATGTTTGAGGATTTCGCAAAGCAACCGATCATTACCGACAATGAGAACAACCGCATCCTTACTTACGTCTATTTATACACAGCTAAATTAAATCTTTGTTTTCTGCAAGGAAATTTTACAAAAGGATTAAAGCTGGTTCCTTTCCTGGAAAAGATGCTGAAAGAATATGGGCCATTCCTTGACAAACATCGTGTTCTTGTATTTTATTATAAGATCGCCAGTCTTTATTTCGGAAGTGGTGATAATGAAAAAGCGATCGATTACCTGAATAAGATCATTAATGAAAAAGCTGATCTGCGAACAGATCTGCAATGCTATGCAAGATTATTACACCTGATCGCACATTATGAGTTGGGAAATTTCGAACTGCTGGAGTATTTAATTAAATCTGTTTACAGGTATATGTCGAAAATGCAAAACCTGAGCAAAGTGGAGGAAGAAGTATTTGCATTCCTTCGCCGCTCTTTCCGCGTTGGTGCTCATGCATTGAAACCAGAGTTTGAGAAACTGCTGGAGAAATTAAAAAGATATGAACGAAATCCTCTTGAGACGAGGGCCTTTAGTTATCTCGACATTATTTCATGGCTGGAAAGCAAGATCAATAATGTGAATGTACAGGATGTAATAAGAGAGAAGTATTTGCAGGGGAAGAAAGACAAAGGCGTGAAAAGTGAAACGTGAGAGGTCAAATACATGTTGGTAACTCTTCAAAAATTCTACATATAAATCCCTCTCGGCTTCTTACTTTTGCGCAATTTATTTTTTTCAAATTATGCCAGATAAACAACAACCCGCAATCCTTTTATTAGAAGATGGAACTCTTTGTCACGGAGTAGCTTTCGGCGCAATTGGTACCGCTACCGGCGAAATATGTTTTAATACCGGGATGACTGGTTACCAGGAAGTTTTTACCGATCCAAGTTATTATGGACAGGTATTGATCATGAACTCTGTTCATATTGGGAATTATGGTGTAAAAGATGAAGACATTGAATCTGATTCGGTAAAGATCCGAGGTTTGATCGGAAGAAATCTTGAAGAAACTTATTCGAGAAAGCAGGCAAAAGGAAATTTGGATGAATATTTAAAAAAGAATAAGATCGTTTGTATCGAAGGCGTTGATACACGTGCATTGGTAACTCATGTTCGTCAGCAAGGAGCGATGAATTGCATTATTTCCTCAGAAGTGCTTGATGTAGAAGAATTGAAAAAAATGCTGGCGAAAGTTCCTTCAATGGACGGCTTGGAGTTGGCATCCTTTGTAAGCACCGAGAAAGAATATGAACTAGGAGATGCTTCGTCTCCGGTTAGAATTGCGGTGATGGATTATGGATGCAAAAAACATATTTTGGAATGTATGACTGAGCGTGGCGCTTTTGTAAAAGTATTTCCTGCAAAAACATCAGCAGCAAAGCTGAAAGAGTTTAACCCAAGTGGTTATTTTATTTCCAACGGGCCAGGTGATCCGGCAGCGATGGGTTATGCAATTGAAAATTTGAAAGTGATATTGAAAGAAAATAAGCCAACATTCGGAATTTGCCTGGGCCACCAGTTACTTGCATTAGCCAATGGCGTAGAAACGTATAAACTTCATCATGGTCATCGCGGATTAAATCACCCGGTGAAAAATTTAGTAACGGGCAAATCTGAGATCACCACTCAGAATCACGGGTTTGGTGTAGATCCCGAATCAGTAAAAAAAGCGGAACATATTGAGGTGACGCATGTCAACTTAAATGATAAATCAATTGAAGGTATCCGGGTAAAAGGGAAGCCGGCATTTTCAGTGCAGTATCATCCTGAAAGCACTCCCGGCCCGCATGATAGCCGTTATCTTTTCGACCAATTTATTGATATGATAAAGAAGAGCTAGAGTTTTGAAAATGCTAATCCAAAAACAATTACTCCAGGAATAAAAGAGGGTGTCAGCAGTTTTGCATTTATCTATGCTTGCAGATATTTTTTAAATATTTGAGTACATTCGTCAAATGAAGATAGCAATTATCAATGGCCCGAATCTCAACCTGCTCGGTAAGAGAGAAACAGATATTTATGGTAACAAGCCGTTCGATGTTTTTTTTAGTGAACTGCAACATAAATACCCTCACATTCATTTACACTATTTTCAAAGTAATGTAGAGGGTGAACTGATCAATGAATTACAAGGGATCGGTTTCGAGTATGACGGAATTATTTTTAACCCGGGTGGTTATACGCATACTTCAGTTGCTATTGGCGATGCTATTGCCGCCATAAAAACACCCGTTATAGAAGTACATATTTCCAATGTACATGCAAGGGAAGAATTCAGAAAGCTTTCTCATGTATCAGGAAAATCAACAGGCAGTATTTTTGGTTTAGGATTAAAGGGATATGAGCTCGCCTTAGAATGGTTCGTTGCAAATGCTGCTAAATAGCATGTCCGTCTTCACTATCTAATTTGTATTTACAATGAATTTATTTGGTAATATCATTTGGCTGATCTTCGGCGGTCTATTTGCAGCGCTTGGTTATTTAATTGGCGGTGTGTTGTTATGTCTTACCATCATTGGAATTCCCTGGGGGCTTCAATGTTTTAAATTAGCAGGATTAGTTTTATTGCCTTTTGGTAAAAACGTGATCAGCGATGGAGGCAGTACCGGTTGCTTATCCGTTTTATACAATGTTATCTGGATATTAGCAGGAGGATGGTATACTGCGGTTATTCATATTTTCATGGGGATCATTTTGTTTATAACAATTATTGGAATTCCCTGGGGTCGTCAGCATTTCAAGCTGGTGGAAATTTCTTTGATGCCTTTTGGAAAACGAATTGTTGATGCATAGCAACAATACCAATTATGCTGATATAATGGGAATTTTACTATTCTATTCTTGTTCCCTGCAATTTGCCAGCTATTGGTAAGCATTAGTAATACAGGTAAGCGAAAGGAGAGATGAATATCGAACGCTTTTACCCAGCCTCTGCAATGCTCTATCCTGCCTTTATCATACCAATAGCCCAGCATAAGCAGTACTACTGTATAAATACGATTGGTCAATACGTATTTTTTTAGTTTTTTGTATTGATTATGGCGAAACAAGCAGGAGCGATAAAAATACAAGGAACGATCGGTGATATTTGTTTTTACCGGTTGCATGAAGAACATTATGCCCGCACTAAAAGTTCTTTATCAGCAAAAAGAGTGAAGCATGACCCTGCTTTTGATGCTACTATGAAGTATGCAGCGTTATTAGCCTGCGCATCCAAGATTGCATCTGTTATTTATAAGCAACTACCGAAGGAGCAAAAGAGCAGAAAAAAATACCAAGCAATGACGGGACAGGCTATGCGATTGTTAAAGAAAAAAATGAATATCGAAGCGATCATCCAGGTACTGGGCTTGAATAATGCCTGAATGGGATGAAATCGATGCGTGAAGACACACCGTGGCTGAGGCTTTAGTTAATTTGTCAAAACCGTTTACCTATTGATAAGCCCAACCAAGGCACGAGACCATATTTATTTGCAACCGGAGTCACACTAATACGCCACATTAAGTTTTGTGTTGTGTGTCGCCTATAACCAATACTTGGAATGAAGCTTATAAAATTCTCACCGTTGGGATTTTTTGAGTCACCAAATAAATTACCATCTATCCGGGTCCATGTCGCACCAAGACCTGCATCAATAAATGATTTATCCCCCTTCAATTTAAAAAGATAATTAATGCCGACCGGAATTGTTAAATAGAAAGCATTTTCTGAATAGAAGCCAACACCAAGCCTTATTCCTATGCCAGGTTGGTTTGTTAATTGTCTTTCGTAATTGAGCGAACCAAAAAGTCCATTGCCGCCTGCTTCTAAGTAGATGTCATTTCTTTTAAATGTTGATTGACCAAATGAAAAAGTTACAAAAGTTGCAGTGATCGTAAAAAGTAAGAATTGTTTCATAAGGTAAGTTTTTAATTACTGCCGACGTTTAGAGCTTGCCGATCTTTTCAATCAGTAAACCATTGTAAGATGGCAAGACTAATGAAAATTCAAATTCAAATCCCGATTTCAAAATATCTTTTCTAAAAACTTAACCCCAGTCAAATCGAATATTTTAATAAATAATAACAGTTGCTTGATATTGAATTTTTTTGTGTGACAGCCGATAACGGGGTAATTTATTGGCCTACTTTCTTGTATGTCATCCACTGTTGCGAGCCACCATTGGAGGATTTACAATATGTTGTAAGATAATGCCCGTCGTTATAAATTATATGCATAGTGTCTCCCAAAACGAATGTAGAAGAGTTGAGTATTAAATATGGCGACCTGCCTGTGGCATTTGTTGTGTTATATGTATAAAAAGCAGTGTCTCTTTTGCTGAACTCTACAAAGTCACCTCTTTCATTTGGATAGATAGTTGTGTCACTGTTATTGGAACATAAAATCTTAAACGCTCCTAATTCCCATTTTCCTACAATAGGATTGTAAATTGATTGAGCTGAATGAGGTTTTATTTCTTCCTGTTGTGGAAGTGTAACGTTTTCTTTTGTACATGCAGTGAATAATGATGTCATTAAAAAGCAAAGAGAGTAAACTTGTTTCATGTTTTCTTTAGTTTAGGGTTATTAGATAAAGTTTTATAAAGATCAATGATTCGGTTATTAACTTTTGTTGATAGGTGATAAAGTCTTCATAAAAACTACTTCTAATACTTTAAGGCGTTACAGGAAAAATAATAAAGAATGATCATCGAATGGTTCATAGCGCCGGGGTCTGCCAAAAATATTTTCTGCTATTTAGTTATTTGTTTATTGGCAAGACCCCGGGCGGACAGAAACTTTTGTCGATAGTTGATAAAGTCTTCATAAAAAATATTTCTAACACCTTAATTTATTATAAAGTGCTACATGTAAAATAATAAAGAATGATTAGTTTGAATGGTTCATCGCTCCGGGGTCTGCCAAACTCTTTCTGATATTTTGTTATTTGTTTCTTGGCAAGACCCGGGACGGACACAAATTAATTATGGCGAAGTAAAAAAAACTCTCCATCAGTTATTCGTATACTGTCGGTACGGTCTTCATTGTACAAATAGGAACCGGTGAAAGTGCCTTTAAAATATTTATCTGTAATTTCTGTCAGCGTGATTGAAAAAGAAGAGGGTGTGTGCCCGGTTGTAAAAGCGGAATAATATTTTTCTATAGCCAGAGAGGTAGGAAGAATTGTATATGCTGCATCTTGAACAGAATTGTCTGTAGTGGCATAGGAGCCGGTGGTTATTGCCCCGGCTTTATGAATACTGAATCCAATATTAGTTTTTTGATCGTCGCTGTTTGATGAAAGCTGAAAATCGTAACTACCCGGAATAGTAGCATTCGGCTTTAAAGATGAGTAGGTTGGGTAGCTATGTTTTAACAGGCTACCGTTTAGCTTAAAATTAAGATAATAGGAAGGGGTCGTTTCGGTTTGTTCTTCTTTGGAACAGCCTATCCATGCCAGGAATGAAAAAAGAAGGGAAAAAGTATATTTATTCATAGTATGAGGTATTCGGTAGGGTAAATTTAATTTATTTCTAGAATTTTTGAAATAGGAAAACTCATTAGTAAATACAAAGCGATTTGTTTGAATAGTTCATAGCGCTGGGGTCTGCCAAAATCTTTTCTGTTATTTTGGAATTTGTTTATTGGCAAGACTCCGGGCGGACATAGCCTTCGGATAACGATTGAGATTTTTTATTTTTTTGAATACAAAAGAGAACAGTGATGTCGCATGCCGTTATTAATGGTTTGTTGCTAGTACTTCTTTTAATACTTTAAGAGCTTGGTCATGTGATTGATCGTGGCCTTTTATAGTTGTTGTAATTTCAAAAATGTTTTTAGCTTTCTCTGCATATTCTTTCCAATCAGAATTTCCTAAATTTTTTAATAAATTAAATTTGGCCCAATAGCCAAACGGAAAATTAGGATATAACTTAATGACTTCATCTATTTTAGGCAGTATTGCTTTATCATTTTTGACGAAAATCATTTTATTTTCTTCAATCAAAATTTCATGCATTCTTGTTGATAGATCTGATTTAACTATGATTCCATAACCGGGTTTCATATCTCCGAAACCATACATGTCTAAGGTTGCATAATAACTATATTCTTTTATGTTATCTATAGCGTCCCGGAGATGTTCAATCTTTTTATTTCTTTCTTCAATATCTGATTGATAATTTCCGATTTTATCAAGCATGTCTTTATTCTGAGTAATTAAATTTTGATTGGTATTTGATACATCAGAATTGGAGCTTAGTAAGGAAGAATTTTGATCAATAAGTTTAGCATTACTTTCATTGATATTGTCAATAGTTTTATTTTTTTCTTGAATTTTAGTAGTTAGTTCATTCTGAGATTGTTTGTCACTAAAATATGTTCCAAAAAATGAAAAGACTGTACCTAAGACTATTAAGCACAAGCCCAAAATTGACATCCAGTTCATAAAGTTTGAAGTGTTGATTATAGGCATACAACGTTCGGGGCTTTCTGCTGTGCCGATATTCTGTGATCTTCAGCCCGAACCGAAGCTGAGTAAAGTTAATGTAGTTGATGTGATTTTCTATTGCGCGGTTTTATTTCGTTCAGCCCAAAGATGAAGGATGATTAGTTTGAATAATTCATAGCACCGGGGTCTGCCAAAATCATTTCTGTTATTTTGTTATTTGTTTATTGGCAAGACCCCCGGGCGGACAAAAGTTCTAGTCTGGCAGTAAAGCATACTGTTGTTTGAAGGAATACAAGGGTACTGATATTGATTGCTGTGTCAAGTCTTCATTAAAGTACATTACAAAAAAAGAATCAAATTCTAGTAGCTTTTGAAATACATTTATTACAATACCACCTTCTTCCATTTTTGCATATCCATTCCAAATTCTTGCCGTACAAGTTTCTTTGGAAATATCTTCAAAATGTAGTCGTATTGTTGATTTATCATCTGGCTCAATTTTAAATTCCTTAGACTCTTCGTCGATTTTATTATTTACAAAGAACAGGAAAACCCCGTTTTCCTTGCTTAAATTGTTTGGCAAAATAAATGAGATAAATCTAGGTCTTTCTTTCCCATTATCCTTTGCAACAGTTAATGTTAAAAAATCTTCCTGCTGGGTTTTATTATTGAAGTACTGTACATCTAAAAACATTAATGTACCGTTTTCTCTTTTAGCAATATCCCACCTAAACTGTTCAACAGCAAAATTTGCCAGTTCAAGAATGAACTCTTCCATTTGTGCAATTACTTGTTTGCTAATATTTAATGCTCGAGGTAACACTCTTTGAAATTTAATATTGACAGGAGCAATAAGTGTTTTGATATGTGGGTGAAAGTCATTTAATTCTTTGCCATCAGTAAATTCTTCAATGTTATTTGATATGAAAAAAGCTGAATTATTCCAACTAGACTCTATTTGCTTTAAATAATTGACAGATGCCAGCAGAATTGCTGCGTCGCCTGAATTGTTTTTGTTATTATGAAAGGGGGCCTCATTTTTAACAGATAACTCAAAAATCAAAACTTTTAAATCGTTAGTAATTTCTGTCGTAATACAATTGTTACGGAGAAAGTCCTCTACTTTCTGAATATGTTCTTTATTCCTTTGTATTTCACTTTCCAAACCTTCGGAATATTCCTTTTGTAGCTTAAGAACGTCAGATTTAGAATATTTTTCTATGTCTTTAAATGTGTTTTCTTTGTTTGCCAGTTTGTGTTCAAGGGTTTTAATTTTAGTGTAACAATGCATTTTATTTCTATCCCATTCCTGCAATATAATGTCGTTAACAAGCACCTGAACTTTCTTATCATTTGTTAAATCAATTAAAGATTGAAGAAGCTCAAAATGTAGATTGTCGTGATGTTTGTTGCTAATTGGGTCAAGCCCGTTTGCTAGGTAAATCCAATTGTTTGTGTCTAATACTAGATATATCACGGTATGTCATTTAAAATTACAGTCAATCAAAAAATAGCACTCTTTCAAGACCCCCCGGTCGGATATACAGCCGTATGTTAGTTGTTGTTAAATCTTGCTCTCTCACATAATTCGTTGTACATTTTGTCTACAGTATTGTAAATAGCTTGCAGTTGTCCTTTTGTAATATAAATTGAACCTTCCAAATAACGTGCTTTTGTCCTTACATCAGAAAGTTGATTGAAAACTTGACGCCTTTCTATTTCAAAGTCTGATTGCGAATTTTTATAACGAAAATTAAAAGCGGATTTTATTGTCCTATGATTTGTCTTGCCATAGACATTTTGATTAGCTTCTAAGAACAAATTAGTTTTTGCTAATAATTCTATTGCACTAAAGCAATTATCTATAAACGCTAACCCAAGGTCATGGTCTAATGCAAATTTGCTTGTCTTTAAAAATTCTTTTGCAACAGTCAGATGCTCATAAGATAATTGTTTGTTGTAATGGAAATCAAATGCTAATTGAAATCCATCTTTAAATAAAATAAGAGTTGAATGTCCGCAATTTAGAAATTCACTTTCATTCAGTTTGATTTGTTCAACTTCATAAGTTGATGCCCAAAAATTATTTACATTTGGGTCAACACCTTTTTTCAATTTCACTTCAACAGAAATTTCTTCGTTTAATCTTACAATATGAGGTCTTCCATCAGGAAAGAAAATTGCTTGAGCTGCAAGAAGAGTAAAGTTTTCGGGTAAAAGATTTTGTTCTTTTCGTCTATTTATTTCGGGATTAAAAAACAAGTCCATCATATTCTTATAGACATTGTTCGCAAATTCTGAATTGTCATGTTCAGGAGTATCCATATAATAACAACTAACGGCCAGGACTTTCTGCTATGCTTATATTAATTACAGGATAAACCTTATTTCTTATCAAGCATCTTTTCAAGCAAAGCAACTTTTTCTTTTTCCGTTTGAAGTAATCTTTCGTAAAGTTTTTTATTTTCTTCCATCGTAGCAATGAATTTCTCCATTGGATTTATTGTGCTGTTGAATGCATACACTGCTCCATTATTTACGCTATTTTCAGTGAAAGTATTTATATAATTAACCGCCGCATCGTCGTTGAAAGTTTTAATTGCGTCAGGTGAAACTTTTAAACTCTTTGCAACATCGTTCAATATCTTTTCATCAATTTTTTCTTTTTGCTCCAATGCAGAAATAGCTTGCTGGCTAAGCCCAAGCTCGGCAGCAAGAGCATCCTGCTTAATGCCTAATATCTCTCTTATGCGTTTTACATTTCTTCCTTCGTGTATTGTTTTTTCTGTCATAGCAGTTGGTTTTAGTAAAGATAAAGATTCTGACAATTGTAAAGTACCGTGTTTGTGCTGTAAAATACAAATGATGATAGTAGGTTACGGGTTGCTGCGGTTGTTACTTAGTACTGCAATTCTTTTTTTATGTATTCCAATACTTTGATCCAGCTAAACTACGAGATAATGGCTGGCTTTTTCAGCGCTTACTCGATGCCGCAGGCTATTAAACAAATTGAATCAGCAACCAGGTCGGCAGGGTCGGGGAAAGTTTGGGATCGCCGTTCACCTGCCGACCTGCTCTATTTTTTTGAAAAGCTGGAAGAACTGTTTGGAGCTGTTTTTATTATTATTGATTCACGGAATAAAAAACAGGAAGCGATCCTTGAAGAAAATAATGGAGAGGAAGTATGGTTACTTACACGATATGAAACTTATTGTGGCCGACACCGGGACAGCACTCCCTGGGATTTTTTTCCACGTCATCTTAGTCATCAGGAATTCCTTAATCCTTATAGGGCATTAAAAAAAGTTATGTATTATAAAAGGCATGAAGAGTGGAAGGACATTTTAAAAACAATACTTCAGCATGCTCTTTCGCCCAACTCTATTTATGAATTTGATGATGGAATCGATCTGTTGAAAATTTGGTTGCTGCTCCATAAATTAATAGAGGCATCACATTTGTTGCAGACAAGAATCTTATTGAAAGGATGATGGACAATTCAATCCTTTTGGTGTTGTTAAAACATGCGGGATATGAATGATAGATAATTTTTTTTAAACCTGTTGAAGCTGCAAAAACTTTTTAAACTTTTCCCATTCATCTTTATTACTATTCAATGCGATAAGAATTTTATTGATCTTATCTCCATTAATATTTTCTTGCTGTTCTAACTCTGAGATATATTGTTGAGTTGTGCTCAAATTTCTTGCTATGTCCTGCTGTGATTTATTCTTAAATTTTCGAAATAGCATCAGCGCCTTTCCGGTATGCATAGGTTGTTTTTTGTGTAGCGTTCCAAACTTTGGTTTGTAAAATACTTAGAAAAATTAATCGAACAATACCCTAAACGTGGTATTGATGTAAAACATTTTTTAAAAAGAATGACTTGTATTTTACAAGTGAACTGCTTTTTGAATTCAATAATACTTATAAATTTAAATTCTCATTACACAAACCTATGTCGGCTAAGATTATTACCACAGTATATGACTGGCTTCGGGAAATGAAAATTCCAGTATCAAAAACATATATTAAGCAAAAGCTACTTTCACATCCAGATTATCCTTCTTTGTTAAGTATAACAGATACTTTAACTGATCTGCGAATTGAAAATACTGCAGTTCAGATTGAAAAGGATCAATTACATGAAGTGGATATTCCTTTTCTTGCACACTTAAATGGTAATGGGGGGGATTTTGTAATAATCAGAAACCGTGACAATCCTGATCATCAAGTTCCTGGTTTTTATAAGCGTTGGGGAGGGGTAATAATCGCAGCAGAGAAACCTTTGAATTGGATAAATCAAGAAAACAATGATTTGCTAAATAAGGAATCAAAGACTGCAAAAGTTTTCATTTTATCACTGTGCATATTCGGATCCTTTGTTTTCTTTTCTGCAATCGCATCATTTGATTGGATGAAAATTGGTTTGGAACTGATAGCTATTGCCGGCATTTTTGTTTCGTGGATGGTTGTAAGTAAGGATCTAGGTCTTGAAAACAAAATAGCAGACCAGGTTTGTGGTAAAAATGCAGATTGCAATTCCGTCATTCATTCCACTGTTGGAAAGCTTCCTTTTAAGATTGGGTGGAGCGATGCAGGAATGATATATTTTCCGTTTCTGTTATTGACACTGCTGGTTGCTTCTTTCACTGACTCACTTGTCGGAATTTATCCATTGCTTGTATTGCTTGCCGCTATGGCCATGCCGATAACAATTGTCTCTATATACTACCAAAGGAAAGTGATCAAAAAATGGTGCAGACTTTGCCTAATTACTGATATCCTGTTATGGTTGCAGTTTTTTGTATTGCTGCCACAGACTTCAAACCAGCTGCATTACGGATTTAGTAAAACAATTTTTATTGATACCGTTCTACCGATCTTTTTATTATTTGTTATTGCTACAACATGGCTATGGCTAAAAGCCTTGATAAAACAAAATAAAAAATCAGAAGAGGAAAATTTTGCCAGTGAACGTTTTCGCAGAAGCCAGGATATATTTTATGCTTTATTGGAAAGACAAAAGAAAATAACAGTCAATCCTGATGGCCTCGGTATAATCATTGGTAACCCCGAAGCAACAAATACTATAACTAAAATATGCAACCCTTACTGCGGCCCTTGTGCCAATGCACACCCGTTAATAGAGAGATTGCTTGAAGAAAAAGAAAATCTGAAAGTGCAGATACTTTTTACTTCGCCTGATGATGACAAGAATATAATGACAAAACCAACAAAACACCTGATGGCCTTATATGAAAAAAATGAAAGTCAATTGATAGAAAAGGCGTTGGACGATTGGTACGGAGCCGATAAAAAGGATTATGATGTGTTTGCTGGTAAATATATCCTGAATGGTGAGCTTGAAAGGCAAAGCGATAAATTAAAAGCAATGAGAACCTGGTGCATTGAAATGAAGATCGAATTTACCCCGACTTTTTTTATTAATGGATATCAATTACCCAAACAATATACAATTGCAGATGTAAAGTATTTTTTAGAAGAATAAAAGGCACGTGGTAATAAACTCGTTTTGTTTCATGAAACAAAGCCTGTCCGCTGAGGCCAAACAGACGGGGTAAAAGAGCCTGGTACCTGAAGCCGGGCCGAATATTAAAATGTAAATTTTAAAGAATGAAAAAAAACAAAAGTCTAAATTCAAGATTAAGCAATGCAAAAAGCTTAACGAGAAATGAATCGAAGGAAATTATGGGCGGAGTAGACGAAGTTCGCGATATTTATTTGTGTGGCTGGCGATGGAATAACAACCAATGTTATTGCGACTGGTGTTATCAGGATACCGGCACAGCAAAATTTTGTGATGATCCCTGTAATTCGTGGTGGTGCGGTCATTGACAATGGTAACCTATTGCTTAATACATCTGGTATTAAGCAATAGGTTTTAGGTATAAATTTTGAAGTTAGCATACAATAGTGATTGGAATTATGATTTTAAGAAAGAAAAATATTCTCATAATAATATTTGCTTTTATTTTCCTGAGCTCTTGTATTCAATCAAGTAACTCAAAAAAAAATGAAATGAATGCGGCCTTGGATAAGGAAAATATTAATGATTCTCTAATTAAAGTGGAAACAGAAAAAAAGGGGAAGATTGCAGAAGAAATGATTGGAAAAGAGTATCCACTATTAGTTTCTTTAGCAAACAAAGCAGGGGTAACAAGTGCTGATTTAAAAACTAAGATAGTGTTTTTGAATTTCTGGTTTGCAAGCTGTCTCCCGTGCCTGGAAGAATTTGATGGCTTAAATGAAATGTATAAGAAATTTAAAGAGAATAAAAATTTCGAATTTATTTCTTTCACTTTTGAAAACAGTAACCAGATTGAAGAATTTGAAAAGAAATACAGTATTCAATACAAAATTATTTCAATTACCAACGATGAATGTCATAGTCTTAATTTGAACAATGGTTTTCCAACTAATATAATACTAGGAAAAAACGGGATAATTAAAAACATTTATGTTGGAGGACACGGGTCAAAAAAAGAAGCAAAAAATTTTATAATAAACGAAATGTTCCCAGTAATTCTGAGTGAATTATAATTGGGATCCTGTGTTTGATGTTATTGTTTCAATTTTTTTGCAGACCTAATGCCGGACAATTTTCCAATTTATCTGATGTAGCAAAAAAAAATTGTAATGCCATTTACCTTTTATAAACAACTCGATTCAATGGACTGCGGTCCTACATGTTTGCGAATGGTGTCAAAACATTATGGAAAAAATCTTTCGCTACAAACTTTAAGGGATAAAACGCAAATTGGAAAGGAAGGGGTAAATCTTTTGGGCATTAGTGAGGCAGCCGAAGCAATTGGCTTCAGAACACAGGCTTTAAAACTCACTTATAAAACATTGGCAGAAGATGCAACACTTCCCGCTATTCTTCATTGGAAACAGAATCATTTTGTAGTCCTTTATAAGGCCAGGAATAATAAATTATTCGTTGCTGATCCTGCCATTGGATTGTTAACTTTTACTCACAATGAATTCAAGCCAAACTGGATAAGCGATAAAGAGGAAGGGCAGGAGGAAGGCATTGCTTTATTGCTTGATCCCTCGCCGACTTTTTATGAAAACATAGATGAGACAGAAGAAAAGCAAAAAACAGGTCTTGCATTTAAAAATATTTTCAATTATATCTTTCCCTATAAGAAATTGGTATTACAACTTTTTATTGGTCTTGGTATTGCAAGCCTTTTACAATTATTTCTTCCATTTCTAACACAAAGTATTGTTGATACGGGAGTGAGTACCGGTAATATTCATTTTGTTTATGTTATCCTTTTGGCGCAATTGGCTTTATTCGCCGGCCGGCTTGCTGTTGAATTTGTACGAGGCTGGATATTATTGCATATAAGCACAAGAATAAATATTTCCATACTTACTGATTTCCTTATTAAGCTAATGAAGCTACCTGTTTCTTTTTTTGATAGTAAAAAGACGGGTGACATTTTGCAGCGAATGAATGATCACAGCCGTATTGAGTCTTTTCTTACGGGCTCATCATTGAGCATTTTATTTTCTTTTATTAACCTGATAATTTTTTCTATTGTACTTGCCATTTTCAATGTGTACATATTTGCCGTTTTTGCTATTGCCAGTATTCTTTACTCCTTATGGGTCATCATTTTTCTCAAGAGAAGAAGGGTACTTGACTACAAAAAATTCGATTTAGCATCAAAAGAACAAAGTATTACCATCCAGTTAGTACAGGGTATGCAGGAAATAAAACTAAATGGAGTAGAACGGCCTATGCGCTGGACCTGGGAAGGACTGCAGGCAAAACTTTTCAAATTGAGCATGAAAGGTCTTGCCCTGAACCAATGGCAACAGGCGGGTGCATTTTTTATCAACGAAGGGAAAAATATTTTTATCACTTTTCTTTCAGCAAAAGCGGTTATTGATGGGCAAATGACC
>DATHDP010000031.1:0-24565 GCA_035318985.1 Chitinophagaceae bacterium
ACGTATTTGTTGAAACCATTTGTCAAAACGATTTTCGTCAGAGCTGCCTTCTTTATATTTCCAATGTGCGGCTAATCCTTTTTCCGCAATTTCATTCATACGTTTTGTTCTTATCTGCACTTCCACCCATTTTCCCTGTGGACCCATTACTGTTGTATGCAATGCTTCATAGCCATTACTCTTGGGATTGCTTAACCAATCCCTCAATCTTTCAGGTGCAGGAGTATATTCATCAGTGATGATCGAATAAACTTTCCAACAATCGCTTTTTTCATTTTCAGGAGTTGACTCAAGAATGATCCGGATAGCAAACAGGTCATATACTTCTTCAAAACTCACTCCTTTCTTTTTCATTTTGTTTTGAATAGAATGAATATGTTTTGGCCGTCCGTACATTTCAAATTTTAATTCAGCCTTATCCAGTTTATCTTTTAACGGCTTAATAAATTCATTGATATACCTGCTTCTTTCTTTTTTTGTCTCTGCCAGTTTTCTTGCGATCTCTTTATAAGCATCAGGCTCTAAATATTTCATCGCAAGGTCTTCCATCTCTGTTTTAATATTATATAAACCCATACGATGTGCAAGCGGCGCATATACATAAACAGTCTCAGAAGAAATTTTTAACTGCTTATCCGACTTCATGTGATCAAGTGTACGCATATTGTGAAGCCGGTCGGCAAGTTTAATAAGAATGACCCGTGGATCATCAGTAAGTGTAAGCAGGATCTTTTTAAAATTCTCAGCTTGTTGAGATGCGTTCACATCAATGACATTGGAGATCTTTGTAAGTCCATCAACGATCCTGGAGATCTCATTCCCAAACTCTCTTTCAATATCTTCAAGACTTATATCGGTGTCTTCAACTGTGTCATGTAAAAGTGAGCAAATTGTAGAACGAACCCCAAGCCCGATTTCTTCCACACAAATTCTTGCAACGGCGATTGGGTGGAGAATATATGGTTCCCCGCTTTTTCTACGCATTGTTTTGTGGGCCTCAACTGCCATTTCAAAGGCAAGACGGATAAGTCGCTTGTCGCCCGGTTTCAATTTCTCTTTTAATCCCCGCAATAAGGCACGGTATTCCCTCAGGATCAATTTCTTTTCCTGTTCTTCATTCAAATTATATTTGGGTAACTGCGCAAGAGTATCCATGAACAGCGAATTTACTTAAAAACAGCCGTTTTTTCTGAGTGAAATCTGCTACATTTGCAGCCCCAAATTGGAAATAACAATTTTTAAATCCCAAATTCCAATTGGCAGCAGGAAAATAGAATTTGGAATTTGTTTTTTGGAATCTCTCTCCCGGATGTGGTGAAATTGGTAGACACGTCAGACTTAGGATCTGATGCCGTAAGGTGTGGGGGTTCGAGTCCCTCCATCCGGACAGTTGAACTTCGAACAAGGATGATCATAATGGCAAAATTCTTGTTCGAAGTTTATTTTAAATCTTGAAATATGGCTACAGTTACAAAAGAGAATATCGGTTTACTGAATGAGAAAATCACCTTAAAACTGGAGAAAACCGATTACCTCCCCACTTTTGAAAGATCATTAAAAGATCACAGCAAGAAAGCCAACATTCCCGGGTTCAGAAAAGGAATGGTGCCCGCTGGCTTGATCAAAAAAATGTATGGCCCTTCTTTGTTTACTGATGAAGTGCTACGCACTGTTGACAGAGAACTGATCAAATATCTCGAAGAAGAAAAACTTGACATATTTGCACAACCACTCCCGGTTGAAATGGATATTCGTCAACTCGATGTAAACAATCCGGCTGATTACACTTTCCATTTTGAAATAGGAATGAAACCTGATTTTGCATTAGCCGATCTTTCAAAAGCAAATACGATCCGTTATAAAGTGACGATCACTGATGAGATGATCAACAACGAGGTCACCCGCCTACAGAATCGCTATGGCAATATGAAAGATGAGCACACGGTGAACACGGAAGAGAATGTATTGAATGTGATCTTTATCGAAGTGGATGATAATGCAAATGAAATTGAAGGCGGGATCAAAAAAGATAATTCTCTCTTGGTAAAATATTTTAAAGAAAGTTTTCGTGGCAACCTTATTGGGAAAACTATCAATGACTACGTTGTCACACAACTTGACAAAGCTTTCGATGAAAAAGAGCTTGATTTTATTCTAAGTGATCTTGATCTTGATAAAAATGATCCTGCTTCTTCACAAAAACATTTCAAAATACAGATCACAAAAATTGGTTTGCTTGAGAAAAAAGAATTGAATGAAGAATTCTATAAGCAGCTTTATCCTAATGATGAAGTAAAGACTGAAGCCGATTTCAGAAACAAGGTCAAAGAAGAAGTACAGGCTTATTGGGATAACCAGGCAAAAGGCCAACTGCAGCATATGGCGTATCATGAGTTGCTGGACGGAACAACTATTGATTTTCCTGAATCATTCTTAAAAAAATGGATGCAGACACAGGGAGAAGAAAAAAAGACAGAAGAAGAAGCTGAGAAAGAATTTCCCAATTTTAAGAACCAGTTAAAGTGGACTTTGATCAGTGATAAAATTGCCCGGGAAAATAATATTATCGTAAATCCTGAAGAACTTAAGGCATTTGCGAAGCAACAATTATTCGGATATATGAATATGCCGATGGGCGGCGATGATCAACCCTGGGTAGATAATTATGTTGACAAAATGATGCAGGATCGCAAGTATATTGAGGATGCTTATAACCGCATACAAGGACAGAAGATCTTTGAATGGGCCGAATCACAAGTGAAGCCCACTGAAAAAGAAATTGCGATGGAAGATTTTGTGAAAATGCAAGAAGAGCATCAGCATCATCACCATTAAAATCAAAAGTCAAAATTTAAAAATAAAAAGGCTTCGGGTATCCGAGGCCTTTTTTATTTTGTGTCAAATCGTCTCAATTTTTGTAATTCGTGTCACCAATTTTGTGGTTTTGCCATTTGGACGGATATTTGATGAATCAGACCAATTGGCGATCATTGCCCTTAATCTGCAAACAAAAAAGAAATGAGTTTTAATTCAGAATTTGAAAAATATGCGGTAAAGCACCGCGGGATTTCCAGTAACACTCTTCATGGCTATGCAAGCCAATTAGTAACTGGTCTTACTCCTAACATTATTGAAGAACGTCCCATGAATGTGGCTGTAATGGATGTGTACAGCCGTTTGATGATGGACCGTATCATTTTTCTTGGCTATCCTATAAATGATGAAGTGGCAAATATTGTTACAGCGCAATTATTGTTTCTTGACTCGACTGACAGAACAAGAGACATTAATATGTACATAAACAGTCCGGGAGGAAGTGTGTACAGCGGATTGGGTGTGTATGATACTATGCAATATGTAACCCCTGATGTGGCTACTATCTGTATTGGAGTGGCAGCATCAATGGCTTCAGTATTGTTGGCTGCAGGAACGAAGGGTAAAAGAGCTGCATTGAAACATGCAAGAGTAATGATGCATCAACCGAGCGGCGCTATTGGCGGACAGGCAAGTGATATTGAAATCACAGTGAATGAGATCAGGAAACTGAAATCTGAATTGTACGATGTTATAAATTATCATTCGGGAAAAGATGTAAAACAGATCGAAGCAGATTTTGATCGTGATCGCTGGATGACGGCGCCTGAAGCAAAAGAATATGGACTAGTTGATGAAGTGTTGCTGATCAATCCGAGAAAACAGAAGAAAGATTAATGTGATAATGTGCTGATTTGCTAATGTGAAAATGAAGGGCTGAATAGAATTACAGAAAGTACAAGTGTGCGACGCAACGGAAGCTAAATTGAAATACAAAAGCTGATAACCAAAAACAATAAACTATAAACGTCAAACTAATCATATGAATAGAAAGAATTTTCAATACAGAGGCTGGAAGATGGATGATGAACCGGAAGAAGAAGAAAAGGAAAGAGAAGATAAGAGAGATGAGCTCCAGATGCTGAATAAAAAATTAGAACGCTATTTCTTTGACAGAAGAGAAGTGTATCTGTGGGGAGTTGTAGATGATAAGTCCGCGAAAGAAGTCGTGTCAAAATTTCTTTTGCTGGAGGCTGATAAACCTGGTGAGGAAATTAAATTTTATATCAACAGTCCTGGTGGTGTGGTTACAAGTGGAATGGTAATGTATGATACGATGCGTATGATGAAATCGCCGGTAAGTACTATATGCATGGGGCTGGCCGCATCAATGGGAAGTATTTTGTTGAGTGGTGGCATTAAAGGAAGACGTTTTATATATCCTCATGGCGAAGTGATGATCCATCAGCCTTCATTGGGAGGTTCTATGCGTGGCGTAAGTGCAGACCTGGAAATACAAGCAGTGCAGACAAAAAAAGTAAAAGATATTGGCGCTAAGATATTAGCTCAGAACTGTGGCAAAACGATCGAGCAGATCATGAAAGACTTTGACCGCGACTATTGGATGGACGCAAAAGAGGCGATCAATTATGGCATCGTGGATGGGATAATGGAAAAGATCTAACCAGTTCTATAGCAACTCCTTAACATTCGTTTACAAAATAAATCCGCCTCTCTCGGGGTGGATTTATAATTTTGCAATTCACTTTGCGTTAAACCCCATATTGAAATAAAATGGCAAAAAATCCTTTACACTGTTCTTTCTGCGGTCGCAACCGTGATGAGGTGAAGATCCTGATCGCCGGCCAGGAAGGACATATCTGTGAAAACTGCGTGGAGCATGCCCGTGAGATCATCGAACAGGAACTAATGACCAAGGACGACAGAACTCCTTCCTCTTTTAAATTGACTGTTAAAAAACCTGTTGAAATAAAAAAGTTTCTTGATGAATATGTGATCGGTCAGGATGATGCTAAAAGAGTGTTGGCCGTTGCAGTTTATAATCATTATAAAAGATTACAGCAAAAACCTGCTGAATCAGCTGGTGATGTTGAGATCGAGAAAAGCAATATCATCATGGTGGGTGAAACAGGCACAGGTAAAACATTACTTGCAAAAACTATTGCCCGCTTGTTGAATGTTCCTTTTGCGATCGTTGATGCTACCGTATTTACTGAGGCGGGTTATGTAGGTGAAGATGTTGAAAGTATTCTCACAAGATTATTACAGGTTTGTAATTATGATGTGCCTGCTGCTGAACGGGGCATTGTATACATTGATGAAATAGATAAGATTGCCCGTAAAGGAGACAATCCTTCTATAACCCGTGACGTAAGTGGTGAAGGTGTGCAACAGGGAATGTTGAAATTATTGGAAGGAACAGATGTTTTAGTACCGCCACAAGGAGGACGTAAACATCCTGAACAAAAACTTATCAAGATCAACACACAAAATATTCTTTTCATTTGCGGTGGTGCTTTTGATGGTATTGATAAAGTGATTGCCCGCAGAGTGCAAACAAATACGATAGGTTTTAATGTAGATAAAGAGCTCCAGGATAACATGAAGAAAAATCTTCTTCGTTATGTAAATGCTCCTGACCTTAAAACTTTTGGATTGATACCAGAGTTACTCGGCCGTTTGCCTGTTGTTACACATCTTGATCCATTGGATGCACCTACTCTTCGTGCTATTCTTACAGAACCAAAGAATGCATTGATAAAACAGTATAAGAAATTGTTTGAGCTGGAGGGCATTAATCTTAGTATTGATAATCCTGTATTGGATTTCATGGTTGAAAAAGCGGTGGAATATAAATTAGGTGCCCGTGGTCTTCGCAGCATCTGTGAAAGTATTTTGACTGATGCTATGTTTGAACTGCCAAGCACTAATGAAAAAACTTTTATGTTGGATATTGAATATGCGAAGAGGAAGTTTGAAACAAGTAAGATCAGTCTTCTTAAAGTGGCATAGACCGCGACCTGCCTACCGGCAGGCAGGTTAATTGGATTTTTAAAGATTATGATGATATTTGGGTCAGAGAGATCTGACCTTTTTTATTAAACTTATTTTATGAAAGAACTTATTGATCGTTTGATGGCACAGGGATTAACTGAACAACAGGCATTGAAAGCAATTGAAGTAGTAAAAGATTTTGCTAAAGAAAAATTTCCTGTTTTTTCCGGGGCTATTGAAAAGATGTTTGATAAATATAAACCCAGGGATGAGGATGATTTTCTGGATGGATAACAATGAAATATGCCACCAATATCATGAACTATCTAAAAGAATAGTTCGGCTTCATATCTCTTATGTAGACAATTCCATTAAAAATATCCGACCAGTTTGCAAGAAAATAACGATCAAAAAAAGGCGCCATAAAGATACCCTGGTTTAACCAGTCACATTTATTCCTTTTAAAATCAAGAAAGGCATAATCAAATTTAGTTTTTGAAAAAGCATATTCAATGCTATTCCTTTTTGGAGTTGGAAGTTTTTTTATTTCCTTTTCCTCAACACCTCTGAATCCACCGGATGATACAAAAACGATCGAATAGATATCGTCTTTAAATGGAGTTCCTGCCATTAGCTCCCCGAATGTCTTTACATCTACTGGTTTACAACATTCATTAAACTCCTCTATTTTATAAGAAAACCTGGATGCATGGTAAGCCGAAACATTGATAATTATTTTTTCCTTTGGGTAAAGAAAATTTAGCATCCAGACCAGGTTTTCAGCCATTGTGCTGTCTTTGGCAGCCAGATAACTGGCAGTTACTTTCACATCTTCCGGTTCTTTTGCAAAATTAAATCTCCGGTTTAACCAGGTTACAAAATATTTTACATTCATCCACTGCCGCATTATAGCCTGGGCTTCCTTTACATTTTGCGACTTGATTTTATTCAATGCAGCAATTAAAAGATGTATTTTTTCTGATAAGATCCTGGCGTAAGAGTCAATTAAAAATCCTTTGTACCCGAAGTGTTGCAAATTGCCCAGTAGGGAAACAAAATTTTTGTCAATGACGCTGTCATCACATTCAAGAAAATCGCAAGTTTCTTTGAGAAGACCATTGATTGCACTGTCAAGTCGCATCTGGAAATCCAACCCGACTAACTCTATTTTTTTCTCTTTAATTCTTGTTTGCAAAAAAGGAATAATGTTGAAAGCGTAACTCGCATTAAGGATATTAGGGCCGAAATATGTATCGAAAGCGTTGATGCTACCTGTTTGACTTATTTTATTTTGAAAATAATTTATATCTACATTACTATTGTCAAACGCCACCACTTTAAATCCCATGCTATCTATCAAAAACTGCATCATTTGTGACATCACCTGGTAAGAAGTTCCATCACCGTAATCCGCTTCTGATAGTATTACAATCCTTTTATTAGCAATACTACTTTTAAGAAAATTGAAATTCTTTTGATCGCCATTAGGATCGAATGGAAAACTGTTGTTTTCAATACATTCAACTGCAACAGAATTTACAGGCTGCTGGCTCTTTAGGTTTTGATAGCTTAGACTAAACGCTATTAGAAAAATAATAGACAGGCATTTCACTTTTTCATGGCACTCGATAGGCATATACTCGTTGGTTAAATGGGACAATGAATCTAACCTAATTTGTTACCGTAACAAAACCGTTCAAATAAAAAAACCCCGATTTTAATCGAGGTTTGTGAAAAGGGTATTCTATTATCAATAACTATAATTGAACTTTACTTTTTTATCTCCTATCATTACTTCAAATTCACCTGCTTCAGTTATTGTTTTTAATTGAGCATTTACAAATGCCAGGTCATTTTTATCAATGGTAAATGTTACCGGTTTGCTTTCTCCGGCATTTAAACTGATCTTCTGAAATGCACGTAGCCGTTTCATACTTGGAGTTATACTTGCATACAGATCACGAGTGTACAATTCCACCGCATGTTTACCTGCACGACTACCTGTATTTTTCACTGTAACGGTTATGTCTAGTTTGGCATCACCTTTAAGAGTGGTGCTGTTTATCTGAAGATCGCTGTATTCAAATGTTGTATAACTCAATCCAAATCCGAATGGAAATAAAGGATCATAACCTCCTCCTGCGTTATCATTAAACACTTCACGTATTTCTTCTGTTGGCTTCCTGTCATACATTACAAACTCACCCATACTTCTGGGGTAGCTGAAAGGTAAACGGCCATCAGGGTTATAATCACCAAATAAAACATCGGCAATAGCTTCGGCAGATTTTTTTCCACTCCAATAGGCCATCAAGATGCCGCTTGCAACAGGCTCTATGTTTGTTATGAATCTTGGTCTTCCTTCAGTCAACACCAGTATTACTGGTTTGCCGGTCATAGCAGCAGCCTTTACTAATTCCGCTTGTTCATCAGGTAAAGCCAGGTCTCTTATATTGCCGGGGCTTTCAGCATATGCATCTTCGCCAATACATAATATTATTACATCTGCATTAGCTGATGCCCTTTTTAATGAAGACACATCATAGTTCGCCGCGTTATTAAATCCTTTCACTGTAGTAGTGATCACATTTTTCTCTCCCACTTTATCTTTGATCGTTTCCAAAATTGTTTTACTGTCTGCGGGATACCATTGTTCATTATTACCCTGCCAGGTGTAACTCCAACATCCATTGAGTGCGGTAAGGCTTTGTGCAGATGGACCTGCTACCAAAACCTTCATGCTTTTTGAAAGAGGCAAAATGTTATTTTTATTTTTCAGCAATGTCATCGCTTCATGTGCAGCATCCAATGCAAGTTGTTGATATTCGGGCTTGCCAAAATTTGCTTTGGCAGCTGCTTCAGGATAGGGGTTATCAAACAAACCAAGTTTATATTTTAATGTAAGAATTCTCCTGACTGCTTCATCGATCCGGCTGATAAGAACTTCTTTCAGTTTCACTGCTTCGAGTAACAGATCATAAAAAGAAAAATCTGTTGGCACCATACTCATATCAATGCCTGCGTTTACAGCCATTACAACGGCTTCCCTCGGCGTAGAGGCTACATTATGCCTGTCATGAAGCCTCTTTATATCTTCCCAATCTGAAACAGCAACACCTTGAAATCCCAATTCCTTTCTTAAAAGATCAGTTAATAAATATTTACTGGCATGAACCGGTTCCCCATTGATCTCACCCGAATTGATCATTACAGTAGAGGCGCCTGCCTTTATTGCCTCACGAAATGACGGTAAATAATATTCTCTTAACTCAATATCAGGAATGTAAGCAGGTGTTCGGTCCTTTCCATTTCGTGGTCCTGAATAACCAATATAATGTTTCAAACAACTTGCTACAGCCGTTGGATTTTTTAACCCGTCTTCTTCATAAGTTTTGACTGCTAATCCACCCATCGTTTTTGCTATATAAACATCTTCACCATAAGTTTCAGGAAAGCGACTCCACAGTGGCTGGCGTCCAATATCAAGCACAGGTGCAAAATTCCATCTTATGCCTGATGCTCTCAATTCATTGCCAGTAACCTTTGCTGCTGCTTTTACATATTCAAGGTTTCTTGTAGCCGCCATTCCAATGTTTTGAGGAAACAGAGTTGAATTCAATGTATAGGTCTGCCCATGCATACCATCCAGGCCATAGACTATTGGAATTTTCAATCTTGTGTTTTTTGCTTCATCTTGTATTTGGGTGATTATCTCATTCCATTTATCTACTGTAAAGCCATGTGCATTTACATTGAGAACAGAGCCTACATGATAATCCGCTATTGCTTTTTTTAATGCAGCAGGATCAATATTACCTTCAGTATCACCCCAACCTCCTTTAGCAATAACAGCAAAAGTTACTTGTGTCATCTGACCTACTTTTTCTTCAATGGTCATTTGTTTCAGCAGGTTATTTAACTTTTGTTCATCAGCTTTTGTGAGTTGTGCCTTGATATTGGTAATGCAAGTAATAGCAAAAATGGCAAGCAATAATTTTCTCATAAATTGTGTATTAGTATTGACAAGATATTTAATTTATGATTACCAGATCTTTCAATGGATAATTCCTCATTTAAAATTTTAAATATTATCTACCGTTCGTTATTTTTTAATAATTCTAATGAAATATATTTGTTTTGAAAAATGTTTGATAAATACAAAACAAAAGATAAGGAAGACTTTTTTGGATTAAATGAGATGCTATGTTTGTTATTCACGGTAAGAACAAAACGTTTATTGATATTTTTGAACCTTTGTTCTATAAATGTCCTAATTGCGAAGAAGAGAATACAACGCAAATATTCATTTATAGTGTTTATCATCACATATTCTGGATTCCTTTTTTTCCTCACAGTAAAGAAGTAACTGCTAAATGTTTTAATTGTGGATCGACTAGAACAAAAGGTAGGTTTGGGCCAAAACTCACAGATCACTTAAATGGTGAGATTAAAAAGTTTAAGCATCCTCTAAGGACTTGGTCCTTTACAATTTTATTGGGGTTGATAATAGTTGCAATGTTATTCGGAATGAAATAAAAAACCCCGAATTTATCGGGGTTAGTAAGCGGGTACTTTTGGTTTTTCCAGATCAGACTAAGTCCCATCAATAGGACATAGCCCTCTCCCATCCAAAATAATATTTAGCTGCAGCCAAGACTATTACCGCAATTCAAACATTTGTAGCATGTGCCGCTACGTACTGTAATATGTCCGCATGTATTGCAAGCCGGCGCATCGCTTTGCATGCTCTTGTTTGCAGAACTCATTGCCTCCATACTATTTTCAGCTCTTGCAACTGACTTTTGCGCTTTTACCGGCTGAACTCCGTTACTGACTGTTCCTACCACTCTTACACTTGATAGTTCAGGTGCCTTTTCATATTCAAGGCCGCTTGGAATTTCATCCCAATTATCAGTTCCTGTATTCAGTACTTCCGGTTTATCCAACACATGCACAAGATCAGTTCTTCCCAGATATTCATAACCTAAGGCACGGAAGATAAAGTCAACGATAGAAGTTGTTGATTTGATATTCGGATGCTCAACAAATCCTGCGGGGTCAAACTTTGTGAAAACAAATTTCTCTACATATTCTTCTAAAGGAACACCATATTGTAAACCGATCGAAATAGCAATAGCAAAACAGTTTGACATGCTGCGCATTGTTGCACCTTCTTTTGCCATATCAATAAATATCTCACCAAGTGTTCCATCGTTGTATTCTCCTGTGCGAAGGAAGATAGCCTGTCCATTGATCTTTGCTTTTTGTGTAAAGCCTCTTCTTTTTGCAGGCAGTGTACGACGCTCAACAATAGTAGCAAGCTTGCGTTTCAATTTTGTATCAGGTGAAGCCTGTACTCTTTTTTGTACTTCTTCAAATAACTCTTCAACGGTAAGTTTGCTTAAGTCAACAATATTTGATTCTTGTTGTTGACTGCTAACTGCAGACTCCTGGCTACTGACTACCGACTCCTGACTCCCTTCCGACTTCTTCTTCTTATCAGACTTGTTACTGAGCGGTTGAGACAACTTAGAGCCATCACGATACAAAGCATTTGCTTTTAATCCTAATTGCCAGCTAAGCAAGTATGCTGCAGCGATCTCGTCTACTGAAGCTTCATTGGGTAAATTAATGGTCTTGGAAATAGCGCCACTGATAAATGGTTGCGTGGCGCCCATCATGCGGATATGGCCATTGGCATGAATATACCGCTGACCTTTCTTTCCACATTTGTTGGCACAGTCAAAAACGGGCAAATGTTCTTTCTCCAGGTGAGGAGCTCCTTCCAGCATTCCCGTGCCGCATACATAATCGTTAGCAGCATCTATTTCTTCTTCGCTGAAACCAAGAGCTTCCAACAGGCTCCATTCAAAGTCATTGTATTGTTCAGGTGTAAAGCCTAAACGTTGCAGGCACTCTTCGCCCAAAGAATATTTATTGAAAACAAATCCAATTTCAAATGCAGCAATAACGGCGGCATCCAATCTTTTTATCTCATCAGCAATAAATCCTTTTTCACTCAACGATTGATGATTGATAAACGGCGCACCGGCAAAGGAAGCTGTACCCACTGCGTATTTAATAATCGAATCAGTTTCTTTTTCACTATATCCAAGATTTCTTAAAGCAGCGGGAACTGATTGATTAATGATCTTGAAATAGCCACCACCAGAAAGTTTTTTGAATTTTACCAACGCAAAATCAGGTTCAACTCCTGTAGTATCACAATCCATTACCAGGCCGATCGTTCCTGTAGGTGCTATAACTGTTGCCTGAGCATTGCGGTAACCATATTTTTCACCCATCTCAACAGCATCATCCCATGCTTTACACGCAGCAGTTAATAAATAAGCCGGGCAATATTGTGCTTTGATACCTTGTGGTTTCAAACTTAATCCTTCATATTTATCAGCATCGTAAGCAGCGAGACGATGATTACGCATTACACGCAGCATTTCCTCACGATTCTCTTCATATCTTGGGAAAGTGCCAAGCACCGATGCCATTTCTGCGGATGTTTTGTAAGAAATACCGGTCATGATAGCGGTAAGTGCACCTGCAATTCCTCTTGCTTCTTCACTATCATAAGAAATTCCGCTTACCATCAATAATGTACCGAGGTTAGCATAACCTAAACCAAGTGTTCTGTATTCATAACTAAGTTGAGCAACTTCTTTACTTGGAAACTGCGCCATTAATACTGAAACTTCCAATACAACGGTCCAAAGGCGGCAATTGTATTCATATCCTTCTACATCAAATATGTTCTTGTCAGTATCAAAAAATTTCATCAGGTTGGCTGATGCAAGGTTACAGGCTGTGTTATCCAGGAACATGTATTCGCTGCAAGGGTTAGATGCATTGATGCGACCACCTTTAGGACAAGTATGCCACTCATTAATAGTAGTATCATATTGTGTACCCGGGTCTGCACAACGCCACGCAGCATAAGAGATCTGGTTCCATAATTCTCTTGCAGGAATTTTCTTCATCACTCTTCCATCCATTCTTCCTTTTAATTCCCATTCGCCATCTTCCTGCAACACTTTGAAAAATTCGTTAGGAATACGAACTGAGTTATTTGAATTTTGTCCGCTGACTGTCTTGTATGCTTCACCTTCATAATCGCTGGCATAACCAGCAGAGATCAACGCACCAACTTTCTTTTCTTCTTCTACTTTCCAGTTAACAAACTCAACGATCTCAGGATGATCAAGATCGAGACAAACCATTTTTGCAGCACGACGTGTCGTACCACCGCTTTTAATAGCACCGGCAGCACGGTCACCGATCTTTAAAAAGCTCATCAAACCAGATGATGTACCGCCGCCACTTAGTTTTTCTCCTTCGCCTCTTAAATGAGAAAAGTTTGTACCAACACCGGAACCATACTTAAATATTCTTGCTTCACGAACCCAGAGATCCATGATACCGCCTTCATTTACCAGGTCATCGCTGACACTTAATATAAAGCATGCATGCGGCTGAGGACGTTCGTAAGCCGATGTAGATTTTTTTAACTCACCATCATTTTGATCAACATAATAATGTCCCTGTGGCTTTCCTTTTATACCATAGCTTTCATATAAACCGGTATTGAACCACTGTGGGCTATTAGGCACACACATTTGATCGAGTATAGAGTACACTAACTCTTCATAAAAAACTTGTGCGTCTTTTTCAGAAGCGAAGTATCCATAACGTTCACCCCACACTCGCCAACAATTGGCCATGCGGTGTGCAACTTGTTTTGCTGAAGTTTCACGACCAAGACTTCCGTCAGGTTGTGGCACACCTGCTTTACGAAAATATTTTTGGGCAAGTATATCGGTAGCGATCTGGCTCCATTGTTTGGGAACTTCAACATTGGTCATTTCAAATACTACTTCACCGCTCGGGTTACGAATTACTGAAGTACGGTAATCATATTCGAATAGATCAAATACGCTTACATCTTCACGAGTGAAGCGACGAGGGAACTGCAAACCGCTTTTAGCGGAAGCTTGTTTTTTAATGGGCATAGTAAGTAAAGATTTTGTCGGTTCTTGGTTGACAACCCTCCGGAGGAGGAAGGTGATTACGAAACTATTTTTATCATCTTGTATTTCAAACCTTCAAATATTAACACAATGTGGAAAAGCGAAGTAGAAGATTTTCTAATGCAGCGTAGAAGCACGTTTCAGGATTTTTGCACAATAGACATATAATTTATACCAAAATTTTTTTTGGTAAATTAACATAAGATATGTAGCAACTCGTTTCTCCAATGAAAACAATAAATATTATACTTTTAAAAAAATAAATTGTCAATAGCGCCCAATGAAAAGATCGATTTTTCAACTGTTGTTAAGCCATCTAATGCTGTTTTTCCTCGTAAATCTATTATTTTTAAAAAGCATAAAAAGACAAAAAGTTTTTGCATTTTTGCATTTGTAATAAGCCCGAATGAAGCAAGGAATTTACCAATCGCTGCAGCTTAGAAAAAAGGAAGGAAAAAAATCTTTTGCCGTTCTTATTGATCCGGACAAAGTGAATACTTCCATGCTCGATGAATTGATCGATCTATCACTTGCTGCCAAAGTAGATTATTTTCTTGTTGGCGGCAGCCTGGTTATCAGCAATCATCTTGATGATGTTGTTCAATACATTAAAGCCAATTGCAAAATACCTGTGATACTTTTCCCCGGCAGCCCCAACCAGGTAAGCAAATTTGCAGACGCTTTACTTTATCTCTCATTAATATCAGGAAGAAATGCTGAGTTATTGATCGGGCAACATGTGGTTTCTGCTCCTTTTGTAAAAATGAGCGGATTGGAAATTATGCCAACGGGCTATATGGTTGTTGATGGCGGTGCCCCAACAACTGTCTCCTATATCAGCAATGCCTCTCCTATTCCTTCGGACAAAAATGAAATTGCCATGTGTACGGCAATGGCTGGTGAAATGCTGGGGATGAAACTGATCTATATGGACAGCGGTAGCGGCGCCAAAAGAGCTATTACCGAAAGCATGATCGAATCAGTTGCAAAAAATATTGAAGTGCCATTGATAGTTGGCGGCGGGATCACAAGTCCTGAAAAAGCTTATTTGAATTGCAAAGCCGGCGCTGATCTGATTGTAGTTGGTAATGCAATTGAAAAAGATGCTTCATTAATTAAAGAGATGGCAGCTGCGATTCATTCGGTGCCTGTAAAAATTTAGAAGACAATTTTGCTCCCAACTTTAGTTCCCTGATCAAATTTTCTTGCGTCACACTCTTGTACTTTATCAATTCTATTCAACAATCATCTCAAATCCGATACGTTCACTCTTGTCGGAGTATCCTTACCCGCAACAATACTTCTTGAAGCCAATGCAATAGATTTAATGATCATCGTCATGTTTTCCATGTCGAGTGTTTCAATATGATCGCTTACTTTATGATAGTTGGGTTCGCTATCCATTTTTGAAGTAGAAATTGTATGTGCAGGAACTCCTAATCTTGCCAGCGTTGCGTTATCAGAACGATAAAAAAGATTTTGCGTAGTATAAGGGTCAGGATAAAAAGTAAAACCAGTTCCCTCTAAATTCTTTTGCATAATGACGCCCATATCAGTTTTTTCGTAACCTGTGATATACGCTGAATTCTTCCCCCATTTACTTTCTGTTCCGATCATTTCAATATTGAACATCGCAACAACCTTTGCAGGATCAAACTGTCTTGAAAAGTATTGCGAACCAAAGCCACCAACTTCTTCTGCAGTAAAACCTGCAAACACAATTGTTCTTTCATTATTGTCAAGAGCTTTAAAATATTTTGCAAGCATAATAACTGCTGTTGTTCCTGCTGCATCATCATTAGCTCCATTATAGATCGAGTCACCATCAATAGCTTTACCTATCCCCAAATGATCATAATGACCCGAGAAGATCACATATTCATCTTTTTTTGACTTGCCCGGTAAAATGCCCACCACGTTTGCCAGTTTTTGTTCCGTTATATCATGACGGGATTCAACAGTAAATGTATTTGGATCTGTTGTCGTTAATGCAAACACAACACTATTATCCATTTTAAACATTGCCCTTTTCAAGCCTGTGAGACGACTGAAATTTTTTGAATAGCTCGTATCAACAAGTACAAAATAGTTTTTACCGGAACGCACATATTTCATTACTTCACTTTGGAAATTTTTTCCCGCTTCTATTTTTACCTTTTCGTAACCAGATTTCTCATTTATATTAAACACTGGTTGACAAGTAATAACTACCACGTTTTTAAAATCAATCTGATCATTATCAAAAGTGGCAGAACCACTCACAAACTTTGGACTAACCATGGCAAAGTCTTGCCTGTAACCGTTTGCGCCATTGAAGGTTTGCAAACCGGCTTTCTTAAATTCATCAGCAATAAAATCTGCAGCTTTATCTATTTCAGGGCTAAATGTTTTACGACCCCGCATATCATCTGATGAAAGAACTCTTTCAATTCTTTCCGCTTCTTTAGCATTGATGATCGCATCAGCATTCTGTCCAAAAACAAAAAAGGTTGTTGCAATGAACAACCCTGTCATTAAAATGTATTTCATCTTTTAATTTAAAATTTTAAATTGGAAATTATAGGCTCATCATCTCTTTAAACTTCACAGTCTGCCTGCGGCTCACTTCAATTTTTTCGCCACCTTTTAATTCGAGTAACAAACCGCCATTGAAGTATGGTTCAATTTTTTCGATCATGCGAAGGTTCACAATATGTTTCCTGTTTGCACGGAAAAATGTTTTTTGATCAAGCCTTTCTTCCAATGCATTCAGTGATTTAAGTATGAGTGGTTTGTTGGCACCAAAAAAAACTTTGGCATAGTTACCAACACTTTCAAACAATCTTATATCAGACAATTTTACAAACCAGCAGCGTTCGCCATCTTTTACAAATACCTGGTCGACCTCAGTTAATATTGATTGGTTGAAATTCTCAGGTAGAATATGATTTTCTTTTGTTTCAGCAATATGCAGTTTTTGCATTGCGTCAGCAAGGCGTTTAGGCTCTATCGGCTTCAACAAATAATCTAATGCATTTACTTCAAAGGCCTTTAAGGCATATTCATCATAAGCAGTTGTAAAGATCACATGCGGTGCTCTTTCTAATTCTGCCAGCATATCAAAACCAGTTTTACCCGGCATTTGAATATCTAAAAAAACGAGATCAGGTTGCAGGGTATCGATCTTATTGATTGCTTCATCAGCATTGGCTGCTTCATCCACTACTTCCACTTCAGGAAAATCCTGTAAAAGTTTTCTTAATTCAGTTCTGGCGAGTCTTTCGTCGTCGATAATTATTGCTCTCATGTAGGATGATTTATATAGTCATTTGTACAGGAAGCATTACTCTTGCCTCCACAACTTCAGTAGTTAATTGCTTTATGCTGAATCTTGCTTTTTCACCGTATAGGAGACTTAATCTGTTCAGCGTACTTGGTAAACCAAAACCCTCTCCTTTTGCTGTTCCGTTCACCAACTTACCAGTATTTTGAACAGCAAGTTCATGATAACTATCTTTAAAATCAGAAACGATTCTGATCTTTCCACCGCTAATTTGTTTGCTGATACCATGTTTAATAGCATTCTCAACCAGGGTTTGCAGCATCATTGGTGGCACTGGCTGATCCAATGTATCCTCATCAATCTCATACTCCACACGAAGACGGTCCTCAAATCGCATATTTTCCAAAGCCAGGTAATCCTTTACAATATTCAATTCTTTTTCCAATGAAACAGATTCAAGTTTATCTGTTTGCATACTGCTGCGCAAAATATTACTTAACTCGGTGATCGCATTCCTCGCCCTGTTTGGGTCTTCATCGATCAATGCACGAATGCCATTCAATGAATTAAAAATAAAATGCGGATTGATATGTGCTTTGATAGTTTTTAATTCAAGTTCTTTTACCAATGCCTCAAGTTTCAGTGTATCCAATTGCTGCTTCTGGCTCTTGGTTACAAAATGATACATGAAATAAATAAGATTCCAGATAAAGAATAAAGTGAACATGGAGAAAGCGCCGCTCAATACAAGAAGCAAAAAATTATCTTTAAATGCTCTTTCTGTTTTGTTTTGCAGATCAAACTGCATCAGCAAAAGATTTTCAAGAGTGGAAGCGGCAAAAGCAAGCACCAATGTAATAAGTACAAATATTATTAATTGTTGTTCGAGTCTTTTTTGCAATAGGTTAAACCCGATAATGATGTAACGCATCAGGTGCGATAAAATAAAACCGGTGGTAACGAAGATGACAAGACGCCAATAAAAATCACTTCTCTCTTGTGATGAGCCTAGCTTATCAAAAGAGTAGGCGAAAAAAATATTAATAAGGGCAAATAGACCCCAACCACACAGCTGTGAGAGCCAATACCTCGTATTTCTTGACATAGCGGCCATAAATATAAGTTCAAAATTAAAAGTTTCACCAGCCTTACGCATCCTCTTTTGATTAGTGGTAAATAAGACAGCTAAATGGAAGATGCACCGGGATAAAACAATTTTATGACAGTTTTGTTAAAATACAGAATAAAGTTTTAAAACAATTAATTTTGTCGTAGTAAAAACAACACATGCAGATCACAGCAGGGCCGCTTTTGCAAACCATTAATTTCCCGGAAGATCTTAAAAAACTATCCCGTGAAAAACTTCACCAGGTTTGCGATGAGCTTCGTCAATATATCATCGATGTTGTTAGCGTTCACGGTGGACATTTTGGCGCCAGTCTTGGCGTAGTTGAACTGACTGTAGCACTCCATTATATATATAATACACCTTACGATCAGCTTGTGTGGGACGTTGGCCATCAGGCTTATGGACATAAAATTCTTACTGGCCGTCGTGATAATTTTCCGACAAATAGAAAATATAATGGCTTAAGTGGTTTCCCCAAAAGAAGCGAAAGCGAGTATGATACATTTGGGGTTGGTCATTCTTCTACCTCTATATCTGCCGCATTAGGAATGGCAATGGCTGCAAAATACAAAGGGGAAAAAGACAGGAAAGCTGTTGCAATTATCGGAGATGGAGCCATGACTGCCGGTCTTGCATTTGAAGGGCTGAATCATGCCGGTGTCGCCGATGCTGATTTATTGATCGTACTCAACGACAATTGTATGAGCATTGATCCGAATGTCGGGGCACTGAAAGAATATTTGACTGATATCACTACCTCTCCTACTTACAATAAGTTTCGTGATGAGGTTTGGAACATACTCGGTAAACTACCCGTTGGAAAAAAGTTTTCAAGAGATATGGCTTCAAAGCTTGTAGCAGGGATGAAAGGCATGGTGAGTAAAAGCAGTAATCTTTTTGAAGCATTGAATCTTCGCTACTTCGGACCAATTGATGGACATAATATAACAAAGCTGGTAGACACATTAAAAGATCTCAAAAATATCCCCGGCCCAAAACTATTACACATTGTTACTGTAAAAGGAAAAGGATATGACCTGGCAGAGAAAGATCAAACAAAGTGGCATGCCCCCGGTTTGTTTGATAAAGTAACAGGTGAAATACATAAAAAGAAATTTGATCTGCCACAAGCGCCAAAATACCAGGATGTTTTTGGTTATACAATTATTGAATTGGCAGAAAAAAATGAAAAGATATTTGGCATTACTCCGGCAATGCCTTCCGGTTCTTCATTAAAATATATGATGGAAAAAATGCCGCATCGTGCATTTGATGTTGGCATTGCTGAACAACATGCTGTTACTCTTAGTGCAGGTATGGCAACACAAGGCATGAAGGTCTTTTGCAATATTTATTCTTCCTTCATGCAAAGAGCTTATGACCAGGTGGTGCATGATGCAGCGATTCAAAAACTACCTGTGATATTTTGTTTAGACAGAGCAGGACTGGTTGGTGATGATGGACCAACTCATCATGGTTGTTATGATATTGCTTATCTGCGTTGCATTCCCAATATGGTTGTAAGTGCACCGATGAATGAAAGTGAATTGAGAAACCTGATGTATACGGCACAATTGGAATCAACAAATCTTCCCTTTGTGATCCGTTATCCCCGTGGTGAAGGTGTAATGGCGGAATGGAAAACCGAGATGAAAGAAATTAAGATCGGTACCGGAAGAAAATTAAAAGACGGAAATGATATTGCAATTCTTTCTCTTGGTCATCCAGGAAATTTTGCAGCTGCTGCCATTCGTGATCTGAAAAATGATGATTTGAATCCTGCACATTATGATATGCGTTTTGCAAAACCATTGGATGAAGTAATGCTGCATGAAGTTTTTGGCAAGTTTGAAAAAATAATCACGGTAGAAGATGGAACTGTTGTCGGTGGTTTTGGTTCAGCAGTTCTTGAATTCATGAATGAACATAATTACAAAGCAGAAATAAAAATTCTTGGTATCCCCGACCGTTTTGTTGAGCACGGTACTCCAAAAGAACTTCATCATGAATGTGGTTATGATGCACCAGCGATCAAAGAAACAGTGCTGGAAATGATGAAAGGAAAGGTTTCGGCTACTACTTTACTTCAATAAATAATAAGAAAAACTCTGAATGGCTGGATAAGTATTCAGCCTAACTGAAGTGTCTTTTCAAAACCTTTAACATAGTTAATAAAAACATCCTTATGGATTTTCGTTGGTTATGTATCCCATTCAAGCTTAACCATTTTGTATGTCCAGGACCAAAGCCATTTTCGTATTCTTTATCTTTCTTCTTTTGTTTTCATGGTTCACCTCTTCGGGTATTTGGAAAAGAATTAAGGCAAATAATTCTATTCACACCGAAAAAGAGTACCATACCGAAAATGCTGAAGTTGAAAAACTGAAAAAAAAGTCAGCTGAAGCGGTTTCCTTCATTAAAAAGAACGGATACAATGAATCAGTTTGTTTTTTTATTGATATGACATTGCCGTCAGGTCAAAAAAGGTTCTTCGTTTATGACATCGTAAAATATACAATTCAGATTTCCGGACTTGTCACTCATGGCCGCTGTAATGAGATGTGGCTGGAAGGAAGAAAATATTCCAATGAACCCGGTTGCGGATGTACTTCGTTGGGTAAATACAAAATAGGTAATCTATATTATGGGAAATTTGGACTAGCATTTAAACTTTATGGGTTGGACAAAACAAACAATAATGCATTCAAACGTTTTGTCGTTTTACATTCCCATGAATGTGTGCCGGAAACGGAAGTTCAGGATGAAATTTGCCAGAGTGATGGTTGTCCAACAGTATCTCCGCAATTTTTGCTACAATTAAAACCAGTAATCAACCAATCTCCAAAGCCGATTCTGCTTTGGATCTTTGAATAAAAAAAACCACCCTTGATATGAGGATGGCTTAAAAAATTTAGATCATTTATTCTCCCGGTTGTTCTTCTTTTGCTTTAAAGGTCTTTACTTGCTGCGCATCCATAGTGATAGATATAGCACCAAGAGCTTTACTTACCGGGCAATTTACTCTTGCATCTTCAGCATATTGTGGAAAATCTTTTGCTTTCAATTTTGGAACTTTTGCCCTTACTTCAAGATGACTCTCGGTTATCACACCACCTTCTAATGTTACTGTACACTTTGTTTCGATCCGGCTGGGAGTAAAACCAGCAGCGCCTAAAACAAAACTTAGTTTCATTGAATAACAACCTGCGTGTGCAGCTGCAATTAACTCTTCAGGATTTGTAAGAGGTCCAGTTTCAAAACGGCTGCTATAATCATACGCTTTATTCTTTATTGCCCCGGACTGTGTAAGTAGTTTACCACTTCCTTCTTTACCGGAGCCTTTCCAATTGGCGGTTGCTGATCTTTTCATGTGTAAAATTTTAGGTTTGTAGTTAATAATTCATGCAATTTCCCGAACCAACAGGAATTGCATAGTGAAAATTTTATTGCGGCTGAATTTGATCTTCCATTTCAGCCAACCGGTTTTCCGGCTCATTATATTCAATTATAAAATTGTTCTTCCCTTCTCCCATTATGATCTTCAAAAATTTTTGCTGCACCAATTCAAGTAAGCTAAGGAAAAGAAAAATGGCATGTACCCGATTATCACAATTAGCAAATATTTTTTCAAACGAAAGCGTTTTTTCCTGCTGCGCTTTTGAAAGCATAGAATCCCTGCTATCTTCCATTGTATATTCATATCGAATTACGGTATGTACAGGTTTATTCTTTGTATCATGAAAACGCTGCATCACTCTTTCGAATGCACGCATCAGCCTGAACATTGTTACTGTTTGTATTTCCGTTCCTTCCGAAGCTTCCTCTCCTATTTTAGATAATTCTTTTTGCAGGTTTCCTCTTTTTACCATCAGCATCCTGCTGGCTTCCATCTCCGCCATTTGCGCCGAAGCATCTTTGAATTTTTTATACTCAAGGATTTTATTTACCAATTCCTGTCTTGGATCTATCTCATTGCCCTGAGCATCCAATTCCTTTCTTGGTAAAAGCATTTTTGCTTTGATGCGCATTAAATTAGAAATAAATAAAATGAACTCGCTTGAAAGCTCGATGTTCAATGACTCCTGGCTATGAATAAAAGCAAGAAAATCGTTTGTGATCTTAGTAATAGGAATATTATAAATATCCAGTTCGTCTCTTTCAATAAAGAAAAGAAGAAGATCAAACGGACCTTCAAACTGCGGAAGCTTTATTTGGTACGAAGCATTATTCAAGATCGAAAATTTTAAGGTTGAGCCAAAGGCGATTCTTCGGAAAAAAGCAAAATCCCGTTACAAAATAACGGGACTTTAGCCTTTTATAAAAATATTAATCTATTTAAGCCTTGCCGCAAAGCCTACTCCCAATTGTGACCGCATTTGGGTAGCAGCCTTATTATGGTTCTCCCCAAAGAGCTTTACATCATCATCATAGATCAGGTCAAAGTTATAGTTAACGATCAGCCAGTTATTTACTTTCATGTGCACTACGTTTGTCCAGAAAACATCGATGTTCTGAGGATCATCAATATAGTTAGAAAAGAAATCTGCACGGGTGAAGTAAGTTATATTCTTTGCAACCTCAGTTTTAAATTTAAATGAGACCAAAGCGCCAAGCTCGAAACGAACTTGTCTTTCAGGGTCAACATTGTAATGCCATGAAAGAGGAATTTCCTGTGAACCATCCGGCTTAACACCACCCTGGTAGTTGAAGCTATAAGGACGGTTTGTAAATAGAATTAAACGCGGCGCAACAGGTGAAACAAACAGACTGGCTTTTTTTGCACGAATATCAAAGCCCGGACCAAGAGTAAGATAACCCGGAGCCATCAAGCCAGAAATTCTTTTCTTTGGAGTTTCAGTATAATCAAACCCATCATGAAACTGTGTACGTGCATTGAACCAGGCACCAATACCTACTTTATTATCCTTTTTTGAGATCCTATGCCTGAACATAGAAACGAAATCGATCTTATCATCTGTTTTTCTAAATCCTGTTGAACTTGAATTTGTCAAGGCATAAGAAAGATCAATACTATTCTCCCAGATATTTTTTCTCCATTTACGATTTGCCTGGTAATTCAAATAAGCTGCGGCTTGTAATGTAAATTTTTCGGAACCCGAGGCCCAGTTACGGCTTCCACCCTGGCCAACATTGAAATTAAAATATCCTTCTGTGGTCCATCCTCGTTTATTGTTATTACCCGTCGTAGTGTTCTGTGCAAAAAGAGAAAAGGTGAGAGTAAAAAAAAATAATGTAAAGATGAGTTTTCTCATACCAGTCAGTTATAGTTTTAAATTCTGGCCGTTGGGAGAACGGTGCTTTCAAAGATAATAGTTTAATTCAATTTTTGAGTAGAATTATTGTCTGAAAAAGTGACTAAATAAAAACTGAAAAGGAATGTGAATAGATGACAATAAAAAGAATTTAACAGAGAGAAAATCAGTGATGGACTTTTTATAATTTGATAGTAACAGCTATACCTAAAACCTCTTAACCAACCTCATACATTACAATTACTAAAATTAGTTGTATGATCTTTTGTACTTATAGTTTCATAGTAAGTCCGACCCCTAAAACCTCTTTCACTTGCAATCTCTGTTTTACGTCATCATCATAAATAAGATCAAGGCTAAGATTAGTGGCAAATAGTTTATTGAACTTCATTGTAAGCAGGTTATTCATTAGCAGATCTACATTTTCCGGGTTTCTTTTATAATTGCTGAAAAGATCGACACGACCGGTATAGGTTGCCCATTTAGAAAAATCAGCCTTGTAGATAACAGAAACGTAAGCACCAAATTCCTGGTTTGATTTCTTTGCAGAATCAACTCCAAATTTTGCAACATTATAAAAATCAGGATCGACCTTCAACACCCATCTTAGAGAAGCAGGAGAAATAAAAAATGAAAACCTGTTTGGTGTTTTATAATTCATGCCTGGTGACAAAATGATCTTTCCCGGAGTAAGAAAGCTTGATATTTTGGTAACTGGTTCGGTTGAATAATCATATCCGTCCAGGAATTGTGAATTAAAATTAAATAATAAGCTTGCGTACCAGCGCTTAGCTACCTGGTAGCCATATTTACTGGTGATGTCAATGCGGTCATCAATTTTCCTGTATTTAGAAAAGCTGGTTGCATTTTGGAACCCAAGAGCAAAGTCAAAATAATTGTCCCAGATATTTTTCCCATGTCTTAGGTCGATCGAATAATTTAAAAGCGAGTTGACGCCAAGTGTATTATTTTCCCCACCCGCAACCCAATTACTTAATGCGCCCTGGCTAAGGTTAAAAATAAAAGTGCCGCT
>DATHDP010000032.1:0-31716 GCA_035318985.1 Chitinophagaceae bacterium
AAGAGATCACTTCCTGGCAATTCCTAATGTGGACACTGTTTTGGTTGTAAATTCTTGTGCAAGGGGAAAGGCAGTACCTGAAAGTGACCTTGACTTTGCCATATTAGTGAAGCCTGATACAACTCCTGCTGAGATAAAAAACATTGATCATGCCTGGAGGATTTACTCGGAAAAACAGCCGACTTTTTTAAAATATAAGCAATCAAGCCAGTTCGCACATCTGCATCTTGACATCATTGATGGGAATTACAAACCGGCAAATGTTGAAAAAGGCGAACCGATCGACTACTTTGAAATTGAGATCGGAAATCAGATTTGTTATTCTGCACCTATGGATAATGCAGGTTTATATTTTAAGGATTTGCAAAACAAATGGCTTCCATACTACAATGAAGAATTACGCCTGCAGAGACTTCAAACTACAAAAGATACTTGTAACTATGACTTAGACCATATTCCGCTTTTTATCAAAAGAGAACTTTATTTTCAAGCATTTGATATATTATGCAAAGCGTTTCAAGAATACCTGCAAGTTCTATTTATTACAAACAAAATTTACCCAATAGCTTATAATAAATGGATCAGGGAACAAATTGTAAAATGGTTGAACAAGCCAGATTTGTATCCAAAACTTTCACCGATCTTGTCGATCAGTAATATAGAAAGCAACGAGATCAACGACAAGGCAAAAGATCTTCGTATGCTTTTAAGTGATCTGACTTGACGAAGCAGGATCAAATTTTCATAGGCCAGGATCTCGCAGTTAATTTTTTTATTTGTAGAAGCCTCTTCTTGCGAAGACGACGGCGGTACAGAAATTCTTATTCCTATACAACTATTACGATAGTATTTCTTCCGTTACCGGTAGCAAGTTTACCTGTGACATAAAACCCCCAATATTTATTGATAGTGGAGAATTATCCTCATCTGATAAGAAAAGCAATGGGTAAGTCAAAAAACAGCCAGCATTAAAATGAGGCTGAATTTTTGTTCAGCAAAGTTTACATTAATCAACCTTACGAATGCTAGCTAAAACAGCAATGATCATTGATGATGATGAAGACCTTGGCCGTCTATTAATTCCGATGCTTGAAGCAAGGAAGATATTGACTTTCCCTGTCTATTCGTTACACGAAGCTGAAGAATACCTCAGCTATATGAAGCCTACTGTTATTTTTCTGGACAATAGTTTTCCGGATGGCTTGGGTATAAACTTTATTCGCAATATTCATCTCGCAGATGAAGAGATAAAAATTATTATGATGACAGCTGATTCAGCGAAATGGATAGAAGAAAAAGCAAAGGAAGAAGGTATCAACTACTTTCTCAGAAAACCATTCAGCATGGAAGCGATCAATACTATTCTCGACAAGCTTAAAATTGGCAGAGCTTAGATGATGCATTTACGCCAGTCCCGTAAATATTTTTATTTATCGAAATCTCTACTTACTAAGACTCGGCGTGACATAAAACAATATCAGCCTATTAATTTTTTAGCAGTTGGCAGATCAATTTCTTTTTCCCATTTTGCAACAACAATCGTAGCAACTGAATTACCGATAATATTTGTAAGTGCTCTTCCTTCGCTCATAAAACGGTCTATACCGAAAATTAATGCAATAGCAGCAACTGGTATATGACCAACTGTGGGTAAGGTTGCGGCCAATACAATGAAACCACTGCCCGTAACTCCTGCTGCTCCTTTAGATGTGAGCAATAAAACAAGAAGCAGTGTAAGCTGGTGGCCAATATCAAGCGGTGTATTCGTTGCCTGCGCAAGAAACACTGCTGCCATGGTTAAATAAATAGATGTACCATCAAGATTAAAAGAATAACCTGTTGGCACAACAAGGCCAACAACCGGTTCGGAGCATCCAACTTTCTTAAGTTTATCGATAAGACCTGGCAATGCCGCTTCAGAAGAAGATGTGCCCAATACAATGAGTAGCTCTTCTTTTATATATGCCAATAAACGAAACAAATTAAACCCCGTATATTTTAAAATGCCACCCAGCACTATTACAATAAATAAAATGCAGCTGATATAAAACGAACCCATCAACTGACCCAGTTGTACAAGGGAGCCTATACCATATTTGCCAATTGTAAATGCCATGGCTCCCAAAGCTCCCAAAGGTGCCACTTTCATAATTATTTTTATGATGGCGAATAATCCACTTTCTAAGGATTGGATCCCTTTTAAAAGCGGTGAGGCTTTTTCTCCAATATTAGATAAAGCAAATCCGAGCAGAACAGAAAAAAACAATACCTGCAAAATATTACCGGTAGATAATGCATTCACTATATTTTCAGGAATGACGTGCAGCAAGAAATCTCCTACTGATTGATTCTTGCTTTCAGCGATATAACTTTCAACAGCCTTTGTATCCAGTGATGCGGCATCAACATTCATACCCGCACCCGGCTTGAGTACATTAATGACGAGCAACCCGATTATCAAAGCAAGTGTAGTTGCCACTTCAAAATAAAGGATCGCTTTTAACCCGACACGTCCAATTTTTTTTGTGTTTTGCATACCGGCAATGCCGGAAACAATGGTGCAGAAGATGATTGGCGCAATCATCATTTTTATGAGTTTGATAAAACCATCACCCAGTGGTTTAAGCTGAACCGCAAAATCCGGATAAAAGACGCCGAGCAATATCCCGATGGCAATGGCTATAAGTACCTGGACATATAAGACTTTGAGATATTTCATTAGTTATATTAGTGTACGTTGGTTTGAAAAATAAAAGCAATATTACCCATCTGATCTTATTGTTTATAAAAGCCGATCTTGGCCAGCCACGTTAAGGCATCAGGCATCCAGCGTTTATCCTCCGCTTTATTGTACAATGCAAATCCATGCCCTCCTTTTTTATAAAGAAGAAGCTGTGCTGGAATTTTATTTGCTATAAGCCTCTTATAATAGGCAATGCTGTTTCCTACTAATGAAGTACTGTCATCTTCTGCATGAACAATAAAAGCAGGAGCTGTAGCATTTGAAATATGCAGCTCAGGAGAATAAGTTATTTTATCCCCGGGAGTTATATTCTTTCCCAATAAATTGCTTCGGGAATCGGATGTCTTTGATGTCAATGAATCTAAAAAGCTGATTATAGGATATACCAGGATCGTAAACGCAGGCTTATGTATTTTAAATGTCGTCGCAGCCATTGCAGTAAGATGACCGCCTGCTGAAAAACCAAGTATGCCTATATGCGAAGTATCAATATTCCATTTTTTAGCATTTTTATAAACAAGTTTCATCGCCTGTTGCAGATCCTGCAAAGGAATTTTCTTATAATCGGTAAAAGCGGAATCACGCCATGTTCTATATTTTAAAACAATGGCAGCGATCCCTGAAGCAGCAAGTACTTTAGCCACATCATATCCACCATCTTCAATTGACAACCTGGAATAGCCTCCACCCGGACAAATGATCACGGCAGTTCTTGAAGCATTTATTTTTTTGGGCAAGTATCCTGTTAAAGTAGGCCAGGTAACATTTGTTACAAAAGTTCTGCCATTGCCATTTGAGGGTTTTGAAATACTTTCTTTGTCTTTAACAGGCAATGAACCCGGGGGTGTTCCTGTATATAATGAAATTACCTCTTGTGCCTGGGATGACAGGTTCACTAAAATAATTAATAAAAAAAATATTCTTTTACTCATTATAAATTCTTTCTGCTATATGAATAGCAATAAAAAATCACATTTCTTGTTTCGAATTTTATAATATAGCACTGCTTAACCCTTAGATCTTTTCCAACTGTTCCTTAGTCATCTCATTCTTAACATTACCTGTATTCAATGTTGTTCCTGGTTCAAACAAAACTACATGCACTTCTTCTTTTGCATTAGGACGATGTTCAACGCCACGGGGAACAATAATGAATTCTCCTTCGTTAATTGTAACCGTCTTATCACGAAACTCCATATCAAAGTTACCTTTCACTACATAAAATAGTTCATCTTCGTTATCATGATGATGCCAGACAAACGGACCTTTGAACTTTACCAGCTTTACCATTTGACCATTGAGTTCCCCGGCAATTTTAGGACTGTAATGCTCGGAGAACTGTGAGAATTTTTCGGTAAGGTTTACTTTTTCCATAAAGATTTTTATTGAATTGAAATTTTATCAGCTGTTTCTTTTGCCTTTGTTCGCAAGTGATACATGTCTGCATTCAGGTCATCGTGCACCAATGCGACACCCATTCGACGGTAAGGTCTTGTTGTTGGCTTTCCGAATATCCTGACATCAGTATTGGGTTCTTCCAATGCTTGTTCTAATCCTTTTATTGTAAAATGTTCTGCTGTTTTATTTGCCAATATAACGGCACTTACCCCGGCTCGTTCAAGATAAATATGAGGTATCGGCAAACCAAGAATGGCCCTTGCATGCAATTCAAACTCGGAAAAGTTTTGTGTGCCAGCTAAAGTTACCATTCCCGTATCATGCGGCCTCGGGCTTAATTCAGAAAAATAAACGCCGTTATGGGTTAAGAAAAACTCAACTCCCCAAATTCCTTCGCCAGTCAATACTTCGGTTACTTTCTTAGCCATCTCGCAAGCAGCCTCAAAATCGTCATCGCTTATTACCACCGGCTGCCAGCTTTCCTGGTAATCTCCTCTTTCCTGTCTGTGTCCTATCGGTGGACAGAATAAAGTTGTTCCGTTCACCTGTGTTATCGTCAGCAATGTTATTTCCGTATGAAAAGAAATAAATTCTTCAATGATCACTTCTTTCAGATCACCTCTTGAATTATTGATAGCATAATCCCATACTTGTTGCTGGTCGTTCTCATCTCTTAATACACTTTGTCCCTTACCCGAAGAAGACATCAATGGTTTTACAACACAAGGCAAACCAATTTCACTTACAGCATTTTTAAATTCTTCAAACGTGGTAGCGTAAAAATATTTTGCAGTTTTTAATTCCAGTTCTTTGCTTGCAAGGTCACGGATAAGCTTTCGGTTCATGGTAAAGTTGGCGGCTTTTGCACTGGGGATCACTTTGATGTTTTGCTTTTCATACTCATAAAATCGTTCTGTTCTTATTGCTTCGATCTCCGGCACTACAAGATCTGGTTTATGTTTTGCAACAATAGAATCCAACTGCTCGCCATTCAGCATATCAAGCACTTCGAATCCATCTGCCACTTGCATAGCAGGTGCTCCTGCATAACTGTCTGCAGCAATTACAGTTTGTCCCAATCTTTTTAATGCTATTACTAATTCCTTTCCAAGCTCGCCGCTTCCGAGCAGCAATATTTTTTTGTGCATGATGCAAAGTAATTTATTTACCAATAAAAATCCCGTCTCGCCTAAGGCGAGACGGGACTTACTAACCCCGAAATTTTTTCAATAGAAGAATTGCTCTTTTACAATTTTCCCATCTTTTACTTCATACACTGCGATCTCGTCCATTTTCTGGCGACCCATACCTTTCATGGTACAGTCCATTCCCATTGCAACGCTGAAGAATCGGCCACCAACAGCTGGTGCTGCTGAATAGCCACCATGCATTTCCTCTACCATTTCAGAAAATCTCTTTCCTTTTTCTTTAATGGCAGCCAATCCTTCTACAGATTGTAGCCCTGGTGAACCGGGAGGTTCAATGCTTACAGCATTGTCGGCAAATAATTCATTGTGGATTTGTTCCCATTGGCCAGTTGAGCCAGCTCATTAAAACGGTCAGCCACTTCCTGTGTGGTCATTACTGCTTCTAGTGTTGACATAGTCTTTGGTTTAAATGTTAAAAAGGACAGAGAAGCTACGAATATTCTATAGCCGGAAAAATTAGATAATTATGAACCCCGAGATTTGTGGTATGAATGTAGCTTTAGTCATTATAAATAAATTCTTAGCTTGAAATTTCCAATATTAATTTTTTGTTGCTGTCTTGTTGGTTGTGCAGTTAGCAAAAATCCCCTTCGTAAAGAGATCAAACAACTTCAAAAAGGTAATATAAAAGATGATACCAGTTTTGTATACATATTGCCATTTGAAAACAAAAAATCTCACCTGATCGTACAAGGTTATTTTGGGATCTTTTCTCATAAAGAAAGAGCCGCACTTGATTTTAAAATGAAAAGAGGAACAAATATTCTTGCCGCAAGAGATGGTATAGTAACCAGGGCAAAAGAAGATGGCTCTAAAGGTGGTTGGAACAAAAAATACCGTAGCGAAGGAAATAATATTATCATTCAACACAGTGATAACTCAAGAAGCGGTTATTGGCATTTACAAAAAGACGGAGCTCTGGTAAAAGTTGGTGATACTGTCAGGCAGGGACAAATAATTGGGCTGAGCGGAAAAACAGGTTATGCCGCCATGCCGCATTTACATTTTATAGTTTGGAAAAATGATAGTCGTGGGTGGCAGCAAATAGCAACAAGATTTCAAACTTCAAAAGGAATAAAATACCTGCGACCATGGAAATGGTATCGAAACAAAGCCACTTCTTCTCCGGGTATTTCCCATCCAATGGAAACCACGGGTCAATAATGCCAATTTTTTACCGCTTAAATTTGAAAAAAATTGCTTTGAGTTTACAGGAAATTTGGCAACAGTTTATTGAGGGAATGAAAAATACTACATTGTTTGAATACATAGCTGTGTTTGCCGGTATTGCGAGTGTGTGGTATAGCAGAGTGGAAAATATATTGGTTTACCCGGTGGGGCTTATCAATACCATTATATATGTATGGCTAAGTATACAAGGGCAACTATTTGGTGAGGCTTCGGTAAATCTTTATTATACAGTGATGAGTATTTATGGTTGGATACTTTGGACAAAAAAAGACAAAGAACAACATACTATTGTTCATGTTAAGTTTTCAGATCGCCGCTGGTGGTTATATCAATTGGCTTTTTTTGCAGCTTTTTATCTCACCATCTTCATCTCACTTACTTATTTAAAAAGATCCTTTGCTCCCGGAGCAATTCCCTGGGCAGATGCTTTTGCAAGTGCAACCGCATTTACCGGCATGTGGTTGATGACAAAGAAAAAAGTGGAAAGCTGGTATTGGTGGATCGCTACTAATATTGCTTCTATTCCTTTATACTTTGTAAAACATTATGTTTTTACCAGTGTGTATTATCTTGTATTATTAATAATGGCTGTTTGGGGATTAATGGAATGGAGGAAAAGAGCTGCCTTAAAATAATTTTATGAGTTATTGCACATTCATCAACTCTCTGAAACCCGATGAACAAAACGTTCATCGGGAATACCATGATAAGCACTATGGTTTTCCTATTCACGATGATAATGAACTTTTCTGCCGTTTGATCTTAGAGATCAATCAAGCGGGTTTAAGTTGGACAACGATCCTGAATAAACAACAAGGTTTCCGGAAAGCCTATCACAATTTTGAAATAAAAAAAGTGGCTGCGTATAAAGAAAAAGATTTTAAACGCCTGATGAATGATGCGGGTATTATCCGAAACCGTTTAAAGATCCATGCGGCAATTGAAAATGCAAAAACAATTATTCGGTTGCAAAAAGAATTTAAATCTTTTGAAAACTGGTTAGACCATCATCATCCCAAAACAAAAGATGAGTGGACAAAGTTGTTCAAACAAACCTTTCGTTTTACCGGCGGTGAAATTGTAAATGAATTTTTAATGAGTACCGGCTTTCTTCCAAATGCACACGAAGAAAGCTGTCCGATCTATAAAAAAATAATAAAAGCAAAACCTGCATGGAACAAAAGCCGCTGATAAAGATCGCGGTGATCGGACCTGAGTCAACCGGTAAAAGCACATTGTGTGAGTTGCTGGCCCAGCATTACAATACACAATGGTGCCCCGAGTTTGCCAGGGAATTCCTGCTTACACATGGAACTGATTATACTTATGATGATTTACTGTATATCGCGAAAGGACAGTTGGCGATGGAAGATGAGTATGCATCGTCAATGGTGAATGGTCAATGGTCAATCAAGAAAGATCCACAATCAAAAACTTATTCACCATTCACTACTCATCATTCACCGCCTCTCTTCATCGACACCGAAATGTATGTTATGAAAGTATGGTGTGAATTTGTTTTTGGAAAATGTCATAGATGGATTCTTGATCAGATCATAGAAAGAAAATATGATCTTTACTTATTATGTAATACCGATCTGCCATGGGTAAAAGATGAGTTAAGAGAATACCCGGATCTGAAAACAAGGGACCAGCTTTATCATATTTACAAAGACATCATGATAAATCAATTAACGCCGTGGATTGACATAAGCGGCGACTATGATGAAAGGCTTCAAAAGGCAATAAAAGCAGTTGATCAACTGATGGCAGGGTAAAATATCCATTGTACATTCGGGCATTAATGAATTTATTTTTTCAGAAACATCATCGCTTACTTTTTTACAGCAGCTGGTTATTGCTGGCATTAGCACAGGCTGCTTCTACGGAACTAATTGCCGACGAAGCTTACTATTGGGTGTATTCACGTTTTCCAGCTTGGGGTTATTTTGATCATCCGCCAATGATCGCCTTCTTAATTAAAAGCGGTTATGCGATTTTTCATAATGAATTGGGAGTAAGATTAGTTTGTGCATTGCTCAGCACATTCACGATTCTTATTACCGAATCACTTATCGAAAGAAAAGATCCTTTTCTTTTTTATACGATCATTTTAAGTATCGGCGTATTACAAATTGCCGGGTTCCTTGCTGTGCCTGACACACCGCTACTATTTTTTACTGCTTTGTTTTTTTATACCTACAGGTCTTTTATAAAGAACACAAATTGGAAAAATACATTGCTGCTTGCAATTGCCATCAGCTTGCTTTTTTATACTAAGTACCATGGATTATTGATCGTGCTGTTCGCATTTTTATCAAACATTAAATTATTTACCCGTTGGCAAACATGGATGGCTGGATTCTTTGTATTGATACTTTACGCTCCGCATATTTTATGGCAATGGGATCATGATTGGGTAAGCTTCCGCTATCACCTTTTTGAAAGCAATGTCAGTGCCTATAAATTTTCATATACCACCGATTATCTTCTCGGTCAAATTTTATTGGCAGGTCCATTAGCTGGTTTTATTCTTTTTCCTGCAGCATTAATGTATAAAGTAAAAACGCAAACTGAAAAAGCGTTAAAGTTTACATTGATCGGTATCTATTTAATTTTTTTAATAAGTTCTTTTCGCGGAAAAGTAGAAGTGAACTGGACAATGCCTGCCCTGGTACCGTTGATCGTTTTAAGTCATCAATTTATTATTGATAAAATTTCATGGGTAAAGCCTTTAAAAATAATTGCATTCGTTTCTCTTTTACTAATTATTGCAGGTCGTATTTATCTTGTTGTTGATATCGGTCCTGATAATTCAACGAAAGGAAGATTTCGTAATAAAGCCTGGGCAAAAACGATCGCAGAAAAAACAGGCGATGTTCCTGTTGTTTTTTATAATTCCTACCAACGGGCATCTCTATTTTGGTTTTATAGTGGGAAGTCTTCACATTCACATAATTCTTATACGGATCGAAAAAGTAATTATAATTTCTGGCCAACCGAAAGTAATTTGCTCGGTAAAGAAGTTTTTATTGCTGACATCTATGGCATGCAAACTTTTTCAGATTCCGTAAAAACAAAAAAAGGGTGGGTTGGATTTACCTATGATAGTATGTATTCTGCATTGGGAGGAATTAGAATGATGATCAAACGAAAAAATATTGATTTCGACACTGCTTATGTGACTATTAGTATAAGCTACGAGGTACCAAGGGTATACCAAAACTTCTTACGGTCTCATAATGACATAAACGGAATGCTGTATGTTGGTATTTTTAAAGGAAAGGAGATTGTAAAGGAATTTAACTTGGAAATAACCGCGAAAGATATTGCAAGGCAAAGATCTCCTTTTGCCATAGCAATAGCCCGTTGGCTGCCCCATGGAAGTTATGACATCAGGTTAGGGATCAAAGCAAAAAATTATCTGATAACTCATAACAGCAACACAATACATGTACGTTTTTGATCTATTTCTTTTTCTCAGCTACTTGTTCCTGAATTATATCCTGAATATCCGGATCATCTTCAAGGTTATTCATTTGCCTCATGACCCACTGTCTTCTGCCCGCAACTGAATTTGATAATGGAACGACTGTAAATATCTTCGGGTTTCGCAGGGATGATGCAATTGTAGCGGCTTCCATCCTTGTTAAAGCACTTGCTGCTTTTTTAAAATAGATCTGAGACGCTGTTTCTATACCATATATACCTCTGCCCATCTCGATCACATTTAAATACACTTCAAGAATTCTTTTCTTACCCCATATCAGTTCGATCATAAACGTAAAATAAGTTTCCAGGCCTTTTCGTATAAAACTTTTTCCCTGCCATAAGAAAACATTCTTTGCCACTTGCTGACTGATCGTACTGCCGCCACGGGTCCTGTTTGGCTTTCTCTTGTTGTATTCCATCGCTTTTTTAATACTCTTCCAGTCAAACCCGCGATGATCCGGAAAAAGCTGGTCTTCTTCTGCAATCACCGCAAGTTTTGCGTTATAAGAAATTTTTTTCCATCCGACATAATCCCTTTTTAATCCGTCGCCACTTATCCAGCTTACTAATTGTGTTATCGTGATCGGTGGATCAACCCATTTAAAAAGCAGGATACATAATAGCTGAAAGAAAAAAAGGAAAATGAAAATACGTTTGGTCCATTTCCAAGCCTTTTTTAAAAAAATCTTTGCCTTCATTGGGCTGCAAAATAACTCTTAGATCTTATCTGCATAAAAAATCAATCCCCAAAGTAAGACAATGCCAAAACCAAGTAATACAATACCATTGATACGGGTGAGTATTTGAATATTGTGGGGTGTAAGTTTTTTGCGGATCTTCTGGGCCATCATTACTTTTAAAAGATCCGTTGCCAGTACAAAGGCCAGGCAGGTAACAAATGTAATGATGCGATTTTCTATTGTAAGAGTAATCAATGTTGTAGACGTGGTAAGCCAAAAAATAAAAACCGCCGGGTTAAGGGTATTCATAAAAAATCCCGAAAGAAATGATTTTACATAATCTTTTTTACTAAGGTTTACAACCTGCACTCCACTATCATCCACTTTTACCTTTTTGAAAAATATAAAATAAACGCCCATTGAAATTAAAAAGGTACTCCCAACGATGCCAATAAAATTCTTGTGTTGCACCATATAACCGAATACTTGTGTAAACACATTACTGACCAGCACGAGTAAAATGTCCGAAGCGGAAACGCCCAATATAAATGCGATACCACCTCGATGCCCGTTATTAAGACTTTGCTTGATGATTGAAAAGACAACAGGGCCAACTGATATGGTCAGCAACAAACCAAGAGTAATTCCTTTTAGAACGGCTTCAAACATTGTTGCCTAAATTAATAATTTATTCCCCTGTTGGCTAATGAAAAAGAAACGTAGTGTAGGCGATAAGACAGATAAAAAAAGGATGTCAGGTTTTACCATTTTCTAAAAACCTGTTCCAGTCTTCAAGCATCTTACCTTTCATCACCCTCGGAAATTTATGCTGGCTGCCAAGTTTTCCTTTTAATTCCATAAACTTCATAAATTTTTCTTCGGGTAATTGTTCAAGAAAAACTTCTTTTAATGCGCTGTCTCTTTCTGTGGCATAGTCATCATTCAGTCTGCGTAGATGTTGATCAATTTTATTCTTTAGTACTTCGGTGTTACAATTATCATTGCTGGCGATGTACCATTTGTGTGCAAAAAAACTTTCATACGGGAAGCCAACCACGGTATATTCCGGGATACTGATATTTAATTCCTCACTTGCGAGTTCAATTCCTTTATTCATATTCTCCACACTCAGGTGTTCGCCGGTAAGACTTAAAAAATGTTTTGTACGACCCGTGATCGCCACTTCACAAAGTTCTGCGTCAACAAATTTTATTGTATCGCCGATCAAATACCGCCATGCCCCGGAGTTGGTACTCATCAACAAAGCATACTCTTTTCCTTCTTCAACTTCATGGATCATTTTTGTCTCCGGGTTTGGAATAACATTTCCATCCGTATCAAAATTTTTATCATCAAATGGCACAAATTCAAAGAAAATATTATTATCAAGAATGAGCTTCATTCCTTTTGCATGCTCTCTTGTTTTATACCCAATAAATCCTTCGCTTGATAAATAATTCTCGATATAAACGATCGGTTTTCCTAATAACTTTTCAAATCCTTTTTTATACGGCTCAAATGCAACACCGCCATGAACAAAGAATCCCAGGTTGGGCCATATCTCGTGAATGTTTTTCACTTTGTAATGCTCGATCACCATTTCCATACACATCTGGCACCATGCCGGCACGCCAACAATGTAACCGATGTCCCATTCACGGGCATGCTCGACTATTTCGTTCAACTTTTCTTTCCAGTCTTTCATTGCCGCAATTCTTCCACCCGGCTTATAAAAAGTTTGGAACCAGAATGGCCTTTTTTTAGCAAGTATGCCACTAAGATCGCCGGCATACCACCCGGCTTTTCCTTTTTGAAGATCAGTTGCACCGCCGATCATCAGGAATCCTTTCGTCATTGCGTTATAAGGAAGGTTCTCGTAACTAAAAAGTGTGATCAGTTGCTTAACATAGTTGATAGTATTGCTACGCAACATTTCCTTTGTAACAGGAATGTATTTACTCGCAGCCTCAGATGTACCCGAGCTAAGTGCATAGTATTTTATCTTTCCGGGCCATGCAACATCTGGAACACCTTCCAGTGTTTTTTTCCACCATTCCGAATAAATTTTATTGTAATCATGAACAGGGACCAAATCCTGGAAACTTTTTCCCGGGTGTTTGCTTAAAAGAATATCATCAAAACGATAGTGTTGACCAAACTCAGTAAACCTTGCTTTACGAAGCAATTTTTTTAAAACCCTGATCTGTTGTCGCCGCGGATCGTTTTGAGGAAGCCGTAATGCTGCAGCGATCGCTTTAGGGATCTTTATATCTATTATGTTGGCCATTAGGTGTTACTAAGTTACGATTGTTCAAAGGATTACGGCGAATATACAATGATGTGGCGAATAGCTTTCAATATGTGGTTAGCGGAAAGGCAATGCAAGTATCGACAGTGTTTTTCGAATGCCTATTCCTGCGTGTAAAAATAATCTGTATGGGGTTGATTTGTCATTATAATGCTTTTTTACAAACAATTTCATGGCGCCATAAAAGTCATTCACGTATTTATAATTATAGGTTGTGCTGCCGCCTTTTAAATGTATAATAGTGACCTTGCCAAGGTAATAATTTTTAAATCCCAATTGACTTATACGCAAACTGAGATCGATATCTTCTCCATACATGAAAAATTTTTCGTCAAAGCCGTTTATTTTTTCAAACACTGCTCTTTTAATCATCATAAAAGCGCCGGATAAAACATCAACAGGATTGTTTCCGTTTTCAGATATATGTCCCTGGTAATATTTTGCAATTTCCTTTGAATCGGGAAAAATTGCGGTTAATCCGAAGAGTTTATAAAATGATGCGGAAGGTGATGGCAGACCACGTTTTGATTCTCTTAAAAACTTTCCTTTGTCATCCAGCATTCGTACACCAACTGCGCCAGCATCTGAATGTGTTTTAAGAAAAGCAATACAATCTGTCAAACATGTTCCTGATAAAATTGTATCGGGGTTAAGGAAAAGAATATGATCGCCTGAAGAGATTTTAGATCCCTGGTTGCATGCTTTAGCAAAACCAAGGTTTTCAATATTAAAAATAAATTTTGCTCCCGGGAATTTTGATGGCAGATGATCTTTGATCCCGTCCTTTGAATTGTTGTCAACGATAATGATCTCACCATCTATTGTCCGCATAGCCTTTTGTATTGAAAACAAGCAATTTTCAAGTAACTCCATTGAATTATAGCTCACAATAATTACAGACAGTTGCATAAATCTGCTTCAAATCTATTCTAATCCCGACATATTTGGAGACGGTAATCAAAATCTGAAAGTTATCTTTGCCCATGCTTAAACAAACACTTCTTGAGGCAGTAATGGCAGGCGGAGCAGAACTAAAACGGTTTTTTAATGGTGATTTCAAAATTTCTCAAAAAGAAGGAATAAACAACCCGGTAACCGAAGCCGATCATGCTTCCGAAGCAGCGATAATTAGTATTATAAAAAAGAATTTTCCCGATCACCAGGTATTGGCCGAAGAAACAGGTGAACAAATCCAGGATTCAAACTATAAATGGATAATAGATCCGATCGATGGTACCATAAATTTTGCACATGGTATTCCTCTTTGTTGTGTGGCTATTGCAGTTGAAAAAGACAAGGAGATAATCATGTCCGCGGTATATGCCCCCATACTTAATGAATTATACTTTGCGGAAAAAGGAAAAGGCGCCACACTTAATGATAAAAAAATTTCTGTTAGCGGAAAAACAACTGTGCTTACATCAAATCTTGTAACGGGCTTTCCATATACTTATATAAACATGCCAAATGGCCCGTTGGAAGTTTTTAGTCGTTTAATAAGAAAAGGGATTCCGGTAAGAAGGTTGGGGTCAGCTTGTATTGATCTTTGTTGGGTTGCCTGCGGAAGGTTTGATGGTTTTTATGAACATAAGTTAGAAGCATGGGATAGTGCCGCTGGCTATTTAATTGTAGAAGAAGCAGGAGGAAAAGTAACAGACCATGAAGGAAAAAAATTTTCTCCCTATCAGCATAGAATAATTGCCACAAACGGAAAGATCCATGATGAATTATTAGGCGTAGTAAAAAATGAAATTGAGTTATGAGTGAACAAAGAACTGAAATATCATCTATTGGCGAGTTTGGTTTAATAGAACATTTGACCAACAATATTGAGTTGCAAAACGCATCATCCATTGTTGGTGTTGGTGATGATGCCGCCGTTATCGATCATTTTGGAAAACAAACCGTCATAACAACAGATCTTTTGATAGAAGGAGTGCATTTTGATCTTATGTATACTCCTTTAAAACACCTGGGCTATAAAAGCGTTATAGTAAACCTGAGTGACGTCTATGCCATGAACGCCACGCCAACACAAATAACAATGAGTGTTGGCATTAGTAACCGTATTAGTTTAGAAGCGATCGATGAGTTTTATGAAGGCGTTTATGCCGCCTGTGAAAAGTATGGGGTTGATCTTATTGGTGGCGATACTGCATCATCACAAAAGGGATTTATAATTTCAGTAACAGCCATAGGAGAAGTGACGCCTGATAAGTTTGTAAAAAGAAGTACCGCACAAAAAGGGGACCTGCTTTGTGTAAGCGGCGATCTTGGAGGGGCTTATATCGGTCTGCTTTTTTTAGAGAGAGAAAAAAAGATCTTCATGGAAAACCCTTCGATCCAGCCTGATCTTGAAGGAGAAGCTTATGTCGTTGGTCGATTATTGAAACCAGAAGCAAGAAAAAATATTATAGAGTTCCTTGAAACACAGTCCATTACACCTACGGCAATGATGGATATCAGCGATGGGCTAAGCTCTGAGATCTTACATATTTGCAAACAAAGCAATTTGGGTTGTATTTTGTATGAGGAAAAGATCCCGGTAGCAGAAGAAACGAAAAATGCGGCCTTTAAATTTGAAATTGATCCAACAGCCTGTGCCTTGAGCGGTGGTGAAGATTATGAATTATTATTTACCATTCCTCAATCTGATCATGATAAGATCGTTTTAAATGAAGAAATTAGTGTAATCGGTTATATGACCGACGCTGATGAAGGAGCGAAAATTATTACTAAAGGAAACAATACATACCCTATCACTGCGCAAGGTTGGGATGCATTGAAGAAATAATAAGTTGAATTCGTATATGAAAACACTGTTCAAAAAGCAATCTGGCAATTGGCGGGTAAACACCTCTCTCCGTAGAACAGGTATTTCTTTTTTGTTTATTGTTTATTCTATTTTATCAGTTATTGTATTCGGCTCATGTTCAGTTTCTAAATCTTCATTCACTCCTTCAAAAAAATATTCTCCTGAAAAATTAAATAAAGATTATTCGATCTTTCGTGGCGCATTGGAAGAATCACATCCCGGAATTTATTGGTACACTCTAAAAAATGAAATGGATAATTATTTTGATTGGGGTAAAAGTCAATTAAAAGATTCATTGAATGAAGAAGATTTCAGAAAAGTATTAGCCTATGTTATTTCAAAAATCAATTGCGGTCATACGGTTACGAGAAGCTCGAAAGATTTTATGAAATACCGTGATACAAGCACCAATAAAATTTTCCCGCTTAGCTTAAAGATCTGGCCAGGCACCACTGTTGCGGAAGATACAGCTACTGTTGCTGCTAACCTCTTTCGAAGAGATACAATACTTACAAGAGGGGTGGTTGTAAAAAAAATAGACAACCGGCCAATCGAAACTATTATCGATACGCTTTGTCAATATATTTCAAGTGATGGTCATAATATGACACACAAATTCCAGAGCTTAAGTAACCGTGGGGGGTTTGGCGCAGCATTTACCTCTATATATGGGCAAAAAGAGAATTATTTTATTGATTATCTCGGCAATGATGGCATAGAAAAAACTGCAACGATCGCTTCTTATAACCCCCGAACAGATACAGTCAACCGGATCGCTATATCCCGTTTTGCAAAAACCTCCCGGGCAGAAAGAAAGAAACAGATCACAAGGGCAACAAGGAGCTTAAGGATTGATTCGACGAACAATGCAGCCTTCATGGACCTGGGTTCTTTTGGCAGAAATTTAAAACTTAAATCCTTTTTCCGGAAGTCATTTAAAGAAATGGAGCATAAGGGAACAAAGAACCTTGTTGTTGATGTTCGTGGAAATGGCGGAGGTAGCGTTACTAATTCTACTTTCTTGACAAAGTTTATTTCTGATAGAAAATTTAAAGTGGCAGACTCGCTTTATGCAAATACAAGGAACAGCCGCTATAAAAAATATATTGAAGGCTATTTCTTTAATCGCTTTTTTATGTTCTTCGTAACAGCAAAGAAGAAAGATGGAAAATATCACTTCGGTTATTTTGAACGTCATTATTTCAAGCCTAAGAAGAAAGATCATTATACCGGCAATGTGTATATTTTAACAGGGGGAAATTCTTTTTCAGCAACAACATTATTTACACAAACTGTAAAACCCCAAGATAATGTTTTCGTAGTAGGAGAGGAAACCGGTGGCGGCGCTTACGGAAATACAGCCTGGTTAATTCCGGATCTTACTTTGCCCGAAACGGGCATTCGTTTTCGGCTTCCATTGTTTCGCTTAGTAATAGATAAAGATATTCCGAAAGATGGTCGCGGTGTTCAGCCTGAAGTGATCGCCGTGCCGACAACCGACGCAATACGTCGTGGAGCAGATTATAAAATGGATAAAGTGATGGAATTGATCAAATCACATCAATAACATTCATATCATTGTCAAAGACAACAAAAGAAGCTTCATAGCCTCTGCCTATAAGCCCGGTTTTATCATCAATTCCCAGGATCCTTGCCGGATATAATGAAGCCATACGCAATGCTTCTTGTATATCGACCCCAATATGCTCAACACAATTTTTTACAGCTTTCATCATCGTTAATGCAGAACCCGACAATGTTCCATTAGGTAAAGTATACCTGTCATCTTTAAATACATGTTGATAGGGGCCATCTGATGTTGCAGACACCGCATCGGTGATCAACCAAATTCTTTCTCCTAAAATTCTTTTACTGATCTTGATCGCAGTATAATCTACATGAACTCCATCGGCAACCAGGCTACAACAAACAGAAGGGTGATCATAAATGGCACCAACCATTCCCGGTTCACGACTTTGAAACTGCGACATGGCATTGAACAAGTGTGTTACTATATTTATTTTTTCAAGGCCTTTCATTGCTTGCTTATAAGTTGCATTCGTGTGACCAGCAGAAACGATAATTCCATTAGTTTGTAAATAGTCGACGATCTCTTCATCCACCATTTCGGGTGCAAGTGTTATCATTTTTACTACTCCTTCCGCTTCATCGATTAGTTTTTTTGCCTCCTCTAATGTTGGTCTATGAATATATTCCAGGATATGAGCTCCTCTTTTTTCAGGATTGATCCATGGTCCTTCCAAATGAAGTCCGGGCATTCCTTTTCCGCCTCCATTCAAATATTGTTTTGTGATCGCTATTGCTTTACTAAAGACCTCTGAGGAATTAGTTGCTGCGGTTATTAGAAATTTTGATGCGCCGCCTTGCAAACAATATTTATAAGTAGCCTCAATTGCTTCGATAGAGGGATCGGCAGAAAATAAATATCCATTGCCTCCGTATATCTGTAGGTCAATAAGTGCTGGCGCAATATTATTTCCGCCAAGATCTCTTACTTCATAATCATCCGGGATATCGGTATCATAAACGAATCCAACAATGACGCCATCATTGATAAGAATTGCGCTGCCGGTAAGAATTTCTTTGCCTGTATAAATAGTTGCGTTAGTTATTACTTGTTTCATGGTTGTATCATAAAATTATCGCCGTCTTTCCAAAATGGAAGCTTGTTTCTTACTTCATCCAGTTTTTCTTTATGAAGTGTTATGGTAAAAATATCTTCTTCATGTGATTTTGTATGTAATATTTCACCCATTGGGTCAACAACCATGCTATCGCCGCTGTGATAGATATTATTTCCATCATTGCCAACACGGTTTATTCCCACAACATAACATTGATTTTCGATCGCCCTTGCCTGCAACAATGTTTTCCATGCATGAATTCTTCTTTCTGGCCAATTGGCAACATAGATAAGTAGGTCATATTCGGGTCCATCATCTTGTGTTTGTTGTCTCGACCAAACCGGAAATCTAAGGTCATAACAAACAAGCAAATTAATTTTCCATCCTTTAACAGACGCTATTAATCTTTTTGTACCCGGAGTAAACTCATTGTCTTCACCGGCATAGCCAAATAAATGTCTTTTATCATAAATACCGGCCTGGCCATTGGGTAACATCCATATTAGCCTGTTAAAATAATTTTCATTTTCTTTTGTAATTACGCTTCCTGTAAGAATAACTTTTTTTTCTGCAGCAACTCTTCTCATCCATTTTACAGTTTCTCCATCCATTGTTTCAGCAAGCTCTTTTGGTTTCATGCTAAAGCCCGTACTAAAGGTTTCGGGAAGAATAATGATCTCTGTTTTATCAGTAATGCTATTGATCTTTTCTTCAAACATTTTTCGGTTTGCAAATGCATCTTCCCAATGAAGGGCTGTTTGAATTCCTGTGATTGTGAGAGTTGACATACTGTAAAGTTATTCAGTTAGTCCATCCATGATGTAAAATAATAAATCAATTCGTCCACCCATCACATTAACCTTTTCATCTCGCAGCATTTCTGTATTTTTCCGCCTTAAATACTTTAAAATGCTGTTTAAAAAAGATGCTAAGAAATTCAGCTTACTAATTGTTGTACAGCTTGTTTTTATTATCCTTTTTGCTCAACCCGGCGTACCAATAACCAAATGGACCGTTGATGGCGGATCCTATTATACAGTTGAAAAAAAGGAGATAGTAAGGATCGAATTGCCTTCACAGAATAAAACAGTTTTCATTAGCCGTAAACAATTGATCACAAAAAATGGCGATACAGTTGTTCCCCGCAGTTTCCAATTATCTGCTGATGGAAAACTTGCTTTGGTCTATACAAATGCACAAAAAGTGTGGCGTTATCCTACACGTGGTGATTATTGGTTATTGAATTTAGCAACCGGTGATCTGAAACAAATGGGCAAAGGAAGACCAACAGCAACATTGCAGTTTGCTAAATTTTCTCCTGATAATAAAAAAGTTGCTTATGTAAGTGAGAGGAATATTTATTCGGAAGACCTGGCAACCGGTGTCATTAAAAAACTTACCAGTGATAACGGAACAAAGAAATTAATTAACGGAACCTTTGATTGGGTATATGAAGAAGAGTTTTCATGTCGCGATGGTTTTCGCTGGAGTCCTGACAGCAAAACCATTGCTTACTGGCAGATCGACGCCAATAAGATCCGCGATTATTATATGCTGAACACAACTGATTCGGTTTATAGTAAAGTAATTCCTGTTGAATATCCAAAAGTCGGTGAGCCTCCTTCACCGGCACGTATCGGTGTGGTAAATATTACAACGGCACAAACAAGGTGGATGAAAGTCCCGGGTGAGCCAGATCAGAATTATTTGATACGAATGGAGTGGGCGAATCCAGGTGAAATTGTTTTACAACAACTCAACCGCAAACAAAATGAAAGCAAGCTTATGCTTTGCAATACAAATACCAGTGATGCAAAAGTTATTTACACAGAAACTGACAAAGCCTGGGTGGCAACGATCAATGAATGGAGAAGCGAAGTGAGGGGTTGGGATTGGATCTCAAACGGAAATGAGTTTATCTGGTCCAGCGAAAAAGATGGTTGGCGTCATTTATACCGGGTGAGTAAGGATGGAAAAAAAGAAACATTGATCACAAAGGGAAATTATGATGTGATCGATTTTCTTAACATTGATGAGAAAAGGGGACTTGTATATTTTTATGCATCTCCATCAAATGCAACACAGCGTTATTTATATGCAGCAAAATTAGATGGCAACACTCCAGCAGAAAGAATGTCTCCTCCGGGTGAAGAAGGAACACATACTTATGAAATTTCTCCCAATGGAAAATTTGCCCGTCATAGTTTTTCAAATTACTACACGCCGCCAATGGCCGAGTGGGTTACTTTGCCCGATCACAAACCGTTTAAAGAAGGCGACGATATGGTGAAAAAAATAAAGAAAGAAAATAAAGAGAAAAGTAATATCGCTTATTTCCAGGTAACAACAGAAGAGGGTGTGACAATGGACGGATGGCGCATTTTGCCAAATAATTTTGACAGCACAAAAAAGTATCCCGTTGTTTTTTACGTATATGGAGAACCCGCTTCTACAACAGTAGATGATAGTTATGGTGCTGCCGGTAATTTTTTATATGACGGCGATATGGCTGCTGACGGTTATGTACAGGTTTCATTGGATAACCGCGGCACACCTTCTCCCAAAGGAAGAGAGTGGAGAAAATCTATTTACAAAAAAATTGGTCAGTTAAATATCAAAGACCAGGCACTTGGCGCTAAAGAAGTAATGAAATGGAATTTTATTGATACTACCCGAGTAGCGGTTTGGGGATGGAGTGGCGGCGGTTCATCAACACTGAACCTGATGTTTCAATATCCCGATGAATACCAAACAGGGATCTCGATCGCCCCTGTTACCAGTTCTTTGTTGTATGATAATATTTATACAGAAAGATATATGGGGCTGCCACAAGAAAATATGAGTGATTATGAAAAAGGAGCCGCGTTAACTTATGCAAAGAATTTAAAAGGAAACTTGTTATTCATGCATGGCACAGGCGACGATAATGTACATTATCAAAATATAGAAAAGCTGGTAAATGAATTAGTGAAAAATGGAAAGATGTTCCAGATGATGAGTTATCCAAACCGTACACATAACATCAGCGAGGGGGAGGGCACTTTTCAGCACCTTGGCAAAATGTATTCTAAATTTCTTAGGGCAAATTGCCCGCCGGGTGGAAGAACGGCCCAACAGGTAAAGGCATCACAGACATCACCAAAGCCATTTTAAAAAGTTTTATTCCCTTATAAAAGGCGCTAACCAGCGCCTTTTTGTTTTTCTGTAAGAGATTTAATTTCTACTGCTATAAGAGTAGATTCGTATCCTTTAAGCAAAAGATGATCCCTTGTTTTTGTCATTTTTACATACAGGTTTATTCCTTCTCCTTTTATAGAATTCCATCTTTTTACTGCTAGTTTATGAAGTGTTTCTTTGTATTTACGATCATCTATTTCATCCATTGCCGCAGTAATACAGTAATGACTGATCTGTTTATTCTTTAATTCTGTTTTAATTTTTATCCTGCCCCATTGCTTTATCCTGAATTTACCTCCTGCGAATGCTTTTGCAAAACGTTCTTCGTTAAGACAATTTTCTTCGATCAATCTTGAGGTTAACTCTTCTATCTCTGGCTTTCTTAATCCAAGTAAATAGGCTTTCGTTTTCACTTCGCTATGGCAGCGATCCTGGTAGGCACAGTAGTGCTTTAATTTCTGATAGGCCTGTTCTTTGTTCAATGATTTTTTGGGTAGCATTTTCTGTTTCCGGGCTCAAATGTAAGCCTCGTATCCCGCTGCTAATTAATAATCCACAGTGTTTTTATAAATGTTGGCCATTATACAAAAATCATTAGCTTCGCCTCAAACCAAATGCAAGATGAAATTTATTGTTTCCTCTTCGGCTTTACTAAAACAACTGCAGCATATTTCTGGAGTTATTAATGCCAATACCGTACTGCCGATCCTGGAAGATTTTTTGTTTGAAGTAGAAAAGAATAAACTGAGTGTGGTCGCGACAGATCTTGAAACTGTGATGCGCATTCAAATGGATATTGAAGCCAAGGATAGCGGCAAGGTTTGTATTCCTGCAAAAATTCTTTTGGACAGCTTGAAAAATATTCCGGATCAGCCATTGACATTTAATATCGATAAAAATTTTGGTATTGAACTCACCAGCGATAATGGAAAATATAAAGTAATGGGGGAGAACCCGGATAATTTTCCAAAAGAGCCTTCTGCCGATGACACTACTACATTCAAAGCAACTTCGCTGGCATTGATCACTGCTATTAATAAAACCTTGTTTGCTGTAAGCAATGATGATCTCCGTCCTGCAATGACAGGTGTATTTTTTGAATTAGACAAAAAAGGAATGCAATGTGTGGCTACCGATGCACATCGTTTGGTAAAATATAAAAGAGTTGATGTAAGCTGTCCGAAGAGCGACAACTTTATCGTTCCTAAAAAACCATTAACGCTTTTAAAATCTGCCTTGCCGGCGAATGAGGATGAAATTTCCATCAGCTACAATAGCAATCATTTTTTTGTAAAGCATGGCACTACGCAAATGAGCTGCCGACTGATCGATGCCCGTTTCCCCGATTATAAAGTGGTGATCCCTTCTGACAATCCATATAAACTGGTGGTTAATAAAAATGATTTCCAGGGAGCTTTGCGTCGTGTTGCCATCTTTAGTAACAAAAGCACCAACCAGGTTGTTCTTAGTATTGCAGGCAGCGAACTTGAATTGACTGCACAGGATATTGACTTCAGCTTTGAAGGCGATGAAAGAATGAAATGTCGTTATGATGGTGAAGATCTTGCGATCGCTTTCAATGCAAAGTTTTTGATAGAAATGCTCAACGCCGCAGATAGCGATGATATAAAAATTGAGCTTTCCACTCCAACAAAGGCGGGAATAATAAAACCTACTGAGCAGGAAGATAATGAAGAGCTGATGATGCTGGTAATGCCGCTAATGCTGAATCAATAATTTTGAAATAATAAATATTTTATAGCCCCGAATATGACGGGGCTTTTTTATTTTTATAAAATGGACTTTGTCATTCTGCAATCTTTTAATAATTACGTGGATGCTCATTTACTAATGGCTAAATTGGAAAGTGAGGATATTCAATGCTGGCTGCAGGATGAGAACACGGTTACTCTGTATCCGATTTTGACAAATGCAGTTGGTGGAATAAAGTTATTTGTTAATAAAAACGATCTTTCCCGTGCCCGGCAAATTTTCTGGGAAGTTGAAAATAACAGAAAGCAAGCCATTGAGTGTCCAAAATGCAAGGGTCACAACATTGAACTAGTAAGTACTCCGCGTAAAGCAGCAAACTGGTTCAGTGCTATTTTTACTTTTTTTCTTGGAGATTATGCTTTGGCTGTTGACAAGGTCAATCATTGTTTTGATTGCGGAAATGAATTTGCAAATAGTAATGAAACAAACACATCCGCTTAACATTTTTTAGTGTAACTTTTCGTCAAATAATGCTTATGTGGCAGTCCCTGTTGAAGTACTTCAATACCCTTGAAGAACGGCCAATTGAAAGATTGGCATTCATTGTAGGGAGCCTACTTATTTTATGGATGATCGAAGGAGCCATTCCTTTATTACCGCTGAAGTATAAAAAAAATAAAGCCCATCACGCAGGTGTTAATCTCTTTTTTACTTTACTACATCTTATTATTCATACGGGCTTTGGTGTTTTAATTGTCCTTCTTTCCGATTGGGCGTCGAAAGAAAAGTTCGGTCTTGTGTATTGGTTAAATGCATCGGTTGTTGGCGGTATTGTGATTTCTGCTTTGATGCTTGATTTTTTTGGCGGCTGGCTTTCTCATATTGTGGAACACAAGGTTCCTTTATTCTGGCGCATGCATATTATTCATCATGCCGACAATAATGTAGACGTAACAAGTGGCCTTAGACATCATCCACTGGAAAGCGTTTGGCGGGGTTTATTTTTTTTAATTGCTATTATTATAAGTGGCGCCCCGATGTATGGAATTATGATCTATCAAACACTACTAACAGTGTTCACCGGGGTTACTCATGCAAATATTTCTTTACCTAAATGGTTAGATAAGTTCATGAGTTATATCCTGGTTTCTCCCAATATGCATAAAGTACATCATCATTGGAAACAACCCTATACCGATAGCAATTATGGGGGTGTTTTTTCGATCTGGGACAGGCTATTCGGAACTTATAAAACACTTGATCCCAAAAGCATTCGCTATGGTCTTGACCGGTATTATTCCAATGAAAAAGACGAAGACCTGGTTGCGTTGCTAAAAAAACCATTTCAAAAACTTGATGGTTGAAAGGTTTTATTAACTTCCCCGAATGATTATTGTTGCCGCTATTCCTGCCCGCTATGCAGCCACTCGTTTTCCGGGAAAGCTAATGCAGATGCTGGGAGACAAAACGATCATTCGACATGTATATGATAATACCGTATCAACCGGGTTATTCAAAGATGTTTTTGTGGTAACAGACAGCGATATAATTTATAAAGAGATAAAAGATGGCGGTGGCAAAGTGATCATGAGTAAAAAAGAACACGAGAGCGGCAGTGATAGAATTGCCGAAGCAATTGCTGAAATGAATATTGATGTCATCGTGAATGTGCAGGGTGATGAACCTTTTATAAAAAAAGAGCCGCTGGAAAAATTGGTTCGCCTTTTTAAAGATAATAGCATACGGGTTGCTTCACTAATGAGAAAAATTTCTAAAGAAGAAGCCGTTAGCCCTAATAATGTAAAAGTTGTAACCGATAGATCAGGGTATGCTCTTTATTTCAGCAGAAGCATTGTTCCTTATCAAAGAGAGGAAAAAATGAACAATGAATATTTTTTGCATGTCGGTGTATATGCTTATAAAAAAGACGCGTTGATAACTTTTACCAAATTGCCTCAATCCCAATTGGAAAAAATTGAAAAATTAGAACAGCTACGTTATTTGGAAAATGGAATTAAAATAAAAATGGCAGAAACGGAGTATAACAATATTGCGATCGATACACCGGAAGACCTGGAAAAAGCAAAAAGTTCTTTATGATCCTTATTATTAATCATTCTTCTTCACTGCGTCATTTATTTTTTTCCTGATCTCTTCGATCTCGTTGTCATAGGCTCCTGCCGTTGTATCCGCAGCTTTTATCAAGAGTTCTGTTTCCTCAATTCTTAGTTGCACATATTTTTTAATTCCTTGTTGTTCTGTTTTCATCGGTGTGCTCATGCTTAATGACTCCATCTCATTTAAATTCTCAAGGTTCTTTTTCCAGATAGGTAAGGTTACATTTAATAATTTTTCCTTTCGTTCTGCTCCAATTAGTTTTTCGCTTTCGACTAATGAATTCAAAGCCGAATCCTGAAGAACAAAAAACTCTTTTTGCAATTGATCCACCCTAACAGTGTCACTTTTATAATTATTTAAAAAATACCATGTGCAGGCAATTGTTAAGATTGTAATTAATACTGTTGCCAGTGATTTCTTAATATTTAGTTTTCCTGATAATTCTAGATAGAAAATAAACCCAATCAACATTCCACTTGATAATCCACCAATATGAGCTGCATTATCTATCCCAGATCTCATTCCATAAACGATATTAAAAACAACAAAAATTCCAATGCTTTGTAAAAGAGCTGTTCTTACTTGTTTTGGGATAAGATTGGTTAACAATAACGCAAGAAAAACACCATACAAGCCAAAGATTGCTCCCGATGCACCAGCACCATTAAGCCCTTCCTTATGCCACCATAAACTAATAATGCCAGCAATTATTCCGGTGCAGAAATAAGCTGTAATGTATTTTGCTTTTCCTAACATTGACTCCAGGTAAACACCTGCGGTATAAAGAGCATACATATTCATCGCAAGATGTATTATGCCAAAATGAATAAACATGCTGGTTATTAGACGCCACCAATCGCCTGAGAGAGTAAGAGCGGTAACATTGCTTCCCCATTTTATATGCACAAGTCCGTTCGTTACAGTAAAAACTTCTGCTCCGTTAATTGCCATCAGGATAAATACAAGAACATTTATTCCAATAATAGCATATGTCGCATACAAATTCGACCCTGAAAGTTTCATTACTTTATTAATTTCTTCAGCTTGTTTTGCTTCTTCTGTTACAGTCTGAACAGTTTGGGTTCGCAAGTTTTCGATTGCCGTTGTCCATTCTGGTTTTGGCGCTGATGATCTTACTTTTTCAAATGCTTCCATGAAATCCTTGATATGTTTTTTATTCTTGCCTATCATATCAAAAGATTCATTGTGTACAAGGCTACTTTTAACCGACATTTTTTCATCAGTCGCTTCCACTATTATCTCATCATCATATTTATTCCAACTGCGGGTTGTATATCCAATAATTGCAAGGGGGCCGGCATATTTTGGCGTCCAGCCAAGTTCTAAAAAAGCTCCATAGGCAAATACTAATAGTTGCTCTGATGTTTGGCCGGGATAAGAAAACTCCTGTTTTTGAGATGGCATCTTTTTAATTTGTTTTCGAAATGCAAAATATAACTACGTTCACAAAAAAGAATAATTGATTCGTTATTTTTAACCCCCTATTATTTTACCGATGGGTTTCTTTTGTTAACTTACCAATGTAATGAACGTTAAGCTTAAACCGGAAAAATATCTTAAGTATCTGGTGCCAATGAATTTATTTGGCACCCGCCGTACCCGTGAAATATTAAACCAGAACCCAACTATAATCCCGCTACGTGAAGACTCAAAAGAAATCAAGATCACTATTTATGATTACAATGCAGAGATAATTGAGGTACATGAGGCAAAAGATGTAACCGAATGTTTCGAATACTTGTCCAGGCACACTATAACGTGGATCAATATTGATGGCATTCGCAAGGCTGATGTGGAAACCCTGTCCAATCATTTTGGTGTACATCCGTTGATACAGGAGGATATTATGAGTATCAACCAGCGGCCAAAAATGGACGATATAGACAATATTCTCTTTTGCCTGCTCAATATGCTTTATTATAATCCCGAAAAGAACACTGTAGAGCAGGAACAGATAAGCATTGTACTTGGAAAAAATTTTGTGATCAGTTTCCAGGAAGATCCAACCCGTGACGTTTTTAATTCATTGAGGGAAAAATTGAAGTTGGCGAGCAGCCGTCTTCGCCTGGCAGGCGCAGATTATCTCTGCTATACAATGCTTGATCTTATCGTCGATCATTATTTTCTTGTAATGGAAAACCTGGGTGACCAGATAGAAGAGTTGGAAGAAGAAGTGGTAAAAAGCTCTACCCAGCGATCATTGGCAAAAATTAACCAGTTGCGAAAGGAGATAATAGTTTTAAAAAGAAATATATCACCGGTTCGGGATCTTGTTAATGGTTTTATTCGCAGCGACAGTGATCTGCTTGATGATAAAAGCACCAAATACTTTAAAGATATTTATGACCATATTGTACAAGCAAATGATCTGAGTGAAACCTATCGTGATATGATGATCAACATGCATGATCTGTACCTTAACAACGTAAACCTGAAGATGAATGAGGTGATGAAAGTAATGGCAATAGTGACATGTTTAATGGCGCCAGCTACTGTTATCGGGGGTATTTTCGGAATGAACTTTGAAAGCATTCCCTGGTTACACAAATCTTATGGATTTGTTGCCGCTGTTTCGCTGATGCTTTTCGTTCCTATTTGGATGTTAGTGCTCTTTCGCCGTCGGGGTTGGTTCTAAATATTGTTTCTGTAAAAGAAGTCTGTTTCTTTTACCCAACCATTTTTTTCATACACTTTTTGTGCGGTAAAATTATCTGATGCTGTTTGCAGTATCAGCCATTTTGAATTTGTTTCTATTCCAAATTGCTTTGCTGCCTCCAGTAATTTTGTTGCTGCTCCCATCCCTCTTGCCTTTTCATTTACAAACAGATCGTTCAGCAACCATGTTCTTTTCATGCTTACCGAAGAAAAGATCGGAAAGAGCTGTGTGAAGCCTATCAATTCTTTTCTTTCTTCAGCAACAAAAATTACAGACTCCCTTCTTTTCATTCGCTTTTTTAAAAACGACTTTGCATTATCAATGTTTGATGATTGTTTATAGAACATCCTGTATTTATCAAATAACACCGAAAGCTTTTCAATATCTTTCTTCTTTGCTCTGCGAATGATCATAAAAATTATTTTACCGGCTTAAATTTATAAGGATATACTTTGCCCGAACTCCATTGGCATACATAAAGATTCTCTTCATCATCCACTAACACATCATGCGGATGTTTAAAAAGCTTATCTGTTTGATGAAAAGGTTTTAATTTATCATTTTCATACGCGGCTTCAGAACCGCAAAGCACCGAAACAACTTTGTTCTCTTTGTTTAGAATAATAACAAATCCGGAATCAGTTGTATCAAGATTGGGCGAACGAAGTACGGCTGCATATAAGTAATTTCCTTTTATAACTGGGCGGCAAACGCAGGCGCCGGGTAAAGAAATGGTTTCTATATATTCTCCCGCCATAGAAAATCGTTTAAAGCAACAACGGGTTCTGTCGGTGATAATTAATGTTTCGGGACTTGTGCGATGGTCGATCGTAATGCCATGTGCATTGTCAAGATTTTTTTCTTCGTTTCCTCTTCCGCCAAAAACATTCTTGAGCTTTCCCTTTTCATCATAGTGCATGATGTATTGCATGCCATAGCCATCCGCTAAATATATTTCGCCGTCTTTTGTTATGGTTGTCTCTGTTGGAACAAATTTCTTTGCATCGGGATACTTACCGGTTTCAACCGGGTAATCCCATGTTTGCAAAATTTGTCCATCGATCGTTGCTTTATAGAATTGATTTTTTACAGTATCAGTTATAAAAAGAAACTGTTCTTTATCTCCCCAAAGGGTCAGTCCGTGTGCACCGGGAAAATCATGGCCCCATGTTTTTAGCAACTTTCCTTTTTTGTTAAAAAAGATAACGTTGTTTTTTGTTTCATTAGTTAATAAAACAATTCTTCCTTTGGCATCCTGCACCATTTCATGACAATCATTTACCGGCAATGTTGCAGCATCTGCCTTTACCCAATCTTTCACCAGCTTATATCTTTTCTCATGCTGGCCATAAACAATTTCGCCATCGACGATCTCAAATAGTTTTTCCTTTGAGATCATGCTGCCGGCAATAAGCAGGCTGCTGTTTTGGATAAACTCTTTTCTTTTCATAATTGTTTAATTAAAAAAGATTTCATCAATAAATATCCAGGCCTTCTGACCTTTACCCGGATGCCACGTAGGTAATTTTAAAACAATCTTCGCAACTATTTTATAATACTTATATGTTGATTGCGGAATATCAATTTTCATTCCCTCAATTCTGACAATATTCTTTTCTTCCTTTGTAGGCTGTAGTGTGGTGGCCTTCTTTAATAATTTTAATTTGTCTTTACTCTCGCCGGCCCAAATTTCCACTTCTGCCGGTGGCATTAAAAACGATTGTACATTTTCATTATAACTAATAGAAATACTATTGATAGTTTGTACAGTATCAAAATAGAATGCTGCTGCAAATGGTTGTTCCCTAAAGCCAAGCCATGCTGCATCGCTGAAATTTTCGGCCAACCCTTTCTTGCCATCAATTATTGTAGCGCCCCCATTGCCCTTATATTTATCATTCGGCTTATTTATTAATTCCACTCCCGATGGTTTTATCCCTTTTTTAAAAAATGAAACCGAAGTAATGGGACTGCTATACCACCCCGTCTTTATGCTTTTCGCTTTGACCAACATAAATCCGTCAGCAGTAATGGGCTCTTTATATATTGGAGATGTTATACTGTCGGGGTCTGTTCCATCAACTGTATATCGAATTGTTGTTCCCGCTATCTTTTGTTCTAATTCTATTTTTTCGTTTGCTGCTAAAACAAATTCTTCGTTCTTTACAATTGGTGGTGTCAGTGAAAGTATTTCGTTTTCGTCCGGAACATAGCCCCGGTCAAATCTTATCTTTTTGTTTAGCTTTTGTAATTCTTCTGCTTCGATTGCTGAAATTTTTGTGTTCCAGATAAAAACTTCTTTTAATGAATCAAACTGCGAAAATGATTGCGCTGCATTTTTATCAACTTGAGTTCCTGCAAGAGAAAGCGATTGAAGACTCTTTAGCTTTTTGATTTCATTTAATGCACTGTTTGTGATCAATGAATTATTCAATACTAACTTTTCAAGATTTGTAAATTGATTGACCGTTTTCATATCCGCATCGTTAACGGGCATATTGCCGAGATTAAGCACAACCAGTTGCTCTTTTACTTTTAAAAGATCTTCGAGTTTTTTCCTGTCAAATTTTTCCCTGACAAAAAAATCCGCCTGCAGTGCCGGTGAATTTTGTGATAATGGAAATACGGAGCAAAAAGGACCGCTCAGATTTTGAATTATTGAATTGGATGCGGCGGCAAACGAATATGTTTTTTCCGCTTCTGCTTTTGGTAAATGAATAAATTTTGATGCAAGGATCTTTACCGTATCATCATCAGCATATTCCTTCATTGTTTTTTTCATATCAGCACCAGATTGTATCCATGCAAATAAAAGGTCAATTTGCTCCTGGCTTAACTGTGGTTTGCCTTTTGGCGGCATGTGTTTTTTCTCATCTTCTGGTAAATTTATCTTTTCAATGATGTGGCTGGTCAGTGCATCATGGGGTTTCCAAATTGGTCCATTCTTTCCGCCTTCTATAATTTTTTCTTCTGTCGTCATGATCAATTCCCCCTTCGCCTTCTTTTCATTATGACAGGAAAAACATTTTGAGCTAAGAATGGGTCGTATAGCTGCTGTAAATAAAGAACTGCTATCTGTAATTTTTTCTTCCACCTCTTTATCACTTCTCAATGGCTGCCATACAAACCCTTCGCCATGTGTAAGATTAGAGCCGAAATGACTGCCGATGATCATTGCAGCAAGCGATACTGTGATAGTCGTTCCAAAAACAAATTTCTTTTCTGGAAAAGATCGATAAATTAATAATAAAGTATAAGACAAAATAGCTGTTGTAATTCCAAGCACCTTATGTTTTAGAAGAATATTTTCATCATATCCGCCTTCCCTGGAAAGAAAAAAGCCCATTAGCGCAGTAAGCCCAGCGGTAAATGCCGTGACTTGTAACACAAGAATAAATATCTTTTGAAAAGAAGCTGGTTCAACATTCCTTTTGCCGATCCATAAAATAAATGAGATAACCAGAAGCCCGATCGGCAAATGAAGCAATAGCGGATGCATTCTTCCTACCGCTTGTAAAGATGGCGGAAGTGATACTTTGTTTTGAAAGAAC
>DATHDP010000033.1:0-11429 GCA_035318985.1 Chitinophagaceae bacterium
CATCACCATTACATTGGAAAGTTTGGAAGGAGGCGTGGTTTCCGGAGCTTTTTCAGGAGCAGTTGTAGTTTCAGTAGCTGTGTTGGTAGTTGTTTCTTCGGTCTTTTTATCATCACCTGAATTGCAGGAGGATAAAAGCATAAGCATGCTGGTAGCAAACGACGTTGCCAAAAATCTAACTTGTTTCATTTTAAGGAGTTTAAATTTTAGAATAAAAGATCAATAGAGAACGGGGAAGTTATCCGTGGGGTGCGATTGCTATGAATATAGAATTAATAATGCTGCGGGGCAAATATGATGCCCGTCTTTCTGTGCATGTGTCAGTCTCACCTTGAAAGATTCGTGTATTCTGTTATAGAAAACTTTTCTTATGAGATCGATTAAGAAGGAATGTACATTATCCCACGCCGGCGGGAAGCACTTCGAACCCGAATATTTTTCAATTGGGGGTAGCCTTTGAGTTAGCCAATCAGTCCACCCCCACTCGATCATTTATTTAGGATGACTATCCGGCCCCCGCCAGCGGGGGATATTGATCAGTCTTCTTTTTGAAATTAAGGTGAAATAAAAAGAAGGCACTGGAAGATTTTTCAATGATCTGAGTATGGAATTTTAGTGATGGTATAGCGCCTTGTTCCGTCGATGGTCTGCCTCTCTTCGCGGCAACACATTTACATGAGTGGTATTAACGTTCTCTTGGTACACCTTTTCCAGTCTTTGCTGCTCTTTAATGCATTAGTCACTTATTAAAAAAATACAATTATGAAAAAGATCTTTACTTTATTAGTTGCTGTTGGTTTTATAACAGCTATCAATGCACAGTCTGGTTCAAGAGATCGTGATAACCGCGATACCCGTGATCAGCAAACCGATCAAAGAGTCAATAACAACAACAAGGATTTTGATGTAAATGATGGTCGTTACAATAATGCCGATCGCTTTGATAAAACCGGTTCTTATAATGGAAACATAAAGATGCAGATCACCCAGGTCAATCGCAAGTATGACTTCAAAATTCAAAAAATAAAGAACGATCATTTTATGAGACGTAATGAAAAAATGAGAGTGATCCGTTCTTTAGAAGCACAACGTCAGCAGGAAATAAGAATGTTGTATGCAAGGAACAATAAAAAAGGACAACATGATCGTGGTTATGATTCAAATCATCGTTATTAATAAACAAAGTAAACAGAATGAATAAAACCCTGTTTCGCCTAAGGTGAGACAGGGTTTTTTATTTAGCAGAACAGCATTAAGGTTTAGCCGGTGATTCTCCTCTTATTAATTTAACCTCGTCTTTTTTTGATTCATAGCCAGCATTATATATCTCCAATTGAGAGCTGAATTTTTCACGAAAAGATTCGCTGACTTCAGGTGCATAAATTATAGTATCAACAACATCGGGATCTTTTAAAATATCTACAAACGTAATTGAAGCAGGGCTTGTTTCCCATACAATACAAAAATATCTTCCTGCTGTAAATACTCCTGATGCGGCAGCAGTAAATCCTTTTAAGAGTTCAAGATTATAGGAGACAGATGATTCATTTGCCGTGATACCTACTGTCCCGGTCTTATTAAGTGAATCAACATAAAGTTCGATTGCCATAAAGCGGCTTATTTAAATATTCTTTAATTAAACTTAGCGCCAATGTAAGCTGCTAGGTTCTCGTCACTCATTTTGTTGGAAGTGCTTTCCTGTGTAACGGTATTTTTAAACTGCGGTGTATCTGCCATATAACGCATTAACTGTTCCTGCGAAGTACCGGTACCGGTCAGATGTACTTCCTCGGCGTTTTGCATATGCGATAATATTTCTTTAAAGAATTTATGCTGCAATGTTCTTTCATCATTGTGCTGGTTCTTTTCGCTGGTATTATGTTCAGCTCCCGCATTACCCGCAACAGCAAGTACAGTAAAATCTTCTACGTCTGCAGTTGCCCTTCCTACTACAGTTGCATGATGCGTATCCATCCATACGCCAAATTGTTTTTTGTTTTTTTGTGTCATGATATTTTATTTAAGAGAGTTGCTTCCAAAACCATACCCCGATCAGTGATCGGCCGGCACTTCCGGGTAATAGTTTTATAGTTATTCATTTGTCAGGATCACTTTCAGGGTTTTATCTCTTGCTGCATTTTGAAAACTATCATAGGCCTTTATAATATCATGCAGCGGGAAATGATGAGTGATCAGCTTTGCCGGATCTATTTTCTTTGCAGTAACCGTTTTTAATAACATAGGAGTTGTTACAGTATCAACAAGTCTCGTGGTGATCGTTATATTTTTAGACCATGAGGTTTCAAGATGCAGCGTCACCGCCTTGCCATGAACACCAATATTTGCAATATGTCCGCCAGCGGCAATCATCGATTCGCATAATTCAAATGTGGCAGGAATGCCGACAGCTTCAATGGCAACATCCACTCCTTTATTATCAGTAATGCTGAAAACTCTTGCCAATGCATCTTCCTGCTGGCTGTTAATAATATGTGTTGCTCCAAACTTTTTTGTTTCCTCCAAACGATGATCATCTATGTCTATCATTATTATAGCTGCTGGTGTATAAAACTGTGCAGTGAGCAATACGGCAAGACCCACTGGCCCTGCACCAACGATTGCGACCACATCTCCCGGTTTGATCTGTCCGTTCAATACGCCACATTCAAACCCGGTGGGTAAAATATCACTTAACATTACTACAGCTTCTTCGTCCACATTTGCCGGAATAGGATAAAGACTGTTATCTGCAAAAGGAATTCTTACATACTCTGCCTGCGTGCCATCGATGAGGTGTCCCAATATCCATCCTCCTTTTTCACAATGCGAGTACATTCCTTTTTTACAATACTCACATTTTCCACAAGACGAAATACAGGAAATTAAAACACGGTCCCCCTTTTTAAAATTAGTAACTGCATTGCCTGCTTCTTCTATTATACCAATTCCTTCATGTCCTAAAATACGGCCATCCGTGACGGCAGGTACATCACCTTTCAGAATATGAAGATCAGTTCCGCAAATCGTTGTTTTGTAAATTTTCACAACTGCGTCTGTAGCTTCCAATATGATTGGTTTTGGTTTTTCTTCCCAGGATTTTTTTCCGGGACCATGATACACTAATGCTTTCATTATGATAAGATCTTTTCTTTTAGCAGAATGCTAAAAATTATTTACTGGCCTGTTTCTATAATTTTTTTACGCCATTATTCATGTTTCTTTTACATGCTAAAGCCGGTCGCATTAAAGATGTGTTTATTTATCCCGATAACTATTACATGCTTCTATGAATTAGTTATATAATTCACATGTTATGAGTTTGACACTTTTGGATTTATATTAAAATCAATTAAAAGGAATTTACATTGTCCCACGCTGGCGGGGGAAGCATTTCGAACAAGGAGATTTTTCAATTGGGGGTGGACTTTGAGTTACCCATTCGTTCCACCCCCTTTCGATTATTTCTTTCGGATGAACATCCGACCCCCGCCAGCGGGGGACATTGATCTGTATTCTATTTGATCCTTATAATTGTAAAGACTTGGCGGCTTTGCGAGGGGACTACTTTGAAGCATGGTAAGTTCAAATTAGCCCAATCCTTTTCGTCATTACAAACAGCCTTTAGATAAAAAAGATTTGGAACTATCGTCTTACGACACTTACTTTGTACTTCAAAGTGCTTTTTATAAGCTAACAACTTCAAGTGGCCTGGCGATAAGATCTTAGTTGGCTGCATTATAAAAATTCCATGTAATTTTTCGATACTAAATAATAATTGGTAATGGCTACAATACTTAAAATAGATAACCTGGGTAAAACTTATCAGAGTGCAGGCCGTGAGTTGACGGTACTCGAGAATATTAATTTTTCCGTAGAAGCTGGATCAACGATGGCTATTGTCGGGCCATCGGGTAGCGGCAAAACCACTTTGCTTGGATTGGCTGCTGGACTTGATCGTTCAACTACAGGCTCAGTAGAATTAAATAATATAAAGCTTGACAAGTTGAATGAAGACCAACGTGCAAGTATAAGAAATCAACATGTGGGTTTTATTTTTCAAAGCTTCCAGTTGCTTCCTACTCTAACTGCATTGGAAAATGTGATGGTGCCATTGGAATTGCGGGGAGAAAAAAATATAAAGTCTAAAGCAGTTGATCTGCTGCAGAAAGTGGGACTAGGCAACCGGGGACATCATTACCCTACGCAATTAAGCGGTGGTGAACAACAAAGAGTATCCATGGCCCGGGCTTTTATTAATAAACCTCAACTTCTTTTTACTGATGAACCTACCGGTAATCTTGATGCAGAAACAAGTCGCGGAATTGTTGAACTGATCTTTAACCTGAATAAAGAAGCGGGTACTACATTGATCATGGTGACACATGATCTTGAACTTGCGAATAAAACAGGTCGCATCATTAAATTAAAAGGTGGCCGAATTGTATCAGATGAACCAACTAATAATTAGTATGATAGTGTTTCAGTTTGTTTTTAAACCACGGAGGGAGGGAGTCACGGCGAAACACAGAGATGTTTTCGTGAACCTTTGTGTCTCCGTGGTTCATTTTAAAATTTCAAATTGAGACAAGCATCAATAAATGAAAATATGGCTAAGCAAAGAGGTTTGAATTTTTCCTGGTTAGTAAAGATGGCGTGGCGTGATAGCCGGCGCAACCGTTCAAGATTAATGTTATTCGTTTCGTCGATCATACTGGGCATTGCTGCTATGGTTGCTATTTATTCGTTGGGTGATAACATGAGTGCAGAGGTGGACAGGCAAGCTGCTTCTTTATTAGGCGCCGACCTGATGATCGGCACTGGTAAAGAGGTTAGTCCTGTGATTAAAAAAATGGTTGATTCACTTGGCGACAGGAGATCAGAGCAAAGAATGTTTCCCTCTATGATCTATTTTACTAAAAGCAATAAGACAAGATTGGTACAGGTTCGTGCATTGAGTGGTGAGTTCCCTTATTATGGAATATTGGAAACAGTGCCTGCAGCTGCAGGTAAATCTTTTAGAAATGGACAAGCTGCATTAGTGGATCAAACGATGATGTTACAATACGGTGCTGCAGTCGGTGATACAGTTAAAGTTGGTAATGTAAGTTTTGTTATTGCCGGTACTTTAATAAATGCTCCGGGACAAACAGGATTGTCAGCATCAGTAGCGCCACCTGTTTATATACCTCTTCAGTATTTGGAACAAACAGGGCTTGCACAAAAAGGAAGCAGGATCGCCACCCAGTTTTTCTTCAAGTTCGATAAGACGACGAACATGAAGCAACTTGTAGATAAGATCCAACCACGCCTGGACATTGAAGGCATGAGTTATGAGACCGTTGAAACACAAAAACAGAATACTGCAAGATCTTTAGAAGACCTTACCAATTTCCTTTCGTTGGTCAGCTTTATCGCATTGTTGTTGGGTTGTGTTGGTGTGGCCAGTGCAATTAATATTTATGTGAAGGAAAAAATAAGATCAGTAGCCATACTTCGTTGTTTGGGAGCAAAAGGTTCACAAGCCTTTCTTATTTACCTGATACAAATTGTTGTAGTAGGTTTTTTAGGCTCACTTGCAGGTGCTGCCTTAGGAACAATCATTCAACAATTCTTACCAATTGCATTCAAAGATTTTTTACCGATAAAAGTTACTACTGACTTTTCATGGTCAGCGATAGGGCAGGGTTTACTATTGGGTATTGTGATCTCATTTCTTTTCGCCTTATCGCCATTGGTATCGATTCGTAAGATCTCGCCACTAAATACATTGCGTTTATCATTTCAAAAATTTAGTTTATTTAAAGACCCCATAAAATGGCTGGTATATCTATTGATCATTCTTTTTATTTGGGGATTTATTTATTACCAAATAGGAGAGATACCGGAGTCGATCGGGTTTTCTATTGTTATTGTTGTTTCATTTTTAATATTGGTTGGAGTAGCAGCATTGCTTATGTGGGCTGTGCGCCGTTTCTTTCCCAACAGGGCAAGTTATTTATGGCGACAAGGCCTTGCAAATTTATACAGACCCAATAACCAAACTACTATATTGATCGTTGCAATTGGTTTGGGCACTGCTATCATCTGTACACTATTTTCTGTCCGTGCAATTTTATTGAAACGTATAGAACTTACTGCCCGTGACAACAGATCTAACACGATCTTATTTGATATACAGCCACAACAAACTGATAGTGTAATAGCGTTAGCCAGACAATTTAATTTACCCATAGATGGAGCTGTGCCTATTGTAAACATGCGGTTGGAAAAAGTGAACAATATTACCGGTGAAACTTTGCGGAAAGACAGCACCATTAAAATGTGGAGAGGAACCTTTGACCGTGAATACCGTGTAACGTTTCGTGATTCGTTAACCACATCAGAAAAAATAGCAAAAGGAAAATGGTCAGGTAAAGTGGATGCATCCGGAAAAATATTTGTTTCATTGGATCAAAATTTTGCAAAGAACAATAGCATCAAAGTAGGAGATACGATGACCTTTAATCTGCAGGGATCTGTTATTTCCACTATCGTCGGTAGCCTCCGCCAGGTAGACTGGGGTCGTGTGCAAACAAACTTCCTGGTTGTATTTCCAACAGGCGTATTGGAAAAGGCGCCGCAGTTTCATGTGTTGGTAACCCGTGTTGAAAATAAAGATCAGTCAGCGCAGTTTCAGCAGCAATTGGTGCAAAAGTTTCCAAACGTAACGATCATTGATCTGAGTGCCGTGTTGAATATAGTGAGTAGTATCATAGATAAAGTTGGGTTCATCATTCGTTTCATGGCGGCCTTTAGCATCTTCACAGGTTTGATCGTATTGATCGCTTCTGTTTTGATCAGTAAATACCAACGCATACAGGAAAGTGTGTTGTTGCGTACACTGGGAGCAAGTCGTAAACAGATCTTTTATATTACAGCACTCGAATATTTTTTCCTGGGTGCTTTGGCTGCTGCTACCGGAATGTTCATGTCGTTAGGAATAAGTTTCCTGGTTGCAAAATTTATGTTTGAAACAGAGTTTGTATTGAAGTGGGTACCGTTGTTAATTGTATTTGTATCGGTATGTTTCCTGACTGTATTTATTGGTTTGATCAATAGTCGTGCAGTAGTAACGAGACCGCCGCTGGAAATTTTAAGGGAAGAGGTGTAAACAATAGGAGGTTAGTATTCTACAATCCAACCATTTTCTTAAAATCATTTTCTCTTGCTTCGATAGCGGATGCAGTAACCTCTACTATTTCTTCAATAAGTTCGAGGTCATGTTCTGTTGGTTTGCGGGCTTCCGTGTAATATAGAGCAAATGTCCCCAGCAATTCATCGTGGGCATTAAATATAGGCGTTGACCAGCACGAACGCAGACCCTCAACTAATGCATACGATTTATAATCTTTCCACAGCGGATCAGTTGCAATATCTTCCACGATTACCTGTTTGCGGGTGAATGCTGCTGTACCACAAGAGCCAGCAGCAGGGCCAGCTTTATTTCCGCTGATGGCTTTGCTATAACGTTCGGGAAGTGAAGGAGCAGCTCCATCAAATAACTGAGTTGTTTCGTTATTATATAATAGGATAGATGTTAGAATATCGTTCCTGCTTTTATACTCGAGCCAGTTTAGTATCTCATTAAGTACTTCTTTCAAATGTTTTTCACTGTCCAACATCGTCTTTACATCTGTTTCCAACAGTTGTAAATCCAGTGATTCTAATAAGTCTCCGGTAAATTCACTCATAATGATAAGATACTTTAAAGTTATAGTTTTTTCCTTGTTGGTGAGTCCCACTCACATTCATTAATAATGAACTTTATTAAGTTTTAAATAGACTTGTCATAGAAGCTTTTCTAAATGTTTCCAAACATTTTCAGCTACTATAAGATGGCCTTCAGCAGTTGGATGAATACCATCTGCCTGGTTAAGTTCAGGTTCACCACCAACGCCTTCTAAAAGAAATGGAATAAATGTCATCTTATTTTTAGCAGCCAGGTCAGTATAAATATTTCGAAATTCAGTTGTGTACGCTTGCCCCATATTTGGCGGGATCTCCATGCCAGCAAAAACCAGTTTAGTGTCAGGATATTTTGTTTTTACCTTATCAATAATATCCTGGAGATTTTTTTTAGTTTCTGAGAGTGGAGTGCCACGCAAGCCATCATTAGCGCCAAGTTCGAGAATAAATATATCTATGGGTTCACGCAAGATCCAATCGATACGGGTTTTGCCACCGGAAGAAGTTTCACCGCTTACACCCGCATTGATCACCTGGTAGGGAAGACCAAGCGAATCAATTTTTTTTTGAATGATGGCAGGAAAAGCTTCTGAAGGACTCACACCATAACCTGCGGTAAGACTATTGCCATAAAAAACAATTGATTTCTTTTTTGTAACCGTGGGAGTTTCCTTTGCGGTATTGTTTTGATCTGTACTCACAGGTTTTTTGTTATCGGTGCAACTTGAAAGAATTATTATAAGTGCGACAATAATTGCTGATCCTTTCTTCATATTGCAAATATAGAACAACATAAAAGGGTAAAGTTGATCTTTCTGTTCAAACAGATTTGTACATTTAGTAAACTAAAATTATTTGCTATGTTACTTTCAATTGCACCAAGAAAAAGTATACAGGTAACTAAGCCTAAACCTACCATTACAGTTGGCGATAATAGTTATCTTTCTGTAAGAGGCGATGGCACCAATCCTAAAGTGATACTCACAAGGGGAAAAGAAAATGGCCATATCCTATTAATAGAATCTGCATTGGGTCTTGCATTTACCATGGTTGATAATGTACCTAAGCATAGAACCGAACTCAGCGGCAATATCACAATGAAAGGACCGTCTACATTGTTGCTTGTATGGAGTGGTTCAAGGTGGGTACAGATAAGCTATTCTAAAAATTTCTGATCGAAGCAGTGGTATTTCAATTGCCTTTGGGGCAAGCCAAAATCCCGTCTTTTCGTTTACAAACTTTAAAGCTGTAGATCATCTACGAAAGACGAAAAAGAAGGCGCTGATAACTCTTATAAAATAAAGACAACTTATTTGGCAGGCGTGATAATGATACTCCCATACTCAATTGGCTCATGATCGCCTTGTAACATAATAGGTCCTGCAGTTCCTTCATTACTATTCAATGCACCGCCTGTAATGCCAGGTATTTCCTGGTTGCAAATAATTGTCTTTCCATTGAGCACAATGGTCACCATTCTGCCGATCAAAGTGATCTCATAGGTTTGCCATTCACCTGGTTTTTTACCTGCACTTTCACCGGGAGCAATAAAACCATAAATTGATCCTAAGACATCTTTTACAGGTGTCTCTTTATCATAATCTGTGATCTGTACTTCATAGCGACCTCTTAAATAAACACCACTGTTACCATGTTCGCTGAAACGGAATTTAACCTGTAATTTGAAATCTTTAAAGTTGGCATCAGAAATTAAATTTGATCCAGCTTTCGGGCTTTTCAAAATTCCATTCTCAACTATCCATTGATTAGTTGTTCTTGATGCATGCCAGCCTTTCAGATCTTTTCCGTTGAATAGTTGTATTGGTTTATCCCAAACCGGTTTTGTATTACGGGTTAAAGCAGGCGCATGAACCGCAGAGAATTTGCAATTTCTTCCATCTGGTAGGATAATGCTACCAACCAGGCTATCACCTTCGAGAGTTGCTTCAAGATTTAAATTGTTTGGCTGTGATTCCCATTGTGGAGGTATAGAAAAACTAAGTTTACCATTAATGAGATTTACCTGGGATATTGGTCTTGCACTTCCACCGGGGCCAACAAATCTTCCAACCAATACACGACTACCTGATCTTTCAATTTCAAGCCAGGAAGGAAAATCTTTCCCGGAAATATTAATAGTGATATCCCATCTACCGAGAGCAGAAGATGTATCAGAATAATTTTCAGCCTTAGTGACCGATAGAATAATAAGAAAGCACAATAAAGTTAAAAGCGATCGTTTCATAGATTGTTATGTTGATAATGTGTAAAATAATCAACATCGAAGTTAGCTGAATAAAGACACTTTTTATTTTTCAGACAGCATATCTAATGCCTCCTGGAGTTCTTCTTCATTGCCAGATAAAACAAGCAGGCGATCTCCAGCCATTAACCTATCGGCACCGGTAGGTTGAATATACTGATCGTTTCTTTTTATTAATGTGATATAAGTGGAGGATGGAAAATGCAGATCAACAATTTTTTTCCCGACAACAGCGGAATCACTGTTAAGCGTTACAATTTTTATTTCATTGTTAGCGGGGACAAGATCAACAGTTTCTTTGCCGGGTGCAATGGGTGGTTGTTCTGTTACCCGCAGCCATTTGGCCATTATTGGCAATGTAGTTCCTTGTAATAAAACAGAAGTGATAGAAATAAAAAAAACGAGATTGAAGATCATGCCTGATTTATCAAGCCCGGCGATCATCGGGTAAGTTGCAAATACAATTGGCACTGCACCACGTAAACCCACCCAGGAAATAAATAGTTTGCTGCGTATGCTTGTTTTGGAAAAAGCTAACCCAATAAAAACACCGGCAGGTCTAGCAATAAACATTAAAAAAGCTGCGATGAGCAAACCTATTGGCATCAATGGGACCACTCTTGATGGAAAAACAAGCAAACCCAACGTGAGGAATAAAATGATCTGCATGAGCCAGGCCTGTCCATCATAAAATTTTAAAAGACTTCTCTTATGAATAAAATCACGACTGCCTAACACGAGTGCTGAAAGATAAATAGCGAGAAATCCATTGCCCCCGATAATATGCGTGGCGGAATAAGTGAACATAGCCAGTCCTAATACCAGTACGGGATAAAGTCCATCACTTCCCAATTTAATATTATTGATCACCCAATGACTGATCCTGCCCATACAATAACCCATAATGCCCCCGATCAAAAATCCTTTCACAAGAAGAAAGAGAAAATTCCATGTATCAAATTTCCCGCTAGCAATGATACCCGTGAGTGTGATAGTAAGAAAGTAGGCCATGGGATCATTGCTGCCACTTTCAAATTCAAGTACAGCACCAACTTTTCCTTTAAGCTTTACTCCCCTGTTGCGTAAAATTGAAAATACTGCAGCTGCATCAGTGGCAGAAACAACAGCGCCTAATAATAATCCTTCTAATAAACTAAAGTCAAGAACAAAATGTACAAAGATGCCAACTGTGAGTGCAGTAATAAATACACCGATGGTGGAAAGTGAAATTCCCCTCCATGCGATTGGCTTTATGACTTGCCAACTTGTATCCAATCCGCCAGAAAACAAAATGAAGTTGAGTGCGATAACACCAATGAACTGCGCCATGTTGATATTATCAAAATAAATACCGCCGATACCCTCTGAGCCGGCAAGTATTCCAACGATCATAAATAAAATGAGGGTGGGCACACCAAAACGACTGGAGGTATTACCAGCC
>DATHDP010000034.1:0-17720 GCA_035318985.1 Chitinophagaceae bacterium
TTTTTTGCATTTTTATAGATCACAGGTACCATTTTCTTTTCAAATTTGCCTGGCATATGATAATTATCATACCCCGGCATATAAATCCCATCATGTTCAGAAATGATATATTCTAATCCTTTTCTTTTTTTAAGATATACAGCAAATAACCCGGCAGGGTAAGCAACATGCACATGTACAAGATCGGGTGATGAACCGGCAAAAACTTTATTGTACATTTTTCTCAACGCTGAAAATCTTTTTACTCCATTAATTACCGGCGAAAGAATATTTTTTACTGAAGGATAGTAGTATATGTATACAAGTAATTTTTCATTTATTTTTTCTTCGATAAGTTCAGGCTCTTTAATAGTTTCATCAATAGCAGTATAAAAAATAGTGATCCGGTTATAAAGTGATGCAGCTTCAGCATGTCTCTTTATAAAATCTCCGGTGTAAGGATTTCTGCGGCTGGGGAACCAACTTGGCAAATAAAGGATATGCTTCATCTATTTTAATTATCTGATCTCAGATTTTTTCTTGAAAATAAATTAAAATCAGATCTTTTGATCAGGAAAAGATCTTTTAAAGATATTTTGATAAACGACATTGCCCGGTAAATAAAATATATCGATGTAACAGAATATGCGATCATATTAGCGATCGCCGCCCCCTGGTAACTTAATGTTGGTATCAATAACAGGTCCAGCAAAAGCATGAATACACAACAAAGAACAGAACCAATAAGATTTATTTTCAGTAACCTGTTAGCTGAAAAATAAGCTGCAAGCATTGTTGTGATTGTAAAGAGTAAATATCCCGGCAACATGATCAATAGCGATAGAAAGCCGTTGAAATAGATCGCGGGTAAAAAGAATGTATAAATAATAAGTGATACGCTGATGACCAGCAGGCCTAAAATAAAATGGGTATAAAATAAAATCCTACACACGGAAATAAATGCCGATTCAGTTAGTTTTTCGTTTTCATTTTTTAAAGCAGGAACTACTAGGCCTGCCAATACTCCGGGAATGATCCATATTAATTGTGCAAATTTTGAGGCTTGTGCATACACTCCTACTACGGCATTGTCATAATAAAAATTCAGGAACCAATAATCAGCACGGAAGGCAACAAACTGGATAATATTCGTGATCAGCACTACGAAGGAAAATGAAGAAAATGATTTCATTTCTTCCTGTGAAATGTTTTTAAAGTTTGGATTAAATTTTATGATAAAAAATAAAAGCAAAACGATAGAAGGAATAAAAATAAAAAGACTATATATCCATATTGGATATTCGGAAATAACGGATGGTTTGATCGCCCAGATAACCAGGACGATGAGAAATATTATGGTCGAAATAAAGGCTACGATCTTATTACAAAGTTTTGCTTCATGTTGTGAATAATAAAGCGATAAGAACTTATCCATCAATACCAGACCAGTGAAATAAATAATTTCTGCAATGAAAATTTTAAGATCATAACTGCCGCCCAATAAAGTATGTCCTAAAAATAAATATGCGAGAATGGCGATGATGTAGAAAAAGAATAATTGAATACCGGTAGTGATAATTGTAAAGGAGAATATTTTATCTCGTCCATAATTATTGCCTGATATGCCATGCCAAACAATTGCCGCATCAGTTCCTAATCCTGTAACAATATGGATCAATGCCGCATTTACAATGATCAAAGAAAGAGAGCCGAATTGGCTGGCACCGGCAAGCTTTGCGATCAGCAAGCTGATCAAAAAACCAATTCCCGTAAAAATGATCCTGAAAATAAATCCGCGAAGAAGAAGTTGCACAATCTTAGTTTATGCAAATAAAATATAATTTTAACCAAAATAAGGGATTGGGCTACTATGTTTTATAAATTATTGAATGTTTATACTAGGAATTTCTCTTTCCCTCATAGGGGACTAAAATACTTTCTTAAAGTGGCTAAGTCATTGGGTATTGCAGATAGAGTGTACAAAAAAAGGCTTCACAACAGTTTTTACATGTTATTAAATCCAACTGAACATATTCAGCAACAGCTTTTTTGGTATGGGTATTATGAAAAAGAACTGGGTGATCTATTAAAGAAGATGCTTCGATCAAATGATGTATTTATTGATATAGGAGCCAACATTGGATATTTCTCCTTATTGTCCGCTAGTATTTCACCTTCTGTAAAAGTCATTTCTTTTGAGCCGGTGAAAGATCTTTTTGAAAAGATGAATGAAAATTTTTCTATTAATGATAATAAAAATATTGTGGCCATTAATGTTGCGGTCGGAGAAATGAATGAACAACGTGAGCTATATCTCTCAGCTCCTGATAACCTGGGTATGTCATCATTTTATCAACCAGAAAATTACTCAGGCAGAAATGAGAAAGTAGAAGTCATAGCTTTTGACGATTGGTTCAAAACATCAGGATTAACTAAAATTGATCTTATTAAACTTGATATAGAAGGGAATGAATTGGCAGCTTTAAAAGGAATGAGTGCGGTGTTAGAAAACCAAAAACCTGCCCTGATAGTGGAAATAAACCCAGAAACACTTTCGCAATTTGGTTTAAAACCGCTTGATATTTTAAATTATTTAAATCAATTTAACTTTGATGGGTTTTTAATTTCAGAAAATGGTAGACTTGTGCATTTAAATAGTAATGAAGTAAACCAAACCATAAATGTTTCGTTTATTCACAAGGACAAGAAGAATTCATATCCTGAACTATTTATCAAATAATCCATGGCGATTTTTAAGAGAAAAATAGATATTCAATCGGACCTGAACACTGGGTTTGGAATAAACAGTGAAAATAGCAGTGGCCGGTTTTATGATCGTAAGAGCGGTGGTGCAAATGTGATAAAAAGAGGGATTGGAATTCTGAACAGACATAGCTGGTATCATACGATGCTTGCAATGCCAAGAACAAAATTTCTTTCGTTTTTATTGATAGCTTATATAATTGTCAATTTAATTTTTGCAGGGATCTATTATTTGATAGGGATCGATCATCTAGCTGGAGTAAATGCTGGATCAGCAATCAAAAATTTTAGCGAAGTTTTTTTCTTTAGTGCACAAACATTTACAACGGTTGGTTATGGACGCATTAGCCCTGTTGGATTTGCCGCAAGTGCTGTTTCAACTTTTGAAGCTTTCCTCGGGTTGTTAAGTTTTGCGATAGCGACAGGTTTATTTTATGGAAGATTTTCCCGGCCACGGGCATTTCTCAGTTTTAGTCATAATGCGATCATAGCTCCGTATAAAAATGGAACTGCCTTAATGTTTCGCATGGCACCATATAAAAACAATATTTTATCTGAAGCGGAAGTAAAAGTTAATCTTGCCATGCAACTGGAAGAAAATGGAAAAATGGTTAATAGATTTTTTAATCTTGATCTTGAAATTTCAAACATCAATGCATTGGCATTAAGCTGGACGATTGTTCATCCGATAAACGAAAAAAGCCCCCTCTATAATTTTAATTACACGGATATGGTGAATGCAAAGATCGAAGCATTGGTGTTTGTAAAAGCATTTGATGAGGTTTTTTCAAATACAGTTGTCCAACGATTCTCCTATATCGCGTCAGAGGTAGTTTGGGGCGCTAAATTCAAAATGATGTATCATGCTGATGAAAAGAGAGGGGCAACAGTGCTTGATTTAAACAAATTGAATGATCATGAAAAAGTTGAATTACTATCTCCTGTTATCACTCCGCAATAATCTATCCTGCTTTATTTGAAGAAATGATTTCCTATCTATATAGTAGGCAAACAATAAATATAATATTGGCAAAAAGCTAAGTAGTTTAAGAACAAAGCTGCCAGTAAAAAATCCCAGAAGGTAGAAAACAATTAATACAAAGACATTTCCAAGCAACTGCATATCATCAATAGAACAAACCACCTTAAAATGATAATAACTGGGCTGTGTATAATTAAGATCAATTGGTTTTGTAAAATGAAACCCGTCTGTTACAACTATTCGGGGATGCTTGTCATAGACTTCTATTATAACCGGCTCTTCATTAGTTAACGGGTATATCTCTTTATTATTTACAATCACTCTTACATTCAGAATGCTGAGCAGCAACTGCTTTTTTCGGCTAATGACAATATAATATTGAGCAGGTATATATTTTTATTTCAGTGAGCGGATGATCTCGATAAAATCAGCTGCAACCAGCGAAGCACCACCAATCAATCCCCCATCCACATCTGGGCAACTGAATAATTCTTTTGCGTTATTTGCTTTTACACTACCTCCATAAAGTATAGGAACTTGGTTTGCAACTGCCTCGCCGTATTTGTTTGCAATAACAGAACGTAAATGTGCATGCATTTCTTGTGCTTGTGCAGTTGTAGCCGTTTTCCCGGTACCAATTGCCCATATTGGCTCATAAGCGATCACCATCCCTTTTATTTGTTCCGGTGTTAAATGGAACAAAGACTCCTGCAGTTGTTTTGTTACAAATTCGTTTTGTGTACCAGCTTCACGAATTGCCAAAGCTTCGCCACAACAAAAAATTGGAGTTACAAAATTTTCAATGCAAAGATTCACTTTGTCGGCGAGTATTGCATTTGTCTCTAAAAAGTATTCTCTTCTTTCGCTATGTCCAACTACGCAGTAATTGATATTCAGAGAATGAAGCATTTCAACAGATATCTCACCAGTATAAGCACCAGATCTTTTATGATAACAATTTTGAGCTGCTGCATAATAATTTTTTTCTTCTGCAACTTCGCTTCGTGTCATTGTCAGGTATGGATAAGGAACTGCAAAAATTGTTATTTGGTGATCTTTTAATTTAATTTCTGCTGCCAGGATATCATCTAAGAGTTTTTCTCCCCGCTGAAAAGTCAAATTCATCTTCCAGTTAGCTGCCGCAATTTGTGTACGCATGTTTTGGTTTTAGTAGTTTTTAAAGATATAGGTAAGAATTGTTTTTTCATTTTCCATGATCGCTTTTCCTTTCAACTTTTTCCAGTTATCAATATCTGTTAACGCCTTTTCCAACTCATATCTTCGCAAACCATCACTGCCCCAGGAAAAATTTGGAATATACTTTGGTGTAAGTCCTGCTTCAAAAATATTGCTACAAACACCCACTACTGTTCCTGTATTTATAGATGTATTAATTGATGTTTTCGAATAATCACCCATGAAAACGCCGCATTTTTTTCCGGCATCCATCTCTCCTTTAGTCGTCCATACTTTTACGGCACATGCATTATTCTTGAGATTTGAATTAGTAGTACCAGCTCCAAGATTACACCATTCACCTATTACTGAATCGCCAATATAGCCATCGTGAGCTTTATTTGAATACGCAAAGAAAACAGAGTTTTTAATTTCGCCACCGGCAGTGCAATAAGGACCTATAGTAGTTGCTCCATAGATGCGGGAATTCATTTTTATAACAGCTCCTTCACCGCAGGAAAACGGACCCCTGATAGCGGTGCCTTCCATAATGAGAGAGTTTTTACCTATATAAATAGGACCCTCAGATGCATTTAGGATACAATGCTCAACGATTGCTCCTTTCTCAATGAAAATATTTCCGGCCTTAGTGATTCTATTCGTTTTTGAGATCTTTTGCGACTTTCTTTTTTCTGTCAGCAAGCTGAAATCCTGGCGGATCGCATAATCATTCAATTGGACAATATCCCATGGAAATTGAATGCTTTTTACTTCATCACGAATCGTTATTGCTTTTGATACTTTTATTTTGTTTGGTTCCTGTATCTCTTTTTTTGAAAATCTGAAAATGATGCCGGTATTCCCATTTGCAGAAATAAATTCTCCGTCCTTTAATTTTTTAAGCGCCTTTATAAGTTTTGGAGTGGGAAGAATATTTCCGTGTATCATGAAGCAAGTATCATCTTCATTGATATTTTCAAGATGAATTGACCGATCGAGATCTTTATAATCACCCTCCAGGCGATCATAGGATTCTATGCCAAGATTTTTTTCCCATTTTTCACGGATAGTGAGTATACCCACTCTTATGTCCTGTATCTGCCTGGTAAGTGTAAATGGATATAAGTTTTCTGGCTGGCAAAATTCTTCAGTGAATATGATTTTAGCAGGCATGTGGTAAAGCTAAAGATTTTAAAAAAATAAAAGCCCCGAAGAAGAATCTCCGGGACTAAAGTATAGCCATGAAAAACAAAAACTTAATAATATCCTAATGTAGGAATTTATTTTTTCTTTTCGTATTTCCGTTTGAATTTATCGATACGGCCTGCCGTATCAACCAGCATATTCTTACCGGTAAAAAATGGATGTGATGTATTTGATATCTCCAGTTTTACAAGGGGATACTCGTTTCCATCTTCCCATTTGATTGTTTCTTTAGAGCCAGCAGTTGATCTGCTTAAAAAGGTGTGACCATTACTCATATCCTTAAAAACTACTAGGCGATAACTTTTCGGATGAATATCCTGTTTCATAAATGTTTGATTTAAAGGCTGTACGGATTTGGCCGTACTAATTAAAAAATTTAGCTGCAAAAGTAACGTAACAAGAGCTAATCACCAACAGAAGGGGTAAAAAATAGAAAAGCGCCGGATTTTTCTTCCGTTCATTTGCCGAAGCTCCTGAACGTCTTACTAACCCAACGCTTTCCGTGAGGTTCTGTATCTTTTGACGGACCATCGACCTCAGCGACCAAATTCTTCTTTTGACGGATTCCTCTGATCGCAGACCCTTCGAATCTTTTGACGGACTTTCCGGATCTCAGATCAAACTCGCTTTTGACGGCTCATTCAATCTTATAATGCTAAGTTGCTTTGATAAAAGATACTTTCCAAATTTTTTGCCTCTTTGATACTCACTTGTTTTGCACAAATTTAATTTGAGATATACACAAAAATAGGTTAGTTATGAACAGTTTATAAACTAATTAATCCCGCATATTGACAAATTGAAGAGGCAGGTTCAAGTTAGATGATTTACATAGTTGAATGACTGATTGAAGGTCGTCAATTTTTTTTCCCGTTACTCTCACCAGGTCATCATTTATGGATGCCTGAACCTTCATTCCAGAATCTTTTATCAGTTTAACTATCTTCTTTGCGTCATCCTGTGGAAGACCATTTCTCACCTGCACTTCTTTTTTCCAGGTTTTGCCACTTTGTATTCCTTCTTTGCTCAGATCAAATGCTAACGGATCTATTCCTTGCTTGTGTGCCCTGCTTATAAGTACATCACAAAGCTGGCGCATTTTCATATCATCTTCAGTTTCGATATTGATCTTGAAATCTTTTTTATTCAGATCAATTACGACATGACTTCCTTTAAAGTCAAACCTGTTGGTTATTTCTTTCGAGGTCACATTAACTGCATTGTCGAGTGCTTGCGCATCTACTTTTGAAACAATATCAAATGAAGGCATAATATAATTTTAGATTTATAAAATTGAAGGTTTTAAACTGAGTTTAAAAATAAAGTTATAAAAAAAGAAAACCTCTCTTAGAAAAGAGAGGTTTTAATACAAATGAGAAAACTTTTTATTGGCTCTGTCCTACCCTGCTTTGTTCATCTTGTGAACTACTGCTTCTGCGCCGTGGTTGATTTTGCTGACTTGTCTTTCCGAAACGCCAGGTAAAGGTGCCGGTTAATTGCCTTATATCAGGCCGGGAAAGAAATCCGCCATCCACCATTCCGTATGTATTTCTGCCTTCAAATTTTTGCCATGCAAAAGGATCCCGGAAATTAAATCGAAGAGTTCCTTTTCCTTTCATTACTTGTTTTTGCAAACCAATACTCATCTGGTAAATCGGTTCCATTTGCGTAAGGCCTGCAAGCGCCTTATGACGGTAAAATCCACTCAACTCAGCGCTCCATCCTTTTTTAAAAGTGAAGTTATTCGTTACGTTAGCTGTAAAGGAAGTATAAGACATATCAATGCTAAGTGTATCATAACCGCCCTCATAATGATTATTGAAAACATTTGCAAAGAAATTACCACTCCACCATTTCGCAAATGCAATTGGTGCCGTAAAAGAAAGACCAATGTTGGTAAAGTTGGCAACATTATCAACTGTTAAGTATCGTATTTTACTATTAGGTTCAGGTTTTACTATTTGAGAAATTATATCATCTGTCTTATTGAAATTAAACGTGGTTATAAACTTGCCATTGAAACTATGTGTCAGGTCAATATTATGAGCATATTGAGGACGGAGGTAAATATTTCCTTGCCTGTAGGATAATGTATCAAGAAAATAAATGAATGGATTCAGATCCTGGTAGTTGGGCCTTTGTATACGACGACCATAAGCAATTGTCAATATATTTTTCTTATCTAACTTATAACTTATAAATGCAGTCGGAAACAGGTTTGTAGTATCTCTTTTAAATGTCTCATGTGTTAATACCTGGTTGCCGTGAGCAACACTGTTCTCAACTCTTAGCCCCGCCTGTAATGTCCATTTTTTAATTGCCTTGCTGTAATTAATATACCCGGCGTTTATGTTTTCATCATAAATAAAATGATTAGAACGTATATGATCAGTTTCCCATTCATTATTGACCATCCGTTCATAGTTAACGAGGTTATCATTGCTTACGTAGCTTACTTTTACACCTGCTTCAAACTTCCCGCCTTTAAAAGGCTGTGTATAATCACTTTTAAAAGTGTAGATATTAATATTAGATGGCAAATGTCCTTTTAAATAGGATGTTCCTGTTTTCTGTAATGTACCATTATAAAATTCGGTTGTAAGTAGCATGTCAGAAACATTGTCGTATACCACATAATCAAAATCTGCTGTTATTTCTTTACCCGTTGTGTCAAATGTATGTTTCCAGTTAAGATTAAGAGTTCCGTTTTGAAATTTGATCTTATTATCAGTTGTAGACACTAACCGACTTTCCAACTGCATATTTTCATCAACAAGGTTAGAAACAGAAACTGGCGTAGGGTGTCCTTTAAATGTAAATCCACTAACGATAATTCCAAAAATATTTTTTTTGTCTGCATACCAGTCTAATCCGAGTTTTAATGTATGATTGTTGTTGCCAAATTTGAATTTTGTTTCGGTGAAATTATAACCAGTGGTATTGTAGTTTTCATCCATAAAACGGCTGTCAAGGCTTAGACGATTCATGCCGCGAAAAACATTTGGATTATAATTACCAAAAAAGTTGATCTTATTCTTTCTCCAGTTAAAATTGAAACTGTTTTGTGATTTTGGGATCATGTAAAGTGCTTCATCAGGTTTATAGAAACTTGTAGTTGCACCTAACATTAAGCTTCCGTTAAAACCATTGTTCATCCCTTTTTTCGTTTTGATATTTATAATACCAGAGTTTCCAGAAGCATCATATTTTGAAGAAGGATTGGTCATGATCTCGATTTGGTCAAGCGATGACGCCGGCATATTGCGCAGAAGAGTAGCAAGGTCGGATGCAGATAGATAAGTTTGTTTGCCATCCAACATCACAATAACTCCTTGTTTGCCTCTTAAATTAATATTGCCATCGTTGTCAATAGTAATACCTGGCGATTTTTCTAATATATCCAGAGCTGTGGAGCCGACACTTGTTGGAGATGCATCTACATTTACTACTGTCTTATCGATCTTTGTTTCAATAAATGGCTTCTTAGCTGTTACCGTCACTGTCTGCATTGATTTTGCATCAGCAGAAAGCTTAATTGTTTGCGCTATAAAACTTGGATTTTCTGTTGTGATCTCTAATGATTGACTGAATTGTTTCTGAAAGCCCACAGAAGAAACCAATAGCAAAAACTTGCCTTCAATAATATTTTCAAACTCATACTTTCCTTCTTTGTTTGTCACTGCAATTTTCACCAACGATGAATCTTTTGCCCGCAACAACGATACAGAAGCAGATTGAACTGGCTTCTGTGATTCGTCAGTGATAATACCTGACACTTTACCAATCTTAGTTTGTGAAAAAACAACTGCAGATAAAAATAAACTCGTTAGAAGAGTAAAAAACTTTCTCATAACACGGCTATACTTTAGTTGATAATTGGCTACTGTATAAAATTGCGGCTAATAATTTCTATTAAGAAATGAAATATGATAAGCTTCGTAGTTCTGGTGTTGAAGGGCAAATACTAATTACCTATACACAAACGGTAAGAATCTTATTTAATGAACGGCATTTGTGAAAAATTGTTAAAAAGAAAAACCCCTTTTAAAAAAAAGGGTTTGCTTTTCGAAAACTAAAACTGACTGCTTGTATTTTTCAGGGCTATACTTGATCTAATGGTTGTGATCTTATTTATTCTCCTGTCTTTACACGATTTTGTTCATCATTTGCTCCACCTGTTTTTCTTTTTGGTGTATTACCAACCTTTCCTTTTGCAAAACGATATGTAAAGCCAAGTGCTACCTGTCTTGAATCACGGCGCTGTTGGAAGGAAGCATCGATGTTACTGTACTCTACATGACCTCTTATTTTCTGATTGCGGAATACATCACGACCAGTTAACCTGAGTGTTCCCTTTCCTTTAAACAATTGCTGGCTGATTCCCATATTTACCATTCCAAAACTTTTTACCTGGAAAACACCCTGTACGCCGCCTGAATTATAATACCCGCTAAGTTCGGCACTCAGTGTTTTTCCAAGTTTAAATTGATTTTGAAGATTAGCCTGCAGGGTTGTTGCTCCTGTCTTTACATGATCACCATTTATTACTCCTTCAAACGCGTTGTTATACAGATTTGCCCACAAGTTCGGAGTCCAGAATTTTTTAATTGTTCCACTAGCACTAACTGATATTCCATATTGACGCTGCTTTGCAATATTATCTTTCTTCACATAGGTTTCATTTTTGTCAGTGTTTTGTTGGAGTACTTCGTTGATAATATCAGTTGTTTTAGTATAGTTCAAAGTTGTATTTATAATTCCTTTGAAGCTATGAGTAAGTTCAATGTTATGGGCAAATTGTGGTTGCAGATTCGGGTTACCCTGCTCAAAAGTGTATTTATCAAGGAATAGAATGAATGGATTGAGATCCTGGTAATTTGGCCTTTGAATACGACGACCATAATTCAACACAAAACTATTTTTCTCACTTGGTTTGTATTGAATAAAAGCAGTGGGGAATAATTGTGTGTAATGACGATCAAATTTCTCGCCTGTTGTTACAAGGTCACCTTTTGCATTTGTATTTTCAAGTCTCAAACCAAATTGTCCAAACCATTTTTTTGAAAAAGGCCTTGTGTAATTTGCATAGGCAGCGTTCACATTCTCCTCATAGATAAAATGATTGCTGCGGCCATAATCCGGAACTCTCATGGCATAATTAACGCTATCATAAATTGCATTGTTATCGGTTTCTACAAAACTTGTTTTTACACCCGCTTCAAACTTTGCACCTTTTTTTAATGGCAATGTATAATCAACTTTAGCAGAATAAATATCTATCTCTTGTGGTAAACTGCCGAGCAATGTATCAGGTTTTTTAGTTGCCATGCCATTAGGATCATAATATGCGTTAACCAGGTATTGTGAATTTGAAGTTCTGTATCTGAGATAATCAAAGTCGGCTGTTATCTCCTGCCCGGTAGTATCGAGCAAGTGACGGAAGTTTGCATTTGTGCTGAAATTTTTCCATTCTTTGTCATTGCTTGTTTTAGCAAGAGTTTGGCTTAATTGGACTTGATTAGCATCTGAAATAAGAACATCACTTTGATTACTGAATAATCCCGGGTTAAAATATCCTGTAAAAACAGCGCCAAATGTTGTTTTCTTATTTAGAAAATAATCAAACCCAACTTTAGCATTATAAGATTGACCTTCATCTTTAATTCTTGATTCCTGGTCGAAATATGATTTGACTTCTTTGGTTGAATGCTCAATGAATTTTCTTTGAATATCCAGGTCCTGCCAATTTTTGCGATAGTTATATCCAAGCGTAGTAAACAGATTCAATTTATTTTTTCTATAATTTAAATTGAATGATTCACTCACTTTTGGATAACGTCCCTGGCTCCATGTTGAAGATATACTTCCGTTATATCCAAATTGCTTACTCTTTTTTGTTTTGATATTAATAATACCTGCATTACCAGCTGCATCATATTTTGCAGGCGGGTTGGTCATTATTTCAATTTGATCCAATTGATTACTGCTCAGATTGCGCAGATAATTTGCAAGGTCTGCACCTGACAAATAAGAAGGCCTTCCATCAATGTATATCTGCACACCTTGTTTTCCTTTCAAACTGATGTTACCATCTTTATCGATCGAAACACCCGGAGATTTTTCCAATACTTCCAAAGCCGAAGTACCTACATTAGTAATAGAAGCTTCAACATTCACGATCGTTCTATCAATTTTCTGTTCGATCAATGGTTTTTTAGCTGCTACAGTTACCCCTGCAAGATCTTTTGCAACAAGAACAAGTTCGATAGTCTTAAGAGTGACATTTGTATTTGTTGGAGTGATCTCAAATGACTCTGAAAGCCCTTTATTATGGCCAACAGCGGTAATTGAAACGAAGTATTTCCCCTCAATTACATTTTCAAATACAAAGTTGCCGTTTTTATTAGCAGCACTGATCTTCGCCACAGTTGAATCCTTGGCTCGTAACAAAGTAATGGTTGCCGCCTCAACTGTTTTGGTATTTCCGTCAATTACCTGTCCGGACACCTTTCCAAGACTCTTTTGTGCCTGGCTGGAAAAGGATAAGGTTAGAATGGCTATTAATAAGGTCAAAAACTTTCTCATTTTGAATGGTTTAAGTGTATTAGTACTCTCTATTAGTTATTACAGTTCAAAGATAGGTACTTGTTAATGCCAAGTACAGTGTTTTAAAATAAACGGCCATATTCCTTGATAAGTGGCCGGTTCCCATGACATCAATATGACGCTGGCCTCAAAATCGGGTTACATTAATCTCATTATTCATGATTAGTGGTATTTAGGTTATTTAAAGGGTTTTAATATTATTGATCAATTATGAAATGAAGGTAATGGCGTAGCAAGCGAAGGACAATGACTGACCGGTAAGGCGGCAACAACTGCCGGTAAAAAAGGATTTGAATCGGTTTAAAGAGGCGTTTCGGATTCACCGACTGCCTGTTTATATTGCAGGAAATTAGAATGATGATTATTGACTTCAGATCGGACACTGTTACTAAACCAACACCAGCCATGCTGCAAGCGATGATGACTGCAAAAGTTGGTGATGATGTTTTCAGCGAGGATCCATCGATAAATGAATTGGAAAGAATGTCTGCAGATATGTTTGGAATGGAATCTGGCCTCTTCTGCCCTTCCGGAACTATGACGAACCAAATTGCCATTAAATGTCATACACAACCTGGTGATGAGGTGATCTGTGATGAGAGTTCACATGTTTACCAATATGAGGGAGGAGGTATTGCATTTAATTCTTCGGCCTCAGTAAAACTTTTGTATGGCGACAGGGGAAGAATAAATGCTACACAAGTAAAAGGTGCGATTAATGCTGATGATAATCATAAAGCCAATTCAAGCTTAGTATGTCTTGAAAATACGAGTAATCGTGGCGGGGGTAGTTGCTATGATTTTAATGAAATAAAAAAGATCAAAGAGGTATGTATTGAAAATCATCTTGCTCTTCATTTGGATGGGGCAAGATTATGGAATGCATTGATCGCAAAAAATGAAACTTCAAAACAATACGGCGAAACTTTTGACAGCATTTCGATCTGTCTGAGTAAGGGCCTCGGTTGTCCGGTCGGCAGTGTATTGATCGGCAAAAAAGACTTTATAAAAAAAGCAAGACGGATCCGAAAAGTATTTGGTGGTGGAATGAGACAAGCAGGCTTTCTTGCTGCCGCAGGTATTTATGCTTTAAAAAATAATATTGAACGTCTAAAACAGGATCATGATAATGCAAAACAGATCGGCGAAGTGATCGCTAAAACTTCTATGGCCAGATCTGTTTTTCCAGTTGAAACAAACATAATTATTTTTGAAACTGTTGCTTCTGTAACTGCTGCGGAGATCGTAGAGAAGTTAAAGCAGAAAAACATTCTTTGTTATGCTATAGCTCCTGATCGTGTACGATTAGTTGTACATCTTGATATAACTGAAGAACTGGTCAATAAAACAATTGAAATTATAAAAGCTCTTTAAGATCATATGTTACCTAAAATTAACCCGACAAATACAACTGCCTGGAAATCCTTACTAGAACATTTTTCTGAAATGAAGAGTGTGCATATCAGAAAATTATTCAAAGCAGATCCTGATCGATTCTCAAAATATTCTATCTCAAATCGTGATATTGTTTTTGATTATTCTAAAAATATCATCAGCGAAAAAACAATTCACCTATTGCTTCAATTGGCTAGCGAATGCAAATTGAAAGATGGAATTGATGCCATGTTCAATGGAGAAAAGATAAATGAAACAGAAGGCAGGGCTGTTCTACATACAGCATTAAGGAATCTTTCTGCTGAACCGGTGTTTGCCGAAGGCAAAGATGTGATGCCGGAAGTAAGCAAGGTATTAAAGCAAATGAAAAATTTTTGCAGTCGTGTGCATGATGGCAGATGGAGAGGTTATACAGGGAAAAGGATAAAATATATTGTCAATATTGGTATTGGCGGAAGTGATCTTGGTCCGCTAATGGTAACCGAGGCTTTGAAACCTTACTGGCTGGAAGATATTCAAACTTTTTTCGTATCGAATATTGATGGCACACATATCGCCGAGGTTTTGAAGAAAATAAAGCCGGAAAGAACGCTGTTTCTCATAGCATCAAAAACATTTACGACACAGGAAACGATGACGAATGCTTTTACAGCCAGGGAATGGTTTCTTGAGCATGCCATCGATGAAAAACATATCGCCAAACATTTTGCAGCATTAAGCACAAATGAAGCTGCGGTAGTAAAATTCGGGATCAATAAAAGGAATATGTTTCGGTTTTGGGATTGGGTCGGCGGCCGTTATTCACTTTGGAGTGCTATTGGTTTATCAATAGCGTTAACTATTGGGTATAAAAATTTTGAAGAACTACTTGCAGGTGCTTATGACAGTGATCAGCATTTTAGAAATTCTTCGTTTGAAAAGAATATTCCTGTAATGATGGCTTTGATAGGTCTATGGTATACTAATTTTTTTGGTGCACAAAGCGAGGCTATACTTCCTTATGATCAATACCTCCATCGTTTTGCCGCCTATTTTCAGCAGGGGAATATGGAAAGCAATGGAAAATCAATTGATAGAAATGGTGAACCGGTTGAATACACAACCGGTCCGATCATTTGGGGCGAACCCGGCACAAACGGACAACATGCATTTTACCAATTGATACACCAGGGCACACCTTTAATACCATGCGATTTTATTGGCGTAGCTCAAAGTCATAATCCAATTGGAGATCATCATCAAAAACTAATGAGTAATTTTTTTGCTCAAACAGAAGCATTGATGAATGGAAAAACTGAAGAAGAAGCGGAGAAAGAACTGGAGAGTTCTGGTTTAAGCAATGAAATAATTTCAAAGCTCCTACCCTACAAAGTGTTTGCTGGCAATAGACCCACGAATTCTTTTTTAATAAAGAAAATAACTCCGTTTACCCTGGGGCAACTGATCGCTTTATACGAGCATAAGATTTTTGTGCAAGGAATTATCTGGAATATTTTCAGCTTTGATCAATGGGGTGTAGAGTTAGGAAAACAATTGGCGAATAAAATTTTACCAGAACTAGTCGACGATGAAAGAATTTCATCACACGATTCTTCAACTAATAACCTGATAAATCTCTTTAAAGACATGAAAAATGATCTAACTTAACAGGAAATAAACCTGCTATGAAAAGATTATTCTTCATACTGCCTGTTTTATTTTTCATAAAAGCATCTGCACAGCTACCTTATTATGATTTTAAAAAGTATTCAGAAAAAACTCAACCGCTCGATAAGGTTATGGGAAAAATAACCTGGTCTGATCCTAATAGTACTTTTGTTTTTCCATTAGATAAAAGCATGTCAATAGATTCTTTGCAAAAAATGATGGAGATAATGCAAAAACTTGGCGGGAAACAGCACATGGGTACACTAGTTTTCACTCAACCCAATGCCACAAGAGTATATGCTTTACCACAGGATAATATGCCTTGCCTTGCACCTGATATGTCACAATTCAATATGCCTGTAATCGGCAAAGGGACAAGAGTAACCGGTATGCCTCCCGATTTCTTACCACCAACTGAAATCATTCCAAAAAAATAATTACAAATAAAAGCCCCTTCATTGAAGGGGCTTAGTTTATGTATAAATCAGTTTCGGTTTACTTGATCACCGTTCCTTCTCTTTTTTCATGCTCTCTTTCTTTTCCGAATTTTTTCTCAGAATAATGCTCCCACGTAAAGTATCCGAAAATAGAAAGCAATGCGACAAGCACCACGAGTGTAGATCTCTTTTGCATAGAAAATTGGATTTATAAAGACAATAACCTGTTAAGGCTAAACAATTAAACGGATACAAAATATAAAAATTGCAAAAATTACAGAGCCCTCAAAATACTTGAGGGCTCTACTTAGTATAATTACTTTAAAAGAGATTTACCATTTATCTACATCCTCATGTGTACCATTTTCAGATGGTGTCGGGGCTGGTTCAGTCTCTGTTTCTGCTATTTCATTACTCACATTGGTTACTGCTGCTTCAGGGTTTTCGCTTTCGCCGTTTTCTGAAGGCACATTATCATGATTAAATGCATCGAAGTCAAAGTCGGGCATTAATTCTGTTTTTACATAATCAACCGCTTCGCCAAGTGCCTTTATAAACTTATTAAAATCCTCTTTATAAAGGAAGATCTTATGACGGTCATACCCGTTATCATTAAACCTCTTACGGCTTTCGGTAATAGTCAGGTAATAATCGTTACCACGAGTTGTTCTTACATCAAAGAAATAAGTCCTGCGTTTACCAGCACGAATCCGCTTGCTGTAAATGCTTTCCATTTTGTTTTCGTTGTTATTCTCGTACGCCACAGTTAGTTGTTTTACTGATTAATAATCATATTCTTAGGCAGTCACAAATATAATTATGTTTTTGATATAGCCAAATTTGTGGGGATTTTGTTTCCCGTCTGTGTAATTTTTATTACCGGGCTTGGGAGTCCTGTTGTTGCTGACGATTGTACAATTCTGTATAGAAGCCATTTAGATTGAGCAACTCCTCGTGGGTTCCCTTTTCTACTATTTTACCGTCTTCGATCACAACTATCTTATCAAAGTGAAAAAGCGAAAAAATACGGTGTGTTATTATAATAGCAGTCCTGTTTTCCAGGTATTCATACAAGTTGCCAATGATCTCATTTTCAGTTTTTGTATCTACGGCGCTGAGACAATCATCAAAAATCACTAACCCATGGCTTTTTATTAGAGCCCGGGCAATTGATATCCGTTGCTTTTGTCCGCCACTTAAAGTAACGCCTCTTTCGCCGATCATTGTTTCATATTTTTCTCCAAAGCCCAGGATGTCTTTATGAACACTTGCCTGCATGGCTGCTTTTTCCACCTGCATCCTGTTACCATCTTTCATTCCAAATGAAATATTGCTGGCTACAGAATCGCTGAAAAGAAAAACATCTTGCGGAACATAGGAAATTTGTTCACGTAAAGATCTAAGATCAATTTCCCGGATATCTGTTCCTTCAAGTTCAATAGCTCCATTGGTCGTATTATACATTCTCAATAACAACTGCGCAACCGTAGATTTTCCACTACCCGTTCTTCCAATGATGGCTACCTTCT
>DATHDP010000035.1:0-4284 GCA_035318985.1 Chitinophagaceae bacterium
GAATTCTTTAGAATATGTAGGTAATTCCGACATTGCGATTTGGCAAACCAATTCTTCAAACGCATTTGCCTGGCTGCCGTTGAAAGATATAATTCTATGCCATTCTCTTTCCATATTATTCTTCTGTAAATAAAGAATTAATCAACTATAATAGTGAATCATTTTAGATAAAAAAAGGCTCCAGCAAAACCGGAACCAGCAAATTATTGAAATAAGAAGGAAGGTAAAATTAACACCTGAATAACTACTGAATAACTACTGAATAACCTCTTAACATATTTGCTACACTCCTTACTACACTTTTCAACATAAAATGACAAAACCTACTCTGAGAGTAGGTTTCATCTTTTACCGTGTCGGGACGACTGGATTCGAACCAGCGACCACCAGCACCCCATGCTGGTACGCTACCGGGCTGCGCTACGTCCCGAATGCATTGAAGAATGCGGGTTGCAAATCTATGATTTATTTGGCTTGAGAAAAAGTTGAAGTTAATTGCAGTAAAGAAGAATATCTTTCATTAATTCAATTTATATTTTGAAAAGTAGAGTTGCACCTTGAATTTTGCCAAAGGCAAAGAAAACCATGAATACATTAGAAATAAAAGAATCTTTTCAACTAGAGAATGGTAAAGTTTTAACGAGGCTAACTATTGCTTATCATAGTTATGGCAAATTAAATGAAGCAAAAGATAATGTGGTGTGGATTTGCCATGCACTTACTGCAAATAGTGATGTGTTTGATTGGTGGCCGGGTGTCGTTGGAGAAAGTTTTGTCATCAATCCGAAAGATCATTTTATTATCTGTGTAAATATTATCGGCAGTTGCTATGGCAGTAGCGGGCCATTGACAATAAATCCTGAAAATAATCAACCTTATTATTCTTCTTTTCCTGTTGTTACTATCCGGGATATGATCAATGCTTTTATTCTTGTTCGCAAAAAGCTTGGCATTGAAAAAATAAAATTGTTGATGGGCGGAAGTATGGGTGGCTACCAGGTCTTGGAATGGTGTTTAATGGAACCTTCGGTTATCCAAAATAGTTTTGTGATCACTACATCTGCAGCAGAAAGTGCATGGGGTATTGCAATACATACAGCACAACGATTAGCAATAGAAGCTGATCAAACCTGGAAAGACAAATCAGCAGATGCTGGAAAAAATGGGATAAAGGCAGCTAGAGGAATTGGAATGCTTACTTATCGCAACTATAAGATCTTTCATCAAAAGCAAACCGATCCCGATTTTTCAAAAACTGATAATTACAAAGCTTCCTCGTATATTCTTCACCAGGGAAATAAATTATCTGATCGTTTTAATGCGCAGAGCTATTGGCTACTTACAAAATCGATGGATAGTCATAATATAGCCCGTGGAAGATTTGATACACTTGAAAAAGCCTTGCAACAAATTAATCAACCAATGTTAGTGATCGGTATCGATAGTGATATACTTTGTCCTGTTCCTGAACAATCATTTCTTGCAGAACATATTCCAAATTCCACCCTGCATGTTATTTCTTCTGACTATGGTCATGATGGGTTCTTAGTAGAAGCAGAAACTATCTCAAAACATTTATTGGAATGGATGGAGAAGCATGGCATTTAAATATTTTCCAGTGCCTGTGTAATATCTTTCAAAATATCTTCTCTATGTTCAAGCCCGACAGAAATTCTTATTAATCCAGGTGTAATGGCAACTGCTTGTCTTTCTTCTTCGGTAAGTTTTGCATGTGTTGTGCTTGCCGGATGAGAGGCGATGCTTCTTGTATCACCAAGATTTGCCGTCATTGATAACATCTTTAAACTATCAAGAAATTTCTTTCCGGCTTCAAGGCCTCCTTTTAATTCAAAACAGAAAAGACCACCACCATTCAACATTTGCTTTTTTGCAATTTCAAATTGAGGGTGAGAAGTAAGAAAAGGATATTTGACCGAACTGATCTTTTTATGATCTTTTAATTGCTCAACGATCCACAATGCATTTGCAGCATGTCTTTCCATTCTTACATCTAATGTTTCCAAACTTTTACTTAATATCCATGCATGGAAAGGAGAGAGGGCAGGCCCGGTATTGCGACAAAACAAATAGATCTCTTTTATCAATTCTTTTTTTCCAACTATCACGCCACCCAAAACCCTTCCTTGTCCATCGAGCCATTTTGTAGCGCTGTGTACTACAAGATCAGCTCCGAGTAAAATGGGCAATTGTCCAAAAGGAGTTGCAAAACAATTGTCAACATTTAAAATAATATTATGCTTATGTGCTAAGTCGGCCAGGGCTTTAATATCAAGGATCTCTAACCCAGGATTAGTTGGGCTTTCCACATAGATCATTCTCGTATTGGGCTTGATATTCTTTTTCCATTCATCAATGTTTGCAGATGCATCTACATAACTGTATTCAATACCATACTTTGAAAGATATTTCGTGACGATATTATGTGTACTTCCAAATAAGGCACGGCAGGAAAGCAAATGATCGCCGCTTTTTAATAAAGCCATAAAAGAACCGAATACAGCACTCATACCTGATGAGGTTGCGTAGCCGGCTTCGGCGCCTTCTAATGCAACCATCTTATCAGTAAACTCCTGAACATTTGGATTACTGAAACGACTATAAATATTATCATCGCTTTCATCAGCAAATGCGGCACGCATTTCTTCCGACGTATCAAAACAGAAACTGCTGGTAAGAAATAGTGGAACTGAATGTTCCATCTCATCTGTTTTACTAACCTGTGTTCTAATGGCCTTTGTATTCGAATGCATATTTTCTTCGATTGCTTTAAAATTTCAAAGTTAAGTAACGAGGCTTAAGGTTGATTCTTTATTTTTATATAATGACACCCGAACGACGTGAAAAATTACAAACAGTTTTAAGTAAAAGACAAAACGATATAACGATCGTTTTGGAAAATGTTTTTGATCCCCATAATATATCGGCAGTAATGCGAACTTGTGATGCGGTCGGAGTGCAGGAATTATATGTATTGAATACAAAAATTCCCCGTCATAAAAAATGGGGAGCCAAGAGTTCTTCCAGCGCCGCAAAATGGTTAACCGTCTATCAGTTCGAAAATGCAGAAGAATGCTTTTTTGAACTAAGAAAGAAGTATTCAAAAATTTTAACTACTCATTTAAGCAGCGATGCACTAAACTTGTATGAAATAGATCTTACGCAACCAGTAGCTCTTGTTTTTGGGAATGAACATAGCGGCGTTTCAGAAGAAATAAGAAATTTGGCCGATGGAAATTTTATCATTCCACAGGCAGGTATTATTAGATCGCTGAATATAAGTGTTGCCTGTGCCGTAACTTTATACGAAGCATACCGGCAAAAAACTTTAGCCGGACATTATGACAAAGCAAAACTAAACGGCGAAGTTTTGAAAGACCTGATGGATAAATGGGGTTATGAAGAAGAAACTAATCAGTAGAAATGACAATAAGCAATTATAAAATGATCAATAAGCCTTCCTGGCATTTACTTTTTGTATTTGTTATATTCTTTTCCTGTAAGCAAGGGAATTCTCAAACAATTCCCAAATGGAAGGTAACTGACCTGGAAGAATATATATCAAAAAGCAAGACTCCCACAGTCGTAAATTTTTGGGCTACCTATTGCGGGCCTTGCTTAAAAGAAATCCCGTATTTCTTAGAAGTAATGAAACAATATGAAAAGGAAGGGGTGAAACTTTTATTGGTTAGTCTTGATTTTAAAGAATCATTTCCTGATAAGATCAGCAGCTTCGCTGATAAAAGAAAATTCACTTCACCTATTGTCTGGCTTGATGAAACTAATGCCGATTATTTCTGTCCCAGGGTGGATAGTAAATGGTCGGGAGTAATGCCCGCAACATTATTTATCAATAATAAAAAAGGGTATCGCAGTTTTTTCGAAGAAGAAATGTCAAAGGATAAATTTGAAACCGAGCTAAAAAAGATGCTGAACGATCAATAGGTTTCAGACATTTCCTCAGAATCATTTTCAGATTGCATCTTATTGAGCTTATATAAAAACATGCTCCACGCTGCTATAGCCAGCAGTGCTAATACAATTCCAATAAAACTACCATAATAGAAACTGCGGGCAAGCAAATAACCTGCAATTACAAAAACGGAAAGAATAAGCGTTTTGTTGATAATAGCTCTGGAGTTCATAAGCGGGGTTTTAAGTTAAAGAATTGGTGTGTAAGGGATCGGATTTCCTGCTTAGATTCAGTTTCCAAATTAATCCACACAAAGATTTAAAAAAAAATCCCCCAAAAGGTCGGGGGACACA
>DATHDP010000036.1:0-36479 GCA_035318985.1 Chitinophagaceae bacterium
ATCGGCATGGTAGATTCTTTTTTTGACAGGCATAAAGAGGTAAACGGATTTTTATTTGATGGCTTTCCGCGTACGGTGGCGCAGGCCCAGGCATTGGATAAATTATTAACCTTGAAAAAAACTGATATTGCAATAGTGCTTGCTCTTGACGTAACCGAGAAGGAATTAATAAACAGGTTGCTTAATCGTGGTAAAACAAGCGGACGTAGCGATGATAATAACGAGGATGTAATAAAGAAACGATTTACTGTATATACAAATGAAACCTCGCCTGTGGCTGATTACTATAAAAAAACAAGGAAATTCAAACCCATTCATGGCGAGGGTTCGCTAGATGAGATCAATGCAGCTCTCCGCCAGGCTATTGATAAGGCAATGGCAGATCATAAAAACTAATCATACCCCATTCGCCTTATACGTGATGGGATTTTTTTATGTCCTTGTTTTAGCGAACTTGCAGGAACTAAGGCTCACCACACATGAATTTGGAAAAGGAAAATTTTCTACGAACAAAGTTCATTTCTCATTTACAAAAGCTAAGGGCTGATACAACGCCCCATTGGGGAAAAATGAATGTTCAACAAATGATCGAACATTTTTCAGATGTAATGATGTCCGCATCAGGCAAGATCAAATTACCAATTGTAACGCCTGCCGATAAACTTCCACGGCTTCGGGAATTCATGTTTAGCGAAAAACCATTTAAAGAAAACACTAAAAGTCCCGTTCTTTCCGAAGAGCCTGCCCCTTTAAAAAAACATACCAAAGAAGCGGCTATTGGTAAATTACAGGAAGAGCTGATCTATTTTTTCCAGGTTTTTGAAAAAGATCCGGGGTTAAAAACTATCAACCCTGTTTTTGGTGAGTTGGATTTTGATGCCAATATTCAACTACTGTACAAACATGCATTGCATCATTTAAAGCAGTTTGGAATTATTATTAATTAATAGCACCACTTATTTTCCTCTTTATCTCTCAATCCAATATCGTAACTGATATATTTTGTTTCCTTTACAAATTCTGGATTGACTTTATATACCTCATTAGACCAAAATGCATTATAAAATTAAAATACCTTTGATCGTAATATTGTATTTACATGAATAAGCTTGAAAATTATATAGCAGGGAAATGGATAACGGGTGATGGCGATGGTCAGCAACTTTTTAATGCGGTGACCGGCGAAGTAGTGGGGAATGCTACCTCGAAAGGATTGGATTTTAGATCGATGACGGAGTATGCAAGAAAAATCGGAAACAGGAACTTGCGAAAAATGACCTTTCATGAAAGAGGAAGAATGCTCAAAGAACTTGCTTTTCATTTGCGCAAGCATCTCGATAAATTTTATTCCATTTCTTATAAGACCGGCGCCACAAAAGCAGATAGCTGGGTAGATATTGAAGGTGGTATTGGAAATCTTTTTGCCAACGCATCTTTAAGAAGAAAATTTCCTGATGAAACTTTTTGCATCGATGGTGAAAGCCATAACCTGAGTAAGAATAATACTTTCATGGGAACACATATTCTTGTTCCCAAAGAAGGAGTAGCGATCCATATCAATGCATTTAATTTTCCCGTATGGGGTATGTTAGAAAAAGTTGCAGTGAATCTTTTAGCTGGTATGCCAGCAATTGTAAAACCGGCAACAATAACTTCTTATTTAACCGAAGCAGTAGTAAAAGAAATCATCGCAAGTAATATTTTACCAGAAGGAGCCTTACAACTTATCTGTGGTAGTGCAGGTGATCTGTTAGATCATGTTACATCACAGGATGTGATCACTTTTACAGGCAGCGCTTCAACAGGTTTGATGCTGAAAAGTAATCCACGAATAATGAATGAGAACGTTCCATTTAATATGGAAGCCGATAGTTTGAATTGTATTGTGCTTGCTGAAGATGTAACACCCGAGAAACCAGAGTGGGATATTTTTATAAAAGAAGTGAGAAAAGAAATGACTCTGAAAGCAGGTCAACGCTGTACAGGCATTCGCAGAATTTTTGTTCCTGAAAATAAAATGGAAGACCTGTGGAAAGCGATCTCAACTTCTTTATCGCAAACAACAATTGGTAATCCATTGAATGAAAAAGTAAGAATGGGAAGTCTTGCCGGTGAGTCACAACGAAAAGAAGTGAAAGAACAAGTACAAAAATTGTTGGCTTCTTCGCAAATTGTGTATGGTTCGCTGGATAGCGTTGAAGTTGTGGATGCAGATGCGAAGAAGGGAGCTTTTCTATCACCAATTTTATTAATGAATGATAAACCCCACACTGCAAAAGAAGTACATGAGGTGGAAGCATTCGGGCCTGTAAGTACGATCATGCCTTATAAAACTTTGGATGAAGTAATTGAATTGGGAAAACTTGGTAAAGGAAGTCTTTGCACAACAGTAGTAACTGCAGATTATAAAACTGCAAAGCAATATGTGATCGGGGCTGCTACTCATCATGGAAGAATCCTGGTGTTGAATAATGAATGTGCTAAAGAAAGTACTGGTCATGGCTCGCCATTGCCATTATTAATTCATGGAGGGCCCGGCCGTGCGGGTGGTGGCGAAGAGATGGGCGGCATTCGTGGTGTTAAACATTATATGCAAAGAGCCGCCTTGCAGGGTTCGCCGACTACGCTTACTGAAATTATAGGCGTTTATCAACAGCATGCAAAAGGGAAAGATCCGGGTAAACATCCTTTTAAAAAATACTTTGAAGAGCTACAGATCGGCGACCAGATCATAACTGAAAAAAGAATAATTACCAGCGAAGACATTGATAAGTTTGCTGATCTGAGCGGCGATCATTTTTATGCGCATATTAAAACAACTGATTTTACAGGTACTATGTTTGAGCAACAAGTGGCGCATGGATATTTTATCATGAGCATCGCCGCTGGTCTATTTGTTGATAGTTATGAAAAAAATCCTGTTTTATTGAATTATGGTATTGATGAACTTCGCTTTACCAAACCGGTTTATCCCGGCGCTGAAATTCATATCCGTTTTACTTGTAAGGAAAAATTACCGAGTGATAAAAGAGTTGTTGAAAATCCTGAAGATTTTAAAAGAGGCGATGATATTGAAAAAGGAATTGTAAAGTGGCTGGTTGAATTTATTGATGAAACAAAGGAGATAACCGGTGTGGCAACTATTCTAACTATGGTAGCCAAAATTCCTGTCTCCGCCTGAGGCGGAGAACTTAGGTACAAAAATCTTTCTTTGAAGAAGCTGTACTAAAAAGAAAGAAACTAACTTAGAAGTTATGAGTGGGTATGTAAAGACGGAAACGCATAAAGGAATTACATCCATTGAATTCTTTCATCCGCAAAGCAATTCTTTACCTGCAAAAATTTTACATGACCTTTCAGTTGCTATTCAGCATGCAGGACATGATCCTGCCACATTAGTCATCATTCTTCGTTCAGCAGGCGAAAAAGCTTTTTGTGCCGGTGCTTCGTTTGATGAGTTGGTTGAAATAAAAAATGAAAAGGAAGGCCTGGCATTTTTCAGTGGTTTTGCTCATGTCATTAATTCCATGAGATTGTGTCCCAAGTTTATCATTGGTCGAATTCATGGTAAATGTATAGGGGGTGGCGTTGGTTTAGCCGCTTCCGTTGATTATGCAATCGCATGTGAATCGGCCGAAGTAAGATTAAGTGAATTAGCAATAGGCATTGGCCCATTCGTTGTTGGTCCAACTGTTGAAAGAAAGATCGGAACATCTGCATTTAGCCACTTATCAATTGATGCTATTCATTGGAGAAATGCAGATTGGGCAAAAAGAAAAGGATTATTTGCAGAACTACATAACACGACTGAAGAAATGGATGAATCGATTCAGCGACTTGCTGATACACTTTCACATTCAAATCCTGATGCAATGGCTGAAATGAAAAAGATCTTCTGGAACGGCACGGAACATTGGGATCATCTGTTAATTGATAGGGCGAAGATCAGTGGTCGGCTGATCTTAAGTGAATTTACAAAAAATGCTATCGCGAGGTTTAAAAAATAAGACATACCCTTCTTTATTAATTACTTCTACTACCAAAGTGGTATTGCTTGCCATTTAAACATCGTGTAGCTTTCGTTATTACCTTTTAATTTCGATGTCTAAAATTTATTTATGAGCATCAAACATTTTGGTTGGTTGCCGGATTTTCCTGATATAAGAGATCGTTTTTATAGTTACAGCAAACCCAATGATAAAACAGTACCCGATTCTGAAAAGAAAGAATCGATAAAGACTATGAGGGAAAAGGCGGGCTCAAAATCTAAAAAAAGAGTGTTTACTAAAACTAAAAATATACTTCCCGGGAAATCAGAGATCGATACAAAATATTTTTGTCCGCCAGATGACCAGGGACCAAACAATTCCTGTACTGCACATGCCGGCACTTCTCTCGTAGAATATTTTGAAAACCGGATCAGCGGAAACTATGAGAAGAAATCAAAAATGTTTCTATATAAGGTTACCCGCAATCTTATGGATTTTGAAGGTGATACCGGCGCATTTGTACGCAGCACGATGAAAGCCCTTGTGCTTTTTGGTGTACCTCCTGAAAAATATTGGCCTTATACAAATGATAAAATAAAAGAAGAGCCCACACAATTTTGTTATGCATTTGGCCAAAACTACCAGGCCATACAATACTACCGGCTCGACAAACAAAATATACAACGTGATTCAGTGCTAGAGGAGATCAAGATCAACATTGTAAAACAATTACCAATAATGTTTGGTTTCACTGTTTATAATAATATCAGTGCAAGTAAAACAAATGGTGGCCTGATCGCATTTCCATCAAAGAAAAATAAACTGCTCGGCGGGCATGCGGTTGTGGCGATAGGGTATGATGATAAAAAAGTAATAGAGATACCAGAAGATAATGATAAAACAGTCGGAGCATTTAAGATCCGAAATTCATGGGGCGAGGATTGGGGTGAAGAAGGTTATGGATGGTTACCCTATAAATATTTGGAAGAAGGACTTGCAAAAGATTTTTGGTCCATCATTAAGAATGAATGGGTCAATAATAAAGAGTTTGAATAGATCATTAACCCTCCGAAGGAGTTCCTTCGGAATAAATCATATTTTATGTCAAAAGGATACGCACTGGCGATCGGCCTCAATGCGGTTGATCCCGTTCATTATGATGGCTGGGATGGTACATTGAATGTGTGTGAAGCGGATGCAAAAAAAATATTCACTTATTTAAAAGGAAAAAAATTCGCATCGGTTACCAAGCTGCTTACTAAAGAAGCTACAAGGGCAAATGTTATTTCTGCTCTTGATAAAATGGCAATTGATGCTAAAACAGGCGACTTGGTAGCAATTTATTATTCAGGTCACGGTGGAAATGAGATCCCTGATTTGAATAAAGACGAAGACGATCCTTGGAATGATCGTTTCGATGAAACATGGTGCCTTTATGATGCACAATTGATAGATGATGAGCTTTACTATCAATGGAAAAAATTTAAAAAGGGAGTAAGAATTGTAGTGATGTCAGACAGTTGTTTCAGCGGTGACATAGCGAAACTGATGGTCTCAGCAAAAAAAGGTCCCTCTAAAGCGATGCCCAAAAAAACAGGGGAAGGAACGTATAAGAAAAATAAGAAGTTTTATACCATGCTTGTCAAAGAACTTGCTTCTAAAGAATTAAAAACCTTTAAAACAAATAAAAAAGGAAAAATTGTTGCCAGCCTTTTGCAGATCTCCAGCAGCCAGGAGTTTCAGACTTCCAATGCAGAAACAGATGATTTTCCTAATAACAGTTTATTTACGGCTGTATTTCTTAAACTTATTAAATCACCTAAGAATACAAAGTCGTATGAACAATTAATTGCTGCTTTAAAAAAATCCATGCCCGAATTTCAAATGCCAAAAGAACAAATGCTCGGGGACCTTAGTATAAAACTACAATTGAATAAACCTTTTTCTATTTAAATTTTTATTGTATGCAAACAGCAACTGGAAAGATCGAGCTGATCATCAATACCGCATCTTTTCCAACGAAAGGAAAACCTTTATCAAGATCAAAACTTGATTTTGTAAGTAAGTTGAAAGCGGATGGAATAAAATTGCAGGTAACTGATTTCGCTCCTCCTAAAAAAACAAAGACCAAAGGTCCTTTATCTCCTTCATCACAAAAATTGCTTGCAAAAACCAATGTTTCAGAAGCCGAAGTAAATCCATGGGATCTTGCCCATATGGTAAATGATCAGATAAAGACCAATCAAAGTTTTGTGGAACCTGATCTTGTCAGCGAATTTATTGTTGACAATAAAGTTCGCGGCGGCATGAAGAATGTAAAAAGCGCCATTTTGAAAAGTGAAGCAAATCCGGATGATTTTGATCCCGACTGGAACCCGCAACAAAATTCAATATGGCATCTTGATAAAAAGTTTTCCCAACTACTCGATGCAAGAAATGAAGTAATGGCCAATGATGATGGATATACAATACGTATTGGTCATCTTGATACAGGCTATTCTAACCATCCTCAAACACCACCTAAGCTTAGCAAAAAGTTACAAAGGAATTTTGTAGAAGATGAGGATACCACTGATGCAACTGATAAAAATATTGGTGGTACTTTAAAAATGCCCGGTCATGGTACAGGGACTAATTGCATACTTGCCGGAAATATTTATAAAACAGCAGATGGTAAGTTCAATGACTTTCTTGGTGGTGCTCCTTTTGCTGAAATTATTCCATGCCGTATAAGTAACAGCGTTGTGCTATTTAAAGCAAGCAGTTTTGCAAGAGCATTACAATACCTGATCGATCTGAATAATAGCGGAACAAGAGTACATGCAGTTTCAATGAGCATGGGTGGAGTTCCATCACAGCTATGGGCTGATATTATTAATGCCGCTTATGATGCTGGCATCACTGTGGTGACGGCTGCAGGAAATAATTTCAATGGATTGCCAACAAGAAAACTTATTTACCCTGCACGATTTAATAGAGTGATAGCCGCTTGTGGGGTTACTTATGATTATGCTCCTTATTTCATAAAAAAGCTTGGCGAGATGCAAGGGAACTGGGGCCCGAAAAAAAATATGGGAAAGGCAATGGCTGCATTTACTCCAAATACACCATGGGCAATGATGAACAGGAAAACCATAAGTTTTTCTGGTGCCGGAACTTCTTCTGCCACACCACAAATTGCAGCGGCAGCAGCTTGTTATTATAAAAAATATCATAATGAATTGGACAAGCTTGAGCCGTGGATGAGAGTAGAAGCTATCCGCAATGCTCTTTATTCAACCGCATTAAAAAAAGTAGCAAAGGCAGAAGAAGATTTTAGCGTTTATTTCGGCAACGGGATATTACAAGCCGCAGCTGCATTGAAAATTCCTGTTAAAACAAATGGGTTGGTAAAAAGTGAGAAGGATGATATTCCTTTTTTACCCTTACTATCAATATTGTTTAAAGCAAGATCACCGGTTGTAAGCCAGGAAATGAAAATGTTCAATGTAGAACTGGCTCAATTAGTGATGACACATGAAGACCTGTCAAAGCTGATGCACGATGAAGAAAAAGATTTTGTTAAGCTGACACCAAAAAGAAAAAAAGAATTTCTGGATGCTGTGGTAGCAAAAAAAGAAACGTCAAAAAAACTTAAAGAATTCATTAAGATGAATAAGAAAAAGCTGGCGGGTTCTCCGAAATAAGGATTTTGTAATTAGTTTAGCCCTCCTATTTCGAGGGCTAAATTATGCACCAGACTTTCGATTCAGCTAATTTTAAAAAGATATGTAATAAACTTTGTCGTATTGATAAAGATCTGCATGCTATTATCAGGCAATACGGGCATCCGCCTATGTGGACAAGACCTGCCACCTTTCAGACATTGATACTTTTTATCCTTGAACAACAGGTGTCTCTTGCTTCAGCTTATGCAGCGTTTAAAAAGCTAAAGGAAAAGGTTGGATATGTAACGCCAACTAAGATCCTTTCGTTAACCGATGCGGAACTTCGTTCCTGTTATTTTAGCCGTCAAAAAATTATATATGCAAGAGAATTGGCAAAGGCAGTTCAATCAAAACAACTCAGGCTCAATAAAATTTCTATCGCCCATGAAGATGAGATACGCCTTGAATTAAAAAAGATAAAAGGGATCGGGGATTGGACGGTGGATGTTTATCTAATGCATGCATTGCAACGAACAGATCTTTTTCCTTTGGGCGATATTGCATTGGTAAATAGTTTAAAAGAAATAAAGCAATTACATAAGCATACAACAAAAGAAGATATGTTGTCTATTGCGGAGTCGTGGAGGCCTTATCGTACAATTGCATCAATGATCCTTTGGCATGCTTATATCAAAAAGAGAAATATCAAATCACAAGGATAGAACAATGATTAACATGATTCGATTGGATTTAGAGGAAATGTGAAAAACTCCTCTTAATCTTTTTTAATCCTATAAATCACGGTTCTTTGGTTCTAAATATTTAATCCACCGCAAACACTGATCGTTTGTCCTGTAATATAATTTCCCCAATCACTTGCAAGAAATAAAGCAGTGTTGGCGATCTCTTCTCCCGAAGCAAAACGACCTAACGGAATTCCAGCTTTGTATTTATCTGCGGCATCACCTTGTTTTAAATAACTCGTCATATCTGTTTCAACAAATCCAGGAGCAATTGCATTGCAGCGAATATTACGACTACCTAATTCTTTCGCCACTGATTTTGTAAAACCAATGATACCTGCTTTCGATGCGGCATAACTTGTTTGCCCGGCATTTCCCATTTCACCAATGATACTGCTCATGTTAATGATGACACCATTTTTTGCTTTCATCATTGGCCGAATGACCTGTTTCGTCATGTAAAAAACACTGTTAAGGTTTATTTGTATAACATCATTCCACTGTTCAGGCGTCATTCTCAACAAAAGATTATCTTTTGAGATACCAGCATTATTCACGCAGATATCTACCGTTCCGAATTCTTTCAATACATCATTTACAAAAATTTCGCATTGTGCAAAATCACCTGCATTACTTTTATATGCCTTTGCTTTTACACCCATGCCCTGCAATTTTGTTTCTAATGCTGAAGCTTTCTCAGCGCTGCTGTCACTAACATAAGTAAATGCAACATTTGCTCCATGTTCTGCAAACTTTATAGCAATGGCCTCGCCAATACCGCGGGCAGCTCCTGTCACTATTGCAACTTTTCCTTCGAGTAGTTTCATTTTTTATTTGATTATGTTATCGACAAAAGTAATTCTTATCAACTTCCGTTGCGTCGCACTCTTGTACTTTCTATAGGCCATTCAGCAATAAGATCTCTTCAATTAAAGTTCTCTCATTGCTTAATCGTGGCACTTTATGTTGTCCACCCAACTTTCCTTTTCTTCTAAGCCATTCTGTAAAAGTTCCTTTCTTTATTGCATGTACAACTGGCAAACTCAATGCTATGTTCTTATATCTCTTTGCTTCATAGTCGCTATTAATTGTTTTTAAGGCGCTGTCAAGTTCTCTTATAAACTCTTCAAGGCTTGGCGCTTCTTTTTCAAATTCGATCAGCCATTCATGTGCACCATTTGATGAATCAGAAAAATAAACAGGGGCAGCAGTATAATCAGCCACGACAGCACCAGTTTTTTCACTGGCTATTGCAATTGCTTTATCTGTATTATCAACGATCACTTCTTCACCAAATGCATTGATATAATGTTTCAGTCTTCCCGAAACTTTTATCTTAAATGGTTTTATAGAAGTGAATTGAATAGTATCACCAAGCAAGTAACGCCACAAACCTCCATTGGTTGAGATTACCAGGGCATAATTTTTATGTGTCTCTACATCCTGAAGCCCAATGGTCTGTGGTTCTTTTTTTCCATATTCACCAACCGGCATGAACTCCATAAAAACTCCATGATCGAGAAATAATAACATACCATCTTCACCTGGATTTTCTGATGCAGCAAAAAAACCTTCGCTTGCATTATACATTTCCAGGTAATGAATGTCTTTACCGATCAGTTTTTTGAATTGTTCTTTATAGGGAGTAAAGGAAACGCCACCATGCATATAAAGTTCTAGGGTCGGCCAAACATCAGCGATACAATTTTTACCGGTGATTTCAAGTATTCGTTTAAATAGAACTAATGTCCATGTCGGTACGCCGGAAATAGAAGTCACTACTTCTTTGATCGTACTGTTAGCTAGTTTTTCGATCTTACTTTCCCATTCATCCATTAGCGCAATGGTAAGATCAGGAGTTCTTATCCAGTGTCCCCAAAAAGGACTGTTCTGCAATAACACAGCGCTTAGATCGCCATATTGTGCTTCAGGGTTTACCTGGTTGATTGTATGACTTCCGCCGAGCACCAATCCTTTGCCGGTTAACAGTTCCGATGCAGGATTGAAATTGTAATATAAGGTCAATACATCTTTGGCTCCTTTGAAATGGCAATCCTGCAAACTCTCGTCACTTACAGGAATGAACTTGCTTTTATCATTTGTGGTGCCACTGCTTTTTGCAAACCAGTAAATGGGAGTGTTCCATAAAACATTTTGTTCACCATTCAATATGCGATCAATGTATGGTTTCATGTTCTCGTAATCATGAATGGGAACAGCTTCTTTAAAAGCACGAAGTGTAAACAGTTCTGAAAAATTATATTGCCGGCCAAATTCAGTGTATTGAGCGGCCGTCACCAGGTTTTGTAAAATATCACGTTGTGCTTCGATCGGATTATTTTTCCAGGCATCTATACGCCACATACGCATACGGGCAAGAGATGATATGGCAGGCGATAGGATTTTCATTAGTGTGAGAGCAAGATAAAATTAATTGGCAAAAGCCGGTAAGAAATCAGTTAAAGAATTGCTTTCAGGTAAATGGCACAAATACCAAGGATAGAATCAACTTCAATCAAATGATTTTTTAAATTGTCTAATTTTTCTCTTTTTAGCAAAGCAAAATCAAGGTCAGGGATATCAAGAGCTTTGTACAGTAATTCTTCGTGTTCAATATTGCTGGCAAAACCGATCAATGAGGCTTTCAGTTCCCTGAGTTCTTTCATGTATTCATCTGCTTTTATATCGTCGCCCATTATACCTTTATTCCCAAATCTGAAATCGTCAATGAAACTAAGGATCGATTTTGTTTTTTCAATTGTATGTTCTGTAAACTGAATTAACTTGGATGGGTTGGTTTCTGTAGTTGCAACCGGCCTGGCAGCTTCTCTTGCTTCATCGTGTAAATAGTCCTTTCTTCTCAATTCAAAATTCCTTCCAAGATATAGTCTTTTTACTTCATCATCGGCCGCCAGTTCTTCGGCCGTTCCGTGTTTAAAAATTTTTCCTTCGATCAATAGATAAGCCCGGTCGCAGATACTCAGTGTTTCTGTTACATTATGATCAGTAATAAGAATACCAATATTTTTATATTTCAATCTTGCAACAATAGCCTGGATATCTTCAACAGCGATCGGGTCAATGCCAGCAAAAGGTTCATCCAATAAAATAAATTTCGGATCGGTTGCCAATGCTCTTGCGATCTCTGTTCTTCTTCTTTCACCACCACTTACTATGTCGCCATTACTTTTGCGGACATGTTCCAATCGAAATTCACGGATCAATGTTTCCAATTTCTCCCTGCGTTCATCACGGTTCAATTTAGTCATTTGAAGAACTGCCATAATATTATCTTCTACTGTTAACTTCCTGAACACAGATGCTTCCTGCGGCAGGTAACCAATTCCCAATTTTGCCCTTTTATACATGGGTAATTTGGTAATCTCAGTATCATTTAAAAAAACTTTTCCTTCATCTGGTTTTATCAACCCTACTACCTGGTAAAAAGTTGTGGTTTTACCAGCGCCATTTGGACCAAGCAAACCAACGATCTCGCCTTGTTTTACATCAATGGAAACATGATTTACTACTGTCCGTTGACGGTAGCGTTTGACGAGATCTTTTGTAGTGATTGAAATTGACATCAGGAGCAAAAGTAAGGGTTGAAAGATTAATGGATGAGTAGTCTAATTTGCTTTAACATCTATTTGCGTTATGTAGCTATCATGCTTAGCTTTGCACGTTCTAATAATAAACGAATGAAGGTAATTGATCATATTAACCAGGCAAAAGACACATTGATCTCGTTTGAAATTCTTCCACCATTAAAAGGCAAAGGGATCAGCGCTATTTACAACCATCTTGATCCTTTGATGGAGTTTAAGCCCTCCTATATTAATGTTACTTATCACCGCAGTGAACATATTTTTAAGAAAAGGTCAGATGGGAGTTTTGAAAAAGTAGTGGTACGTAAAAGGCCGGGGACAGAGGCTATTTGTGCTTCTCTTATGAATCGGTACAATGTTGATACGGTGCCGCATTTGATCTGCGGCGGATTTAGTGTGCAGGACACAGAAGATGCATTGTTAACTCTTAGTTACCTCGGCATTGATAATGTATTGGTGCTTCGTGGTGATGCAGCAAAAAATGAAACTTCTTTTGAGCCGGAACCCGGAGGTCATAAATATGCGATCGAACTGTTGAAACAAGTGATGGACCTTAATCATGGAATTTACCTGGAAGAAGAATTAAAAGGCACAAGCAGTACAAAATTTTGCGCAGGTGTTGCAGGCTATCCTGAAAAACATTTTGAAGCGCCGAATATGCAAACGGATCTTACTTACCTTAGAAATAAAGTGGATGCCGGTGCTGAGTACATAGTAACACAAATGTTTTTTGATAATAAAAAGTTTTTTGAATTTGAAAAGCAGTGTCGTGCTGCGGGAATAACGGTGCCGATCATTCCTGGTCTAAAGCCAATTACTTCCAAAAAACAGCTCTCGATCATTCCAAGAACTTTTTATGTTGACATACCAACTGACCTGTCAAACGAAATTTTGAATTGTAAAGATGATACTTGCGTAGAGCAAGCTGGTACAGAATGGTTGCTGGCTCAATCTAAAGAATTAAAAGCTTCCGGTGTACCGGTGTTACATTATTATACTTTGGGTAAACCACATGTAGTTTGTAATGTGGTGAAGCAATTGTAGAACCACGATTAGCTGGATAACCACAAGGATACTAATGAAATTTAGACAATAAAAAAAGCATATTTATAGTATGCTTTTTTTATTGTGGCGAAGGAATATTTTATTTAGCAATGCTCTTTAGCACTTCCTCATTCACTTTTACCGGGTATTTCTTTTTCAATTCTGCTATCCATTTTTTATCAATAGAATCCTGGAAGTCGGAAACAACATCGCCACGGGCATCCGCAAATGTTTTTTGACCTGGCGTTGGGTAAATTTTAAATATCAATGCAAATGAAGCGCTGTTATCATCTTTATTCTTTACAATATTTGTGATCGTGCCGGCTTTAGCAGTTGTTTTTTGTGCGCCGGGTATTTTTGTTATTTCAAATCGTGATGAGTCTAAAGTTATCTTATCACTGAAATTTTCCAGTAAGGACCTCCATTTCATTTTATCTTTTACCAATGAATTTCTGAATGATCTTGCTGACGCAGTATCGCCGCAATAGAAAATAACCGCATCAGCGCTGTAGTTCCATTTATACTTGCTTTTATTCTGTTCGTAAAAATCTCTTTGTCCTGCAGTATCACTTTGTGCTTTCGACCAAACTTCTTTCATCATAATATCAAAAAAGAGGTTACCATCTTTCAGTTCTCTCATTTGCATATTAAATTCTTCATTATATTCTTCAAGATGGGCACGGTAATAATCCATTACAGAATTTCTTTTAAAGTCTTCATTTAATTCGTGAAAGGGTTTTGCCCCGCTGCCATCTGGTTTAAATCGGTTAGTGGCAGAATAAGTAAGAAGATCATTGACGATCATGGTTGATACCCCCACACTGAACAAAGCCGTTGATTTATTTACAGGATTGCCGGCAGATGGAGCTTTTGATGCCATTACGCTGTCAACATACATTTGAAGCATTGCCTGATCAACATTGAATTGTTTAAAATGAGTTTGCGCAAGTATTTTATTGTATAATTTATTCTTAGCCACGTTTGCCCTGCTATCTTTTTCTACCAGGCTCCGGATCATATCCAGGTTCTTTTTATTTTTTACTGTGTTCGGCGGTGTTAATGATGTTCTTTTTATAATATGATAACCATGATTTGTAAGAAATGGTTTACTGATCGCTCCATTTTTTAATAAGGAAAAAGCGACGGTCTCAAAAGCCGGATCAAACGTTCCTAAGCCAAATTCAGGCATTGATCCATTGGAAGCAGAAGAAACCACGTCATTACTGAATGCTGCAGCAAGTTTTCCAAAATCATCACCCTTTTGCAAACGGGTATAAATAGAATCTGCCAATACAGCGAGCTTCTTTTTTGCAGCTGAATCGCTGCCGGGAGGAACAGCGATAAGAATTTGGGAAACCTTGATTCGGCCAACTGCTTTTCTTTCACCAAGATTTTTAAAAATATGATAACCGGAATTTGATCTGAAAGGCGCTGAAAATTTTCCGGGAGAAAGTTTGTAAATAACATTTTCAAATTGGTAAGGCAATGTAAACACAGTGATATAGCCGAGGTTGCCCTTATTTTGTGCTACAGAAGGATCGGCAGAATATTTCAGTGCAACATTATCAAAACTTTTTCCTGACTGAAGCTCCATATAAGCTTCCTGTATTTTTAATTTTACGACAGATGAATCAGAATTATTCGCACTGAAAGGAATAAATATGTGCTGCATCTTGATATCTTTCTGGCTCCTTGCAAAAGCTTCGTTCACCATTGCATTCATGCTTTCAGTATCATTCATGTAGTTTTCGATCACCTGGTTGCGCAATGCAGTATATTCTTCTACAAATCCTGGCATTGAGTCATATCCTCTTAATGTTGCTTCGTGGATCTTTAGTTTGGAGTTTATATAAAGATCAAGATAGTCACTCATTTTTTTTGCCTTATCAGTGACTGGAGCAGGATAGACTTTGTTAAATGCTTTTTTGTACTCGTTAGCCGAAACGCTTTTATCTGCATAAGTAAAAAGAGTTTGAGCGGATAACGAAGTTGTAATAAGAAGTGTGATGAGTAGTGATGGTAGTTTCATAAATAGTGGTTTTATTGGCCCTTTATCTTATAGTCAAGTACTTTATCGATCTGGTCAAAAGGTATTTTTTTGGCTATGATCGCTTTGTCTTTGTCAAGCAAATATAATGTAGGTACTACTTGTACGTCATACAGCTGGTAGTAACTCGGGATATTATTTTTTACTCTTGCTTCATTCGCATCCTTTGAATTATAAACATGCTCCCAGCCTTTCAGCTGGTGTTGACCAATAAAGCTCAGCCAATCTTTTATGGTGCCATCGGTTTCTTTTGCCACCGCATAGATCTTAACATTCAATGAACTCCACTTGGCCCGGTAAATAGAATCTATTCTTGGTAATGTTTCTTTACAGTGTCCGCAGGTCGGATCCCAAAAAACAACAATGGTGTATGGATTGGTTATGCTGAATAAGCTTTTTGTTTTACCGGTGCTGTCAGGTAATTGAATATCGGCCGCTGTAGAACCAAAAATATTTGCAGCCATACTATAGTAGCGATCAAAAATCGTTTTCTTTCCTTTCTCGTTCAACCAGGGATATTCTGTTTGAGAAAAATATTTTTCAAAAAGATGAACATACACTTTGTCCTCCCACATGTATTGCGGGTTCAGGTAGCGATTAATAAATTTTACCAGCAGGAATCGTTGCATCTCATCGTTCGCAGTGGCATAAGCAAGCATCCAGTCTATTTCTTTAATCACAGAATCAGGATGGGGATAGATCATTGTTGCGAAATATTCATCTAATTTTTCTTCAAAGAAAGAAGTACGGGCAAGACGTTCATCAAAAAACCAGGTATCATCCCAGTAATGATCTTTGTAATAACGATAAGCAAATGTGGAGTCATATTTTCCACCGGGGTGCTGGGCAGCAGGCGGCACTTCAGGATTTTTCATCGCTTTTAATAAAGCGCTGATAGTAGCATCAGGATTTTTTTTAATAAGGTCCTGCCGGTATTGTTGAATGTCTTTATCACTTTTAATGATAGCGTCTGTCCATTTTGTTGAATCGGCTTTTGTTTTTGAGGCAGCTAATTGCTTTTTTCCATCTTCAATCTCACGACCCTTAGCGGAAGCGTAATTCTGATATTGCAAAAACAATGTATTATCTGGCGAACCCACAAATTTCATGGAAGGAAGAAGATTCGCGGAATCGGCAATAACAGCAAATTTTTGTTCTTTGTCGAGCAATACTTCGAAATATCCAGCCTTGTTTGGAAACCCGATAAGGTAAATGCCCTTCTCTAATTTTTTTGCTCTTTTAAAAGTGCCGGTGCTGTTATCATCCAGCAATACCGAATCAATAATGGGTTTTTGTTTGCCATAATGATAGCCGAGATAAATGAATTGATGTTTGTAAGGCTTGAAAGTGACTTTAAGCTCAAACTCATTTGTTTGTGCAAAAAGAAAATAGGTGGTGCCGAGGCAAAATAGCAGTGAAAATATACGCTTCATCGAGTATTGATAATAAAATGGTAAAGTTATTCAAAAACCACAACCGTAGGGGAAAAAGATGCAAATAGCCTGTTAATCCTTGTATGCCTAAGAACTTGAAACGCTTAGTTTTGCGCCGTGAGAAGAAAAAAGAAAAATATTGTTCTTGAAAGGGTGTTAGTGGAGGATTACGCCGCCGAAGGAAAGAGCATTGCCCGGGTAGATGGCAAAGTCGTTTTCATCGAAAGAGTAGTGCCAGGAGATGTTGTCGATGTCAAGCTTGGTAAAAGCAAAAAAGATTGGGCGGAGGGATATCCTTTACAATTTCATTCCTTTTCAAAAGAAAGAACTGAACCATTTTGCCAGCATTTTGGTGTGTGTGGTGGGTGTCAATGGCAAATGCTGCCCTATGATAAACAACTTTTTTATAAACGACAGCAGGTAGAAGATAACTTGAAGCGAATAGGAAAAATTGAATTACCCGAAATACCCGCAGTGCTAGGAGCCGATGAAACAAAATGGTACAGGAATAAACTTGAATACACTTTTAGCTCTAAAAGATTTATTCCCGCAAATGAATTTGTAAAAGATGGTATCAATTATTTGAATGCTGCCGGCTTTCATGCAAAAGGTTTGTTTGATAAAGTTGTTGAAATTGAAAGATGCTGGTTGCAGGCTGAGCCAACAAATGTCATCCGGAAAACGATCGCTGAGTTTGCAAGAAAAAATAATTTTAGTTTTTACGACCAAAAAATGCATACTGGTTTTTTAAGAACAGTCTTGCTTCGTATTTGCGAAACAGGTGAAGTAATGGTAAATGTAGTAATGGCTGAAGACGATGAGACCAAAAGAAATTCATTGCTTGAGCATTTATTGAAGACAGTGCCCTGCATCACAACATTACTTTATACCATCAATACAAAATGGAATGATAGCTTGTATGATCTCGATCCTGTTATTGTTACAGGCAAAGGATATGCAATTGAAAAATTGGAAGATCTACAATTCAAGATCGGGCCAAAATCATTTTTTCAAACGAATACAAAACAGGCAGAAAAACTTTACAGTGTTACAAGAGAGTATGCTGAATTGACGGGTAACGAAATTGTTTATGATCTCTATTGCGGTACCGGCAGCATTGGACTATTTGTAAGCAAGCTGGCAAAAAAAATAATTGGTGTTGAAATGATCGCTGATGCTATTGCTGATGCAAAAGAAAATGCAGCGTTGAATAATATTCATCATACAGATTTTTTTGCGGGTGATGTAGTTAAAATATGTGATGATGCTTTTTTTACCGCTCATGGAAAACCAGATGTTATCATTACAGATCCACCGCGGGCAGGTATGCACGAAAAGCTGGTAAAGAAAATTTTGGAAATAGGGGCGCCAACTGTGGTATATGTAAGCTGTAATCCTGCTACGCAGGCAAGAGATCTGCGTTTGCTTGATGAAAAATATGTGGTAACAAAAGTGCAGCCAGTAGATATGTTTCCGCATACCCATCATATTGAAAACGTAGTACAGCTGAAATTGAAAAGCTAATTTTTAGTGGAATAAGAGTCATTATAAAGTCTGATCGCCTCTCCTCTATTTTTTTGTGCTCTGAAATTAATTACAAAAAATGTTATGAATAGTCCTCCTCCAGCAATATACCAGCCTGTACTATTTTTGTTATTTGTTTCATTGTCTATCGCAATTCTGGCAAATACAGCGGCTAACAAAAAACTGCCATAGCTAACATATGATTGCGTTTTATACCTTTTGAAATAAGTGATCGCTCCGGGTGCTTTTAAAAACTCATTTTTTGCCTCATAGGATTTTAGTCTTTGACCGTTTAATTTGAAGCCACTTGGCCACTTAAAGGTCATTTGCCTGTTAGTACTATCATTCTGTGCCCTTATGAATAAAGGCATGTTAAAAAGCAAGAGATATAAAAAACATTTCATAAAAAGACAAATCTGACATCAATTTACCCTTTTTCTCTTTTAACCTCAAAGCTTAATTTTACCGAATGAGTTTTCGATATACAAGACCAGACAGTCTCCCACCGGTAGTTAAGAATTTAATTTTTATCAATGCGTTATTTTTTCTTGCGACTGAATTTTTATTAAGAGACCAGTTTTATTTTGACGGCTTTCAGGATGAAGGGCTCCAGGGAGTTTTTGGTTTATGGCCGATCAATCACGAGAACTTCCGGCCTTACCAGATCTTCACTCACATGTTTACACATGCTGGAATTGCTCATATTTTTTTCAACATGTTTGCTTTGTGGATGTTTGGCAGAGTTTTAGAAAGTGTTTGGGGATCTAAAAAATTTCTGCTTTTCTATCTTGTTTGTGGTATTGGGGCAGCGCTGGCTCATATGACTGTTGCCTATTTTCAATATGAAAAAGTGCTTGACATGATAGAAATGATGAAAGCAACGGGGCAAACGGAATACTTGGATATAGTTCAATCGGGAGCATACTATGCAGTTGGCGCTTCCGGAGCAATAATGGGGGTGATGGTGGGGTTTGCTTATTTGTTTCCCAATACGGAATTGATGCTTCTTTTTCCTCCAATACCAATTAAAGCAAAATGGCTGATCCTCATTATGATTGGATTTGATCTGTTTGGAGGCTTAGGAAAAACCAGCGATGGTGTTGCGCATTGGGCGCATCTTGGAGGAGCCGCTGCTGGCTTTATACTGGTTTTTATCTGGAACAAGACAAATAAAAAAACATTTTATTAGCTAACAAGGCAAAATTGAAATAATAAAAAACAGGAACTTTGTACTTCACTTTTTTTTGACAATTTATTATTCACCCTATGGGCATTTACGAAAGAGATTATAAGACCTCAAAATTCACAGATAACCTGCAGGACAATGCATTGGTACAACTCATTACCATTAACCTTGTGGTGTTTGTTTTGTTCCAGCTTATCCAGGTTTTTTACTTTTTTTCTTTTACCGAAGGAACTACCGGTGTAAAATTCATGAACGACTTTTATTACAACCTTGCCCTACCCGGAAGTTTCAGCCAATTTATACATAAGCCATGGACCCTGATCACTCACATGTTTTATCACCAGGGACTTTGGCATATTATCGGTAACATGCTTTGGCTTTGGATGTTTGGTTATATTTTTCATGACCTTACCGGTAATAGGCAGATAATCCCTTTATTTATTTATGGCGCACTGGGTGGAGCAATTGCTTTTATGCTTGCCTATAATTTTATCCCGGCATTGAGTACAATAAATGCAACTGCTACCGGGGCATCAGCAGGTATTATGGCTATTGTAGTGGCCACTACTATGCTGGCACCGGGTTATCGCATCTTTCCGATGCTCAATGGCGGCATTCCTCTGTGGGTACTCACTGCTATTTATCTTATCATAGACCTGGCGCTTATTCCTGTAAGCAATACAGGTGGACATATTGCTCATCTTGCTGGTGGCTTCACTGGTTTTCTTTTTATCTTTTTCATGCGGCGGGGTTTCGATTGGAGTGTTGGTATCAATAATTTTTTCGATTGGATCAATAATCTTTTCAATCCTAATAAGCCAAAGAAAAAAACAAAAGAAGAACTGTTTTATAAAAGCGAAAGAAAGCCTTACACAAAAACTCCTAACCTTTCGCAACAACGCATTGATGAAATTCTTGATAAGATCAACCAGCATGGATTTCACTCTCTCACTGCTGAAGAAAAAGACCTGCTAAAAAAAGCAAGCAAGGAAGATCTCAAGTAATTAAAGAATAAGAATAATTAAAAAATAGATTGAACAAATCTAAGTTCCCCCTTTAGGGGGACAGGGGGTTATTCGTAACTTGCACGAATGCCATCCCGCCTTCGGATCATTACAAGAAGAACTCTTGTCGTACTCAATATTATTACGGCGGTTCTATATTTACTATCCTGCCTTGCGCCTTATATTAAGCCTGCCAATTCGTGGGTAATTGCAGTTCTTGGACTTGGCTTTCCCATTTTATTAGCGTTGATGATAGGCTTTATTTTTTTATGGCTCATCCTTAAATTAAGAAGAGTTTGGTATTCCCTTGTTGTTTTGCTGGCAGGATATAAAAGCATTAATGTTTCCTGGGCATTTAATGCACCGTCCGCATTTCAATATCAGAAAAAGTCAAATCAAATACGGATCGCCAGCTGGAATGTGGCAAGATTTCTTGAATGGAAAAGAAACAACAGCGAAAAAAGCCAGACAAGATTAAAGATGCTTGACCAGATACGAAAGCAGGATCCTGATATTCTTTGCCTGGAAGAATTTTTTCATTCACCTGACTCTGCTTTTTATAATAATATCAGCGAGATAAAAGCAATGGGTTATCCTTATCATTATTTTTCTTATGATCCGGATGGAGAGAAGCAATTTATAGGTGCGGCAATTTTTTCAAAATACCCGATGCTCGATACGGGGCTTGTTCGTTATTTCCGTCCAAGTATGACCGAGGCGCTGGTGCATGCCGATATAAAAGTGAATGATGATACGATAAGAGTATTTGCCACACATCTTCAATCTGTACAGTTCAGGCAAAAAGATTATCAAGCGATCGACGAGATAAAAACTGCCAAAGACAGCCTGATCGATAATTCAAAAACTGTGTTGGCGAAATTGCGCAAAGCCATCATACTTCGGGCTTCACAGGCCGATATTGTCCGCCAGATAATTGATGACAGCCCCTATCCAACTATTTTTTGTGGCGATTTGAACGATACCCCTAATTCATATACTTATTTTACCATCCGTGGCGATATGCAGGATGCATTCCTGGAAAAAGGGTTTGGTATTGGCCGCACTTATTCATCGCTTTCACCCACTCTGCGTATCGATTATATCCTGACCGATGAAAATTTTCGCATCAATCAGGTTACAAGAGTTGTTAAATATTTGTCAGACCATTTCATGTTGATGGCTGATGTTGAACTAAAGCAAAAAAAATAATTATCTTGGCTTTGTGAAAGCACTTCTTCAATTCCGTGTTGTTAAATCTCCTTTCTCAGGGCTGTGCCCTATTTTTGCCAAGTTTTAATTATTAACCCGACTTTTGATTTACTATTAAGCTTTCGTTGCGTCGCACTCTTCAGCTTCAGTAAGCCTGCTGTACATGAGTGGTGTTGACGAATAAAAGGAATATTCATTGTCCCCCGCTGGCGGGGGAAGTATTTCGATAATAAAAAAATTCCCAACTGGGGTGGACAAGAAGCTGAATAGAATTAAAGAACGCACAAGTGAGCAATTTGCGTGGCGAGGCAGCAAATTGGCAACAACAGGCGATGATAGTAGCACAAAAGCTGATAACAAAAAAATAGAGGAGATTGTTTCGCCTCGCAAATAAACATGAGCGAACTAAAAATACATAACTCGTATTCAAGACAGAAAGAAGTTTTCAAGTCGATAACTCCCGGGCATGTGGGTATGTATGTGTGCGGACCAACAGTTAGCGGTGAATCGCATCTTGGGCATGCACGGCCTTACATAACTTTTGATGTTATCTATCGTTATTTGATGCATCTTGGTAATAAGGTCCGCTATGTTCGCAATATTACCGATGCGGGACATTTTGAAGAAGAAGGTCGTGAAGCAGAAGATAAAATTTCGAAGAAAGCCATATTGGAAAAACTCGAACCAATGGAACTGGTGCAGAAGTACACCAACCTTTATCATTGGGCAATGGAGCAGTTCAATACGCTGAAACCAACGATCGAACCAACTGCAACAGGGCATATTGTTGAGCAGATAGGAATGATCGAAGAGATCATAAAAGCGGGGTACGCCTATGAAGCGAATGGCTCCGTATATTTTGATGTAAAGAAGTATGCTGAATCTCATGATTACGGGAAGTTGAGTGGTCGTGTGATCGATGATCTGCTGGAAACAACCAGGGATCTGGATGGTCAGGAAGAAAAAAGAGATACTGCTGATTTTGCATTATGGAAAAATGCAGCGCCGGAACATATTATGCGCTGGAAAAGTCCATGGGGTGTTGGTTTTCCCGGCTGGCATATTGAATGCTCGGCAATGGCAACAAAATATTTAGGGGCAGAGTTTGATATTCATGGCGGTGGTATGGATCTTTTATTTCCGCATCATGAAAGCGAGATCGCACAGAGTACAATTTGCAATCATGTAGCTCCTGTCCGTTATTGGATACATAATAATATGATCACTATTAACGGGAAAAAGATGGGGAAGAGCTATAACAATGTGATCAGGCTTACCGAACTTTTTAGCGGAGATCATCCTGCATTGGAGAAAGCTTATCATCCAATGGTAGTTCGATTTTTCATTTTGCAAACACATTACCGCAGCACACTCGATTTTGGTAATGAAGCCTTGCAGGCAGCAGAGAAAGGATTGAAAAGATTGTGGGATGCGTATGAGAAACTAGGCCAATTGGCTGTTGGCAGTGAGCAGTCGGTAGTAGATTCAGAGTTGGATTCGAAGGTGAAAAAACTTATAACTGAGTTCGATGAATTCATGGACGATGATTTCAGTACTGCAAAAGTAATGGCGAATATGTTCGAGCTGGTGCCAATGATCAACAGCATGAGAGATAAAACAATTCAAGTTTCTGCATTGAGTAAAGAAACTTTTGAATTGCTGCAAAAGCAGATGAAAGTTTATGTGGAAGATATTCTTGGATTAAAAAGTGTAACAGAAGCTGATAATGAAAAACTGAAAGGTGTGATGGACCTGCTGATCGATATTCGCAAAGAAGCAAAGGGTAAAAAAGATTTTGCCACCAGCGATAAAATAAGAAATCAACTCACCAAACTCGGAATAAGTTTGAAAGATGAAAAGGATGGAGGGATGAGCTGGAATATAGAATAAAGAACCACGATTTATAGGATTTGTTTGGGAATAAGAGGAAATAGAGGAGCCTTAAATTCTGAATGGTCAGTTTCGCTAATCAAAAATATCTTTTACTTTCAACATGGTTTGTATTTAATTTCCTCATAATCATTTTTAAAATCAAGCTAATCGTGGTTCTATGTATTACGTCTCTCACTTATCCAAAGATGAAAAATTAAAAAAACTGATTAGGGATCACGGCACATTCAAACTGAATAAGCAGAAAAACCTTTGTCTTTATCTCTGCTATTCTATCATGAGCCAGCAGTTATCTACTAAAGTTGCAAGAGTTATCAAGCAACGTTTTCTTGATCTCTATGAGGGCGAGCCAACACCACAACAGATCGTTGACACTCCTTTTGCAAAACTTAGAGGCATTGGTTTAAGCAACGCAAAAGTGAGTTATGTGCAGAACGTTGCAAAGTTTGAAATGGAAAAGGGGATGGATCATAAGAAACTTTCAAAGATGAGCAATGAAGATGTGATCGAATATTTAACGCAGATAAAAGGAGTTGGACGCTGGACAACGGAAATGTTGCTGATGTTTGCACTTGGTCGCGAAGATCTGTTTGCAATTGATGATCTTGGTTTGCAACAAGCGGTAATTGGTTTATACGATCTGAGGCACCGTAAGAAAAAAATAATGAATGCAAGGATCCTGAAGATAGCAGAGCAATGGTCGCCTTACCGCACTTATGCATGTATGTATTTGTGGAGATGGAAAGACAATGTGCCGACAAAATAATTACCGGTTCCAGTTGTGTCCGAAAACTATATACCATCCCCAGCTATCTGGCCCTTTCGCAACATCTATTCCTGCTCTTATTCTGAATAATCTCGCAATAAGATACCGAAAGCCGCCTCCGAAATTGTAAGCTGTTTCTGCATCGCCAAAACTTTCATTACGGTCCATTGCTTTTCCCAATCCGGCAAAAGCTACCGCACTCCATCGCAAACTAAGATCAACTCGTTGTTCTGTTTCTACCAAGGCAGTTGTATATCCCTGGAACCTGACAGCAGGAACGCCACGTAATGCCAGCGATGGCAATGCATAAAAAGGAGGATCACCAAACATAAAATTTGATTCTACTCTGAATCCACTGACCCAATTTTTTTGAATAGGGATAAACCAATTCAATGCTCCCGCAAGTTTTTGATAAGTAAAATCGCTTCCTGTCCAGTTATCGTTTGCATTGTATGAAATATTTATTCTTGCACCCTTGTCAGCAGTAAAAAAATTATCCCGCCTGTCCCAATCAATAAATGTTCCGAGGCTGGCAACATTGCTTTCGAATTCTCCCGATTTAATAGATGAAGGCAGACTGTCTATAAATAATGGTGTTAATTTATTTTTCGAGAAAAAATATTGCATTCCAAGATATACTTCATGCTTAGATATTCTCTTGGACAAAGAAAATATAATCGGGATAGCTTTAACGCTGAATTCAAATTCCTTTTCTCGTTTGTTTGCGACATCCCTGTAAAAAGACAAATTCAGATCGGCAATACCACCTCCAACTCTGTACTTCAATCCTTTTGCCGGAATGCTGCCGATCCGCATTCCTCCAACCATCCAGCTATTATTGACTGTGTACATTGCAAAGCCTGCTGTAATATCAGGTGCTATATAACCAGTATAACCAGCGGGTTTTTTTTTAGGGGTAAGAAATATTGGTACCACTGCTAAGCCAAGTCCGCCAACTGCAGGTTCGGTGATAATAAACGGAACAGGAATAAAACCTTTGGCATCTATTAAAAAACTGCTGAAATCAAACTTGCCATCTAACGTGTCTTTAAAATTTGCCTTGGAAGAAGCTTTTGACTTAGATTTTATTGTTGTATCCTCTTGTGCAAATACCGGCTGATGCAAAATGATTACTGCTGCAAAAAGGTACAAGAACAATTTTGAGTGCATGGGAAAAGGTTTCAATGGAAATTGAATTTAAATCAAAGTAGTTAATTGAGAAAGAAAATTTCTGTGACTATTTTTTCTTGCGAAACGCAACGAGCACCTCGTTGAAGTCCATAATGAAATTTGCTTTTGTGTTTAACAACACTTCCAACTCGTCCACATACTTGCCAATAGGCTTATTTTCGTCCGGCCTTTTTATTTGGTATTTATTTTCGTCGGGATTGAATTCTGAACTTTTATTGGAATAAGGAAATCGTTTTTCATAATGCTTTTTTGTACATAGCGGAATGAATACAACGAACTTTTCATTCGTTTCAAAAGACAAAGCAAAACTTACATTGTAGATCCATATGACCTCATAAGTATTATTGTTTCCATTATAAGCATAATCGACATCAGCACTAACGTCACTTACTATGATTTTGATGACAAAGTCCGGATCCTTCTTTACTGGCTCTTTGACATTCAGAAAATTAAATGATTTAGCGACCTCATTTTTTACATATTCGTTGCTAATGAAAGGATAAGATTCTCCATGCGCCTGGATCAAAATCTGGTACGTTTTTAAACTATCCACAAACGTCTTTGCTTCGAAATAGTAATCAGTGAAAGATTTGTTTTGGGCATAGATCGTAAAACCAGGAAGAATAAAAACAAAGAGGAACAGTTTTGATCTCATGGAAATTTTATTCATAAAAGTCCTTATGCAAGAAATTGGTAATAACACAATGAATTTACATCATCCTCTTGTTTATATTTTCCTAATTTTCATTTAATGTAGTTACATTCTCGGCGCCACTAATGCAAAAAGATCTTTATCCAATTGCGGTTTAACAACGCATTGATTATTGAAATGCATTGTAGAAGTATTGGTTGAATTATATGCCGGCCAGTTAGGTAATCCTTTATGATTAGGATTTCCGTTCCTTGCAAAGTTTATCCATGCCCCACTTACTTTATCTGCCAAAGCATATGCTTCTTTAGCTCCCCCCGTCATTTCTTCGCAACGATTAATATTATTAAATGCAAAAGCCAACTCCATGCAATGAACTGCTTTATATTTTCCATCCATAACCGGAGATTGCCATGTAAACAAATACATGTAAACCGGAGCTCCATTTTGTAAAGATGATTTTTCATTTGCCTGCGAAACAGCGCCGGGTCTGAAGATCACATCGACATCCATCAGATCTGTTGGCTTAGTATCATCAGGGTAAGCTTTTTTTACGGCTGCTATATATGCATCTGCTTTATCGCCTTGTTGTTTTTTAATATACTCCATTACTTTATCAAGTGGTGCATTGGGCATTCCAGAAAATAAAGAAGGCATGAATTCATTCTTAACAGTACCGATCATCAACGGAATATTTTTAGATAACTCAAATGCTTCTTTAGAAAAAAGCTGGTAAGGAAGATCGTCACCATCAACACTTGGTCCCCAGCTCAGGCCAAAACCCGGAATAGTTTTGCCAGCTGCTTTCATTTGATCAGCAATTACCTTCAAAGCTTTTTTTCCTGCATCGCTTAATTGAGCAAACGGAATTTTCTGAAGATCATCTGCCTGGTTCGCCTGGAGATTGAGTGCTTTTAATACTTCGGCAGTAATAGCCTGGGTAGTTTGTTTATCCAGCATATCCGTTCTGAAAGAACCGCTTTCATTGATCGCCTTATGAAATAATCCTTTTGCTGATGGCATTGCCATCAACGTATTTACTTTGGCTCCGCCACCTGATTGACCAAAGATTGTAATGTTACCGGGATCTCCACCAAAGTTTGAAATATTATTTTTTACCCATTCTAAAGCCGCTTTTATGTCGATGATACTAAGATTGGCGGAATGCTTATACTTTTCACCATAAGCAGACAGATCTAAAAATCCTAAAATATTCAAACGATGATTGATTGATACAACGACTACATCTCCTTTCTTTGAAAGATTTTCACCATCATAAGAAGGTAGCTCTTGTGAAGAGCCGGCAGTAAATCCTCCACCATGGATCCAAAACATAACAGGTCTTTTCTTCCCGTCATTGATACCAGAGGTCCAGATATTTAATCGAAGGCAATCTTCATTTGTATATCCCCAATCATGATGAAAGGCAAATTCGCTTTCATCCTGTACAGATGTAGTGGGATCCATTAAAGGAGCAACCGGTCCATAGCTCATTGAACTACGAACGCCCTGCCATGGTTTCGGTTTTTGAGGCATTTCAAAACGTTTTGCTTCAGCATATGGAATTCCTTTATAAGTATAAATGGAGTTATGAATGTATCCACGAACCTTTCCGGATTCCGTATTAGTGACGGCAATATTTTCACCTGTTGTTATTTGTGCATGTGAAGTAACAGAAATGAAGGCTATAAACAGTAAGCCGAGAATTGATCTTTTCATATTAGCATTTTGAAGTGTGAGAAGATATTTTTAAAAATGACCCTCAAGACTGCGTTAAGTTATACCTGAAATGGAAAAGAGTTTTTGATAAAGGTCAAAAACTTGGCTTTTCATTTTTTATTTGTTCATCAGTTCAAGCTTTGCAAAAAAATCCTCAAACATCAGGTTTATGTCAAGGCGGGTATAAACCCTGATATTCCGTCCGCTGTTATTAAATTCATATGTTCCATGCTCACTGATCCTTGGAGACATTCTAATTACATAGTCGCTTGATGAGGGGTCTGCCTCAAATGATGACTGTAAGGCAGTAAGTAATACTAAAGGGCTGTCGCCAAGAATGTAAACTTCACCAAGATTGAGTTTAAATTTTTGTGTAATGCTCATTACTCTTTCGATCTGTTCACACAAATACTTCCCGGTTTTACCTAGCGGTTTTACTTTCAAAAGCAATTGTGTGTAAGAAATTATAGCCTGTCGGTATCCATTTCTCGGAACTTGCCAGATCGCAATATTAGAACGATTGAATATTGCCCTTACCGCCGCCATATCAATGTTTAAATTGTATTCGACTACTGTATAGTTTGGGGGTGGAAAAGCAAGATCAGTATATTCGGGTCCTCCGATCCAGATCAAGGTGATCTTGTTTGCGATTTGAGGATTTGTCAGAACAGCCGATGCAATTTCTGTAAGTCCTGCTCCACAAAGAACATACAAAGGCAATTGTGTATCTGTTCTTAGAGCTTCTTTGATAATAAAGTTTACAGCTTCACTTTTTACAGGAGTGCTATCATTTTGCATAGCGGTGTTTGATCCTGCAATTACAGGAATATTGTTTTTTATTCCCATTACCTGTATTAATTCCCTGGCTTTTTTTACTGCATTCTCAGCTTGTGTTTTCGATTTATCAAAACCATCAGCAGCGTTAAGATGCGATCCAATGATTGCTCTTACATCTACAGAAGGAGATAATAATAAATGAGCCAATTGAAACAAGCCATCAGGATCGCCACCAAAATCATTATCTGCAATTACCCGCATTCGTGGAGTGATAATGTTGCTATCTGTTTTTTCCCTTCCAAAACAGAATGGATGAATGAGTAAACAGGCTAAGAAAACAAAACAGATTTTTTTTAGCAAACAGTTCATGTGATTAAATAGAAAATGTTTTATTGAGAATATTCGCCGCAATAGATCGTTTCGACTCTGATCATTTCGATCATCACGAATGTCTTCTAAAGTTAAATTGTTGACCCTATATTATAAAAACAATCTTTTGCATCGTGAATACTATATAACAACTTTTTCCATCTTATCTAAATGTGCTTGAGCAATAGTTGCACCTAATCCCGGCGTATCGGGAACTTTCATTACACCATTAGCATGATAAGTTAATCCGTCAGTAACTATATCCTCTGAAAACATGAGTGGTGTATCAAAATCACAATGAACAATATGATCACTGCATAGTGCAAGATGCGCTGATGCAGTCATTCCTAATCTTGATTCAAGAAATGCACCAACCTGCATGTGCATTTTTGCTTTGTCGCCCAGCCTTACAATTTCATAGGCATTAAAAACACCTCCTGCCTTTCCAACTTTTATATTAAACATATCACAGGCTTTTAGCTTCAGCAATCTTGCGGCATCATGTGCATCGCCACAGCTTTCGTCTGCCATTATCGGTATGGGGCTTTTCTTTTTTACTTTTCTTAATTGCATGAAATTCCATTTAGCGATCGGCTCTTCACAATGTTCTACATCATAGTCATTAAGTGCATTCAATGTTTCGATCGCTTCTTTTACGCTCCACCCCTGGTTGGCATCTATGCGAAGAGGAATATCATCACCTACTGCTTCACGTATCATTCTTATTCTTTCCACATCTTTTTTCTTTGATTCCCCAAGCTTTACTTTAATGGAAGGATAACCTTGATTTTTTATTTTCAAAGCATCTGCTGCCATCTTTTCCGCGTTATCAAGACTTACAGTATAATCCGTTACCAACTCTTTATTATTTTTGCCGCCGTATAATTCATAAAGTGGCACTTGTTTGTGCTGGCCAATGATATCATGTATGGCAATATCAAATGCACTTTTAATACTTGTATTGGCATAGATCAATCTGTCCATTGCCGTCAGATTATCCTGCAGCTTTAATGCATTTGCTCCTTTTAATAATTTGGCAAAATATTGTCCGACGATAAAACAGGTGTCAATACTTTCTCCATTCACAGGCATATAAGGACTACTCTCACCAAATCCTGTGATACCAGATTCGGTTCTTATTACTACGATCACATTTTCAACGTGTGTTTCATAAGCCAGTGAAGTAATGAATGGCTCAATTAATGGCATCCGCAGTTTATAGATCTCCACTTGCGAAATAACTTGTTTTTCTTTCATGAAATTATTTTTAAGGATCAGCATCAAATAAAATTCTAATGCCCAGATTAATGCTGCCAAGAAATGGCGCATGTGAATTGTTCATAAGATAGCTGCTTGGATAATCGGTTGTTGGTATATACATTCTTATTTCTGAATATATATACATTTCATACGAAACAGGGAATTCAAAACCACCCGTAATGTCAAATGTTAGTCTTTTAAAATCTCCCTTACCATGTACAACATTATACTGTATAGTATACAGGGCAGTGTCTATATTGGTAGAAAATGTATTGGATGCATTGCCATACATCACTCCAAAACCGCCGGCTGCATAAAGATTAAATTTTTCAAGATGGTTAAAAGAGCCCACCAAATATCTTTTGAATCCAATAGAAATTTGGCGCAACCTCATTACTGACTGATTCGAAAAAGAAATGCTTTGTGGTTGTGTGGGTGGAGATTTTGCAGTAGCAATAAGAGTGTTTTCATATTTTCCATTTGCATGATAAGTAAACCATGCATACACAGTATTTTTTTTATCAATATGCCACTGAGGTAAAACGGTTTGACCAATAACCGTAAATTTTTGTTGAGGGTCAAAATTGTGTAGTATGGAAACGTCGGTGGCGGCGCTGAATTTTACCTGCGCAAACAGGCAATTACTGCTGAGTAAGAAAAAAAATATTAAAGCACTACTGAATGACTTCACAAGAAAAGTTGTGATGCAATGTTAAGTAAATATTGGTTATTAATTTTTATGTTGTTCATGGCTAAATTCCTTGCTCCCAAAGAGCTCACGAATTGGCTTCAGTCATGAAATTATTTTACCAGCTTCAGTTCTTTAATAATATTTGAAGCGCCACCCAATTTATCAATACACCAAAGTATATAGCGAACGTCAACACAAATAGTGCGGTTCAGATCTTTGTCAAATGCAATTTTATGACTTAATGCCTCATAATTACCATCAAAAGCAAGACCCAATAAGTTGCCATTGGCATCTATGACCGGTGAACCCGAGTTGCCCCCGGTAATATCATTGGTTGTAATGAAACAAACTACCAGGTCTTTTTTTAATTTATCTGCGTATTGACCAAAATCTTTTTTCCTGGCAAGTTCAATTTCTTTTGCAGGCAGGTCAAACTCGTAATCGCCTGGTATGTATTTTTGAAGAACACCTTTCATTGTACATACATAATCATAGAACACTCCATCTCTTGGCCGGTAACTTTTTACATTTCCAAAACTCACTCTCATCGTAAATGTGGCGTCAGGATACATCATTTTTGCTTTTACTGTATCCATTTCCATTATTCCTTTCAGATACATCCTGCCATATTCAGTATTTTTTGTGGTAAACTGCTGGAATTTTGCTGAGTATTTGCTTTGGTAATTAATAAGGAATGCACTTGCCTGCGCATAAGCAGGGTCATCCTGCAATACATTGCCATCAGGATTTTTAACGAATGCATTCCATTTGGCATCATCAAAGATCATTGTCTTTTCAAAAACATGTCTTGCATATTTTTTATAGGTTTCTTCGTCATCTAATTTTCCCCAGGTTCCCACTTGTGTTCTATAAAAATCAATTGGGTGCTGTTGTTTCTCAACATCTCTGTAAAACATCATTGTAATATCAGCTACTATCTTTTCATCGGAAACCTTGTTCTCGTTTTTAAGAAATGTTGCCCTTGCTTTTCCTGCTTCATCAAGTGCCTTCTTTATTTCCCCGGCTGATTTTCCCTGTTGCACCAAAGCAGTTTCAATTTGTTGCAATGACGCAGCAAATGCCATTAATGGTGAACCAAACAATCCTTCATTTATATACATGCGGTGTTTGGCATAAGGTCTCCATTCTTCGTAGGCCTTTCTCCAATCATCAAAAATTGTGGAATAACCGGGCTTGCCTTTAGCCCAATTGATAAATATTTCTTCTGCCTTTTTCTTTTGACCGAACACATCATACTTTAACAGTTGTTTACTTTCTCCATCATAAAATTTCCAATAGTTTGCAATGCTTGCATAGCTGGTTGCTAATTGCAATTTGACCTCGGGATCTTTTTTCATTTCTTCAAACATGTATTTCAATCTAACATCACGCAACTTTACCAGCGTAGGATTGTCAATATCTGTTTTCAATTTTACACCATATGAGGTTTCATAACGATTGGTACTCCCAGGATAACCATAGATCATTGTATAATCGCCATCTTTAAAACCTTTGATCGATACTGGTAAAAACCATTTTGGTTTCAGCGGGACATTCTCTTCACTGTAATCCGCTGGTTTACCATCTTTACTCATGTATACACGAAAAACTGAAAAGTCGCCAGTGTGTCGTGGCCATTCCCAATTATCAGTATCACCGCCAAACTTTCCTACACTCTCAGGTGGTGCGCCAACAAGACGAACATCTTTATAACGCTGGTAAACAAAAAGTAAATATTGATTGCCTTTGAAAAGACTGCTGATCCTTGCTTCGATAAGTTGTGAAGCATCGGAAAATTTTGCATTCAGGTTATTGAGTGCTCTTGTTTGTCTTTGCATTCTTTCAGCACCGGTCAATCCATTTAATGAATCCATCACCATCTGTGTTACATCTTCAATTCGTAAAAGGAACTGAACTGAAATACCGGAAGGAATTTCATCAGCTTTGATTTTTGCATAAAAGCCATCACGCAGATAATTATGTTCAAGAGTACTGGCAGAAGTGATCGCATCATAGCCGCAGTGATGATTGGTAAAGATCAATCCTTCAGAGCTGACAATTTCCCCGGTGCATCCGCCACCGAAAATAACAATGGCATCTTTGAGCGAAGGTTTATTGATGCTATATAATTGTTCTTTTGAAAGTTTTAATCCTCGTTTCACCATATCATTATACACTTGCTGGCCGAGTAGTAATGGAAGCCACATGCCTTCGTCAGCCAGGGATCTTAAAATAAAAGTGACAGAAAATAGGAGGGTAAGTAAGAGCCTTTTCATATTTTAGGTTTTATCAAAACAAACTCAAGTTAAAAAATACCTGTAACAAATGATGTGCCCGGATAAATCTTATTATTTTTATAGGTAAACAATAAGCAAAATGATAACAACCACCACACCAAATATTGAAGGCAAAAACATTGAACAATACTATGGAGTTATTTCTGCCGAAGTAATTATCGGAGCGAATTTTTTTAAAGATATTCTTGGTGGACTTCGAGATTTTTTTGGCGGTCGCAGTGGTACTTATGAAAAAGTGCTTGATGAAGCCAAACAAAATGCAATGCATGAATTAATTCAGAAGGCACAGGCTTTAGGAGCTAATGCAGTAGTGGGTATCGATCTTGATTTCGAAACCGTCGGCGCCAATGGAAGTATGCTAATGGTAGTTGCTACAGGAACTGCGGTTAGACTCAATTAATTTGATGTTGAACCCTATAGCTATCGTGTTAGAAATTGAAGATTCGGGATCTTCATTAATCCTCAATAAGACATTCGTATCACAATTATCTCCATCACAGCAAGGCATTGCATTTGTTTTGCAAACAGGACACTGATAATGGCCATGCACATGAACCAATTCAACTTCTTGTCCACAAAAAATGCATTGACTCATGATCACTTATTTTTATTCAACTTATCTATCATTTTTTTTAATTCCTTATTGCGAAGCAAACTTTCATTCATGGATTTTAAAAGCTTTTCTGATATTACCCAGTTCATTGAATAATTAGGATTATCTCCATCATCGTATAAATTAATTTTCCGGTATAGCGTATCGTTCGGGAAATGATATTTCATAAGATTCAATAACCTATTATCATTTACAGTTGTCTGTGTTCCGTAAGCGCCAAGCAGTGTTTTTACCGGAGCTGCAAGATCATTGATCATTGGGTTTACTTTTTCCAATGGTACTCCTTCATTCGGACTATTGGCGATATGAAGTATATAGATCTTCAGCTTTTCCTTGTGTTGTAAATAGAGACTGTCACGCAAAAGAATATTCACCATTTCATTTACTACTCCTGAACCGGAATTATCAAAATAGGCGCCATCAACAAAATAATTTGCTTTATTCTTTATACCTGCTGAGTCAACTCTTCCGGCCGGGCTTACATAAGGAAAACTGGCGCCAAGCACCACTGCTGTGCTGAGCTTAATATCTTTTTTTTCATCAAGAAGATCTAAAAAATCAAGACGCTGATTAAAACGGGGGTCTGAAAAATCAATGTTTGAAATAACTGCCGGCAATCCATCCTGCATCCGAGTGGTGTTTATACATAGTATGGGAAGAAAATAGGGTTGTTTTTTTTGTGTGATGAGTTCTGAAAATTTTGTGTTCATACTATCATACAACAAACAATTTTCCGTCGGACCTTTCTCCAATACACGGGCAAGGGCTGCTCCGCGATCATCAACAAATTGAAATGGGAAAATATGGCGGAACACATCAGGCCCTAACATACGGGCAAGAGTGAATGTTAGAAAATCTGTTTTAAGATATTGTTGTACATCAGCAAGCTCATGTGTTATGGTATCACTTATTTGTTTTGCTCTTAATAAATTAAAATAAGCAGCATTGCCAACGCTTCCCCCCGATGCACCGGAAAGGCAAAAAAGATGTTTGTTGAATTCACCATTTGTTTCTTCATTCATCTTTGCCATTACTGAAGCCACCCAATAACCTGCCCTTGATGCTCCACCATCTGATAAAACAAATATTAAAGGATATTCTTTTTTATTAGCCGTATCTGCCAGTTCTGGTCTTCGGAGTGTTACCCAATTTTCAAAATATTCGTGTAAAGTTTGGCGATTGCTATAAACAGCTGTCGTTTTTTTATTTGAAGTATGTACATCATGTGGTTCAAATACCAACCCTACTAAAAAGGCAAAAAAGAAAACTATAATATGCACATTGATCCGGTAAATGACAGAGATCAATGCAACGCCATTACCAAGAATGAGTAAAGTTCCAAACGCAAAAAGTATAAAAGATAGCGAACCGATATAGATTGAGAACTTTATAGAAAAAATAGCGGAAAGATAAAAGGCAAGCCCAACTATCAAAACAAAAAGAAATACCCATGAAAAGGTTTTGTCTTCTTCATCAAAAACGAACTTTCTTACTTTTTTGAAGAAATCATGATTGGCAAATTGTTCCGGATCCTTATCAGGATATTTTATATAAATAGATTTTCTCCGGAATACAAGCAACAACACAAGCCCTGCCTGGAATGCAGCAAGAAGAATAATTAAGAAATAAGTTTTTTGAAAGGACGGAAAGAAAAAGATAAGTGATAAAGTAATAAAAAGAAATGCACTTACTATGATACACAAACGGTTCAAATAAATTTTCTTGCTTTTTAAATTGGTGAGCTTATCAACGGCATCGGCACGATTACACCAAAACCTGTAAATCCTGAAATAATAAAAAGAGCTAAATACCAGCACCAAAAAGAAAAGTTTGTCATATTTATTTTCAGGATCTTTTTCAAGCTTAATGAAGGCAAGGATAATAACCGTTAGACAAGTGAAAGAGAGAAACCGTGGCATCTGGATGAGAAAGCGTCCCCAGAAACGTTCTTCTTTATCGGGTTTTCGCGAAAGCGAAGCATAAGTTATTTTCCCAATGATGCGGCTAGTGTACCATGTTATATAAACCCAAAATATTGCTGCGATCACAAACATGTAAAAGATGCGTGGCTGCTCCAATGTTCTTTCCATAATATCTTTTCCCTGCGTTAGGTACCAGGTTGCAAACAACGCCATCACCAAAAAAAGAATAGATGGAAAAAAAAGCCAGATAGCTTTCAGGAATGCCCGCAAGAACATTAGAAAGTTTTCGAGAGGTCTTGTTCTTGTAAATATTTCCTTGAACAGTATTTGGTGGCGGTAAGGGTTGGCTCGCATCGACAAGTTTTAATAAAGATAATGCCGATACCGGTTCGGGTCAATATCTAATTATTGATTCAGTGTTTTCCACAAAAGATCTTTCAATTGAATCAATCCTTTTTGGGTAAAAGAGGAAATAAAAACATGTGGGATGTTCTTCGGTAATTCTTTTTCGATCGCATTCACCAGTTCTTCATCAAGCATTTCACTTTTGCTTATGGTAATGATGAATTGCTTGTGCAATAATTCAGGGTTATATTTTTCTAACTCACTTTGTAAAATCTCAAATTCTTTTTTATGATCATTACTATCGGCAGGAATTAAAAAAAGCAAAACAGGATTGCGTTCGATATGTCGGAGAAAACGATGACCTAATCCTTTGCCTTCTGCGGCGCCTTCAATGATGCCCGGCAGATCGGCCACGCAAAAACTTTTTCCATCGCGGTATTCAACAATTCCTAGTTGAGGATTGATAGTGGTGAAAGCATAATCGGCGATCTTGGGTTTTGCTGCAGTGATCACAGAAAGCAATGTCGATTTACCAGCATTGGGAAAACCGACCAACCCA
>DATHDP010000037.1:0-26834 GCA_035318985.1 Chitinophagaceae bacterium
AAAATATTTTCCGTACAGGTTTATTTGAGAATCCATACCTCGACCCGGAAGTTTCAAAAACCATTGTTGGTAATGCCGAATATATGAAGGCAGGTTATGATGCGCAGTTGAAATCAATGGTGCTATTGAAGAATAAAAAAATGATCCTGCCATTGCAAAAAAACAAAACTGTGTATGTGCCAAAGAAGTTTACACCTGCGGGAAGAAATTTTCTTGGCATGGAAACACCTGAAAAATTAGATTACCCGGTAAATATGAATATTGTAAAAAAATATTTCAATGTAACCGACAACCCTGATGAAGCTGATTATGCATTGGTGTTTATCAATAGTCCTAACAGTGGTAACGGCTACAATAATGCAGATGTAAAAGCCGGTGGCAATGGTTATTTGCCGATCAGTTTACAATACGGAGAATATACTGCTGCTGACGCAAGAGATCCAAGCATTGCAGGTGGAGATAAATTTGAATCATTTACAAATCGTACTTACAAAGGCAAATCAGTTAAGGCTATCAACATTACCGATCTTTCAATGGTGACAGAAACCTATGCAAAAATGAAAGGCAAACCTGTTATTGTTTCTGTAAACATGAGCAACCCGATGGTATTCTCAGAATTTGAAAAGATGGCGGATGCAATCGTTGTAAATTTTGGTGTACAAGACCAGGCAATTCTTGATATACTTACCGGTAAAACCGAACCTTCGGGATTATTGCCTTTGCAAATGCCAGCGAATATGCAAACAGTAGAAAAACAATTTGAAGATGTGCCACATGATATGCAATGCTACAAAGATTCGGAAGGTCATGTCTATGATTTTGGATTCGGACTTAACTGGAAAGGTGTGATAAACGATGCAAGAACTACGAAGTATAAAAAGAAATAAAAACTTATCTTGTTAGAATGAATAGTGATTCATTCAAAGGACAAGTAGCAATTGTAACCGGCGCCGGGCAGGGCATTGGCTTTGAAATTTGCAGACAACTTGCTTTGCAAGGCGCTTCAGTTTTATTAAATGACATAGATGAAAAGCTAACTTCTTCAGCAGTAAATAAAATAACTGACGAAGGTGGAAATTGCATCGGCCTGGCGGGAGATGCTTCCGATATTGACTTCATTAATAAGATGGTGAGCCAGGCTCTAAGCAATTTTGGTAAGCTCACAATTGCTATTGCCAATGCTGGCATTACATTATTTGCTGATTTTTTTGATTACACTTCTGACTCATTTAATAAAGTGATGCAATTAAATCTTGGTGGTAGTTTTTTTCTTGCACAAGCTGCAGCAAAGCAAATGAAACAACAAGAAAGTGGAGGAAGTATTTTATTCATGTCATCAGTTGTTGGTCACCAGGCTCATAAAAATCTAGCGGCTTATGCAATTACAAAAGCCGGCCTGGAAATGCTGGCAAAAAATTTAGTGATAGAATTATCTCCTTATAATATTAATGTAAATGCAATTGCGCCCGGTGCAACTTTAACTGAAAGAACCTTAGAAGATACAGAGTATACAAAAACATGGAGTCGTATTACTCCTTTGGGGAAGCCTGCAACTACAAATGATATTGCGAACGCAGCATTATTCCTTGTTTCACCCAATTCAAGACATATTACAGGACAGAGTTTAATAATTGATGGAGGCTGGACATCGGTGAGTCCTTCGCCTTATTAAGAGTCACTGAAAAGAAAATCACGCAACGGCACAACGGCGCAAAGAATACTTAATTAACTTTCAATCGTTGCGCCTCTGCGCCTTTGCGTGGATCTATAATTTTTATTTGCTCCAGGCTTTTCTCAAGAAATTGATCCAGTTCTTGTTCATGATATTTTCTACATCAGTAGTTGAATATCCTCGTTTGATAAGCAATGAAGGAATAGTTTGGAGATCAGCAATTGTTTCTACATCATACGGACATTGTTCTCTGCCATAGCCACCATCTAGATCGGAACCGATACCAACGTGAAGAGTATTGCCAGCGATCTGGCAGATATGATCAATATGATCTATTATTTTTTCAATATTGCAATTCATTTCTTTTGACGTTGACTTTTTTCTCACCCATCCCGGAACGATCATCCATGCATCGAAAGCTGCGCCGATCACCGCTCCTCTTTCGATCAATACTTTTATCATATCATCACTGAACTGGCGATTATGATCTACTAATGCCCTGCAGAGATTATGACTGGCCCAAACATGGCCATGAAAATTATCCATCGCCTGCCAGAATGCATCATCACAAAGATGCGTTGCATCTAAAATGATATTGAGCTCTTCCATTTTTTTGAGCAACGCTAAACCATCCTGATTCATTTCACCTGTAGCATCAGTACCATTAGCATATCGGCCGAGTCCATAATGTGCAGGCCCAATAGCTCTTAATCCATATTCATAAGCTCTTTCTAAATGCTGAACAGTTATTAATGAATCGGCACCTTCCAAACTTAAAATATAACCAATGGGCTTTTGTTCATGTGGTCCATCATCCTTCCAAACATCGAGATGAATATTTAAAGAACGCAGATCTTTTATTTGAACCATCTCTCCCTCTTCTTCCATTGCCTTGTACCATGCCAGCTGTGCTTGTGTTGCTGCCCATGCTTGTTCAGGTGAGTGCCAGCCAGGCAATGGATTTTCTGGCGAAACATATCTGGCGATCTGTGTTGCTACAACCAAACCAATATTTCCCTTTTTTAATTCAGGTAAAGAAACAGTAGCATTGCCACGACCGGGCTTATCATTTAAACCTTTTTCTCTTGAATTAATATCCTGGATTAGTTGTTGCAGATCACGGTTCCATTCGATAGCATTCCAGGCAAGATCAATATGGGCATCGACTATGAACATAGCGGGTTTATAGTTTAAAGTTTGTGATTTGTAGTCTTTAAATTGAAAGAACTTTATAATAAGTGTTATTCAAAACCACAAACTATAAACTAAAGACTACAAACTAATTTTCCGGTCTCTCGAAACAGTCTTCCACTCTCCTGTCACTTTTCCATTCTCAATTGTATAAACTCTTTCATATAAAGCGACGGTTGGACAAACATGATATGGTAAACCGTAAAAGACATCTCCTACTTTATAAGAATGATGTTCGTTCGTTTCTAATACAAGGTGTTCTTCACTTTGTCCAACAGGTTTTAATCCTTCTGCATTTAAAAAGAAAACTCTTCTTGTGATCTCATTTTCCGCAGAAACCGATTTATGACCAAGATCTGTACAAATTTTATTGGGTGAAGGCAAAGAAATAATTCTTGTTATTAAAACTATAGCAGGTAAAAACTTTTGCTCAGGGCAAAGATCACTATAACCTTTATCCCAATAAACAAATGTCCCGGGACTGCATTCGATATCTTTTCTTTTACAATGAACTGAGAACGCCGGTGAACCACCCATAATGATAGTTGGAAGTTTTAGTTTTTCATTCAGTTTCTCTACCAAAGCAAAAGCTTCATCGCACTTTTTCTTTTTTGTTTCAAAATCAACATCACGGATATGACCGTCGTAGGCATGAAGTCCGACAACTATAATTCCTTTTAGTGTTTTGCAATGATCGAATAAAGCAATCGCATTTTCATCGGGAGAAATTCCTGTTCGATTCATACCAACATTCAGATCAAAATAAACTGGAACTGTAATATTTTCAGCACTAAATGCTAAAGCTTGTTCAGTAGCCGCAGCAATATTATCTGTAAGACAAGAAAATTTAGTGGAGGGATATTTTTTTATAAGTGAAATGAACCGATTCAATTTCGGTCCAAGAGGTTGATAAGCCAGCAAAACATCGGGTGCATTGCATTGAGCAAGCATTTCTGCTTCGGCAATAGTTGCACATTTGAATTTTGTAATGCCAGCCCCCAACATCAGTTTAGCAACATCGGGTGATTTGTTTGTTTTAATATGCGGTCGCAAACGACTTACGTCACCGATCATATCAATGGCCAATTGAATATTGTGTTTCACCCTTTCAGGAAAAACAACCAGTACCGGAGAATCCAGTTCTTTTATATTTTTTATTTCAAACCAGCTTTCTGACATATTTAATAAATTTCAAACATTGCTTCAACTTCCACGGCAACATTTCCCGGTAATGAACCCATGCCTACTGCGCTGCGGACCCCTTTGCCATTATCTTCACCCCATAATTCTACAAACAACTCGCTGCAACCATTGATAACGATTGGATGCTTTTCATAATCAGGAGTCGCATTTACCATTCCCAGAACTTTCATTACTCTTTTAATTTTTTGCAGATCACCTAGCTCGGCTTTCAAAGAAGAAAGTATTGCAAGACCGCATTGCCTGGCTGCGACTTTTCCTTGCTCTTCATTCAGATCTTTTCCCAATTTCCCTGTTATTGAGCTTCCATCAGTGTTTACAGAAATATGGCCGGAAACATAGAGATTCTTCCCATCAATAAGACAGCGTTTATAGATGCCCTTGGAAGCAGGAAGAGTGGGTAGTTCGTAACCAAGTTCCTTTAGCTTTTCTTCTATTGATTTATTTGACATAAACAGTCTTTAATTTTTCTCAATGTAAATAAAATCTGTTAATCGCAATGGTTTGGGCAATGGTCTTTAATCCGGTATTTTTGCAGACCTTGGTTGTTTCCTCTCTTTGATGAATAGCCCTTCGCTAAGTTCAGGGTGACAAAGTAGAAGTGGTGAATAGTGAACTGAACGTACAAGAGTGCGACGCAACGGAAGATGAGCAGAGAACAGGAAGTTCATGACATAAAAATTTACCGAGCAAAGAAGATGACTGATTATAAAAGAATACTAGTTACGGCAGCATTACCTTATGCAAACGGGCCAGTACATATCGGGCACATGGCCGGCGTGTATGTACCTGCAGATATTTATGTTCGTTATCAACGGGCAAGGAAACGGGATATAAAATTTGTTTGCGGTAGTGATGAGCATGGTGTGCCCATTACCATCCGTGCAATGAAAGAAGGTGTGACGCCACAACAGATAGTTGATAAATACCATGCCCAGATAAAAGAAAGTTTTGAGCAGATGGGAATTTCATTTGATATCTATTCACGTACTTCCAATAAAGTGCATCACGAAACAGCTTCAGCATTTTTTAAAAAGTTGTATGATGACGGTTTGTTTGAGGAAAAAGAAACGGAACAGTATTATGATGAAAAAACAAAAACGTTTTTAGCCGATCGTTATATAATTGGTACTTGTCCTGTTTGTGCAAACCCAAATGCATATGGTGATCAGTGTGAGAAATGCGGTTCGTCTTTAAGTCCTGAACAATTGATTAATCCCCGAAGTGCGTTGAGTGATGCCGTGCCGGTAAAAAAGAAAACAAAGCATTGGTATTTCCCATTGCAGGATTATGAGGCATGGTTACAAGAGTGGATCATTGAAGGACATAAAGAATGGAAGAATAATGTGTATGGTCAATGCAAAAGCTGGTTGGATAAAGGTTTGCAGTCAAGAGCTATGACAAGAGACAGCAATTGGGGAATTAAAGTTCCGCTGCCTGATGCCGAAGGAAAAGTATTGTATGTGTGGTTTGATGCGCCGATCGGTTATATATCTGCTACAAAAGAATTGACTGATAAATGGGCCGATTACTGGTGCAAAGATGATACAAAGCTTGTTCATTTTATTGGCAAGGATAATATCGTTTTTCATTGTATCATTTTCCCGGCTATGTTAAAGGCGCATGGAAATTTTGTTTTGCCTGATAATGTTCCTGCCAATGAATTTTTAAATATTGAAGGTGATAAAGTAAGTACGAGTCGTAACTGGGCGGTGTGGGTGCCTGACTATGTGAAAGATTTTCCGGGTTGTGAAGATGTACTACGTTATGTTTTATGTGCCAATGCGCCGGAGACAAAAGACAATGATTTTACATGGAAGGATTTCCAGGACAGAAATAATAATGAACTGGCTTCTATCTTCGGAAATTTTGTTAACCGCACCTGGGTATTGATGCATAAGCTTTGCAACAGCAAAGTACCGAAACTTCATGAAGATATTTTAGATGAGGAAGACCGGTGGATCATGAAAGAAATTGAAAGTTCAAAGCTGAAGGTCGAGAGCCTAATTGAAGAATATAAGTTTCGTGATGCATTGTTTGAAGTGATCGATCTGTCAAGAAAGGGAAATCAATACATGCAGAAGAAAGAGCCGTGGATAAAAGCTAAGAAGACCACGGACGATGGACTACAGTCCATAGGAGCTCAAAAGGAAATTGATAATTGTTTACATCTTTGTTTACAGTTAACAGCAAACCTTGCCATTCTTATTAATCCATTTTTACCAACCACGACAAAGAAAATGCTGTACATGATGAAAGTCGTAGATAAAATGCTGGATTGGGAAAATGCAGGCAAACTAAAATTGTTGAGCGTCGGTTATTCATTAAGGGCTCCTGAAATATTATTCAGGAAAATAGAAGATGAAGAGATTAAAGCACAAATAGAAAAATTAAAATCAGGTTTAATAAAAAAAGATGAACCAAAAATGGAAGAATCAAAACCAGTAAGCGAAAAACAAGAAACGAAGAAATCAGAAATAGTATACGATGATTTTGCCAAATTAAATCTTCGTGTTGGTACCGTCACTAATTGTGAAAAAGTAGAAAAAGCAGATAAGCTTTTAAAATTAACAATTGACCTCGGCACAGAAACGAGGACGATTGTAAGTGGGATTGCCCTCCATTATAAGGCTGAAGAAATGGTTGGCAAGCAAGTTGTAGTAGTAGTTAATCTTGCGCCAAGGAAAATGAAAGGAATTGAGAGCCAGGGAATGATCTTAACAGCAGAAGATAGGGATGGAAAACTTCGTTTATTGAAGCCTGAGGAGCCAGTTAATCCCGGTTCTTCAGTAAGCTAGAACTAATGAAGCCATCGCCAGCGGCAGATGGCTTTTTCATTAGCGCAAATTTGAGTAATTTGATAACTTATTAACCCCATCTATTGAATGTGGATCGTTTGGCTTGAGAAAAAAATTCTTAAAACACTCGGAATCATCCTGGGGGTCATTATTATTCTCCTCACTGCCCTTCATATATATGTCGTCAATAATGCCGAAACATTAGTAGAAAGTATTGTAGCAAGTGAATCAAAAGGAAAATTAAAACTGAAAGTAAAAAGTATCAAGTTCAATTATTTCAGTAAAAAAGTGGAACTGCAGGATATAACTTTTTTTTCAAATGATTCACTTGACCTGCCAACCTATTATAATTTTCACGTAGATAAAATAAAAATAAAAGTAAAAGCTTTAATTCCAATTTTCACAAGAAAAGAGTTAAAGATCGATTCATTATTTCTTTTTGCTCCAAAAATAGAAGTAACAAGATTAAAGCCTTTGGATACAGCAGGACAAAAAGATATTTCCATTCCTCATGAAATGGGAAAAGTATACAACTCCATCATAGATGCATTGAAATTCCTTGAAGTAAAGCGATTTCAATTTGATGATGGAGAATTTAAATTAGTAAATAAGGTTTTGCCCAATCAGCAACCTCTAATTATTACGAGAATGCATTTTCATATTGAAACGGATCCAAATACAAATGCAGAGGATTTTCTAGAGTCAGATAAATTGGTATTCTGGACGAAAGGCCAGGATATTACTTTTCCGGACGGAAATCACCGTCTTGCTTTCAGCCGTTTCAGGATCAAGATCAAAAAGAGATTAATAGAAATTGATAGTTGTACGCTAATTGGTAAGAGAGCCGATGGCAGCGGTTCTGGGTTCTCTCTTTATCTCGATACACTTAAATTAACTAATGTTGATTTTCAGTCATTGTATGAAAAAGGACTGATAAAGGCTGATTCCGTTTACTGCCTCGATCCAAAGTTTAAAATAGAATTAGAATTAAAAAATAAAACTGCAGGAACGAAAAAAATCCCTAACCTGGATACCTTGATCAACCAGCTTACAGGCGATATGCAATTGAATTATGTAGGAGTAAGAAATGCAGAAGTGAGTATAACGACCAATCGAAATGATAAAAGCACATCATTTACTTCAGAAAAAAATAATTTCGAGATGACGGGCTTACGAATTGATCATAGCCTGCCACAACCCATTTCCTTGGAAAGTTTTGATATGGCCATTCGTAATTATGAAAATTTCGTAAAGGACAGCAGTTATTTTTTACGGTTTGATAGTATTCGATTAAGACAAAACAGGATCTTATTAAGCAACTTTTCTATTAATACCGAAGCATACAAGGACAAGCGCAATATACAAGTGCGTCAATTTATTCTCAGCGAATTGTCATGGGCCGATCTTTTGTTTGATCAAAAAGTTATTGCGAGGCAAGCATTATTAATAAGACCTGTTATTGATTACTATCCTACAGCAGCTGAAAAACCAAAAAGCAAGAATCCAATTGTGAATTCGATGGCAGGTATCAATAATTTTATGAGTCTTGAGAAATTAGTAATACAAAATGGAAAAATAAAAATAAAAACAAGACATTCAATTGACCTGTTGTTAGATGATGCCAATCTTATATTAAACACAAATAATGTTGCTGATTCCCTGTCAGTAGCAAATGTACAAGGGTCCGTAGAGCTGCTTAATTTTAAAAAAGGCATAATGAAAACTAAAGCACTGGTTGTAAATATGGATAATGCCTCGTTTGATGGAGCCAGTAAACAATTTCTATTTGACAAGGTTATTATATATGACCATCAGCAGAACTTTAATATAAATGCAAGAAACGTAAAATTGGACAGCCTGGTATTCACTGATTCTTTAAAAATGCTGACAGGGCAGGGAATTAGCTGGGAAAAAGCTCATGTCGAAGTAAATCTTCTACAACCCGGAAAAAAGGCCGATGATCCGTTCACAATTCTATTTAATAAAATACAGGGAAACAATACTCAATTATACATTAACAACGCAAAAAGTTCACTATCGGTTTTTCTGAATACCCTTTCCATTGTCTCAATTGATAAAAAAGAAAAATTAAAAGTGAATGGGCTAAAAACTGATGGAAAAGATCTTTACTGGTTTGGCCCATACACTTCACTAACGGCAGATAAATTTTCATTGACCGATCATTTAGTGTCTTCATTAACTAATTTTCAATTTAAACAAGCAAAAAATAATGATAGTGTTGATGTAAAAGCTTCCGGTATAGTTTTTACTCCGGATATTAATAGCATTATAAAGGGATCATCACAAATTAAAAATGCCAGGATCAGCGAGCCGGTCGTCAAACTTCGGTTTGCTGAAAAAAAAGATAGCAGCCAACAGGCGCCTTTGCCAGAAATTTATATTGACGAATTGGAGATGCAACACCCGGTATTTTCTTTGGAAACCGTTGCCTCAAAAGGTTTACGAAAACTTTATTGGGATGGAAGCAAAAGCAATTTCCTGCTTAACGATCTTACGAGCAAAGGAATTGATAACAGGATCAGCATTGGTTCATTGAATACAGAACTTTCAAACTTTTCATTTACAAACGCTGATTATAAAACAACCTCATCAAAGGAAGGTTCGTTGAAAATCCAACTTAGTAATCTGGTAGTGAGCCCTGGCAAAAAATTATTTTGGTCAGCAAAAGTAAATGAGCTGGTTGCCAAAAATTTTACAGCCGATAGTCTTGGTAAAAAACCCGCTACTGTTAAATTGTATGAAGGGATATTAAAAAATCTTCAATTAGGCTCGGAAATAAATGGTGATCTGAAAGCCATCATCAAAAAAAATCCATCGTTCACAATTTCTGATATCTCAGGAGAGATCATTGATGAAAAAAATTATTGGGCATGGTCAAATCTTTCATTTAGCAAGCCGGGACAAAGCCTGTCAGTTGATTCCGTTTCTTTTCACCCGGTGAAGAGCCGCGATGAATTTGTATCAGCAAGCAAGTGGCAAACTGATTATATTACTTTAAAAACCGGGAATGTTTCTGTTGCAAAATTCGACCTTGATCAATATCTTGAAGACAGTGTTTTTCGATCAGGCAATATTACAATTGATGAGCCCTATTTTACATCCTACAGGGATAAAACCCCGCCATTTCATGCCGGTATCATAAAACCATTGGCAACAAAATTGATACAGAAAATACCTTTTAAAGTTTCTATTGATACAATTCTCATTTCAAATGGTACGGCCGTTTATACAGAACTAAATGATAAAACAAAAGAGACGGCGGATGTACGAGTTACAAGAATGAATGGTGATATTTTTCCAATAAAAAACTTTGGATTAACTCCAACAGATAGCTTCAGGATCAGGTTAAATTTTTACATACTGGATTCAGGATGGGTAAGATTAAGAACAAGGGAATCTTATCTTGATACGCTCTCCGGCTTCCTGATCACTTTAAGGATGCAGCCCCATTCTATGCTATACCTGAATAAAATTTTGCCGGCTTTATCTTCTGTTAAGCTACAATCTGGTTATCTCGATACACTTACAATGCGTGCCGTAGGACAAGATTACCTGTCATTAGGCGAAATGAGAATGTATTATCATGATCTGAAAGTACAATTCTTAAAAAATGGAAGTGAAGAAAAGAAAAGGTTCTTACAGGGATTGATGACTTTTATTGCAAACAGCTTTGTTATTAAAAAAGAAAATAAAAAGAGAGTTGGCGTAGTTTATTTTCCACGGTTACGTGACAGGTCGTTCATAAATTATTTTATAAAAATTGCAATGAGCGGTGTTGCATCAAGTGTAGGAGCAAAAAAGAATAAACGATTGATGAAGCGATACAATAAGCAAATAAAGGTTCGTCAGCTACCGCCTATAGATTTCGATTAATTTAATATAAGAGGGAAGTTGATCCGAAGAGAACATCCATTACCCGGAGATGATATAAGCTCCATATCTCCTCCAAAAGCATCCACACGGTTATAAATATTAATAAACCCAATGCCTTTTGATTGAATGGAAGCATCAAATCCTTTTCCATCATCAGTAATTGAAAGGGAGATCTTGTTATTTTCTTCTTTTAAAGTTATTAATACATTTTTGGCATTGGCATACTTGATAATATTATTGGTTTGCTCCTGCAGTATCCGGAAGATCATAAGCTTTTGATCATCCGAAAGGAGTTTATCCAATTTTTGATCATACTGAAACCTTGTTTCGATCTGCTGAAAGGCTTTCATATTGATGATAATATCGTCAATGCTTCGGCTAAGACCGATAACTTTTACCAGCGATGTATTCAAGGTTTTTGAAAGCTTCCTGATCTCTTCCACCGCCATCAGTTGATAAGTGATCGCTTTTTCAATATGTTCATTTGCCTTTTGAGGATCGGTCTGCGCAGAATTCATAAACAACTTTGCACTCATCAAAAGCTGGTTAACATTATCATGAAGTTCGCGGCTGATATTACTGCGTTCTGTTTCTTGTGCCGCAATACCGGCCTGGCTTACTGCTTTATGCTTATGTTCCTGCTCTTGTAAAAGTTGCTGTTCCAATTTTTTCTTTTCTGTAAGATCACGAATGGCCCCTAATATTCTTACTGGCTTCCCATGGCGTATTAAAATAGTTCCTGAATCAAGTAAAAATTTATAACTGCCATCAGCGCAAAGAAAAAGGTATTCGTCTTCCCATTTTTCGTGTCCATATTGAATATGCTCCTGTACTTTATTCTTCACTCTCTCCCTGTCCCGTGGATGTATTTTATTAAACCACCAATCGAGGTCAGGTTTAATTTCTTCACGACTGTAGCCGGATAATTCATAAAATGTTTCACTTCGATAGATCTGTTTTGTTGCAAGATCAATATCCCAAATAGCATCAGAAGTTATTTTTGAAACATAGAAAAATCTTTCGTTGCTTCTTCTAAGTTCTTCTTCGCGATTCACACTGTCTGTTATATCAGAAAATGAGATCACGACTGCATACGGATCAAACTCACCATTGCGGATCAATGCTTCCGAATTGATCAGCAACCAAACAAATAATCCATTAGGAAGATTAACACCCATTTTTACATTTCGTTGCGGGAACCCTGTTTGCAAACTCACAACGGTAGGAAACTCATACCATGGAAAAGGCGTTCCATCTTCTTTTATTGCGTTCCATGATGAATCACCTAGCTCCTTTCCTAATAACTCAACTTCATTTGTTCCTAAAATGGCAGATGCTCTTTTGTTGCATGTTGTTACTTTGCCGTCTTTATCAAGCATGATCACTCCATCCACCAATGTATTAACAAGTTTCTCATATGTTGCTTCTGCTTCCGCCAATTTTTTTTCCGTGCTCTTTACTTTGGTAATATTATGATTGACAAAAATTATACTTAATGGCTTGTTATTATCATCCAGTATTGAAGTAGCAGAAGTTTTAAAAATATATTTCTCACCATCATGCCTGTGAAAAATAACCTCACCTTCCCATGTTCCTTTCTTTAATAATTCGGCATTAACAGTTTCGATAGAGGAGTCCAGTAGATCGATCTTGATCAGTTGAAAAAGATTTTTTCCTCTTGCGCCAGGCAAGCCGTGTAATTTTTCAGCCGCATCATTCCAACCCGTAATATTGAATGAAAGATCAGTGATGATAACCGCATCGGGCAGATGATGTAGCAGGTCAGACATTTCTCCGCCAGTTTTATGACTGACAGAAAGAATTGGCTTGCTGTTCTTTTTAGCAGAGGAATTGGTTCTCATTGAAATTGGTTCGAAAAATTAGAACGCATATTAACTCGTATTCTTGTTTAAGTTCTCCACCTTTTATCTATTTAATTAAATTTGATGACCTTGGTTAAGATTGCTGACAAATTAAATCGTATTTCTCCCCGTGACCTGTTTAGTAAAATCACTTAACTTCGGTCTTGGATAGTTGTTTAACTAACTAATTTGATATGGAAAAACGAATTATTAAAAAAGTGGCAGTTTTAGGAAGTGGCGTTATGGGTTCCCGCATTGCTTGTCATTTTGCAGGTATTGGCTTACAGGTTTTGTTGCTTGATATTGTACCTAAAGAGGCAGTCGAAAGTAAAAAACCGTCTGAACGGAATAAGATCGTAAATGATGCATTGACTGCAGCTATTAAATCAAACCCCTCTCCTGTTTACCATAAAAATGTTATCAAAAAAATTACAACCGGAAATTTTGATGATGACATGAAAAGAATAAGTGATTGCGACTGGGTCATCGAAGTAGTCGTAGAAAGATTAGATATAAAAAAACAAGTGTATGAAAAAGTAGAACAGTTTAGAAAACCCGGCTCGCTAATCACATCAAATACTTCAGGCATTCCAATTCATATGTTATCTGAAGGACGCAGTGATGATTTTAAAAAACATTTTTGCGGCACACACTTTTTCAACCCGCCCCGCTATTTAAGATTATTGGAAATAATTCCAACACCGGATACAGATCCTGCCATTATAGATTTTCTAATGAATTATGGCGATCTCTATCTTGGTAAAACAACTGTTCTGTGTAAAGACACTCCGGCATTTATTGCAAACCGAGTTGGCGTGTTCAGTATTATGTTTCTTTTTGGATTAGTTGATAAACTAGGATTATCAATTGATGAAGTGGATGCATTGACTGGCCCCATCCTTGGTCGTCCAAAATCTGCTACATTCAGGACAGCAGATGTTGTGGGCATTGATACGCTGGTGAAAGTCGCAAAAGGTGTTGCAGATAATTGCCCTAATGATGAAGCAAGAGATGTTTTTACTATCCCGGCATGGCTGCAAAAAATGGTTGACAATAATTGGCTTGGTGATAAGACCGGCCAGGGGTTTTTCAAAAAAACAAAAGGAAGCGGTGGTGAAAAAGAGATTCTTACACTTGATCTAAAATCATTTGAATATAAACCAAGAGTAAAACCAAAATTCGGAACCTTAGAAACTGCCAAACCTATCGACGATCTGTACACCAGGTTAAAAATGCTTGTTGCAGGCAATGATAAAGCCGGTAAATTCTATCGCCATTTTCACTATGGATTGTTCTCTTATATATCTCATCGTATTCCAGAGATCAGTGATGAGCTTTATCGTGTTGATGATGCAATGATGGCAGGCTTTGGCTGGGAGATCGGCGCCTTTGAAAGCTGGGATGTACTGGGGGTTGAAAGAACTGTAAAAGCGATGCAGGATGCCGGATACAAGATTGCTGGATGGATAGGTGAAATGTTAGCAGCCGGGAATAAATCATTTTATAAAATTGAAGGTGGTAAAAAATTATACTACGATCAAAACAGTAAAACATATAAACCGTTGCCGGGTGGTGATGCATTTATCGTAATGAGCAATTACCAGGACAAACAGATCTGGAAAAACGGGAGTTGCAAATTGTATCACCTTGGTGATGATGTATTAGGATTGCAATGGTTCACAAAAATGGGAAGCATAGGAGGTGATGTGCTTGCAGGTATTCAAGCTGCAATTGACAAAGCCGAAAAAAATTATAAGGGATTAGTGATCGCCAATGAAGGCGCTAATTTTAGTGCGGGAGCAAATGTTGGAATGATATTCATGTTGGCCATTGATCAGGAATATGACGAACTGGATATGGCAATAAGAATGTTTCAAAATACAATGATGCGTGGCCGGTATTCATCAATACCTGTAGTAACAGCTGCACATGGTTTAACATTGGGTGGAGCATGTGAACTTAGCCTGCATTCTGATAAATGTTGTCCCACAGCTGAAACTTATACAGGTCTTGTTGAACTTGGAGTTGGTTTAATTCCGGGTGGTGGCGGGACCAAAGAATTTACATTACGAGCTTCCGATGAAATGCATGAAGACGAGCCGGAAACTATTACTCTTAAAAACAGATTTCTTTCTATTGCTACCGCTAAAGTAGCAACTTCCGCATTTGAAGGGTTTGATATCGGTATTTACAGAAAAGGATTGGATGAAGTAGTGATGAACCAGGGAAGAAGAATTGCTGAAGCAAAAAAATCTGTGATCGAGATCTATGATTCCGGTTATTCAATGCCTGTTCAACGTAAAGATGTAAAAGTGCTTGGTCAATCTGCGCTTGGTGCTTTGTATGCAGGCATTAATGGAATGTGGCGGGCAAACTATGCAACAGATCATGATGTAGTTGTTGCAAAAAAATTGGCTTATGTAATGTGTGGCGGTGATCTTAGTGAGCCTTCTTTGGTTTCTGAACAATACTTACTTGATCTGGAAAGAGAAGCTTTTTTATCTCTTTGTGGTGAAAAGAAAACACTGGAAAGAATTCAATCAGTATTAAAAGGCGGAAAGCCAATAAGAAATTAGGAATTACTAATTAAAGAATCAATAATTTTAAGCGTTATCCAAAACTGACGCTTTTTTTATGATCTCAAAAAGAGTTTTTCTTTACAGGCTTTATATTGTTCTAAACATAGCTGTCATCTGGGTTATATTCAGCCTGATCTTCCTGTACAATATCGTGGAAGTGGATAAGGAAGTTTTAGCCACACGGCGACTCAGTTTCTTTACACTTGCATTTGCTGTTATCGGGTTCATTGTCGGTGGTGCGGAATCTTTCTTTCTTAAAGATGCTTTTCGAAAAATACCTATTTGGCTTTCTATCATATTAAGAATGACGTTAACTTTTTTGTTGGTCATTGTGGTAGCTGTTATTTTATTACTTGGCTATTACATTTTTCGTTATCATGGTGAACTAAGTTTAATAAATTTTGAAAAGAACTTTGTTCAAAAGGTGATCCTCACACCTAGTTTCCTTATGGGTATGATCGATCTTGGTATACTTGCGTTCATCTCGATCCTTGTACTTGAAATAGCTGACAAATACGGTCCCGGTGGATTAAGGAATCTTATTCGCGGCCGTTATCATAAACCAAGGAAAGAAAACAGGATATTTCTTTTTCTTGACATAAATGATTCAACAACCATTGCAGAACAAATAGGTCATGAAAAGTATTTCAATATGCTACATGATTTTTTTGCTGATATTACCGAACCAATTCTTGCAAATTGGGGACATATCTATCAATATGTAGGCGATGAAATAGTTATTTGCTGGCAAAACAATCCAAAAAATAAATTACGTTGTTTAAGATTCGTGAAGGAGTCTGTTCTTACTTTTAAAAAAAAGGAAAACTATTACCTGAAAGAATATGGTGTCGCCCCAACTTTTAAAGCAGGTATTCATGCAGGCAATGTTACTGCGGGTTATATTGGCATCATAAAAAAAGAGTTAATATTCAGTGGCGATACGCTTAATACCACGGCGAGGATCAGGAGTAAATGCCATGAACTAAAACATTCATTTATCGTATCTATAGATTTTCTCCACGATTTTGAGGCACCTGAGAAATATCATATCACTGAGATCGGTGAAATGGAATTCAAAGGCAGAAAAGAAAAATCAAAGGTTTATTCTTTAGAAATTAATTGATAATTTTTTTCTCCGTAATTTTTGAATAATGGGTTCAGTAGAATTAGATATTCATCAGCAACAACTCTTCATCATTTCCAATATTATTACTTATGGAAATGCTGCCACGCCGGAGATCACTGAGTCGATAAGAGAGGAAATTGAAACCATGTGGAATGAACCAGCTGCGGGTTTGAAGTTTCATCATTCGATCTTAACTATTGTCTTCAGAATTCAAGCATCGCATGACCCTGCCATTTCACCAATAGATATTTTTCAAAATCTTGATCCAAGGAATAATTATTTCCGCATCGAAGAGTTTGCACATGGAAATATTTCATTTGTTGATGGATTAAATTGTAACAGTGGTTATTTCAAATTGGAAAATTTATATAAAGGATCAACGACTGCAGCACATGAATATGGACATACGCTGGGGCTTAATCATCCAAAGGATCTGGATATACGTGGGCACGGCGTACCAGGAATTATGTACCCTAGAGGAACATTGGTTGATCCGCAATTTCAATATGATCCTTCAAAACCTGCTGGAGTTACAGGTGGTACCATGCATCCAATGTATAGAAAAGTAAAACTGGAAGACATTGAAGCATTAAATCTTCATCGTTTGGATTTTCATGATAATAAAGCTGTACTTGGAGAATTTACAAATGTGTGGCATAATGATCATGCAAATATTAGCCCGGAAGATTTTTTTGGCTCGCCAATTGGCTAATTGCTGATTGTAAATCCGGGTATTGAAAAATAAAACCTGCCTGTTGAATTTTTTCGGAGCTAACCGTTGCACTTTTTAAAACTTCAACACTCATTTCACCCAACCTGATCTTTAAAGCAAAAGTGGGAACATGAACAGGAATGAAAGATTTGCCTCTCTCCCTTCTTGCAATTTCCAGCACCAGTTCTTTATTTGAAACCGGGTGAGGTGCTACTGCGTTGTAAACTCCTTCCATCTTTTCGTTTTCCATTGCAAAAAAAATGGCTCTTATAAGGTCGTCGATATGTATCCAACTGACAATTTGCTTTCCGTTTCCAAGTATTGTGGCTACTCTAAACTTCAAAGGTTTTTTAAACTCAACATAAGCACCGCCTTCATTACTTAATACAATTCCTATTCTCAACTTCACTAATCTTTTTCCAAGGAACGAGGCTGGTTCAATTGCTGCTTCCCATTGTTTGCACGTTTGTCCAAGAAAATCAATTGATGAAGGATCATCTTCTGTAAATTTCTTCCCATCGTTTTTATCAGGTCCGTACCAACCAATTGCTGTTGCCGATACTACAGTCTTAACCTTATTTGGAAGATTTTTTAAACTATCTGCTATCAGTTTTCCACTATCAACTCTGCTACTAACTATTTCTTGTTTTCTTTTCTTTGTCCATCTTTTTTCTGCTACGGATGCGCCGGCGAGATGAATAATATAATCTGCTTTTGCAAATGCGTTTTTATCTATTGTTTGTTTCTCTACATCCCAAATCGCATAGCTAAGCTTGTCGTTTTTAGTTTTTTGTTGATCATTGATATGACGTGTAAGAATTATTACATTAAATCCTCTTTCGATCAATGCTTGTGTTAGTGCTTTGCCGATCATTCCTGTGCCACCTGTTATTAGAACTGTTTCCATAAATCAAAGTTGATTACTTTTTTAGAATAAACAGTTGAGAGGTGAGATTGTTTATTATATGTTACTAAAAGCTGAATAGAATTACTGGAAGTACAAGAGTGCGACGCAACAGAAGATGATAAGAATTACCAAAGCCGGTAACATAATTATACACCTCGCAAAAAATAACCCCCCGATAGAAATCGGGGGGAACAACTAAAAACACAAGCCTGTAATAAGGCTGGTGGAAGTAATTCAAAAGGATTAGGACTATTTTATCCAACGGCTATTTTAATCCGGTTTTTTTCCGTCTAAGAATGTATTGATGGTGCTGATCTTTGTTTGATTGTTTTCGTCAGTCTTGACTTCGTAGTTGCTGTAAAAGTTTTCAACTGTATTAGCAGAGTTGCCATACAATTCCATATTGCGGCGGATATAAGCCGGCACAGTCTCAAACTCATTATTCGGGTCGGCCGCGTTAATGTTGAATGACAAATTGCGCAGCTTCTTCAACCTCTCGGTTGCCCTACGTTGTTGATCTTCATTTTCGTCCTGCAGCGCAGGTTCCTCATTTGAAGCAGTCAAAGGTTGTTGAGAATGATGGGCCAACGGCCTATCCGCCGCTGGAATGTCATTCCGCATGACCAATTGCATATCGCAAGGAGGTTCCTCGTTGATCTGCTTTGGATCGTTTTGCGGAATACGTGGTTCTTCGGCAGAAAGCATTGGAGTAGAGACCCCTACTTTTGGTTCTGCGTAAATATTGGACGGTCTGGCCAGATACCCCCCCGATGCTGCAGACGCCGGTGAGGCATTATCTTTAGTTGAAACTTGTTCTTCTTTATTTTTTGCGGATTTTTCCGAATTGGTAGCCGAAAATAACACTTCACTTTTTTCGGTGGATAACATTTTGTCCCCAGTAGTTTCACCTGTCATTCTATTCGTGGTTTCACTTGGTAGTTTTTCGGTAACATGAATGTCCCACACCACAGTTTTTGGTTCTTCTGTTGGTTGTAATATGTATGATTCGTTCTCCTGTTCTTCCAATTCTTCATCTTCAACGATCATCATTGCAGATACTGGTTCATCTGCAGCAGGAATATTGTCTACAAGTGTTGGAGCAAGCAGGTCAACAACTTTTGTATCAGGTTTTACTTCTTCTATAACTTTCTTTTTTTCTTCTTCCCCCAATACCATTACGATCTTTTCTTCTTTCGGCTCTTTCTTTTTTATATCCTTTTTGGTAAAAGGATCTTTATGCTCAAAACCAGTAGCGATAAGTGTAATGCCGAGATTATTGTCCAGCGTATTATCATAACCAAGACCAAGGATCACATCCGTATTCTCTCCAGCCTGGCTCAATAAATAATTTTGAATGATCTCCACTTCATCCATTGTGAATTCATGTTCACCTTCACAAGAATTGATATTGATAAGTATCCATTTAGCACCGCGGATATCATTATCATTAAGCAATGGAGAATTCAAAGCTTCTTCAATTGCTTTTTGTGCACGATTCTCGCCTGATGCAGTTGCACTTCCAAGAATAGCAACACCGCCATTCTTCATTACGGTACAAACATCCGCAAAGTCAACATTGATCTGTCCTGTTGTTGTAATAACATCGGTGATACATTTTGCAGCAGTAGCCAACACATTATCTGCTTTTGCAAAAGCATCACGCATTTTTAAATTACCAAACTGATGACGTAGTTTGTCATTACTTATTACAAGCAATGTATCGACATACTGTTTCAAATTTTTTATTCCTTCTTCTGCTTGCTGTATCCTTTTCTTTCCTTCATAAGCGAAAGGTGTGGTAACAATGCCAACTGTAAGTATGCCGAGATCCTTGCAAATCTTTGAAATGATCGGCGCACCACCTGTACCGGTGCCACCGCCCATGCCTGCAGTAATGAATGCCATTTTGGTATTCACTTCAAGAATACGACGGATCTCTTCCAATGATTCTTCAGTTGCCTGTCTCCCTATCTCAGGATTAGCGCCGGCACCAAGCCCTTGCGTAAGATGTGGGCCTAACTGAATTCTGTTTGGCACCATACTTTGGGCAATTGCCTGCGCATCGGTATTGCAGATGATGAAGTTGACACCTTCGATCATCTGGCTAAACATGTGATTGACTGCATTACTTCCTCCACCTCCAACACCGATCACTTTGATGATCGATGATTTTTCTTTTGGCAAATCAAAATGTATCATACTTTGAATTTTAAAAGCCCCTCTAAATCTCCCCGAAGGGGAGACTTCAGGACATTGTTAATTGGTTAGTAAATTTTTCTTTAACAGTTATAATTAATAAAAAAACTTTTAAATAATCAAGACTCTCCATAAGCCTCCCCTTCGGGGAGGTTTGGTGGGGCCTTACAGATGTTGATCTCCCTCTTCTTTAAACAGATCAACAAGCCTGTCCTTGAATTTGTCCCAGAAACCTGTTAAGTTTTTACGTCTTGTATCAGTTGAAACTGTTACTTCCGGAACTCGCACTTCTTCTGTTGCTTGTTTCAGACTTTCCGGCACTTCAACAATTTTGAAATCTTTTTGAAATTGCTTGCGGTTATGTTCATAATCATCATATCCTTTCAATATTAACCCGATGCAGGTAGAATAAGTTGGTTTAGCCAATTCTTCTATATGACCTGCTGCAAGATGTTCATTCGGGAAACCGATCCTTGCATTCAAACCTGTTGCATATTCGGTTAACTGTATCATGTGTTTCAATTGTGAACCACCACCAGTAAGAATGATACCACCATTCAATGCTTTGTTATCAAGACCAACTTGTTTTAAATGATAAGTAACAAAATCGAGGATCTCATTCATACGAGCCTGTATGATGTTCGCAAGATTTTTTACACTGATCTCTTTTGCAGGCATGCCACGCAAACCCGGAATAGTGATATATGCATTAGCTTTTGCCTCATTAGATAAAGCACTGCCAAACTGAACTTTCATTTGTTCCGCCTGTGTTCTTAAAACACCTAAGCCGGTTTTAATATCATTTGTGATATTATCACCTGCGAAAGGAATAACTGCAGTGTGTTTTAAAATGCCTTCATAAAAAACTGCAAGGTCTGTTGTACCACCGCCGATATCAACTATGGCAACACCAGCTTCTAAATCTTCCTGTCCCATTACTGCAGCAGCAGATGCCAATGGTTGTAATACCAGGTCTTTTGTTGAAAGCATCGCTTTCTCAACGCTACGATTGATATTGCGGATCGCATTTTTATCTCCCGTGATGATATGAAAGTTTGCTCCAACCTTCACACCACCATAACCGATAGGGTTAGCAATATTTGGAATATTATCGATCGTGAACTCCTGTGGGATCACATCAATGATCTGGTCGCCGGCAGGGATATATGTTTTGTATTGGTCAGAAACCAACTGATCAATTTCTTTACGTGTAATTTCATCTTCAGTGTCCTGGCGAACTATATCGCCGCGGGTTTGCAGACTTTTAATATGATGACCTGCAATCCCGACATATACTTCTTTAATTTCCAAACCAGGATTTGAAGCGAGACAATTTTCTAATGCTGCATTGATCGCTTTAATTGTTTCATCAATGTTAAGCACCTGTCCATGTTTTACACCATTGCTATTGGCTCGTCCAAAACCAAGTATCTCAAGTTTACCAAATTCATTTTTGCGTCCTGCGATCACAGCGATCTTGGTGGTGCCAATATCGAGCCCGACGATAATTGGTTGTTCGTTATTACCGTTCTTTGGAATACCGATATCGGGGATTACGATGGTGGATTGATCTTTGTTCATGATATTGTAGTTTTTAGTTGTTTACGAATTTTAGATTATGATTTTTAGTTTTTTCATTTTGATACAAGCTTCAGTAACTCCCATCGGACTTTCGTTGCGTCGCAATCCTTTCATCGCTCTGTAATTCTGTTCCTCCTTTTTTACTCCGGCTTAAAAGCCGGAGTCATAACTCCGCTTTCTTAATTTCGCTTTTTCATCACAGCTCTTGGTTTATTTTTATCAGTTTTGTCTTCGTTTTTAGAGGGTAGGGATTCAGCTTTCAAAGCATTTGGGTTAGTAGGTTGAGAATTGGTGGCTCTCAAACCAGTTGTACTTACTTGTGATCCACTTATGGTTGGTTTTTCAGTAATCGGTTTTAAGGCTGCAACGCTGTCATACTGCTTTTGCATTTGCTTCAGCATTTCATCTACTCTTCTTTTTAGCAATACAGTATCGACTTTGCTTTTACCTGTTCCTCTTTTCGTTCCCACTACTTGCCCGGTATATTGAACATCAATTGTACTGTATGAATCAAATCCCTTTTGAGCAAGCACCTGCTTATAAAATATCATCAGTCGATTAAATTTCTTTTCAATATCCTTTCCGTTGCCAAGTTTTATCAAATGATTTCCAACAACAGGACTTAATTCAAAATTTTTTTCCTCAGTTATATTTACCTGAGACACCTGGCTCATCCAGAAAGGATCATTCTTAATATATATGGCCACATTCTTTACATCAGTAAATAATAAACTGTCTTTGGCCGAGTAAACTTTCTTATCTGGAAAACCTGTAAATACCGGCACTCTTGCACTCATTCTCTCAGAGAGAGGTATCTTTCTTTCAGTGCTGTCGATATAAAATGAATTACCGGTATTTGTAAAGATCCTGGCGATCGGTTCTCTTTCATAAACCTCAACATGCAGAACACTTTTATTATCGAACCACATTTCTGCTTTCCTGATCCAAATATTATCTCTTAGAAGTCGTTCAAGCTTTTTCAGATCTATCTCTGAAATCTTTTTTCCTTTTAACTCAGAACCTGCACCTGATCTAAGTATTTTCCTGATATCTTGTGAGTTTATAAAAAAATTCTCCGCTGATCCTTTAATTGCGATCGTATAGTCAGTACAGTCTTCCCTGTTCTTTTTACCAATTGCTGCAATTAATAAACTTAACATACCACCGCCGATGCATACCCAGAGCATCACAAATAGTATTTTCTTTATAGTTGCTTTTGTATTCACAAAAATTATTTCAAAATTTCTTTTATTGGTTCTACCAGCAGATCAATATCGCCTGCTCCTGCTGTTACTAAAACCTTTCCTTGTTTCTTAAAATCTTTTCTTACCCAATTTTTCAGCTCTTCTTTATCCAACACTCTTTTACCTTGCCTACCGGCAGGCAGGTTCTTGTTCTTCATTTTATCAAGTATCATCTCACTACTCACTCCGGCTATTGGCAATTCCCTTGCAGGATAGATCGGTAACAATATCACTTCATCAGCCATATCTAACACTTCTGCAAATCCGTCAGCCAGGTCTCTTGTTCTTGTGTACAGGTGCGGTTGAAATATCACCGTACATTTTTTATCACTAAACAAGGACTTAGCACTACTGATCAAGGCTCTTAATTCTTCAGGATGATGAGCATAATCATCAATAAAAACCAGTTCATCGGTTTTAATGATATACTCAAATCTTCTCTTTACGCCTCTAAAATCTGCAACCGCTGCTTTGATCTTTTCTTCATCTATATTTAAAGAACTTGCTACTGTTATTGCTGCTATTGCATTTTCTACATTATGCATTCCCCCTATATTCAATTTCACCTTCTCAATTCTTTTTCCCTTTATTACCACATCAAACTCATAACTCCCATTTATCATCTTTATATTCTCAGTATGTGCATCTGCTTTATTGTTTTGAGCACTATAAGACAGATGCCTGGTTCCTTTTAGTTCCTTTGTCCTCTTTAATCCAAACTTGCTGATCAGTAAACCACCTTCTTTTATTTTACCGCTGAATTCAATAAATGCCTTTTCCATTTCCTCAGCAGTTCCATAAATATCAAGGTGATCAGGATCCATTGCCGTGATGATCGCTATGTCCGGACTTAATTTCAAAAAACTTCTATCATACTCATCAGCTTCAACAACACTTACATTTCTTTCGCTTGCCCAAAAATTAGTTCCATAGTTCACCGAGATACCACCCAGAAATGCATTACAACCATAACCAGTGTGACGCAACAAATGCGCTACCATTGTTGTAATAGTTGTTTTGCCATGTGTACCTGCGATACATATATTAAAAGAACTTTCTGTTGCTATCTGTAATACATCACTTCTCTTTACTACTTTATATCTATTCTGTTGATAGTACACCAACTCTTTGTGTTCTTTTGGTACTGCTGGTGTATAAACAACCAACTCTGCGTCTTTTGGGATCAGATCAACATTTTCTTCATAATGGATCTTCATTCCTTCCTGCTCTAATTCCTTTGTTAAAGAACTTGATGTTTTATCATACCCACTTACTCTCGTACCTCTCGAATGAAAGTATCTCGCCAATGCACTCATCCCGATTCCGCCAATCCCGATAAAATAAACCGAACCCCAAACCCCTAAATGGGCTTTTTTTTGTTCATCATTCGTCTGTTGTTCTTTCATTCAACTTCAATTCATTTTGTTCTTTCTCCAAGTCTCCCTTTAGGGAGATTTAGAGGGTTTTTCATAGACCCCCGAAGGGGGATTCATAAGGACAGTATTCGATTCTTGGAACCCGTCAAATCACTTTACTAAATTCAAAATCTCCTGTGCTATTCTTTCATCTGCATCCTTTATAGCTAATTCACTTATATGTCTTCTCAATTCACTTTGTTTGGCATCATCATTTGCTAACTCAATGATCATCGGTATCAATTTTTCTTTTGCCTCACTATCTTTTACTATCAATGCTGCATGTTTATTAACCAAGCTCATTGCATTCACCGTTTGATGATCTTCTGCAGCGTAAGGAAAAGGCACAAACAGTGTTGGCTTTTTCATCACACATAATTCTGCAATAGCAATCGCACCTGCTCTTGAGATCACTATATCACTAGCTGCATAAGCATACTCCATCGCGGTAATAAAATCATTTACCCAAACGCCAGGTTTACCTGCAACTCTATCCCTTGCTTTTGCCAAATATGGTTTTCCTGTTTGCCAGATCAACTGTAAACCTGCATTCAGTATATCATCAAGGCGTTCATCAACTGCTTCATTGATCGATTTTGCACCAAGACTACCTCCCACTATAAAAACAGTTTTTCTATTCAAATGCAACTGGAAAAAATTGTCGCCTTCTGTTCTTGTTATTGATGATCCTGAGATCGCAGATCTTACAGGATTACCAGTTAATATGATCTTCTCTTTAGGAAAAAAATTTTCCATGCCTTCATATGCGACACAGATCTTCTTTGCTTTTTTTCCTAATATCATATTTGTTTTTCCAGCAAATGAGTTCTGTTCCTGTATCACTGTTGGAATGTTTCTCTGTTGCGCTAACTGTAGCATTGGAAAACTGGCATAACCACCTACTCCGATCACCGCATCCGGTTTGAACTCACTCATTATTTTTCTTGCCTGGAAATAACTTTTTATGAGCTTAAAAGGCAAACCAATATTTTTTATCAAAGAGCTTCTGTTGAATCCTGCTATATCCAGTCCTATGATCTTATATCCGGCCTGCGGCACTTTTTCCATTTCCATTTTCCCTTTCGCCCCTACAAACAATATTTCGATCGAACTATCTTTTTTTTTCAAGGCGTTGGCAATTGCTATTGCCGGGAAAATATGTCCACCTGTTCCCCCTCCAGCTATAATTATCCTCCTGCTCATGCATTTTCAGTTGCCATTTGTTTTTTTCCCTCTAGTTGCTCAACATTTCTTGCCACACTCAAAATGATCCCAATTGCAAAACATGTAAACAAAAAGCTACTACCTCCCATACTCACTAGTGGAAGTGTAACTCCGGTTACAGGAAATAAGTTTACACTTACCGCCATATTCGCGACTGCTTGTATCACCAATGTAAAACTGAGTCCCAATGCAAGGAACGCACCGAATGCATAAGGACATCTTTTAAAAATCCTGATGCTTCGCCACAAGAACACGAGATAGATAAACAGAATAAATGCGCCGCCTATCAATCCATACTCTTCCATGATTATTGGATAAATAAAATCATTATAAGCCTGCGGTAAAAAATCTCTTTGTGTACTATTGCCCGGACCAACACCAACCAAACCACCTTTTGCAATAGCGATCTTTGCCTGTGTTACCTGGTAAGTGTCGTCATCAATTGATTGTTTGCTTCCATACATAAATCCTTCAACACGATTGATCCATGTATCTGCTCTTGCAAATAATCCGGCAGAAGTTTTCTTAGATCCTGTTAATTCATCACCGGCAGAGTTATGACGAAAAACAGCTGCAATGATCAATATCACGATCGGGATACATGCAATACCAACTGTTATCAATAAATGTTTTGTATTTGCTCTTCCGATAAAAAATAATAACAGGCAACTTGCGCCAAGCAATAAGGCCGTTGAAAGATTTGCTGGTGCGATCAACGCACAAACAATTCCAACAGGAATGATCAATGGCAAATAGCCTTGTTTGAAATTCTTAATAGTGTTTTGCCTTTTGCTTATCTGTCTTGACACATACATGAACAAAGCAAGCTTCGCCAGATCGGACGTCTGCATTGTCATGTTGATTATAGGCAAACGGATCCAGCGGCTGCCCTCATTCATTTTTACACCAAAAAATAATGTATATGCTAAAAGAGGAATTGAAATGACAAATAAGAAATAAGCAACTTTTGACCAGATCGTATAATTGACACGATGAGCAAAATAGATAACCGCCATTCCCAGTATGATGAATGTTATCTGCTTGAATAAATAAACTTCAGTATTACCACGATACAATTTATAGGCAAGCGAACCAGTTGCGCTGTACACTACAAGTAATGAGGCAAGTACCAACAGGATAACTAATGCCCAGATCACTTTATCCCCTTTGGTCCTCTGTCCAAAATTTCTGATCTGCTGTTGTATATTTAATGCTTCGGTCATTTATTTTATA
>DATHDP010000038.1:0-26617 GCA_035318985.1 Chitinophagaceae bacterium
GCTTTTAGGTTTTAAACAAGATTCATTAAAAAAATTTACGGGTAAAACGTTGGCAGAAGTTGCAAAGATCCGTGGCACATCTCCTGAAGAAACAGCAATGGATCTTATCGTACAAGATAGTACAAGAGTGGGTGTTGCCTATTTTTTGATGAATGAAGAGAATGTAAAAAAACAAGTTTCATTGCCATGGGTAAGTTTTGGAAGCGATGAAGGTTCTTACACCACCGAAGGTGTTTTTCTTAAATCAAATGCGCATCCAAGAGCTTATGGAAACTTTACAAGAGTATTGGGTAAATATTCAAGAGATGAAAAGCTCATGTCCTTACAAGAAGCAATACGCAAGCTTGCAAAGCTTCCTGCTGACAATTTAAAACTTCAGAAACGTGGCGAATTGAAAGTTGGTAATTACGCTGATATCGTGATTTTTGATCCGTTAAAAGTAAAAGACAATGCCACTTTTGAAAAGCCACATCAATACTCTGAAGGGATGATCCATGTTTTTGTAAATGGTGTACAGGTTTTAAAAGATGATGAGCATACAGGTGCAAAACCGGGAAGGTTTGTGAAAGGACCAGGTTATAGAAATTAATAATTAACAATTAAAAATTAATAATTGTGATCCAGATTCGAAGAGCAGTTGAAGAAGATTGCCCAAGACTATTGGAATTAATAACTGAATTAGCGGTTTATGAAAAAGCGCCTAATGAAGTGACAGTTTCGTTAGATCATTTTACCGAAAGTGGTTTTGGGAAAAATCCAGTATGGTGGTCTTTTGTTGCCGAGGAGAATGGGACCATTCTTGGCTTTGCTCTTTATTACATTCGTTATTCAACATGGAAAGGGCAACGAATGTACTTGGAAGATATAATTGTTACGGAAGAAGCAAGAGGAAAAGGGATAGGAAAATTATTAATGGCTCGTTTGATCGAAGAAGCAAAAGAAAAAAAATTCAGTGGCATGATGTGGCAGGTATTAGAATGGAATGAACCCGCCATCAATTTTTATAAAAAATATGATACAAAGTTTGATTCCGAATGGGTGAATTGCAGTATTAATCTATAACTACTACTCTATTTTTTCAAATTGTATCGTTGTAGGTAAAGCAGGTCTCTGGTAGAAATTGCTTATTGTAATTTTTTTTGAATTATCAAAATTAAAGTAATATGAATTGAACCCTCCGGAAGAGCCAAAACTTTTTAACAAGATACTATCTGATTTTATCTGATAGTTGTAACCAATGTGAGATTGCTGAGATCTTAAATATATACTCTGAAAACTGCTTGAAATTAAAGGATTAAACTCGAGTGTATCCAATCGCAAAGTTTTTTCAACCCATATTCCCTCGAAAGAACCTTCAGCGTTTTCTTTTCTGCAAGAAATAATCAGAACAGCAAATAAAAAAATGACCATCTTACTCATACTATCTAAAGTTATAATTTTTCTTAGCTCACTCCACTTACTTCCATTGACTTTTCAATTTTTAAGATCAATCCTTGCAGCACTTTTCCTGGACCGGATTCTGTAAACTTAGAAGCTCCATCAGCGATCATTGCTTGAACACTTTGTGTCCAGCGAACGGCGCCAGTAAGCTGATCGATAAGGTTTTGTTTTATTTCATCTTTATCCATTACAGCCCTGGCAACTACATTTTGGTAAACGGCGCATGTGGGATTATGAAATTTAGTTGCTTCAATAGCTTCCTTCAATTCTTTTTTTGCAGGCTCCATCAAAGGGGAATGAAAAGCTCCTCCAACCGGAAGAACCAAAGCTCTTTTAGCACCAGCTGCTTTCATTCTTTCACATGCAATGTCGATTCCCTTTATTGTTCCGCTTATTACCAATTGTCCCGGGCAATTATAATTCGCCGGCACTACTATTTCTCCAGTTTCTTTTTGTACTTCGGCACAAATCGCTTCTACTTTATCATCTGCAAGATTTAAAACAGCTGCCATTGTAGATGGATTCATTTCACAAGCTTTTTGCATAGCCCTGGCACGAACTGCTACAAGCTGCAGAGCATCTTCAAAACTCAGTGTGCCGTTTGCAACCAATGCAGAAAACTCACCGAGTGAATGACCAGCTACCATATCAGGTGATGCACTTTCAATAGTTCTGTAAGCAACGATCGAGTGCAGGAAAACTGCTGGCTGTGTTACATTGGTTTGTTTAAGATCTTCTTCAGTACCATTCATCATAATATCTGAAAGACGAAAACCAAGAACCTCGTTCGATTGTTCAAATAATTTTTTAGCGAAGACACTATTGTTGTAGTGATCTTTACCCATGCCCGGAAATTGTGAGCCCTGGCCCGGAAATACAAATGCATGTTTCATGGTTCGATAATTTACCCCCACCCTTCCGATCAAAATTTGGTGATCAACCGGAAACAAAAAAGGTTTGATATTATTTTTATCAAACCTTTTAATGAATTACAAATATACCGGATTAGCTTAAATCGGCTGATATAAGTTTAAGGAACTCGCTACGTGTAGAATTTTTATGAAACTCCCCATCAAACGCTGAAGTTGTGGTTGTTGAATTTTGTTTTTGTACGCCACGCATCATCATGCATAAGTGTTTAGCCTCAATTACAACAGCCACACCCAATGGATTCAATGTTTCTTTAATAGCATCTTTAATTTGTAGTGTCAATCTTTCCTGCACCTGCAGGCGTCGTGCAAAAACATCCACTACTCTTGCTATTTTACTCAATCCTGTTATCCACCCATTTGGAATATAAGCCACATGTGCCTTACCAATAAAAGGTAGCATGTGATGTTCGCACATACTGTAAATTTCAATATCCTTTACCACGATCATCTCACTCACCTCTTCATGAAATTTCGCTGAATTGATGATTGCTCTTGCATCAAGATTATAACCTTGCGTAAGATATTGCATCGCTTTAGCCAATCTCTCCGGTGTTTTTTTCAACCCTTCACGTTCCGGATCCTCACCAAGCAATCCAAGAACTTCACCATAGCTTTTTACAAGCCCATTCGTGATCTCGTCTTCGTATTGTTCTATTTTTTTATATGCCATAAAACCAATTTATAAATATTTTTTTGTTGCCAGCTTTTGTAACTCTACTCATCGTCCCTTGCGTCGCACTCTTGTACGGTATCAATTCTATTCAACAAATTATCATGTATCCACTTTCATCTATCATCTAACCAACAGGGTATTCCACAAAATTTCTTGGCGTTTCATACAATCTTATCTGCAAATCTTTTTCTTTAGGAATTTCCGGCCGCAATAATTCATAAATAACGACAACAATATTTTCTGCTGTAGGATTCAGATTTTTAAATTCTTTAGTATCCAGGTTCAAATTTTTATGATCGAATCTATCAATAATTTTTTCTTTTACCAGGTCACTCAATTTCTTTAGATCCATTACATAACCAGTTTTCTCATCCGGCTCACCAATTATTTTTACTATCAGCTCATAATTATGACCATGATAATTGGGCAAAGCACATTTCCCAAATACTTCCATATTCTTTTCGTCATCCCAATCAGCATTAAATAAGCGATGTGCTGAATTGAAATTTTCTTTTCTGAATATTGCAACTTTTTTTCCCATTATTTCATAATTAAATAACAGATCGCAAAGAATATTGTTCAGTGCACTATTTACTACCGTAATATTCTACAAATATCTTGGCAGTTTCTACAAGTTTCAAACAATGCAATTGAACGGGGGGCGGAAGATGTGGCTCAAGTTCTTGCCAGATACCTATCACAAGGTTTTCAATAGAACAAAGTTTCCCTTTCATAAAATCCACATCCATATTCAGGTTACGATGATCAAGCTTTTCAATAACCTTTTCATTTATCAATCCACCTAACTTTTTTGCATCAAAAATAAAACCGGTTTCGGGATCAGGGTCTCCTTTTATTGTAACAAACAATTCAAAGTTGTGTCCATGCCAGTTTTCGTTGGCGCATTTGCCAAACACATCGTTGTTTTTTTCCTTACTCCAGTTGGGATTATAGAGCTTATGAGCAGCGTTAAAATGTTCAATTCTTGTTAAGTAAACCATGCTTTACTTTTTGTTTCCTCACAGCGTTGGGCAGAGGAAATAATGAGCGGCAAAGGTAAGGCCATCAGCTTTACCAATGATGTACGATATTTGCCAAAATGGGAAAAAATATACTGGTAGTTGCAGCTACGGCTAAAGAAATTAATCCTTTTATTGAACTAACAAGAACAGGTGATATCAATAATGCAGATATACTTATTTCCGGTATCGGGCTTACCGCAAGCACTTATCATTTAGCCAAACAACTTGCTTTAAAAAAATACGACATTGTGATACAAGCGGGGGTTGCTGGCTGTTTTGATCTTAGAATTCCATTAGGTGCAGTTGTAGCAGTAAAACAAGATGCAATTGCAGATCAAAGTGTGGTTGAATTACAAAAGCTCAAAACTCTTTTTGATCTAAACCTTGTACCACAGGATCAGTATCCATACAAAAAAGGGTGGTTGATAAATACAAATAAAGAGGTTTTAAAAAAAACCAAATTAAAAATTGTAAAAGGAATTTCAGTCAACCAGATCAGCACTTCAAAACAAATGATAAAGTTTTATCGTGATGTATTCGATCCTGTAACTGAATCAATGGAAGGCGCCGCACTTCATTATGTTTGTTTAATGGAGAATGTTCCATTTGTACAGATCAGGAGTATCTCAAATTATATTGGCGAAAGAAACAAGAAGAAGTGGGATATGATGGATTCGATCGCCAATTTAAATGACACACTAATTAAACAATTAATAATTATTAATTAGGAATTAATAATTTCTTACTAATGAAACTAACTCTTGGATTTTCACCTTGTCCTAACGATACCTTCATCTTTGATGCATTGGTAAATAAAAAGATCGATACAGAAGGTTTGGAGTTTGATGTATTGCTTGAAGATGTAGAGACACTAAACAAATGGTCATTTGAAAAAAAAATCGATATAACAAAACTTAGCTATCCTGCTTTTTTTCAAAATCTTGATAAATATGTTTTACTAAACTCAGGTGCTGCCTTGGGCAAAGGAGTTGGTCCTTTGTTAATTTCAAAACAAAACATTCAACATTCTACTTTTAACTTTCAACAAGCCACAATTGCATTACCCGGAAAGAACACAACTGCTAATCTTCTATTCTCCTTTGCATACCCGGAAGCAAAGAATAAAAAGCACATGATATTTTCAGAGATCGAAGAAACAGTTTTAAAAGAACAAACAGAACTTGGCGTGATCATACATGAAAATCGTTTTACCTATCAACAAAAGGGACTACATAAAGTAACTGATCTGGGTGAATATTGGGAAGAAAAAATGAAAGCGCCGATCCCATTAGGTGGTATAGCTGTTAAAAGATCAATAGAAAAAGAAACAAGTTTAAAAATAGACAGGCTCATAAGAAAGAGTATTGAATTTGCATTTAGTAATTATCCTTTAATTACTAACTATGTAAAGCAACATTCACAGGAAATGAGTGAAGATGTAATGCGACAGCATATCGAACTATATGTAAATAATTTTTCGATCGATCTTGGCAATGATGGAAAACAGGCAATAGAAACTTTGTATAAAATAGCAGCGACACAATTACCAGTTAGTTCAGTCCAATCATCAAGTGAGTTGTTCCTTTCATAAAGTAGGTTTATTCGTTATTCAGTTATGGATTTATTTTGCTCTTGAATCATCGTTTTTGTCGTTTCGTTAACACAAGAGGTTATGTATTGATGCGTTATTTGTAAATCGAAAACCCAAACCACACACCAACATGAGAAAGCCTTTCCTGGTACTTACGCTGCTTTTTATCACTTTGCTGATAAAAGCTCAGAATAATAATCAACCCGTCCACAGGCTAAAAGTATTTATTGATTGCAGCAATACACGGTGCGACCAGACTTTCATAAAAACAGAAATTAATATCGTTGATTTTTTATTAGATAACCAGGCGGCAGATCTGCATATACTAATAACAGAACAGGAAACTGGAGGCGGCGGGAGTCAGTACCAACTTATTTTCTTCGGACAAAATAAGTTCAAGCAAATGACAGATACATTACGATTTAATACGGATGCTAATGCAACTGATTTTGAAGAAAGAGATCTGTTGATCAAATATCTAAAGTTGGGTCTAACCCCCTACATCGTTAAAGCTGGCAATGGAAAGGACATAGTAATTGAAATGAAAACAAAAATGGATGAAAAAAGGAAAGATACTTCAGCTATTACCAAAGACCCCTGGAATTATTGGGTGTTTCGTGCAGGAGCAAATGGGAATATAAGTGCTGACGAAGTTTATAAGACTTCCCGCGTGGGAGCAAATTTTGCTGCAAATCGTGTAACCGAAGAATTGAAAGTAGGCTTTGAAGCATATGGTAACAAAAACAGGGATAGTTATTACCTGGAAGATAGTACAACGAAACAAAAGATAGTAAACAAAAATGAGAGTTATAATTTTCAACACTATCTCATAAAAAGTATTAATGACCATTGGTCATATGGATACCAGGTAGAATTATCCCGCAGTAGCTTTTCAAATAATAAAGGCAGGTTACTTTTTCGTACAGGTTTTGAATATGACATTTATCCATACAAAGAAGTGAATACAAAATTTTTCACTCTGTCTTATACTGTTGATGCAAGGCGAAACTCATATTTCGATACAACCCTGTATGATAAGCTTAAGGAAACTCTTTATGGACAGAGTTTAGAAGCCAATCTATCTTTCAAGCAAAAGTGGGGCACTATAGAATTTGGAGTAGATTATCATAATTATTTCCATGATTGGAAATATTTGAATCTTAGTGTAAACGGAGAAGTTGATATACGCATAACCGGTGGGTTATCTTTTAATTTTTACTCTTATGCAGAATTAAGCCGGGATCAAATTTATTTACCGAAAGAAGAAGCCGATGTCACAGAAGTTCTTACTCGCCGCAGACAAATCGCTTCGGGTTATAGTTTCTATACCAGTTTTGGTCTTAATTATCGGTTCGGATCCAAGCTGAATAATTTTGTAAACCCAAGGTTTGACTAAATTATTTGATCCAGTGTCGTAAATATTTTACTACTAATTGTATTCTTATAAATCTTGCCCCTGCATTCTTTTACCCATCTTATACCTGTAATAGCATTCGTGAGAAAAACTTCATCTGCCTGGAGCAAGATCTCCTGACTAAGAACAGCTTCTTGCATGAGATGATCAGAATCCTGGGTTGCCAGTGCGAAAATTTTTTTTCTCATTACACCTGCAACACAACCTTCATTTAATGGTGGTGTAAAGATTTTGTTGTCTTTTACCCAAAAAATATTGGCAATTGTTGAATCACATATCTGGTCATGCTGATTCAGAATTAAAGCATCGTTCAGTTTATTTTCTCTAGCCCAAATAGCCGCCATTACATAAGGAAGATAGTTGGCAGATTTAAGATTTGAAAAAACATCAATACTTTTTCTAGCATCAGGAAAAACATCAATGATCAATCCATTTTCATTAAACCCCTTTTGCTCTAACTGCCAACATTCAATTAAATAAGAAAATTTATTGTAGCAATCATAAAGCCCGCCATTTCCTCTTGATACTGACAGACGAATTCTCGCAGATCTCTCGCATCCATTCTTTTTACTCAGTTCTCTAATTTCCTTTTCAATTTTCTGTTTTGTAAAAAGAGCAGGGGTATTAAATTTTAAAACCTCTAAACCCAAAAACAATCTTTCAAAATGGTAGTCCTCCAATAAAATATTTCCATTTATCAATTTCATTGTTTCAAAAAGTCCATCGCCATACCGGTAACTCCTATCGTCTTTAGATAGAACTGTTTCATCATCCGCAAAAAACCTTCCGTTATAATTAAAATATTTTTTCATTTCAATGACCAATACTCAGGTAGCCGCAAAGTAATACTGAAATAAAACTAATTGCAATAAAAATTTTCAGGCATAATTGCAAAAACGTTGTATGAATCTTTTTCTTTGCTTTTATCCTGTGATAATGATAAACATGGTTTTTATGTTTTTCTTCATCAGAATGATGTTTTGCTTTTGGCTGATCCTCATTATGACCACCATTCTTTTCTTTTTCCTTTTTATTACTTAAAGGGATCGTAAGATCAATATTATTTGTCTGTTTAGAAGACCCTTCATCAACTACCTGCTGTTGGGTGTTGAAGGATATCTTTTTTGACTTATTAATAGCTTCACTTGAGCTAATTGGAGCCAGCATAAAGGAGCAGATCATGATGGCTGCGAGACTGATGCGGTAGATTTGTTGAGGTTTCATTGCGGTAATTTTTATACCACAATTTTGCCTCACAGGTGCCCCTGGAACAAGGTAGCATCTACTCAAAAAAAACATTAGGAACTAGTACGTTATGATAACAATTCGCTATGCGTATCATCTCGTATAACTATGACAGCGTACTAACATGGTAATTGCTGAAAGACGCCTGCGTAGAAACTCCTTTTCTTTAGAATGCGTACTTGTACGCTGGTTTTACCGTTACCCCTGTTTGATATTTGGAATTAAATAAATACATTTAAAATGCTTTCCCGCCTATATAGAAGACTCCCTTCCGGATTTTTTAACTACCAAAACTTTAAATTTATGAGGTACCAAAACAAATTGCTTAAAAAGAGCTTTAGCTTTTTTCTGTTGATTGCATGCTCATTCTTATTTGTAGTTATTAATTCTTGCAACAATGCGACGGATCAACCTACAAACACAACCACGGCATCAACAAATAAAACAGATAATGCAAAAGCCGAAGTGGGGACAGTAAGCATAAATCTTTCAAATTATAGAATTAATGCTACAGACCTACCAGCTATTACTGGTGGTGTTGGTCAATTGAACCCAAGTAAATTATTACTAAAATTTGAATTTGCTAATATTAACGACCCCTTAAATACAATGAATTTGTTGCTTTACCCAGCAACTAACCATGGTCACTATGGAGCAAATACTAACCCAATTCAAGTTACACCGACAGTTGGACCACCTACTCAACTTGATGTAACAAGTTTAGTATTGGGCAATAATGAAATAGTAACATCTGATTTGATGCGGCCACCGCCAAATCACCATACCTATAAATTTGATCATCTTATCTTAATACCTACGTTTACTACTCAATCTTATGACAATAAGCCACATCTTGTATTTAAAATAAAGGTGTATAATCATAAAAATGAAGATATAACAGCTACGGCTACTTTTGCAATACCTGATACAAATCCATGTCCACCAAATCAGCCCGGTAATTAAACAAATTTCATACCCTGAAACCATAAATTTTAAGCCGTATATTTTAAATTTTTCTTAACCACCTAAAAAAATTTTATGGCAAAAATTATTTTACTGTCACAGCGAGTGACAAAGGATGAGCTCCTTGATTCAATTAAAGGAAAGAAAATTGGTAAGATTTTTTTTCAATGTGTATTAAGGTACTTAAAAGATGACACTGCCACCTTCGGCCTCGTAGCTTACGCAGCAAAAAAAGAAAAATCTGGTAGCCTTAAAAAATGGAATATTGGGTCGCCTGTGTATTGTAAAGATGGTCCGGCAGGCGATAATCGTGAATTCGATTTGCCGGATCCACACGATGAGCCTATAGCTTTTGGTAATATGGAAGTTCAGTTAAGTATAGAATTCAGCTTTGCAGATCTGGATGATGATGTAAACAAGAAAATTGAAAAGGAAGCTGATGAAATGAAAAAACTGATCATGGTGTTAAATCAACTTCCAAAGGGTAAAGGGTTACTATTTTCAGGAACTATATCAAAAAATCCCCATGTTAATTACACAGTTGCCATTGAGGGGACCAGCAGTGGAGCTCTAGCTAATCCTTGCCCACCTAATCAACCTGGAGATAATTAACAACAATGGGAAAAATTTTAGAAGGAGTATTGGATTGGTCAGAGGTGTGGGCAACACTCATACCTCTGATTGTTTTTATATGGATAAAGCCGAGAGCTATTTGGACCAGGCCATTACTAATCTACCTGTTAATTGCCTTATTACTCGGCGTGGTAGTTGACATCACCTGGAAATCCAAAGAACTAGGAATAAAAGACTGGGTCGAGAAAACTTTCTGGTGGTTATATCACGGTAAGTATTTATATACTCTCATTTTTTATAATATCAACTCGTTTTTACGTTTATTACTATTTGCATGGTTTTTTTATATGGTAAATCCTCTATACAAGAAAACATATATAGTCATCACCGGTGTTTTTTTAATAGGTGTAATTATTAATTTTATATTTTTTGAAAGTATCGTATTGTCATTCAGTAGCAGATTATTCACAATAGAAGCAGCTATCATACTCTTTTATTGTCTTTTATATTATTACACAGTAAATATGAATGACGAAATTAAATCACCATTAGCTTTGCCTCCCTTTTGGATTGTAATGGGTCTTACACTTTATACCTCTGTAAATTTTTTGATCTTCTTGTTTTACAATTACCTGATCAACGCAGAAACAAATTATGCCATAAGCATCTGGAATGTTCATAACCTTATTTACATTGTTTTAATGATCTTTATTGCTATCGGTTTTAAAAAAGCAAAATGAATTCTTTACTCGTGAATAAACTGATCGACATTTTGTTACTTGATATTACCTTTATGATCACTATAGGGGTTGCTGCGATGCTTTTGCTTGCAGCAGGATTTTTGCTTTTAATGATGGTAAACCAGCGTAAGAAATGGTTGCTGCAAAAACAAATGAGTCAGTTAAAGGAACACCAACAAAATCAATTGATAGAATCAGCCGTAAGAAGTGAAGAAGGCGAAAGACACCGGATCGCAGAAATGTTACATGATGAGGTTGGCGCTTTACTTTCTTCTTCACGTATCTTTCTTGTTGAAATGAATACAAATAATCTTTCTGAAGACGATAAGCAGGATCATGCAAAAGTGAAAGAAATGATCGACGAATCGATCCAGAAAGTTCGCACCATCTCTCATAACCTTCATTCCACAATTCTAAAAGAATTCGGATTAAATGAAGCAATTCGTCATTTTATGAAAAAGATTACGGGAGGCACGGTTGTAAACAGTACAGTAGACCTTGACGACGAATACCAGATCTCAAATGCTGAAACAGACCTCGCAGTTTATCGTATTGTCCAGGAACTGGTTAATAACCTGATAAAGCATGCTCATCCGAAACTTATAAATATCAAATCAACTCTCACTGAAAAAGAGCTGAAGTTCACAATTCTACATAATGGAGATGGGTTAACCCAGGAGCAATTTGAAGAATTAAGATTTAAACCTGCGGGGTTAGGTCTGAAAAATATTCAAAACCGCATAATTTTACTAAAAGGAAATATTCTTTTCACCCAGCTAGGTACGGGTACTTTCACGATTCAATTAACAATACCTGTAATTATATGACCAAGGAAAAAAAGATACAGATTGCCATAGCAGATGATTATAAAATTTTCCGCGAAGGATTAAAAAAATGTATTGCCAGCGATAAAGCACTTGAAGTAATATTCGAAGCGGATAATGGAGAAGACCTGATAAATAGTTTTGGAAAAAATTTGCCTGATGTTGTTATTATGGATCTAAAAATGCCGATCATGGATGGCATGGAAGCCACTCAAATAATTCGTAAAAAATTTCCAAATGTAAAAGTGCTGGTAGTAACAATGTATGAAGAAGACAAATTCATAATCCATCTCATGGAAATTGGTGCTAATGGTTATTTGCTTAAAAATACAGAGCCAGATGAAATAAGAAAATCCATTTATGCTGTTTACGAGAATGGTTACTATTTCAACGACCTTGTAAACAAGGCGCTCTTAAAAAAACTTGTTATCAAAAATAATTTCAAACCCTCTTTTAATCAGAATGTGGAATTTTCAGAAAGGGAGCAAGAGGTGCTTAAAATGATTTGCGAAGAAAAAACCGCGGCTGAAATTGCAAAAGAAATTTTTCTCAGTCCACGTTCAGTAGAAGGAATTCGTCAGCGATTAATTGAAAAGGTTGGTGTACGAAACACCGCAGGTCTTGTTATGTTCGCAATAAAAAATGGCATCGTTACCTGATGCCATTCCATTATGATAATTGTTATTTCTTTATTGCTCAACAATTCCCGCTTTTACCGCATACATAACCAATCCAGCCATACTCTTTGTACCAGTCTTAGTTTTTAATTTGTCACGGATAGCTTCAACGGTGCGGGGGCTCAGGTCAACTATGTCTGCAATTTCCTTTGTGCTTTTCTCTTCACACATCAGGCGCAGGATAGTAATTTCTTTTTCATTCAAATGAACTTCTGCAGGCTTGTGAGCATCAGCAAAAGTCTTATTGCGCAAGCCGCTCAATAATGCCTTATTAGTAAGATCATTAAAGAAAAACTCATTTTCATATACCTGTTTGATCGCTTCGTAAATTTTTTCAGCGCCACTTTCCTTTGTCAGGTAGCTGTTGGCACCTATCTCCATCATGCGGCTGATCATTGAATGATCATTGTGCATGCTGAGCATGATCACTTTCACGCCAGGATATAATTTTTTTATTTCGGGTAATGTTGCAAGGCCATCCATAATGGGCATTGAAATATCAAGAAGTACAACATCGGGTTGAATATGCTTTAATAAATTAAGCATCTGCATGCCATTCTCAGCTTCAGCTACCATGTGTATATCCTTATGCGCAGTCAAAGATGCTTTCACACCGGAACGGAAAAGTGTGTGATCATCAGCAATGGCCACTTTAATTACATGGGTTGTTGTTTCAGGGTTTTTCATGAAATGATTGGTTTTAAAAATTTTTGATGAAATCGTACGATCCCATCGGATATTGGTTAGTAAATAAACGATTTTTTTTAAAACTTATTTTCTTAAATCGTTTCGAAGTGCAAATTGTAAAATTCCTGCAACATGTACCATAGTACAAGTACCTGATTTTATGTATGTGGAATATACAAGTAATAAACCGATAGCGAGCAAAACTACTCGATGATGAATGAGATGTTTACGATAGCATCAGTAAAAACCATAATCGAAATATCAGGAAGTTTTGCTCTTGTATCGTATGCGATACAACAATAGTTTTGTTTCAGAAAGTTGATTGATACGGACTCACTGCATACTTCGCAATCCGAAACCGTCCAATGTCCAGACCGTCCAAAAAAGAAATTTCCAAATCCTTTGTAAAAACCAACGCACTGTCTCCGGGCAGTCAACTTTCCTTTTATCTATCCTTAAAGAAGTTCCCGTTTTTAAAATCTGATTATTAAGAAGTGAAGTAGATCATTTATATTTTCTCCGCAACAATATAAGCTCTTGGTTCTCCAACCGTGAATCGCTTTTTACCGGGAATACTATAAATTTCTTTTAATTGAAATCCCGTTTTATTGAACATAGATTCCAGTTCCGAAATACTATAAATAAAGTCGATCCCCACTTTTTCTTCTTTTTCACCAGTATCGGTTATAATAATACTATTTGTCTCTATTCTTGTAGGATGAAAAAGAAATTTTGATTCAGTCAAAAAAAGAAGCTCCTCTATTCTGCTCCAGCTATTTTCTTTAAAACTATTCATTGCAATTTCAGCAATGGACCATGTATTAATAAAAAGTTTCCCTTTGACTTTCAAATGCTCAGATATGTTTGAAAGCAAGCGAACTACATCTTCTTCATCAAAAAACTGCAAACTATTACCCATGCAAATAACTGCATCGTATTCTTTATCGATCTGCATTTCTAAAACATCAGTACAGATGCATTGAAGTGGTAATCCTTCAGATCTGCTTTTTTCATTAATTTCATTGATATAATCAGGAAGATTATCTACGGCTGTCACATTTATTTTTCTTCTTGCAAATTCAAGAGTATGCCGCCCATAGCCACACATTAAATCAAGGATATCGCTACCAGTATTCAGCTTTGCTTCTTCTACAATAAAATCAACTTCGGCCTTTGTCGTTTTTTCAGGGAAAATTTGTCGCCAGATATCTTTATAATAGCCGTCAAAAAAAGAATTGTTGACGTTTTCAGGCTTAAGATTTTGAGGCATGAGAGATTTTTTATGGATATAGAAATGCTTCGTTTAGATATATTGACTACAAATATCTATTTACTCTAATAACTTATTACGCATTGCATACATTACCAGCCCCGCTATAGTCTTAGCCCCCACCTTTTGTTTCATGTTCTGGCGTATGGTTTCAATAGTCCGTGGACTAAGAAATACCTCTTTTGAGATCTCTTCTGTTGTTTTATCCTCCGCGATCAATTTTAATATTTTTATTTCTTTTTCTGAAAGCTTTACAGGATTAGGATAAAACTGCCTTACTTTCTTTTTATGCTGCAGTTTAAGCAGGACGGCTTTATTTACCAGGTCATTAAAATAAAAGTCATCATTCATACAGGTAAGTATCGCCTGGTATATTTCTTCCGGATCAGTTGTCTTAGTTAAGTATGCATTGGCGCCCATCTCCATCATCTTTGTGATCATTTCCTGGTCATCATACATGGTAAGGACAATGATCTTTAATGCTTCGTATTCCTTCCTTATAAGGCTGATGGCATTGATACCGTCTACTTCCGGCATCCGGATATCCATCAATATTACATCAGGCATCTTGAGCTTCAGTTTATGCATCAGATCTTTTCCATCTTCAGCCTCCCAAAGTATTTTCAGGTATTCCTTATCTCGCAGCGCCATTTTTATTCCATCACGGAATATTTTATGGTCGTCGGCAATAGCAACTTTGATTTGATCAGCAATCATGTGTTTTGGTTCGCTTTAATGGGTTAAGTAAAAAGCTGGACGAAAATACTCCTTTTTTATAATCAATAAATTTTGAAGGCATTTGAACAAATTATTTACAATCAATAAATAATAGATCATAACTACAAATAAGTTGATCACTTTGTTTGTTTGTTTGTTTTTAATATCCATTCTAAAGATCTACCATGTAAACAGCCCTGAAAATTTATTGTATATATACGACCAGGTCAGTAAAAACCATAACAATAAAGTTGAGCAGATTTGCTCTTGCACTCATTAGAATGCGTGTCTACATTTGATTCAAGTTGATTGACGAGGATTAGCTCCCTCAATATCCAATGTCCTATTCCCGATCTCAATCGGGAAAAAACCGTCCAAAAAAGAAATCACATTATCCTTTGAAGACCATTGCGAACTCCGCAGTCAATCAACTTCTTTTATATTTCGAACCCAAGCTATCTCCCGTGTAACAAATACACTTCTTATTGTTTTCCACATCTGTTAACAAATGCCATAAAAATCGGATAATTTCCGGTAAACCTACTATTTTTATACCCGTAAAAATACTAAAATTACTTAGAATTTTTACTCGAATTTATGTCGTACAAATACTTCCAAAAATAGCTGAAACTCTTTCTGGTAGCATGTTTTATTAGGTTTTGTATCCAAACACCAAATACCTCTCACTTGAAAACACACGGCATTTGGGCAATTTTTACCACACAATTAATCTTAAGGCTAAAAATTAAGTGTTATGAAAAAGTTTGAAAAAAGAGTTTGGCCAAGTAGCTCTAGCGTGGAAATATCAATATGGGTTGAAGATTAAACCCTGAACTATTTCATTCTAAGCAAAGTTTTTCTATTTTTGGAGCAAATCCAAATATAGAAAAACTTTTTGCTTACCTACGTAACATACTCCTATTTACTTCTACCGCTCTGTTTTATTCTTATCATAGGCAAGTTTAAACACAGAATATTGGCATTGCTTGTCCTATATGGGATACTGTTTTTTGGCCTATTATTTATTTACGATTATCTGCCTCAAAATTTTATAAATAATTATTTTCAAGGCTTATATACTCTTCTTGAATATTCGTTTTTTGCCTATTTCTTTTGGTTCACCATCCAAAGTAAAGGATTTAGAAAAATAATAATCCTTGTTTCCATCTTGTTCGGTCTTTATCAATTCTTTTATATAACGTCTGTTGATTTCACAAAACTTGATAGTATTTCAATTGGTATCGAGACCATTTTGGTATTCATATATATATTTTATTTTTTTTACGAATTTTCAAAGAATACAAAAGATGTTTTTATCTATAACCATTATGGCTTTTGGCTAGCAGTAGGGATCATGATATATCTAGGAGGATCATTCTTCTTTTATATTCTCATCAATAGTCTCACAGAAAGCGAAATTGATAAATTCAAAAACATGACTTATGTGGCCGAGATCACCAAGAATTTATTATTCGCATTTTCCATTTTTATTTATAAAAAGCATCCAGTAAATAAACCTCAAAATCATTCTAAAAACATTCCGAATCTTGACATGAATTTGATCTAATCCACCATTATGTTTTTACTACAAGCCAATACATCTACTACCACTGCACTCTTTTTGGGTACTATCGGCATGCTTGTACTTACTATCGGGCTTGTGGTCTTTATTATTATGCACCAGCGCAGGGTACAGCGTTTTCAGCAAAAGCTTCAGCAGCTTGAGATAGATCAGCAAAAAATGATGCTGAATGCTTCTATTAAAATGCAGGAGGAAGAACGTCAACGCCTGGCAGCAGATCTGCATGACGATGCAGGCCCATTATTGGCCACAGCAAGACTCTATTTAAACGAAAATCTCGTAAACCAGGATAAGGTACACCAGCTTCAAAGTATTTACCAGGCAAGACAGATCATTGATGACACTATACAATTAATAAGAAACATAAGTCATGACCTGATGCCGCCAACACTTAAAAACTTTGGATTGGAATCAGCCATAAATGACCTGTTTCAAAAAATCAGTGGCAGTGGCACGGTAAATGCCAGTCAGCGTTTTCATGATTATAAAGACAGGCTGAAACCGGAAAAGGAATTACTTGTATTCCGTATCATACAGGAATTGATCAATAACATTCTTAAACACAGTAATTCAAGTTTTATCCATTTAACTCAGAATGTACATGCAGATAAGTTTTATCTCCGCATTCACCATGATGGTCGCGGTATCGTACAGTCAGATTTTGAAAAATTGAATAAAAGCAATATCGGCCTGGGTTTAAAAAACATTGGTAGCCGTATTCGTTTGTTGCAAGGCGAAATTCTTTTTGAAAAAGATATTTCTCAAACTTATTATAAAGTAACGATTGAAGTACCCAAAGATGAACCATACAGCTCATAAAAACTGTATTCAGAATATTATGTTCGTGGCTTTGAATTAATTAATAATTTTAGTGCAATCTGATAACTATGGGGATTATTAAAGTAGCCATTGCCGATGACCATAAAATTTTTCGCAAAGGGGTTATTCTCTCACTTCGGCCATATACCAATATAAAATTTGTACTTGAAGCAGAAAATGGTGAAGAATTAATTAAGGGAATTCCCGGTAATGAGCCTGACGTAATACTGATGGATCTTCGAATGCCTGGCAAGGATGGAATGGAGGCCACCAAGATCGTAAGTAAACAATATCCGCATATAAAAGTTGTAGTATTGACGATGTATGAAGATGAAAGATTCGTATATCATATGATGGAAAATGGAGCGAATGGATATCTTCTTAAAAATGCTGAGCCCCAGGAAATAAGAAGAGCCATAATGGATGTATATGAAAAAGGATATTATCTAAATAATTTTGTCAACCGCATTTTACTAAAACGTTCGCATGCCCGTCAGAAAGTTGTTCCTTCACTGAACAGCGAAATTACCTTGAATGATAAGGAAAGAGATGTGCTTCGGTTCATCTGTATGGAATTTACGGCCCAGGAAATTGCTCAAAAAATGGAGATCAGCGCAAGAACGGTTGAAGCGATCAAAGACAGATTAATGGAAAGATTTGGAAGTCGTAATACAGCAGGTCTTGTATTCTTTGCAGTTAAAAATAATCTTGTTGATTAATTGATCTAGCCAACTCAAATTTTCATTTCGGGAATATCCCCTTCTATAATCAATTTACCAGCAGTTTTTGATTGGATCTCATCAACGCTAACACCGGGAGCTCTTTCTAATAATTTAAAACCATTTGAAGTAATATCAAGCACTGCCAAATCAGTAACTACTTTTTTTACACATTTTATTCCTGTAAGTGGCAATTGACATATAGGTAGTAGTTTCGATTCACCTTTTGGATTTGTATGCATCATTGCAACTATAATATTTCGTGCACTTGCAACCAGGTCCATAGCACCCCCCATTCCTTTCACCATCTTCCCGGGAATTTTCCAGTTAGCAATATCACCAGCTTCACTTACTTCCATGGCGCCTAATACAGTTAGATCCACTTTTCCTGCTCGTATCATTCCAAAACTTTCAGCGCTGTCAAAAAAAGCGCCTCCGGGTAAAACTGTTACCGTCTCTTTGCCGGCATTAATAAGATCCGCATCGATCTTTTCTTCTACCGGGTAAGGCCCCATTCCAAGCATTCCGTTTTCACTTTGCAGCATAATGCTAATTCCATTTGGGATAAAATTGGCAACAAGAGTTGGAATACCAATCCCAAGATTTACATACATGCCATCTTTAAGCTCTTGCGCAATTCTTTTTGCAATCCCATATTTATCAATAGCCATAAATTTTGCTTGATCAGTTTTTAATTTGAACAGTTCTTCTTTCTATTCTTTTTTCATAATTACTTCCCTGGAAAACCCTATGCACATAAATTCCGGCTACATGTACGTGATCCGGATCCAATTTTCCTGGTTCAACCAACTCCTCAACTTCCGCAATAGTGACCTTTCCGGCCTTTGCCATGGATGTTGAAAAATTTCTTGTTGTTTTTCTAAATACAAGATTTCCGAACCTATCTCCTTTCCATGCCTTCACAATTGCAAAATCAGCATGAAGTGCATTTTCCATCAAATACATTTTGCCATTAAATTCCCTTGCTTCTTTTCCATCCGCTACTTCTGTTCCGAAACCAGCAGGTGTAAAAAAAGCTGGAATGCCCATGCCTGCCATCTGGATCCTTGTTGCTAATGTACCCTGTGGTATCAACTCGACTTCCAGTTCTCCACTCAGCAATTGTCTTTCAAATTCTTCATTTTCTCCAACATAGGAACTTAGCATTTTTTTTATTTGCCTTGTTTTAAGTAACAATCCTAATCCAAAATCATCAACACCTGCATTGTTAGAAATACAAATAAGATCAGTACAGCCTTTACGTTTCAAAGCATCAATGCAATTTTCAGGAATGCCGCTGAGTCCAAACCCACCCAACATTATAGTAGCTCCGTTATTAATATCACTAATTGCTTCATTAGCGCCATTTACAATTTTATTCATATTGAAAAATTTATTAAACAAAAATACAAGGAAGTAAACCTAAGGCTTCTTTTCGATTCGTTTCTTATTCAATTTCATTTTTCTTAATGTAGTATCAATCTGCGGCTTTTTTTCATCCGGGTATTGCTGAGACTTTTTTTCATCAGCCCGAAGTGAATCACTTATAACTTTAAAGAGATCAGGCCTGTTTTGGTAAAATACAAGGCTTTTTTTAAAAACTTCCTGGGAGGTAGCGTGAATCTCAAATATTTTTTCATAAAGCTTAACACTTTCTGCTTTTTTATCGCGGGTGCTATCTTTCATTACAAAATCGCTCACATAAGCATCTGCACGCATGAGATCCCACATTATCTTACGCATTTGATTTTGAGGGATAATATCTTTTGGAATTTTGTTATCCCTAATACATCCAAAGTTTAAAATGAAAAGAATTATAAAAAGGAAAAATCTCATTTGAGGTCATTATAAATGCGGGCATTGGTAACATCTAATTTCAATAAATGATTTAAGGCCCGGTCTTTTACATCTTTTTTTGCCTTGCTGAAAATCTTTACCAATTCATTGCTTCTCCCCTGGAAAAAGAATTGCATGATCATTGAATTGGGATTCTCTTTATTAATAGTTGACAAATAATTAAGGCAATTTAAAACACCATTCCTGGCTTCCTCTTCATTTTCATACAACAGATCCATGCCATTTCTATAATATAAATAGATAGCATCATGAATAAGCGCAAACCTGTTGTTATTTATATTTTCGGCGAGCCAATAACGATTTCTCTGATTTTCGTAATTTTTCCAACCAGAAATTTCACTTGATTCCGGCGCATTGTTCACAATATTCTGTGCTTTGACAAAATAAGGATCGCCTCCACGCAAGGAAAAAGAATCATAATCAAACCCAAGAATAATATTTACCCAATATGCGAATACAGCTGTCAGATTTGCCACCAAAGGATCATTTCCCTGAACACGGTTCTCATTAAATTCTATTGGCTGAAATTCAACATATTTAAACACTATAGTTTCATCCATATAATTTATCAGCGGGCATTGATATGTCGAGTTGTATGCAGGGCGGGCTGCCTGTACAGTAAGCGTTGCTCGATACTCATTAGTACCAACAACTTCATTTATACTTAGAAGGAAATTGCATTGTATTCTTTCTGATGGTTGGAAAACATCACTTGTCCATTTCCTGTTATTGACAAAATTTGTAAGACCCGCTTGAAGAGTCTGGAAAATTTTTCTATCGATTGTTGTGGGTATTCTATCCTTATTCACATTTACTGTTAGCCTTGCCCTGATCTCCTGGGATTGACCAAATAAATAAATAATGAAAGATGAAATAAGGAGAATCGTTTGTTTAAGCATAGTATAATTGGATAATGGTATCAACAATATTTTTAGCTGCCTCCCTTTTTGACATAAGTTCATATTTAAATTCCTTGCCGCCTTTATCAAAGATGGTGATTTTATTTGTATCGGTAGCGAAACCGGCTCCCTCATCGTTTAATGAATTCATCACAATCATGTCGGCGTTTTTGTTCTTCAATTTTCCGAGGGCATTTTCACGTTCATTATTTGTTTCCAAAGCGAATCCTACTAATACTTGATTAGAAGATTTATTTTCTCCCAGGCTTTTTAAAATATCTTTTGTTTTTTTTAATTCAATAACAAGTTCGTCACTATCTTTTTTAATCTTAGCTGTAGCCACTTTTACCGGCGTATAATCAGCAACAGCTGCAGCCATTACACCAATATCTGATTTGTCGAATTGTTTTGTGCAAGCGGTATACATTTCTTCTGCTGTATTAACTCTAACTGAATTTATTCCATACCCAGGCAAATTAATTGATGATGGTCCCATGATCAATGTTACATCAGCGCCACGAGCATATAATTCTTCTGCAATTGCTAACCCCATTTTGCCGGATGAATGATTTCCGATAAAACGAACAGGATCAAGTGGCTCGTATGTTGGACCGGCAGAAACCATTACTTTTTTTCCAGATAAGGATTGGGATACATTTAGACAATCTTCAATAAATTTTACAATTGTTTCTGGTTCAGCCATTCGTCCATCACCCACTAGCCCGCTGGCAAGTTCTCCTTTGTCAACCGGAATAATCTTATTCCCAAAATCTAGAAGTTTTTGGACATTTTGTTTTGTTGATTGATGATGCCACATATCTTCATCCATTGCAGGAGCAACAATCACAGGACATGTGGCAGACAAATAAACTGCAAGTAATAAATTATCGCACTGGCCATTAGCCATTTTAGAAAGCGTATTACAACTCAGAGGGGCAATTAACATTATATCAGCCCATCTGCCGAGCATAACATGATTGGCCCACGAATCCTCATCAAACAAATCAACCAACACCTTATTTTTTGAAAGTGTGGAAAGAGTGAGTTTTGAAATAAAATCAGTTGAGGATGGTGTCATAATCACTTTTACTTCACCACCTGCTTTTACTAACAACCGAACTAGAAATGCGGATTTATAAGCAGCAATGCTTGCCGTAATGCCTAACAATATTTTTTTGCCTTTCAGCATTTGCTTATAAAATTAAACCTAACTATCAGAAACTAAAAGCGTCCCTGAAGTGGGACGCAAAATAAATTATTAAATATTAAATACGCTGTTAGTTTATTAACTGAAAAGCTCATCTTCTCCTTTACGAAAATATACCTTGTCTTCCATAAACTCCTGGGTAGCAAGTAAAGCTGGATTAGGCATCCTTTCATAAGCTTTTGAGATCTCGATCTGCTCTTTATTCTCGTGTATTTCCTCGAGGCTATCTGTATGGCTGGCAAACTCTTCCAATTTGTTATGCAATTCTTCTTTCAAAGAAATATTTATCTGGTTAGCTCTTTTCCCAACTATGGAAATTGATTCATACAAATTGCCTGTTTTCTCTTTAATATCATTCAGGTTCTTTGTTTCAACTATATTGCTGGTACCAACGCTTAGCTGGCGTCTTAATTTACTCATTATTTATATTTTTTTTATGTTGTTATTTGTTAGCGAAACATATCTTTCAACTTCTTTTACCAATTTGCTGTCAGGAAAACGGTCAATAAAATCATTACACTCCGTTATTACCTGCTCAAAACGTTCCACTTTTCTTTCATCAACGCTTAACTCAGCAAATTTAAAGTAAGATTTTATAACCATTAATTTATATTCATCGCACTTTTCAGAATCAGGAAAATCATTAAGTAAAGTAGTGTATGACACCCCTGCAGCCCTAAACTGACCTAAGTCATAATATAATTTTGCTCCAATTCGCTCTTTTTCTTCCATTTTCTCATGGCAAATCTCAATAAACTCATTGGCTTCCTTATTTCTTACAGAATTTGGGTGGGTATTAATAAAAGTCTGTAGCATCCCCATTGCTTTTATCGTATTAGTTTGATCTAAAGGAACTTTAGGAGACATTTTATAATAACACAATGCCCGCATATAATCAAGTTCCTCGGCTTTGGTGCTATTGGGGAAAACCTCAAGAAAATTTTTAAAAAGATTTTCGGCATTCAAATAATCCTTCTGATAATAAGCACAATATGCATACTTATAGTAAAGATCTTCAAAAATTGCTGTTCCCTTAAAATGCGGCATTACATCCTCATAAAGGGTTTGAGCAAAATTATATTTCTTTTTAACATAGTATTGCTCTGCCATACGCAGTTTGTATTCAGGATCCTTGTTCTTTAGAATCTTGTTAATCCCGCTGCAACTGCTGATTAAACCGACAATGATAAACAAAAGAAAAACTCTCATAAAAAGTGGGCAAAGATAGTTTTAATCTGGCAAATCTGCTCTAAAAATTAATGAATGCCAAGATAATGTGGTTAAGATTATTATAATAATGCCTGAAAATTTAACTTCCTTAATCAGCTTACTTATATACTTGTATAAAAAGAAAGACCCCCGAAAAACAGGGGTCTTTTATCAAAAACTTATTAATTAATTCTTTCTAAGATTTGGGTGCGGAGCAGGAACGTTATTTGGTCCTTCTTCTCCTTCATTTGCTGCACGAATATCAACTGTATCGCAATCACCACCTTCTTCACCATATTTAAAGATCAGGCGATCACCGCTAACACCTTCTTTTTCGATCAGGTAGTTAATAATCGCATTTACTCTATCCCAGCTTCTTTGTTGCTCAACTTTGTTACCTGCGCAATATCCGGTTACAACTACATTACAACCTGGAGAGTTACGCATACGATCAGCAACCACAGCGAGTAATCTTTTTGCATCATCACTCAATTTAACTGAGTTCTTTGCAAATCCTACGCTTGGTAATGCTCCCAAAAGTTGTGAACACTGTGCTGTCATTGGTACTGCTCTTCCAACACAAGTTGTATCGCAAGGGCATTTACCGATACCATCAGCGTCAACTGGTTGGCAATATGTTGGAGTAATAATTTCTTTATCCTTACAGTCAGGAACTCCATCACCATCTGTATCACGTGTTACACCATGTGTATCAACAGGGCAGCCTTCAGGAGTTTGTTCTTGGTCAAATTGGTCAGTAACGCCATCCAAGTCGCTATCAGGCAATACTGGTTTTGGCAAACGCATCAAACGCGGATTACGAATCTCGCTGTATGCATAATCAAGTGGGTTAAGCCAAAAAAGAGGCTCAACAGCGTGACCACCGATGTTAAAATTAATACCAAGAGTTAGATAGTTATAAGCATCATAGTCAGAGGTAAGTACCGGGTCATAAACTCCATGTTCAGACCAGCGCTGACCGTCAAGTAGATCAGTTTTAATTACAGTTGCCCTTTCCTCAAGAGCTATATTAACCCGATCGCTCAATTTGAAAGCCATTCCAAAACCAACAGAGCCAGATGGTTTAACGGTCGTACCCCACAATTTTGGTCTTCTTACACCGCCTTCAGTTTCTGCCGGAGTTTCAAATGAATCATCCAGAAGATCTTTAACCTGATCCTTAATATCGTTTCTGTTTTCATAAACAAAAGTGTTGGTCGCAGCTATGTTATTATAGCCTGCTGCATAAGAAGTACCAGATGCGTAATCATCACCATTCACTGCATTTATATTTGTTTCAAAAATAGTTGCTCCTATACCGCCAAAGAAGTATATATTAAAACCTGTTTTCGCCTTATGAAAACGGATATTATTAAGTGAGATTAACCCTTGAAAGGAGAGGTCATTTACTGCAGTCTTATAGTTATAAAAAACGACATCCCGCGGCGTATTGGAAGTAGCTACTGCGCCTGTACCAGCTACCACATACCTGGGCTGACCTGTAATTGGGCCAGGTTCAAGTAAAAAAGTTGAATACTTAGGAGCTGTACCCAGCGGAAGCAAGCCGGTATTTCTTCCGTAATTACCTGCAGCTTGCCAACTATAACCTTTTCCACTTCCATGCATATATTCAACCCGCATAGAAAATACATATCCAAATGCCTTTCTCGCATGCACCCCAAAACCTAGTGTAGGAAATAATGCAGGAACGTCACCAGATACAGTAAACGCCCCAGCCTTAACACCTATTTCCCACTGATTGCGTGGTTTTGCCGGAAAACTATAAGTTCCATTTAAAAATTCAGAATGCTGAGGCATTCTTTTCGAAGGAATAAGGGAAGAGTCTTTTACATCATAGCTTGCGCCTACCTGAGCATTACTTCCTGATGCCAGCAGACATATAATGCCAGCTAGTAAAATGTACTTTTTGCTTGCCATAACTTGAGAGTTAGTTTTTGATAAGAGAATACGATGTCCAAAAATATATGCAAAAATATAAATTGACGCTTACAAACCAAATTTTTATGCTATTTATTTACTTGAAAATCATTGTAGATTTTGTTCCACAGAAAATCCTGGATGGGGAATATGCCTGTCTTCGGCGGCAATATTTTTTTTGATGCGTATATTGCTCCGCTTAAAAAAATGAATTTACCCTCAACAATAATCGAAAATGAACTTAAAACCTTTGAAGATAGGTTTAGGGAGGCTGCAAAGAGCAGGGCCCCGCTATTAGATAGAATCATGCGATATGTTGTAAAAAGAAAAGGAAAACAGCTTCGCCCGATGTTTGTCTTGTTGTCTGCCCGACTTTGCGGAACTATCACGGAAAGCACTTATAGGGCTGCATCCCTCGTTGAATTATTGCATACTGCCACCTTGGTTCATGATGACGTAGTAGATGATTCTGCAGAAAGAAGAGGTTTTTTCTCCGTTTATGCATTATGGAAAACAAAAGCTTCGGTATTGATCGGGGATTATTTACTTGCGAAGGGTCTTCTTTTATCACTAGATAATAATGATTATAAAGTATTGCATATACTTTCTGATGCTGTAAGAAAAATGAGCGAAGGAGAATTGCTTCAATTGGAAAAAACGAGAACACTAATCATTCCTGAAGAAGTATATTACGAAATTATAAGAAACAAGACGGCCTCATTGCTATCATCAGCCTGTGCTGCCGGCGCCTGGTCATCTTCGAATGATGAAGAGAAAACCGAAAAAATGCGATCATTTGGTGAATATGTTGGTATGGCTTTTCAAATAAAGGATGACTTATTTGACTATGCAAGTGATAAGATCGGTAAACCAACAGGTAATGATATCAAAGAAAAGAAACTAACACTACCTCTTATTTATACTTTAAAAAATTGTGATAGAGAAACTCGAAGGGAGATCATTTACATCATAAAAAATAAAAACACAGATGCTGCACAAGTAAAAAAAGTGGCGGATCTAGTTACCAGGTCAGGAGGAATTCAATATGCATCGGACAAAATGAATGATTTCTATAATATGGCGAAAGATATTCTTTATCAATTCCCCAATGACGATTCAAGAAAAGGACTTGAAGACCTCATCAGTTTTGTGATCAACAGAAAATATTAAGCTTAAATTTAAGGATGCAAAAAAGATGGAAAATATTAAATGCCGATAAGCAAGAATCTGATTCTCTCCAACTGGCTCTTAAAATTTCTCCTATTATATGCGATATACTTGTACAAAGGGGCGTTGTAACTTTTGAGGAGTCAAAAAAATATTTTCGCCCTGAATTGAACGACCTGCATGATCCCTGGTTAATGAAAGACATGGATAAAGCAGTTGAACGAATTATTCGAGCCGTTAATAATAATGAAAAGATCCTGGTATTTGGCGATTACGATGTGGATGGAACAACATCTGTTGCCTGCATGTATCGTTTCCTGAAAAAAATTCATTCCAATCTCGATTTTTATATTCCGCATCGTTACCGCGAAGGTTATGGCGTAAGTAAAGCAGGAATTGATTTTGCAAATGAAAATGGATTTACCCTTATAATTTCCCTGGATCGCGGAATA
>DATHDP010000039.1:0-31775 GCA_035318985.1 Chitinophagaceae bacterium
ACAGAATCTTGCATGCCTCCGTGGGGTGCAAAATCCTGTTCCATAGGAAACAATCCTTTTATAATGGCGATTCCCAGGAAAGAAGGACACGTTGTTCTTGATATGGCAATGTCGCAATACTCATATGGCAAACTACAGGTAACAAGATTAAAAAATAAAAAGCTTCCTTATCCAGGTGGTTTCGATAATAATGGAAATCTGACTAATGATCCGGCCGCTATTGAAGAAACAAGAAGAATATTACCAATTGGATACTGGAAAGGATCTGGTTTTTCTATTATGCTTGATCTGATTGCAGCACTGTTGTCAGGCGGACTCTCTACTTCCGGCATTGATAAATTAAATCAGGGTAGCTGCGGTAGTTGCTCGCAGGTGTTCCTCGCTATTGATCCATTAAAAAATAATTCGCAAGATTTTGTTGATAATATTTTAAATGAAACCATTGGCCAGCTCAAATCATCTATTCCCGCTAAAGAAAACGAAGAGATCTATTATCCCGGTGAACAATCATTAAAAACAAGAAAAGAAAATATGTCGCTGGGTATCCCAGTAGATGATGATATTTGGAACAAGGTTAAGTCGTTGGCAAATCTATAGCTCAATAATTTTTTTGATATGAAATCATTGTGTGTACTATCTCCTAATAATCTTGTTATTGAAACAAGAGATTTGCCTGTAATAAAATCTTCTGACGAAGTTTTAATAAAAGTTAAAGCTGGGGGTATATGCGGATCAGATATGCATATCTATCATGGTTCCTCTCCGGTTGCTACGTACCCAAGAGTTATAGGACATGAAATTGCAGGAGAAATAATAGAAATAGGTGTGGACGTTGTTGATTTTGCTATCGGAGATCGTGTTGTGATGGATCCGGTGATCAGTTGTGGAAATTGTTATCAATGCAGAATTGGAAGAAAAAATGTTTGCAGTAAATTAAAAGTACGTGGAGTTCATGTTGATGGTGGATACCAGGAATTTTTGGTATTGCCGCAAAAAAACATTTATAAGATCCCGCTAACGCTTTCGTGGGAAGAGGCAATAATGATCGAACCATTTACTATTGCCGAACAGGTTTGTTCAAGAGCTGAAATAAATAAAAATGATATAGTATTCGTAATGGGTGCAGGGCCGGTTGGTTTAAGCGTTTTAAGAATGGCGAAGCTATATGGAGCTACATGTTTTATTTCAGATGTGTTTGACGACAAACTTCAAATCGCAAAACAGTACGGTGCAGATGCGACGATCAATGCAAAAGAGATAGATGTAAAGAATGAAATTCTAAGATTAACTGATTCAAATGGCGCTACAGTTGTTATAGATGCAGTTTGTTCAGAAAGATCTTTTGAGCAAGCAATTTCTTATGTCTGTTCTGCCGGACGAGTGATCCCTCTTGGCTTTAATAAAAATCCTTCTGCTATAAGTCAGTTTAGTATTACCGCAAGGGAAATAGATGTCCGTGGTTCAAGATTGCACAATGATAAGTTTCCAAAAGTAATAGACTATTTCATTAATGGAGACCTTCAGGTTGCAGACATGATCACACATCGTTTTTCATTTACAGATATTCATGATGCGCTTACGCTAATTGAAAACCCTGAAATAAACAATGGAAAAGTTGTACTCCTCTTTAATGAATAGCGTTTAGTGTCTGCCATTGAAAAACAAAAACGCTATAAATCATTGCCGGATGACGATCCCTTTTTAAATGTATACGAGGCTAACACAAGACGTATTTCGCCAAAACTAATCTTACTACCAAGTTTTTCTTTTATTGTTGTGATGCTACCGCCTTTAAACTCTTTCGTATGAGGCTCGATCAATGAAATTTTTTCTTTGCTAACAAGTTCTTCGATGTCTATTTCGCCAATAGATACATAGTGTGCAAGATGACCCTCTATTGTTTGTTGTGTAAGGTTTCTTTCTTTTGCAATTTCATCAACACGTTTTCCTTCTTTATAAAGCCGGAAGGATTCTGCTTTTGTGTCGATCTTTTTCTTTTTTTCTCCACTTTCGGTTTTCTTTTCTTTTTTAGGATTCTTCTCATGTATTAGTGATGAAAGATTTTTTTCTCCGCAATACTCAAGTATGATATTCAAAAATTGCTGGCCATATTTTTCTGTCTTTGCATCGCCAAACCCACTAATTTTTCTGATCTCAACCAGGGTCTGTGGTAAATAACGACTCATTTCATCAAGTGTATTGGTGCCGGCAATAATATAAATTGGCAGATCCGCTTTAGAACAAATATTATCTCTGAGTTTTCTCAATCTCTGATGAAGTACAGGATGAGGGCTTTCCGTTCTTTCTTTTGCCTCTCCCGCATATACATTCACACTGAATGCCGGCAGTGTGAAATCCTTTTTTCTTTTATGATATGTTTCGATATCAAAAACCCCGGAAAGACCTTCCATTAAATACTTTTTAATTGAAAGCCCACTAAAAATTTCTTTAAGTGCTTCGTTTATTTCTTTCGCATGAAGACGGCTATCTGTCAGTATTGGGCAACCAATTAATAATTCTCTTAGCTTCTTCTGTTCTTCTAAAAAATAAATTGCTCCAGCACTCATCCTTTCTTTCAGCAATTCATTTGTACCCGCATTTTCTTCCCGATTGAAAATTGATCGCAACTGGTTTTGAAATTTCTCAGCAGTTCCATCCACTTTAATGATTTCATTTAAAAACTCGTCAAGCCACTTCTCCGACTCTTCATTAAAAGAAGATCTGTTCTCTGATAAATATTGATTGAGCTCTTTTGCATCTTCAAATATTTGCTTGTAATCAAAAAGGGATAAAAGAATCTTAAGCTGATAACTTCTTTTTGATCGTTGCAGCTCCAGCTCCAGGATATTTTTAGAAGAATTGGTTTTAGAAAACCGAACAATTCTTTCATCAGAAAACATTCTATTTGATCGGATATGGCTTTGCAGCACAATGCCATCCAATGTTGTGCAGCGACTTAAAGCAACATATACCTGGCCCGGTGCAAAAGCTTCTCCGGCGTCAATAATTACTTTATCAAATGTTAGTCCCTGGCTTTTATGGATAGTTATCGCCCATGCAAGTCGAAGAGGATATTGAGTAAAAGATCCCAAAACCTCTTCGCTTAGTTGGCGATTTTTTTTATCGACTGTATAACGAATGTTTTCCCATTTTTCTTTTTTTACTTCGATCGTTTCCGATTCATCTTTACACTGAATAAGAATTTTATCATTATCAAGCTCTGTTACTATTCCTATTTTTCCATTAAAATATCTTTTGATCCTTTCCGTATCGTTTTTAATAAACATAACCTGTGATCCAACTTTCAGCAACAGTTGTTCTTCCACAGGATAAGCTGACTCCGGAAAATCGCCTTCGATATCTGCTCTATAGGAAAAAGACTTATTAGCAAGGCTGTTTAACTCGGTTTCGTTTTTATTTCTCGCCCTTTCATTATGTGTAGTAAGAATTATATATCCGTCATTCTTTGTTCTTCTGAAATCTGGCGCAAATCTTTTCTCCAATAAATTTCTTCCATCATCATCAAGCTGATTATTCCTTACCTGGTTTAATACATTAATAAATTTCTCCTCGCTTTGCCTGTATATTTTATCAAACTCAATATAAACTGGCTGCTCTTCCTTTATTACAAGACTGTCAAAGAAATAAGGGCTGCTATAAAAGTCTTTCAACAATCGCCATTCGTGTTCTTTTATTACTGGCGGCAACTGAAACATATCTCCAATAAACAAAACCTGCACCCCTCCGAACCGTTCATAATTGCGGCGTCGAATATGACGTAAGACCGTATCAACCGCATCGAGCATATCACAACGAACCATGCTGATCTCATCTATAATAAGGAGTTCAAGTTCTTGTAAGGTCTTTTTCTTTTCGGTCGTCATTCGCAGCTTGCTAAGAAGACTATTTTTATCTGTGGTTTCTCCGGTTTGTTTATTAAATCCGCCAACATCTGGAATAAAGGGCGAAAAGGGAAGTTGAAAAAAAGAATGCATGGTTACACCACCAGCATTGATCGCCGCCACACCCGTAGGTGCTACTACCGCAATTTGCTTAGGACAATTTTCTCTTATATATTTTAGAAATGTTGTTTTGCCTGTACCGGCTTTACCAGTAAGAAAAATATTCCTTGAACTTTGGTTTACAAGCTCTGCCGCTAATCGAAACATTTCATTATTTAGATCATACTCCATGTTGGTCATTAATACATTAAATAAAAAGGCTCCGGTAATTAACCAGAGCCTTTCAGTGGTGTGGGGCGGGATCGAACCGCCGACACAAGGATTTTCAGTCCTTTGCTCTACCGACTGAGCTACCGCACCTTTTAGTCCCGAACTTTTAGAGAAAATCCCTTTTATGTTTGGGGCAGCAAAAATAATTGTTCTGGGCCAAAGGCTGAAAAAACAATGCTGAAATTTCCCGGCTTTATCCTTTTATTTCAATGTTTTCCTGTTTTACACCTGATTCTCCCTGCATTTGTAAAAGTATTTGAGCTACAGTGACTACGTCTTTTTGACAATAGTTGACAATTCGTTTTAAATCTTTGTCGTTCCAATAAACACTCCAAACCTTGCTTCCGTCTATATCATCTTTTGGTGTAGGAATTCCAAGTGTATGAGCCAGGAGGTTTAAAGAAGTAAAACTTTTAAAATCTCCAAACTTCCATAATTCAAGAGTATCAACATGACAGACCTCCCATGGTTTTTTACCGCTGGCGTTTATGATAGCCGGAATCGGAAGCTTATTTATTATAAGACGGCGACACAAATATGGAAAATCAAATTCTTTTCCATTATGGGCACATAAATATTTCTGTTCGTCACTGTTGGTCCACTTATTCAGCATATCACAAAATTCCACAAGCAGCACTGCTTCATTTTCTCCATAAAAAGATTTGAGAATGATTTTCTTCCCGCTGCCATTTCCTTGTATAAATCCACAGCTTACGCAAATAATTTTTCCAAACTCGGCATAAATGCCTGCACGATGATAGATCGTCTCTTTTGTTTCTTCTTCGTGGTATTTTAAAAGAGAAGTTGCTTTTGTATCCCACAATTCCTTCCAGTCTTTGGGTAAAGAATTATAATCCGCATATTGAGGAACTGTTTCAATATCGAGGAATAAAATATTGTTGACAGGAATAGCCATAGATTCTTCCTAAAAATATAAAACCCGGCTTAAAGTGCAGATACCACTTACAGGTACTTATCTCCTTTATTTCGCTTCACCTCCGCCACAAATTCTTTTATCTCCTGTTCCTTATCTTTTCTACAAATCAGTAAGGCATCCTTTGTATCTACAACTATAAAATCATCGAGGCCCTGCAACAGGACAAGTTTGCCATTTTCCGCATGAACCATACACTTTGTTGCATCCATTATCATAACATTTTTCCCCGCAACCGCATTTCCCAGATAATCTCTTTCCATGTTATCCCATGCACTATTCCATGTACCAAGATCGCTCCAGCCAAATGATGATGGAATAATATAAACATTATCCGCTTTCTCCATGATACCAAAGTCAATGGAGATATTAGTGCATTGCGGATAGATCTGTTCTATTGCTTCTTTTTCTTCTTCTGTATTAAATTTTTCTTTTTCCGCAACGAAAACCTCGTACATCTCAGGAAGATATTTCTCAAATGCAGTAACGATATTTTTTACTTTCCAAATGAAGATGCCTGCATTCCAAAGAAAATCTCCGCTTGCTATAAATGTTTGCGCCAGTTCTGCATTTGGTTTTTCGGTAAACGTTTTTACTTTATAAATATCCGGCGCTGCTGCCGTTGTATCATGTTGAATATATCCATACCCTGTATTAGGATATGTTGGTTTTATTCCAAGTGTTACAAATGCGTTGATATGATCTACAAAATCCAGTGCCTTCTTTGATGTCTTAATAAATTCTGATGGTTCTGTTATCAAATGATCAGCCGGGGCAACAATAAGTTTTGCATCAGGGTCTTTTTTCAAAAGCTTGAAAGAAATATAAGCAACACATGGCGCCGTATTTTTTCTTGATGGCTCCCCAAGAATATTTTCTTCTTTAACATTTGGCAGTTGTTCTTTCACTATCGGCACATACTCTGCTGATGTGATAATGAAAATATTTTCCTCGGGTACCAGCTTTTTATACCGTTCATAGGTTTGCTGAATTAAAGTTTTGCCCGTATTCAGTATATCAAGAAATTGTTTTGGATATGCGGTGCGGCTCATTGGCCAGAAACGACTGCCGATACCACCGGCCATAATCGCTACGTAATTATGTTTGCTACTCATGTCTTTTTTATATCAATCCTTCACGGATCAGGTCATGCAAATGTATAAATCCAAGATATTTTCCATTTTCAACCACCACTAATTGGGTGATTGATCTTTTCCTCATAAGGTCCAGCGCATCAACCGCCAGTTCATCTGCGCCGATAGATTTGGGTGTAGCCGTCATTATATCTGCTGCAGTCACACCATCCAAAGAAATATTTTTTTCCAGCATTCTTCTAAGGTCGCCGTCTGTGATTATTCCTAAAAGAATATCATTGTTATCAACGACAGCTGTTGCTCCTAATCGTTTTGATGAAATTTCAACAATAACTTCTTTCAATGACCCGTCTTTTGCCAGTTTTGGTTTTTCATTCTTTATATAAAGATCGGCTACCCGTAAATAAAGCTTTTTTCCAAGCGTTCCACCAGGATGGAATTTTGCAAAATCATCACTGCCAAATCCTTTCATCTCCATCAGGCAAATAGCCAATGCATCACCCATTACAAGTTGTGCTGTTGTGCTGCTTGTTGGCGCCAGGTTATTTGGACAAGCCTCCTGAGTTACTGTTGTATTTAATATTATATCAGATTGGCTGGCTAAATAAGACTCGATACTTCCCACCATTCCAATAAGAATGTTTTTGAAATTTTTGATTAATGGCACCAGCACTTTTATTTCCGGACTTTCACCGCTTTTGCTGATAATCATCACCACATCATCTTGCTGCACAATCCCAAGATCTCCATGAATAGCATCGGCCGCATGCATAAAAATTGAAGGTGTTCCCGTTGAATTGAGTGTCGCAACAATTTTTTGAGCAATGACAGCGCTTTTTCCAATTCCGCTTATCACTACCCTGCCTTTGCAGTTAGTAATTGCATTCACGGCTTTTTCAAAATCATCGTTGATATATTGAGATAACCCGCTGATGGATTGGGACTCTAAATCGATAGTCCTTAGCGCAATCTGTTTTAGTGAGGAGGTCATTTGAGGGGGCAAAATTATAGGATTTGATATGAAACCATATCAATACAAGATTATAGTTTAGACTTTACCATTTTAGTAAGTTATCAAGCAAACAATTTTCGTAAATTCGCCCGGATCGTCTGTTGAGGGTATCTGATAGGAGCGTTTACCGGGATGAATGGAAAGAATATTCAATTATACCTTCTCCGCTTGCAAGTCCCGCCGCCACTCCATATAAATCGTACAGAAGCTGTCATTTGTGTAAAAATACCAACATATAACAATGGTATTTTCTGTATCTTAATCAGCTATATTTTTTAAAAACGACGATGAAAAGATTTGAGTAATGGCTACAGCATCAGCAAAAAAAACAGTTAAGGCAACAAACGGCAAACCCGCCTCCAAAAAGAAATTTGACCTTCACGAAGCGCTTCAGGAACATTTTGGTTTTGATAAATTCAAAGGCAACCAGGAAAAAATCATTGAGAATTTGCTGGCGGGAAAGGACACCTTTGTTATCAAGCCTACCGGTGGTGGTAAAAGTTTGTGCTATCAATTACCGGCATTAGTTAGTCAAGGAGTTGCAATTATAGTTTCTCCTCTCATTGCGCTAATGAAAAACCAGGTGGATCTTGTACGCAGCTACAGCAACATTGATTCAGTCGCACATTTTTTAAATTCTACTCTTACAAAAAAAGAAATAAGAGAGGTACATGATGATCTGCTAACCGGCAAAACAAAAATGTTATACGTTGCGCCGGAAACATTAACCAAGCAAGAAAATCTTGACTTCTTTAGTGATCTTAAGATCTCCTTCTTCGCGGTTGATGAAGCACACTGTATTTCTGAATGGGGTCATGATTTTCGTCCGGAATACCGTCGGTTGAGAGAGATGATGATCCAGATAAATCCTGACATTCCAATGATCGCTTTAACTGCGACAGCAACTCCAAAAGTTCAAAGCGATATCGTTGAAAATCTTAACCTCCGTGATCCAAAAATCTTTATTTCTTCATTTAACCGGCCGAATCTCTATTATGAAATAATTCCTAAGATCAATAAGGATGATACGCTAAAGAATATGGCAAAGTTCATCGTGCAGAATAGGGGCAAAAGCGGTATCATTTATACAACGAATAGGAAAACGACCGAAGAACTTGCTGATATGCTAACGGCAAATGGCATTAAAGCTGTTGCTTATCATGCCGGATTTGACAGTAAGCTAAGATCCGACAGGCAAGATCAGTTTATGAATGAAGATGTGCAGGTTATCGTTGCCACTATTGCATTCGGAATGGGAATTGATAAACCAGATATCCGTTATGTTATTCACTATAATATTCCAAAGAGTATTGAAAATTATTACCAGGAAACTGGCCGTGCGGGTCGTGATGGCATGGAGGGAAAATGCATTCTTTATTATTCCCATAAAGATGTGGCAAAGCTTGAACACCTGATGCGTGATAAACCGCTTAGCGAAAGAGAAGTGGGAAATCAATTGATAAGTGAAACAGTTGCTTTTGCAGAAAGTGGTGTTTGTAGAAGAAAAATTTTATTAAGCTATTTTGGAGAAGAATACGAAACTGATAAATGTAATAATTGTGATAATTGCCTTCATCCGAAAGAAAAAATTGAAGCGAAGGATGAGGTTGTGTGTGCACTGAAAGCTATTAAGGCCCTTGATGAACGGTTTGCAATGGAATATGTGGTGAATATGATCTTTGGAAGACCAACACCACAAATAACCATGTATCGTCATGAGGGGCTTGATGTATTTGCCAGTGGTAGTGAAAAAGAACCACATTTCTGGAACTCATTGATCCGCCAAATGCTGTTGGAGGGTTTGCTTCAAAAAGATATTGAAGAATATGGTGTACTGAAGTTTACAAAGAAGGGAACTGATTTCCTGAAGAAACCAAAATCTTTCAAGATCGTTCTTAATAATACATATGAAGAGGCAAATGCTGATGATGATGAAGGCGTAGAAACTACAGAAGGCGCTGCAGTGGATGAAAAGTTGTTTGAGATGCTGAAAGAGCTTCGTCAAAAAGAAGCAAAGAAAAAAAATCTACCTCCGTTTGTTCTTTTCCTTGAATCATCATTGCAGGATATGGCAACTCTTTATCCCATTACACTAGCAGATCTTGAAAAATGCCAGGGTGTAAGTAAAGGAAAAGCGATCCGATATGGCAAACCCTTTATTGATTTGGTCTCCAAATATGTGGAGGAAAATAATATTGAACGTCCCGATGATTTTGTAATGAAGAGTGTGGTGAATAAAAGCGGCAACAAGGTTTATATCATTCAGAACATTGATAAAAAGATCCCGCTGGAGACCATTGCAAAAAATAAAGGAATGAAAATGGAAGAGCTGCTGGAAGAAATGGAAACGATCGCAGGCAGCGGCACCAAACTCAATCTTGATTATGCTCTCTCTCAATTACTGGATGAATATGACCAGGAAGAGATCATTGAATATTTTAAAGGTTGCGAAACCTCTTCACTACAGGTGGCACAGGAAGAATTATCTGAACATAATTTTACCTGGGAGCAATTGAAGCTTATGCGGATAAAGTTTTTAGGACAATACGGAAATTAATATGGCCGATTCTCCTTTAATAACCATTTTTGTTTTGCATTAACAGGACTTTAATTAGTTCGTTGTATTATTCTTTTCATGTTGTCGTTTGGCTATCGAAACCACCAACATGAAAAAGCTCCGTCGTTTTCTTCTCATTACACTTATCCTTTTCATAATTGTAGTCGCGGGACATATTTATTATATAACTACGTTAGCCCCAACAGAAAAATACCCGGTCGATAATTATTTACTAAACGAAACAGATAAAAAAGCATTGATAATAGTGGCGCATGATGATGATATGGCCACAAGTGCCGGGACCATAACTCTTTTATGCAAAAACGGCTGGCTGATACGAGAGATGTGTTTCTATCAACTAGGCGGATTATATTTTAAAAAAGACAGTAAAAATAATCCGATTCGTAAACAATCGTTGCGACAGGCTGTAGCTCTCCAGGGTTTGCAGGGAGCGGACCCGGTTGATTTTAATTTCAGGAATGATATGGAAACCGAAAAACCATATATGCCGATGCCCTATTCACAATTTGCAACAAACTATAAACTCGATTCACTCACTAAACTTATCGCTGCATATATTGAAAAGTATAAACCTTCGGTGATCTTCACCCTGGATAGTGTGATGGGTGGATATGGAAACCCTGATCATGTAATGATAAGCCAACGGATAATGGATTATTGTCGACAACATAAAAATGATCCGGGGTTTTCTGTTAAAAAAATTTATCAGCCGGTATTTCCACCGTCGCAATCAGACAGGGTATTGAGTAAGATGCCTGTATATAATGAAGCAAAAAAAGTATATCAATGTGAAGGAATGCCACTACCTGATGTACAGGTTGAGTTCGGTGATCATTCAAAAGAAAAGAAACAGGTGATACAAGCCTATACTACCGAGCAAAGCTCCTTTAAACAAATTACTCCTTATTATAACTGGTATCCGCATTGGATATATTTTAAAATTTTCGACCGCGACTTTTTTAAAGTTGTGAATGTGTCATCATTATAAGCAGCCTTTTTATTGCTTAACTTCCATTTTCATCAATGAAAATGTATTATGCAAAGAACAAATTATTCCTCTGGCGCTAAATGGGAAGACATTGTCGGCTATAGCCGTGCTGTAAAAATTGGAAATACAATTGAAGTAACCGGAACGGTTGCTGTAAATGATAACAGTGATCTTGTAGGCGGAAATGATGCATACGAGCAAACGAAGTTCATCATTCAAAAAATAGAAAAGGTTTTGCAAAAGGCTGGTGCTTCATTAAAAGATGTAATAAGGACAAGATTGTTTGTCACTGATATTTCCCGCTGGGAAGAATATGGAAAAGCCCATGGCGAATTCTTCAAAGACATCAAACCCTGCACAAGCATGATCGAAGTGAAAGGGTTGATCGCTCCAGAATATTTAATAGAGATTGAAGCAACTGCAATCATCAGTGAATAACTTCGCTGCATGAGCAGTCCCGTTATTAATTCCAAGCTCCCGAATGTCGGCACTACCATTTTTACTGTAATGAGTGGTTTGGCCAATCAGTACAATGCCATCAATCTCGGCCAGGGCTTTCCTGATTATCAAATGAACGAAGAGTTGATGAACAAGGTTAGTGAGGTTATGCAGAAGGGATGGAACCAGTATGTTCCGATGCAGGGTTATATGCCATTAAGAGAATCTATTGCTGACAAGATTGAATATTTATATCAAACAAAAATTGATCCAGGCACGCAAATTACAATTACCCCCGGTGGCACATATGCCATTTATACTGCATTGACCACAATTCTGCAACCCGGAGATGAAGTAATAATTTTTGAACCCGGATATGACAGTTATATTCCCAATGTTGAGATCAATGGTGCTGTTCCAATTCTCATTGATCTGAAATTTCCCGAATACAAGATCGACTGGGATGAAGTGAGAAAAAAAGTTTCTCCAAAAACAAAAGCGATCATGCTGAACAGCCCGCATAATCCAACCGGTGCGGTGTTAATGGAAGAAGATATCCGAAGGTTGAGCAGTATTGTTAAGGACACAAATATTTTTATTGTTAGTGATGAGGTTTATGAACATCTCATCTTTGATAATATTCCACACCAGTCCATTCTTCGTTACCCGGAATTGCTTGAAAGAAGTTTTGTCTGCTTTTCTTTTGGCAAAACATATAACTGTACCGGCTGGAAACTTGGTTATTGTATCTCTTCTCCTGCATCAATGGTCGAGTTCAGAAAAGTTCACCAGTTCAATTGCTTTTGTTGTCACACTCCTTCACAGGTTGCATTGGCAGATTTCTTAAAAAACAAAGACGCTTATTTATCGCTCAGTGGCATCATGCAACAAAAAAGAGATCATTTTATTGAGCTGATGAAGCAAACAAAATTTGAGTTGCTGAAAAGCAGTGGCAGTTATTTTATTTGTGCAAAATATGATCGCATCAGTGATGAAGGAGACAGAGACTTTGCAATACGCATTACAAAAGAATTTGGCGTAGCCACAATTCCTGTCTCTGTGTTTTATAAGGCCGGAACAGATAACAAAGTAATTCGTTTTTGTTTTTCAAAAAACAGCGAAACATTAGAAGCGGCTGTTGAAAGACTAATAAAAATTTAATGATAAAAGATGTCCGATACAAGGGAATCGTTTTTATGCTGATGGCGGCATTATGTTTTTCTATGATGGGGGGTGCCGCAAAAGCATTAAAAGAAGTTTTCTCTGCTGGCCAGCTTGTACTTTATCGTAATGCAATTGGGATGACCTTTCTTATTCCGGGTTTACTTATAAAACCTCCTGTTCAACAAGGTGGCAAGTTCCTGCGGCTTGCTTTCCGAGGGTTAATGGGAGCACTTGCCTTATACACGTTATTATATTGTATTCTGCATCTCCCTTTAGGTACGGCGATGAGCTATAATCTTACCTCGGCATTATTCATTGCTATCTTTTCGTTTATTTTTTTTGGAGAATATCATGGCAAAAAAGTTTTATTCGCCGTGATACTTGGTTTTACAGGTATGTTACTTATTTATAAACCCGTAATGCATTTCCCCTGGTATTATCATGCAACCGGTTTGGCTTCTGGTATCATTTCTGCAATTGCTTATATAACTCTTGGAAGGCTGGCGGCCTATTATGATTCACGGGTGATCGTGTTATCTTTTTTAGTAGCTGGTGTTTTGTTGCCCTCGCTTTCATTGTTAATTCATTATTCATTTGGAACACCAGCAGATGGTGTTTTTATTATTGATTGGAAATGGCCGGCAGGCAAAGAGTGGTTCATTGTTTTATTCATGGCACTCGCCGCTTTGTTCGGACAATACTTTGTCACGAAAGCGTATGGTTCTGATAAAGCAGGGATTGTTTCTGTTTTTGGATACTCCAATATTATCTACTCTGTTTTTATCGGCATGTTATTAGGTGATGCCTTCCCCGATCTTATGAGTTGGGCCGGGATCTCCTGCATCATTATTAGCGGCGTTATTATCTCCCTCTTTAAAAGAAGTCAATTACCCGACGATTAAAAAATATTTATCAAAAAGATTTGGCTGTGCCAGTTTCTTAATCGTATATTTGCGATAAAGGATAAAGAAATTGGCAATTCACAAAAAAGAAGAGTTTTCGCAAAAAGAACAGGACTTGGCGGCTTTTGCAAAAGCATTAAGTCACCCTGCTCGTATTGCAATATTGAAAATGCTGGCGCAAAAGAATGAATGCATCTGTGGCGAGATCGTTGATGTATTACCGCTTGCACAGAGTACAGTAAGTCAGCATTTGAAAGAATTAAAAAATGCCGGGCTAATAGATGGTACAATTGACGGTCCCCGTAGTTGCTATTGCATTAATTGGAAAGCATTTGAAAAATTTCATAGTGAGTTCAGTTTTCTTTTCAACAAGCTGAAAGTGCAGAATGAAAAAGCTTGTTGCTGAGTGCTGGATAGTCGTAAAGAGTACAAGTGTGCGACGTAACGAAAGTTAAATAGCAGTAATAAAGTTGGAATCATAATTATTTAACCTTTAAAAAGTAAAGCCATGAACACAAAAGATCCAGGAAACGGCGGATGTTGCGGCGGTATCACCGATATGGGTTGCTGCTAAATCATCACAAAGAGTTCCGCATATGCGGAACTCTTTAATTTTATTAAATGAAAAAGAGATTATTATTTGTTTGTGTTGAAAACAGCAATCGTTCTCAAATGAGCCAGGCATTTGCAAAAATACTGGGTGGTGAAAATGTAGAAGCATACAGCGCCGGCAGTAAGCCCTCGGGTATTGTAAATCCAAAAGCAATTGCTGCAATGAAAGAATTGGGTTATGATCTGAGCAAGCATGCCAGCAAATCATTAAAAGATGTCGAGCAATTTGCTCCGTTTGATGCATTGGTAACAATGGGCTGTGGTGATGCTTGTCCCTGGATGCCGGCAAAAAAATTTATTGATTGGGAAATTCCTGATCCTAAAAATATGGAGCCATCAAAATTCCACGAAGTAAGAGATCTCATCCGTAATAAGGTGAAAGACTTGTTGTCTTCAATCTAGCCTTTAGGTGTTATATATTTTTCCGGGATCGGTGTATCCGGGCTCTCACCCTGCCAAAGAATAGTGATTACCCACCAGCGTTTACCATCATACCAAAGTTGAAAGCTGTTTATTCCTCGCATAAAAGGTTTCTCGTCCTTCTGTGTTCTTTTGCTTTCATAAGTGCTGAATACATGAACAATGTTTCCGAATTGCTCGGTCTTTTTACCGATCTCTGTTTCAAAAAATCCATCCCTCTCCAGAAAGGGGCCCGAGTTGGTTATATAATCTTCAACTGCCAGTGTTCTTCTGGTTATTTCTCCTGTTGGCCGCTTGCCTGTTGGGATCATCCTTGCATCGGGGACAAATAGTGTTCGCATCCTGTCCCAATTTCTTTTTTGTCCAGCGGGTCCGCTGATAACATTATATACTGCAGCAACAATTGCTTCGGGTGATGAAACATCTTTTGGATCGGCAGGAATGCTATCTAAAAGTGTTTTTGCTCCTATTGTTGTGCAAGACAAAATGATCACCACAAGTATCAACATTCTTTTCATGCTGCTAAATTTTGTTCAAGTTAGTTATTGGCCGTGTATTTTCTTCTCCATTCATAAATCTGGCTTCGGTTTGTTTACTTTGTAAAAATTTATTGATTGAACTCCCCGATCCTTTCTAATCGTACATATATTTTTCTTTTCTCTTTGCTGGGATTGGTTTATATCGCCGGGCTCTTTGTGCCATTAATGGATAATGATTCTGGGCATCATGCAGATATTGCTTTGCGAATGTATCTCACTGGCGATTACGTTACATTATATGATCATCGTGGCGATTATATTGATAAGCCGCATTTTCTTTTTTGGACTTCAGCACTGAGCTATCATATTTTTGGTGTTACTTCTTTTGCTTACCGTTTTCTTTCTTTTCTTTTTACGATCCTCGGTACTTATTCCATATTTCGGTTGGGAAAAGAATTATATGGTCTTGAGATCGGGAAACTTGCGGCATTAATAGCCGCTTCGTCTTTCTGTTATATCCTCGCCAACAATGATGTTCGCATGGATGCGATACTGACCGCAGCTATTGCTTTTGCAACATGGCAGCTCATAGCCTATGTTCATCACAGAAAATTTATTTTCCTCCTAGGTGCTGCATTGGGAATGGCTATTGGTTTTTGCACGAAAGGGCATGTTGGGCTGGTTACCCCGGTGGCCGGTATTTTCTTTTACATATTATATAAAAAGGACTGGAAGCTGTTGTTTGATTGGCATTGGCTGGTCGTCATTTTCTTTTTTGCAATTTTTATTTCTCCTGTTGTTTATTGTTATTATTTACAGTTCAATCTTCATCCCGAAAAAATTTCACAGGGTATAAAAGGAGTGAATGGTGTAAAATATATTTTATGGAGTCATAGTTTCGATCGTATTAAAGGGGCGGAACGCTTTGGCGCTGTTGGCAAAGAAGATCATTTCTTTTTCTTACATACATTTCTCTGGACGTTTGCTCCCTGGTGTTTTGTTGCATTTATTGCTTTGTTCATCCGGTTAAAGAATCTCTTTGCTGCAAAAGAAGAATGGTTAAGCACGGGAGTGTTCGTGATGTTGGCAGCTTTAATAAACTTTTCAAATTTCAAGCTGCCTCATTATCTGCCGATCCTTGCTCCGGCAACCGCATTGATCGTTGCACATTTGTTTGTTTCGCGTAGGAATGATGAGCGATGGAGAAAAACATTTTACATTATTCAATTATCAACTTCTATTTTATTACTTGCGACGGCCGCCCTGGTTAATACATGGGCCTTTCCTGTTAAAAGCACAACAGTCCTTATTGGCCTCATCTTTTTTCTTGTGGTCGTTTTTTATTTCTTCTTAAGCAAAATGTATAATAACATACAAAGATCAATTACCGTTTCGGTTGCAACGATTGCTTTATTTTTCTTTTTAGCAAATACAAATTTTTATCCGCAACTATTGACTTACCAGGGCGGCAAACCCCTTGCTGATATGACAAGAGGAGTCGCTGATCCAAGAAATGTTTATTTCTGGAAAAACACGTTCAGCTCTACCTATAGTTTTTATTCATCGTCGAACCGGCAGGTGTATAATGATTCTTTAAAACAAACAGGAAAAAACTTCTGGCTGATCTATGAAAAGTCACAGCAAGTGGAAATTGATTCTTTAGGACTTCAATTAGGAAAAACATTTTCTGTTCCTGATTACGAGATCACAAGATTGAAAAAAAGCTTTGTCGATCCGGCCACAAGAAAAGGAACGCTTGATGAAATGATAATGACGGAAGTGGTTGGCAAGAAAAACTGATCGCCTTATTACTCTTTATACCTTATATACTTTTCTGTATTTATCCGATCAATCCCTTGCGCTTCTATCTTTTCAACTCCTGTTTGTATCAACGTATCGTTAGTTATTGTAACCGTGAAAGTAAAATCATGTCCTTCCCATTCTTTTGCGCTGCAGTATTCAAGATGTTCGGTGTATTTATTTCCAGCAAGTTCGTACCGTCCTCCGCCAGCAGAAAAATTTATTGAGTCCTTTCTTATGTCATGTTGAAGAAATGAAAAATGAGAATTGTTGATAATCTTGATAAAGGAAAGATTTTTTGTATAATCAGTTATGGCGGTGTCCCCTTTTTCGATCAGCGTTCCAGTGAGTAGTTTCCATGTTCCCTGGATTGGAATTGCTGATGTTGTTTGCAAATTATTTTTCGTTTTTTCCCCACAGGAGATCATGAAAAGTAAAAATAAAATGGCGCTGAAGAGTTTTGGCATTGTGCAATTTAATAATATTTAGTCGGGAGGTTGTATTTGTTATATTAACTTAAATTATATGCTGGACATAACGGCTTGACGAATTATATTTAGTAAAAATTTGTTTGTTCAAATAGATTAGTTGTTTTAAACATACGAAGTTGGAAAAAGAAAAAGAACGGCTATCCCGTTCGAATAATAATAAGAGTTGGAAAAAGTGGGGGCCCTATTTATCTGACCGGCAGTGGGGCACGGTTCGGGAAGATTATAGCAAGGAAGGGAATGTGTGGAGTTACATTAATCATGACCTGGCCCGTAGTTATGCCTATCGCTGGGGCGAAGAGGGAATCGCTGGCTTTTGTGACAGCGACCAGGTCTTATGTCTTGCTCCTGCATTTTGGAATGGAAAAGATTCCATTTTAAAAGAAAGGCTTTTTGGATTGACAAATGGCGAAGGCAATCACGGCGAGGATGTAAAAGAACTCTACTTTCATTTGGATTCATCACCAACACACTCTTATTGCAAGTTTTTATATAAATATCCGCAGCAGACTTTTCCATATTTGGAACTGGTTGAACAAAATAAAAAAGGACGCTTAAGCCCGGAATATGAATTATTGGACACCGGTATATTTAAGGATAACCGATATTTTGATTGCTACATTGAATATGCAAAAGAGGATGTCAACGATATTCTCATGAAGATCACCGTGTATAACCGCGGACCCGAGGCTTCTACCATCCATGTACTTCCTCATCTTTGGTTTCGTAATTTTTGGAATCACAATCCCCGGTTCACAAGACCTGAAATTTTTTCGGCTTCAACTGATTGCCTGCAAACAAGCTCTTCACGCAATGGAACCTTTTTCCTTTATCACCAAAGTGGTGAACAATTATTCTGTGAGAATGAAACGAATAATGAACGGATGTACAACCGGCCGAATGATTCTCCATTTGTAAAAGACGGGATCAATAATTATATCGTAAATAAAGAGGATACGGTCAATCACAAAAAACAAGGAACCAAAGCTGCTGTTTGGTTCGAGGAAGAAATAAAGCCGGGAGCATCGGCAATTTTCAAGATCAGGTTAAGCAAAAACCAAATTGAAAACCCATGGGATGGGTTTGATAAAATTTTTACTACCCGTAAATCCGAAACTGATCAGTACTATGATGAACTTACTCCTAAAAAATTATCCCCGGAATACAAGGCGTTACTCCGCAGTTCAGTAAGCGGGTTGTTGTGGACCAAGCAATTTTATTATTTAGATGTATTCAAATGGCTTTTTGGAGAGCCGGGAGAAACGCAGCCCGATCGTAACTATAAAAGGAACTATGACTGGCAACATCTTACCTGTCGCAATATCATTTCAATGCCTGATAAATGGGAGTACCCGTGGTTTGCGGCCTGGGATCTTGCTTTTCACGCAGTCTCTTTTGTTCATGTTGATCCGGATTTTGCCAAGCAACAGTTACTCGTCGTCTTAAGGGAATATTATATGCACCCTAATGGACAGATCCCTGCATACGAATGGAATTTCAGTGATGTCAATCCTCCCGTTCATGCGTGGGGTGTTTGGCAGGTGTACGAAGCTGATAAGAAAAAAACAGGAACCCCTGATTGGGATTTCCTTGAAAGGGCCTTTCAGAAACTACTTATGAATTTCACCTGGTGGGTCAATCAAAAAGATGCAAATGGAACAGACATTTTTGAAGGAGGCTTCCTTGGTTTAGATAACATCGGCGTCTTTGATAGAAACCATATGCCTCCGGGCATAAAAAAATTACAGCAAGCCGATGCCACCAGCTGGATGGCAATGTATGCACTCAATATGTTGCGCATGTCATTGGAGTTGGCGCAACATAATAAGGCTTATGAAGAATCGGCTGCAAAATTTTTCCGTCATTTTTTGAATATCGGTTGGGCTATGCACCATATCGGGAAAAAAGATATTTCTCTGTGGGATGAACAAGATGCCTTTTATTATGATGCTATACAATTTGAAAACGGAAACAGCCAGCGATTGAGGATCCGCTCACTGGTTGGTATTATTCCTTTATTTGCCGCCGAAATAATGCATAGCAGCATTTTTGAAGATCTGCGTCAATTTAATACCCGTTTAGAAGTCATACGACTTACCCGGCCAGATCTGACACGCATCATTTCGGATATTGATAAAAAGAATGATAATGGCAACTATTTATTTGCCATTATGATCGGCGACAGGATGGAACATCTATTAAAAAGACTTTTAGATGAAGCCGAGTTCTTATCAGATTATGGTATCAGGTCGTTATCAAAAATTCACCAGGACAATCCTTACTCATTCACATACAAGGATAGTAATTATAATATTCAATACGAGCCCGGGGAAAGTTCCAGTTCTCTGTTTGGTGGTAATTCAAATTGGCGGGGGCCCATCTGGTTGCCCTTAAATTATTTGATCATTAATTCTCTCAGAAAATATTATGAATATTACGGCGATACTTATACATATGAATTTCCTGCAGCATCAGGAAAAAAGATGAACCTGAAACAAATTGCCAACCAGCTTACCAAAAGAATTTTAAACATCTTTAAAAGAAATGAGGAAGGGAAATTTCAATATCATGCCGCTGATCAATCTTGCTGGACAGAAAAACATTTTAAAGAACATCACCTGTTCTATGAATTTTTTCATGGTGATACGGGGCGGGGCTTAGGCGCATCTCATCAAACCGGGTGGACTGCTTTAATAATAAATTTACTGTTAGAAATGGATGAGGACTAAGATATTCTTACTGTACTCATCACTGAGGACGACCGAAAAACAAGATATAGCTGTCAGCATCCTTTATCTCAAATCCCCGCAAACCATCATCGCCTTCTTCACTGTCTTTGATGGATTTAAAAAACTCGATATTACGAGAAGAAAATTCTGCAGCCAGTGCATCAGGATCTGGAACATATAGATACGCATCCCAGCGGGCAATGCCTTGTTTGATATCTCGTGTATAATTGGGCACCGGATCGACACCAATGGCCTTCAGAATGATCATTGCCGCACCTCGTTGGACAATGCCAAAGAAAATATCGTCGTCACTCGGTCCTTGAAATATGATGTCGAACCCCAGGCGGTCACGATAAAATGACAACGCTGCGGGAACATTCTTTACGATGAAGAATGGTGCAATGCCGGAAATCTCTGCTCGTGTCATATCGCAACTTGTGAGGTAATATTCTTATTGGGTTATACTTTACTGAGCCATTCTTTCGCATCTCTAATATTGTCAAAAAAATTAATTGTGAGTTTGTCTTTGTCAACTTTATAGGAGATCGTCTCTACAGCAACCTGGTTAAAATAGTAATCTGGTTTAACAATGGCTATTGCTTTAAATCCAAATGTTGTTGCTCTTGGTAAAAATTCTTCATTTAACCATTGCTGATCTTCCATGGCTATTATCTTCATATCCTTAATATCAGCAAGTACTTTCGAGCAATTATTTTGGATAAGTGTATTCAACATTATTTCGGTCCCCTGTTTGAATTGTTTACTCGTTGCATAACCATCCCATTCCATCACAACACAATTAAGCTCTTTATCAAAATATATGTTGTATATCTCTGTATTTGCTTCCATATAAAATCTGTTTAAATTAATAGTTGATTCTATAATCCTGCTTTCTTACTTATCTCCAGCATTCTTTCAATTGGTTTCTTTGCGGCTAGTCTTAATTCTTCCTCCATCGTGATCTCCGGCACTTCATATTCCATGCAGAGATAAAGCTTCTCAAGTGTATTACGTTTCATGTGGGGGCAATCATTGCAGGCGCAATTGTTATCAGGAGGTGCTGGAATAAATGTTTTTGTTGGATTTACTTTCTGCATCTGGTGAATAATTCCTGTCTCAGTAACTACAATAAATTCTTTCGCATCATCTTTCTGTGTGTATTTCAACAAACCTGTTGTGCTGCCAATAAAATCTGCTATGCGTAAAACCGGATCTTCGCATTCAGGATGAGCGATCACTTTTGCATTAGGATGGCGAACTTTTAATTTGGTAATTTTTTCCAGGCTAAAGATCTCATGCACCATACAGGCGCCGTTCCACAGCAACATATTTCTTCCTGTAACTTTGTTGATGTAAGCACCCAGGTTTTTATCCGGTGCAAAAATTATTTTCTGTTCCTTTGGAAAACTTTCAACAATAACTTTCGCATTGCTGCTTGTGCAAATCACATCACTCAATGCTTTTATTCCGGCGCTGCAGTTGATATAACTCACTACCACATGATCAGGATGTTCGTCTTTGAATTTTTTAAACAATGGCGGCGGACAGCTGTCACTGAGAGAACAACCAGCTTTCAGATCCGGTATCACAACTTTTTTGGTGGGATTTAAAATTTTTGCTGTTTCAGCCATGAAATGCACCCCGGCAAAAACGATCATGTCAGCATTTGTTTTTTCTGCCTGTTGTGCTAACCCTAGGCTATCGCCGATGTAATCGGCTACATCCTGGATATCCGGTTCCTGGTAGTAGTGCGCCAGCAGGATCGCATTCTTTTCTTTTTTCAATCGTTCGATCTCTGCAAACAGATCAAGTGTGGGATCAGGTTCTATGTCGAGAAAACCATTTCTCTCAATTTCATTTTTTGCTGCGGTAAGTGTTTCAGGATTCATGCTCAACAAATTTTCAGGAGTGCAATATTCAACTTCACAATCCAATTTTTAAAATCAATTTTTTGATTAATGTATTAATAGTATTATATAATATTTATAAAAAAGAGTTTATTATTATTACAGCTGTGAATTCGTGGAAAAGATTCTACACAAAATTACGTTGTTATGATTATACACATTATACACATGGGTAATCCACAACCAATATCGTTATCTACTGTAGGTCTCAGCAGTATATCCACAATGTTGTGAATACAGTTTTCTGAATAAAAGATGTACCAAAAATTTAAAAGAGTATGTGGATAGGGTATTAATTAAATGAGCACAACGAACACTAACAGTTCTTAGTTTATAGTTTTGAACTTTCATACATCCAATCTTTCTGTTTCATGCTAACGTTTCACTAACTGTTATTAACATGAAATATCTTTTGCCAACACCCCTTTGGGGAGAAAAAGCCTGGACGATATATCAAAAACGAAGCAAAAGAAGAAGAAATTAAAAAAACTAACTTTACGAACCTCAAACACAGTACATGAAACATATTAATAAACTACTGTTTGCCGCGATCTTTTTATTATACTCTGCAATTTCTTTTGCCAACGAAGGCATGTGGCTTCCCTTGTTATTAGAAAAGCTGAATGAAAAAGAAATGAAGAGCCTCGGTATGAAGATAAGCGCAAAAGATATTTATAGTATCAATAGCGGAAGCTTAAAAGATGCGATAGTAAGCTTTGGTGGCTTTTGTACAGGTGAAATAATTTCCAGCAAAGGATTAGTGCTTACTAATCATCACTGCGGGTTCGACGCAGTACAAAATCATTCAACACTTGAACATAATTATATAAGAGATGGGTTTTGGTCAGGCAGCAATAGTGAAGAACTTCCCAATCCAGGTTTATTTGTAACATTTATTATAAGGATAGAAGATGTAACAAAGCAGATCTTAAGCGGTGTAACCCCGGCAATGAATGAAAGCGAAAGACAATCACAGGTTGATAAGAACATGGAGGCGCTGCGCAATACTGTAAAAAAAGAAAGCTATCAGAAGGCAATGATCCGCGGGTTCTTTGAAAATAATCAATACTTTCTCTTTATTACAGAAACATATAATGATGTTCGCCTGGTTGGTGCGCCGCCAGCCGCTATTGGTAATTTTGGAAAAGATACCGACAACTGGATGTGGCCGCGCCACACTGGAGATTTTTCTATGTTTCGCATTTATGCAGGTAAAGACAACAAGCCGGCAGATTATTCTCCTGATAATGTTCCTTATGTTCCAAAAAAAGCACTGACCATTTCATTGAACGGAGTAAAAGCAGGAGATTTTACAATGGTGTTTGGCTTTCCCGGAAGAACAACCGAATACTTACCCGCTTCCGCCGTTGAACAAATAATAACAGTAAATGATCCGGCAAAAATTTCCATCCGAGAAAAAGCTTTGAATATAATAGATGGCTTTATGAGAAAAGATGAGCAGATAAAAATTCAATACGCATCAAAGTATGCCGGCATTCAAAACAACTATAAAAAATGGCAGGGCGAGGTTCTTGGTCTTACAAGAACAGACGCATTAAGTAAAAAGAAAAGTTACGAAGCAGAATTTCAAAAAAGAGTTTTAGCAAATCCCCAATGGAAAACAAAATATGGCAACACATTGCAGGATTTGAACAGCGCTTATGCAGAAATAAAACCCTATGGTTATTCAAGAGATTATTTTAATGAGATCGTAAGCAAGATCGAATTGTTCACAGTTGCCGGCCAACTTAGTTCACTGGTAAATGCTTTTGATGACGGCGGAGAAACGGCTTTTACAAAAAAGAAAAAAGAAGTAACAGATTTTCTCAATGGCTTTTTTCCAGAGCATAATACAGAAGTTGATAAAAAACTTTTTGCTGCCTTAATGAATATGTATGTAATGGACCAGGAAAAAGGGAATGTGTCGTCGATGATGAAAGAAAAAGTAACATCGGCAGCAGGAGATTTTGATAAAGTGGCGGAAAGGGTTTATAAAGAAACGGCCATTTTAAATGGAAACTCACTCAAGGCAAAATTACAGATGCCAACCAATGATGTTTTAAATTATATCCGTAGCGAAGAAGGAGTAAAATTATACAACGATATTTTAAAAACATATCAAACACAGGTACAGGGAAAGCTTAATGAAATACAAACACTGATCAATAAGCTTCAGCGAACATACATGCAGGCGCAAATGGATGTATTTAAAGAGAAAAAGTTTTATCCGGATGCCAACAGTACCTTGCGTGTTACTTATGGAAATGTAAAAGGGTACGAGGCAAGAGATGCTGTTTCCTACGATTTCTATACCTATCTCGATGGCGTGATGGAAAAATATAAACCCGGGGATTACGAGTTTGATGTTCCTGAAAAACTAAGAACACTTTATCAAACCAAAGATTATGGACCCTATGCAGTAAATGGCAAACTACCGGTTTGTTTTATTGCTGCCAATCATACAACAGGGGGAAATAGCGGCAGTCCGGCACTTGATGCTTATGGTCACCTTATTGGACTCAATTTCGACCGTGTTTGGGAAGGAACCATGAGCGACATTAACTACGATCCTTCTATTTGCAGGAACATTATGGTGGATATCCGCTATGTTTTATTCATTATCGACAAGTTTGCCGGCGCAAAACGCCTTATTAATGAGATGAAGCTGGTAAGCGGACAAAAAATTTGATGGACATTCAACAAAATTGCAGATCCGGGCTTCGGTTCCGGCTATTCGCTACCATCCGACAGCCCATCAGGATCTAAATAAAACCCACCAAAGAAAGCCTGTTTTTCCACAGTTTTTCCCCTATTTTTGCCCTCCTTTTTATAACCCTATAATATTATTATGTCAGTTATTCAGAGCATTCGTGAAAGATATGCAAAGTGGGCAGTAATAGCTATTGCATTAGCACTTCTAGGTTTTATTCTTACCGACTATTTCCAGGCTAAGAATAAAATGGGAGCAGGAAATTCATCAACACTTGGTTTGGTGAATGGAAAAAAAATTGATTATATCAGTTTTGAAACTAAACTAAAAGCAAGGGACGATCAGCAACAAGCCGCCGCTCAACAACAACAACAGGAATATACCGAAGCACAAAAACATCAGACTGCTGAACAAATGTGGAACCAGGAAGTGGAAGAAATTGTTATGACATCCGAATTTAATAAAGTCGGAATTGATGTTGGTAAAAAAGAATTTAATGATTACCTGTTTGGACAAAACCCTCCTCAAGACCTTAGACAACGTTTTTCTGACCAGCAGGGAAATTATGACGGCGCTGCCGCACAGAATGCCATCAACCAATTAAGAAGAAGTCCCAATCAGGCCGAGAGAGATCAGTTAGATGCATATCTCGCATCAATGGAGTATAGCCGTAAAATGGAGAAGTACAACTCACTTCTTAGTAATTCTGTTTATTATCCAAAATGGTATGTTGAAAAACAAAATACCGAAGCAGCAGGACTTGCAAAAATTTCTTTTGTAAGGTATCCGTATTCAAAAATTTCTGACAGCGCTATCAAGATCACTGATAAAGAGATCGAAGACTATGTAAGTAAAAACAAAGATCAGTATAAGCAAACAGAAAGCAGGAGCATTGCCTACACCATCTTCAACGCAGCGCCAACAGAAGCAGATTCTGCACAGTTAAGAAAACAGATAGCTGATCTAAAACCAGAGTTTACAAATGATACCACGACAACAAGATTTTTATCACGTTACGGAAGCACGATTGCTTATTCTAATGTGTTTGTTGGAAAGACGTTTATGAAAATGCCTGCGAAAGACAGCATTGTAGCCCTTGCAAAAGGCCAGGTTTATGGTCCATACCTGGACGATCATGCTTATGCATTAGCAAAAATGATCGAGATAAGAACATTACCAGATTCTGTAAGGTGCCGCCACATATTGATAAGCAATGATCCTTCACAAGGAGGAGTTGTAGATAGTATAGCGAAAAAGCAAATGGACTCTGTAGAGGCTGCGGTAAAAGGCGGAGCATCGTGGGCGGACCTCGTGCAAAAGTATAATCCGCAAAGCGACGGTAGCAGGGCAAAGAACGGCGAAATGACATTTAGCTCATTTGATATGCAGCAACCAAACTTTGCAAAAGAATTTGCTCAGTTCGCTTTATTCGATGGGAAAAAAGGAGAAAAGAAAGTTGTGAAAACAAGCTTTGGGTATCACCTTATTGAAATTCTTGAATTGAAAAACCCAGAGCCACATTATAAGTTTGCTCAATTTGCAAAGAATATCATAGCAAGCGATGAAACAGAACGTGTAGTTCTTGAAGATGCCAGCAAGTTTGTTAGCGAAAGCCGGGACTTAAAATCATTTAACGACAATATTGCTAAATCTAACGGACGCATTCAAAAATTCGAAGCCGCAAATATTGGCCCGAATGATATTTCTATCCAGGACATCGATCAAAGAATGGCGGGAGGTTTTGGCCAGGCAGTACCATGCCGAACATTAGTGAGAGAAATCTATAAGGCAGACAAAGGGGACGTGATCAAACAGGAAAGAATTGGCGATGCTCAGTCGGGCTATAAATATGTTGTTGCTGCGGTCACTGATGTTTTAAAAGAAGGAACACAGCCAGCATATATTGCAAGAGCAGGGTCCGCCAATGCACAAGGTGTTGAAAGGATACTTAAGGATAAAAAGAAAGCTGAACAAATAAAGGAACAGATAAAGCAAAAAATTGGAACGGCATCAACACTTGAAGCTGTGGCATCAGCGCTACAGGATTCTATAATTACAGCAGATAGTGTTCGAATAACGGGTGGCGGAATGATCACAGAGGCAAAAGTTCTGGGTGCGGCATTTAATATAGCCAACAAAGGAAAAGTAATTAGCGAGCCAATAGCAGGCAGGGATGCGGTTTACATTGTAAGAATTGACGACCTGACTACTACATCGGTGGCCGTAGCAGATATTGAAATGCAAAAATCTCAAATGAGACAAAGAGCAAAACAAATGCAGAGCTTTTACAGTTCGCCGGTCAAACTGATGAAAGACCAGGCAACAATAAAAGATAATCGAAGAAGCTTTTATTGATAATAAGAACCAATGAATTAAAAGCCCGTCTCGCCTTAGGCAAGACGGGCTTTTTTGCGCCGCTTTTCGTAAACAAAATAATCAAAAGCTGCGTTATTTTTGCAATAGTATGAGTGACGAAATTGTAAATAAGGTTGCTGAAAGCGGGTTAGTAACGATCGATCTTGAAAAATATCTTCCAAAAAAAGATTCAATAGCTGTTTTTGATCTGAAAGATTTTCTTTTTATGGGAATGATATTAAAAGAAAAAGATTTCCGTGAAGCTCTGAAGCAACAGGATTGGGAAAAGTACAGAAATAAAAACGTGGCGATAGCCTGCACGGCTGATGCGATCATTCCTGTTTGGGCCTACATGCTTGTTACAACATATCTTCAGCCGGTAGCAAAAGAAACCATCGTAGGAGAAGAGAAAGAGATTTACAAAACGGTTTTTTTAAAAAATATCTCTTCAATACAAGAAGCAGAATTTATTGATAAAAGAATAGTTTTAAAAGGCTGTGGCGAAACACCGATCGATGATTTTGCTTATGCAGAAGCCACCCGTAAATTATTGCCGGTTGCAAAAAGCATTATGTACGGAGAACCATGTAGTACCGTTCCTGTTTACAAAAAGAAATAAATTCATTTTGGGCTAAAGTCAGGAGTGTAATAATAGCTTATTAACCCCAGCCTTAAGGCTGGGGTTAATTGTAAACGAAATTTTTTTGAATGGGCTATAGCCCAAAATCCGGGCTGAAAACAGTTTAAATACTTATAACACGAAAAAATTTTACCTTACCGCCATAAAGAACAGTGTAAATGAAAAAAAGCTGGTGGGTTTTAACGCTTGTCATTTTAATTGGTGCCGCGGCATCCATATTTATTTATGCAAAGAATAAACCCAAAGAAAAACTTCCTTCTCACGTCGATTATAATATTCATATAAGACCGATACTTTCAGATCGCTGTTATAAATGTCATGGTCCGGAACCAACACAACGAAAAGCAAATCTTAGACTCGATATTGGTGACAGCGCATACGCAGCATTAAAAGAAAGCCCGGGAATGTTTGCCATCGTTCCGGGAAAACCAGATGAGTCCCAGGTTTATCATCGTATCATATCAGAGGACACGGCGGAGAGAATGCCGCCCCCCTCATCCAATCTTACTCTGTCAGAGTATGAAATAAAACTTATTACAAAGTGGATAAAGCAAGGCGCCGAATACAAACAGCACTGGGCTTTTATTGCACCACAACCCCAAGAACTTCCCGAAACAGAAAATACAAAATGGGCAAAGAATGAGATCGATCATTTTATACTTGCTAAAATGGAATCAAAAGATCTTTCGCCCAATGAACAAGCAGACAAAGAAAGATTATTAAAAAGAGTTTGTTTTGACCTTAGCGGTTTGCCACCAACTCTTGAAATGCAGGAAAAATTTTTGAATGATATTTCTGCAAATGCGTATGAAAAAATTGTTGATGAGCTTTTGGCCAATCAGCATTATGGAGAAAAAATGGCTGTGCAATGGCTGGACGCTGCAAGATATGCGGATAGTCACGGTTACCAGGATGATGGATTAAGAACAATGTGGCCGTGGAGAGATTGGGTGATCCATGCATTCAATGAAAATTATTCGTATGAAAAATTTGTTACATGGCAGCTCGCAGGAGATTTGATTCCTGAACCAACAAAAGAAATGTTGCTGGCAACGGGTTTTAACCGCAATCACAAAATAACACAGGAAGGCGGAGTGATAGATGAAGAATACAGATTAGAATACGTAACCGACCGCACCAATACATTTGGAAAAACATTTTTAGCAATGACATTTGAGTGTGCTCATTGTCATGATCACAAGTTCGATCCCATTCCTCAAAGATCCTATTACAGCACATTCGCTTTTTTTAATCAAATAAACGAGAAAGGGTTGCTTGGCGATATTACCCTTGCTTCACTTGCCGATCCTCCAAATATGAAGATCAGCGACGATGATGTAAAAAATGTTTTACAATTCATGAATAAAAAAGACACAGCAGCGGTAGCAGTTATGATCATGAAAGACAGCAGTGAAGTAAGGTGCACGCATATTTTAAAACGGGGAGTGTACGACCAGTTGGGGGATGAAGTATCTTTTAACACACCACCGAAAATTTTTCCATTCGATTCTACGAAGCTGGAAAAAAACAGGCTGGGATTAGCAAAATGGTTGTTTGATAAAAAGCACCCCCTAACTGCAAGGGTTTTTGTAAATCGTATGTGGCAGGAATTTTTTGGAAGAGGACTTGTAAAAACATCCGGTGATTTTGGAATGCAGGGAGAACCACCATCACATCCGGAATTGCTGGACTGGCTTGCATTAGATTTTATGGATCATGGATGGGATATAAAACGCCTGGTAAAGCAAATTGTAATGTCTGCTACCTATTGTCAATCATCTGTTGCAACAAAAGAAAAACTCGCAAGGGATCCTGATAATATTTTTCTTTCAAGATCTTCAAGAATAAGATATAATGCAGAGTTTGTGAAAGACATTGTTTTATCAAGCAGCGGCCTGATGAACGATGAAATTGGCGGACCAAGTATAAAACCATATCAGCCAAAAGGAATTTGGGAATCATCTACTTCCGGCCGGGGGCAATTAGCAAGATATGTACAGGATCACGATGAAAAACTTTATCGCCGCGGTATGTACACATTTATTAAAAGAACTGTTCCGCCACCATCGATGTTGACCTTCGATGGATCAAACAGGGATCAATGTGAAGTAAAAAGAGTAAGGACAAACACACCACTGCAGGCTTTGGTTTTATTAAATGATCCGCAGGTATTAGAAGCAGCAAGAGTTTTAGCCGAGAAATTAGCAGCCGAAAAAATTTCAGAGGAACAAAGAATTGAAAAAGCATTTCGCCTGATCATTTGCAGAAAAGCAAGTGAGAAAGAAAAGGAAATTCTTTTTGATTATTATAAAAAAGAAAAAGATGATTTTGTAAAACAACCAGCAAAGGCAGAAAGCTTTTTAAAAGCTGGCGAATACAAGCATGAACAAAATATAAATAATCCAGAAGCGGCGGCGCTGATGCAGGTGGTTCATACAATTTATAATATGGAGGAGGCGATAACGAAAACATAACCCCCTGTCCCCCTAAAGGGGTGACCTAGGCGGAAAATTCTTTTATTTATTGATGGTTGCCTTATCCCGTAGGGTAAAATATTAATAGCTCCGGGTTTTAACCCGGGGGATGAAAGGAAGGTTTTAGAAAGAACCCCGTAGGGGTTCAACAAAAGAGGGGCAAAAGGAATGTAGATTAGATATGCCGAATAGAATTATTTAGCACAAGAGTGCGACGCAACAGAAGATGATAGTAGTAATGATGTTGATATCATAAAAATAAATATCATGGCAAACGAATTTTTCGAAAACAGGTTGAACATTACAAGAAAACATTTTCTTGGCAAGCTTAGTCTTGGCCTTGGCAGCGTTGCATTGGGTTCGCTGCTCGTTAAAGACCTATTCAGCAGCGGGTCTTCGGAAATGTTGCCGCCCGTTGGGCTTCCTCATTTTGCACCTAAAGCAAAACGAATCATTTACCTTTTTCAAAATGGGGCGCCATCACAATTAGAAAGTTTTGATTACAAACCGACATTGATCGCAAGAATGGGAGAAGATCTTCCGGCATCTATAAGAATGGGACAACGACTCACCGGAATGACAGCGAACCAGGATAAATTTCCAATGGTGGGTTCGAAATTTAAATTCAATCAATACGGAGAATCCGGAACATGGATAAGCGAACTGTTTCCAAACATTGGAAAAATCGCCGATGATATTTGCGTAATAAAAACAATGCATACTGAAGCGATCAACCACGATCCGGCATTGACATTTATACAAACAGGGGCACAACAGGGCAATCGTCCAAGTATGGGATCATGGTTGAGTTACGGATTAGGAAGTGAGAATAAGAATCTCCCGGCATTTTGTGTGTTGTTATCAAGAGGAAAAGGAAATGGACAAGGCGTCTATTCAAAACTCTGGACAAATGGTTTTCTTGACAGCATTCACCAGGGAGTGCAATTCAGCAATAGCGACGAAAGAGTTTTGTATTTAAACAATCCGGAAGGCGCAGATAAGTTAGATAGAAGAAGAATGTTAGATGAATTGTCAAAACTGAATGCATTATCATTCCAGGAATTTGGTGACCCTGAAATAAAAACAAAAGTTGAACAATACGAAATGGCATACCGTATGCAAACGGCGGTACCAGAACTTACTGACTTGTCAAAAGAATCAGATCAAATAATAAAAATGTATGGTCCCGATTGTTTGGTGCCGGGAACTTATGCTGCAAACTGTTTGCTGGCAAGAAAACTTTCAGAAGCCGGAGTAAGATTTGTTCAGCTTTATCACCAGGGATGGGATCAACACGGCAATCTTGTTGGTGAAATGCCGGGACAGGCAAGAGATACTGATCGTGCATCGGCTGCATTGGTAATGGATCTTAAACAAAGAGGATTACTCGACGAAACATTAGTGATATGGGGCGGCGAGTTCGGCAGAACAAATTATTGCCAGGGAGCATTGACAAAAGATAATTATGGTCGTGATCATCATCCAAGATGTTATAGTATTTGGATGGCAGGCGGCGGCATTAAGCCCGGAATTTCTTATGGAGAAACAGATGAATTCGGATATAACATTGTAAAAGATCCAGTTCATATAAATGATTTTCACGCAACCGCTTTACACCTAATGGGATTGAATCATGAAAAACTTGTTTATAAACATTTAGGTCGTCGTTATCGCTTAACAGATGTTGCGGGCAAAGTTGTAAACGGAGTACTTGCATAATAAAGCAGCATGAAATTATTTCAGCGTATTTTATCCAATCTTAGTTTTTTTATTATCGTGATGCTTTTGTTTTTGTTGTTCTTTCAAAACAAAGTATCAC
>DATHDP010000040.1:0-51015 GCA_035318985.1 Chitinophagaceae bacterium
ACAGGTTATAGCTACGACAATAAAAAAAGCATCGAGGTTATTGATGGCTTCTTTCGTATTTCCTTGAAAAAATAATTATATAAAAAATTATGAGAATATTCCTTCTTCTGCTGTTCATTTTCTCAATAACAAATAAATGCAATAGCCAGATCTTAAAAAAAGTTGGTGATAAAGTAAAAAGAGATGCTGAATGGCGGGCCCGTTACAAAGCCGATCAACAGGTGAATAAAGGAATTGATAGCCTGATCGCAGCACCAAAGAAAGCAAGCGATAAGAAAAAAGCAGAAAAAAGTGAACGTAAAACTGCAACTGTTGAAAGCACTGACAATAAAAATGAAGCTGTAAAAAATAATATTTCTGCAGATGTACAGGATGAGAATGATATGACGCCGAAGGATGGCTTTTTAACGCTTACACTATCCAATGAAGAAATATTTACTGGTGGCTCTATTTTAATAAGTGGAGAAAGTGTAAAATATAAAAATTTTAACCAGGTCGAGATAAAAGTAAAAGGACCATCCGGAGTTCCGGTGGTAAAAAGCATACCATTAATGGCTAATGGTAAATTCAATGCCGAATGGATCTCTTCAAACGTAACAGGAGATTTTACGGTAACGGTAACAACTGGTGATAAAAAGGCAGTACAGACAGCAAAATTCACTGTGAGTGAAATGGAACTGATATTTGATGATGAGTGGCCAGAGAGTAATATTAAAGCAACAAAAGATGCTTATAATAAATTAGACGACGCAGTGGATAAAGCAGAGACCGGCCTGGGTTCAAAAGATAAAGCTGAACTAGATAAAAAACTAGCGGAGGTAAAAGAAAAAGTAGACGCATCATTAAAACTATTTAAAGATCTAAACAGTGCTGCTAAAGAAATAACGAGGTTGTGCAAAACAGGAAAAAAATTGTCTCCAAATCTTGCCGGCAATTTATCAGCCCTTAATAATAATCTTACTGAACATGCAAGCCAGATGAAGTCCATTGGAAAACTGGCCGACCACCAGCCCCAGGATAATACAGTTTGCGAGCATTTAGTAATGGTAAGTGAAGCCTGTGCCGCTTTTTCTGCTTTTACAAATTTTTGGTCAAAATCTGTAACAACGATTTTATTAAATATTACTTTAGATAAAGGTGTACCTAAGGCAGCAGAAATCATAAATAGCAAAACAGTTGATCTGTCTTCTCCAAACGATTTCCTGATGAAAGAACCTGCAAAGATCTTTGCAACTGCAGCTGCCGATGCTGAATCACTAACTTCTAAACTGGGTACTGCAGGATTTGCTGGTGATATAACGCAATTCGCATCAGATTTTTTATTGAAAAAATATTGTGGAGTTTATAAGGGCGAAATGACACATGATTATACCGTTGAATTTAGAAATAAGGATGGAGTAACCTGGTGGAAATACGGAGTGGTAATGAAGGGAGCACTTTCACTTCGTTATCCAAAAGAAGGAAGCAAGGGTAAAATAATAAAAATGAAAGGGAATTTGGAAGGCAATGCAACCAAATTTACTTTTTATCAAAATGTAGAAGCTGATGACGGATTTCTTGAAGGAAGCAAAGGAAAAATTGAAGTAGTTGAATTAAAAGTATTAAAACCACCTGCTATTCCCTTTGTAAGTAGTCTGAATGATCCCGCGGGTTTTGGCGCTGTTGCAAGAACATTAGCAACGCCAGCCTGTTTTAATATTATCATTGATGCAGAGTATGACGTAGATGCGGATAAGATAAAAATATTCGTGGAAAAATCACTGATAGATTTTAGCCCGGCAGTTAATAACCAGCTTATTTTCCTTTTAATTGGGGCCGATCTCCTTCCTTATTTTAAAAAAATGACGTTTCCAATTCATAAAGTCTACAATACATTAGGCTCAGTAGTAAGAGATCATAATGAATTTACAGTGGAAAAAAATCCTAAAGGTAATCTCAGTTTTTCCGGCAAGGCGAATAAACATCTTGGCGATAAAACTGAGAAGATTGAACACGATCTTAACTTTTCTATTTCTGCAAAGAAAGAATAAGCCCGCAAATATCAGTTCTTTTCAAAGCAACATATTTCATGATCATAACTAAAGTTTATCGCAAACTGGGACAATGGACGAATGCAAAAAACCGTGAAGGTTATGAAATTGTAGAACAGTAAATATTTGCTTACAACCAAATTTTGAAACCCGAAATGTCGCAAATGTTCGCTAATCCCGGTTTACAAGATTAATTCTGTATTTTTCAATAACTATTACCCGCATGAAGAGATCTTATTTTATACTGATTTTTATTTTTTTACAATTAGTTGTAACTGCACAACCAAACAGAGCACAGTATCCTTTGGATTCTTTTTATGTGGTTGATTCAAAAATCCAGATACATGATCTGCGTCCGGCTACTTTTGCGCTTGTTGATGAAACGAACAAATTGACCTTGCAGGAGATCACATCAGGAAAATTCAATGATAAATTTCAACCAATAAGTTCTTTTAATAAATTTAAAACCTATACAAGTTACTGGCTTCGTCTTTCACTTGAAACGCATGGCAGTATAAAAAACTGGTGGTTGTTGCTGCGTGACAGCACTAAAAATTATTACACTTCAAACACTGGTGCGGTAAGATATAATTTTGTAGAGGTATATTTTTTTAACGAAAACAAGCAACTCACATCTACGGAAAGCACAGGTATATTTGTCCCTCGTTCACAGAAACAGCTAAAGAAACCCGCCGGTATCAGCCGGGTTTTATTTTCCGGCACCCCAGGTGAAAAGCAGATCGTTTATATAAAGATCTATAATAAATCAGGTGAAACCGATCCAGCCTATTTAGAAATTCATGATCCCTCGGTGGTCTTACCTGTGGGAACAGGTGATGGACTCTTAACTGTACAGGCGGGCATTATTTTTCTTTTCTCCATATTTTCGTTTTGTCTTTTCTTTTTTATAAAAGATAAAGCGTATTTATATTTCGGGATCTATTCTTTTCTACTCACACAGATCTGTCTTGCTGTTCACTCCCGCCTTCCTTTTATAGACTGGTATATACCTGAACACCCGGAATGGTATATCTATTTTGACCCAATATTTGTTTCGGGAATATTCATATTCTTTCTGTTGTTCGGACGTTCCTTCATCAATTTACCTGCTCTATCCAAACAAACAGATCGATTCTTGAAATTTTTTATAGCTACATGGTGCATTATCTCCGTTATACAAATAATAAGATTTGGAATGGGCAAGTCTATTGATTTTTTCAATATATCTATCTTGCTTTTTACAAGCATAACTTTCTTATTTGTTATCCGATTTGCTTTTTTTAAAACCATTTTTGCCCGTTTATTTACGGTCGGCGGCTTTTGGCTATTATGCTTTTCCATATTAGGGCTGCTTGACAATGAATTCAGGTTTCTACCATTTGATCCATTTTCAGTTGGTCAATTAGGTCAAATTTTAATATTCGCAGTAGCGCTGGCTTATAAAATAAAATTAAATGAGCAGGTAAAAGCAGAGGCAGATAACATAAAAGATATTGACAATATAAAATCAAGATTCTTTGCCAATATCTCTCATGAATTTCGAACACCACTTACACTTATCCAGGGTCCTTTACAAAAAATTGAAGAACAAGCAATCAATAGTTCAAAAAACGGCTATGCTGAAGTTTCTCTCCGGCAAATTAAAACGATGAGAAGATATACAGATCGCCTGCTTGAACTGGTAAATCAATTACTTGACCTGTCAAAACTCGATTCAGGTAAAATGAAGATGCAGGTGATCAAAGGTGATGTTATACAGATCGTAAGAATATTGGCTAATTCGTTTGAATCAATGGCAGAAAGAAAACAAATACATTATTATTCTCATCTTCCTGAACAAACTTCTATCGCCTTTTTTGATAAAGATAAATTGGAGAAGATCGTTACCAATCTATTAGCGAATGCTTTTAAATACACACCAGAAAAAGGAAGTGTATCACTAGATGTTGAATGTGATGAAAACAGGATACGTCTTGAAATAGCTGATAGCGGGCCAGGCATTTCCAAGAAAGATCTTATTAAGATCTTTGATCGCTTTTACCAGGTTGAGGGAACTGAAGATAAAGGCACAGGTATCGGCCTTGCACTGGTAAAAGAATTGGTTGATCTCTATGGCGGGCAGATAAGCGTAAGCAGTGAACCAGGCAAAGGCACCCGCTTCAAGGTGAGTTTGCCTGTTGGTAAAAATGCTTTTAAAGAAAATGAAATTGTTTACGGCGAATGGCGTGACAATGGAATACATATTAATAATAACCACGATGAATATGGTGAAAAGGATCTTGAATTGCCATCTGTACCAAACAGTCAATTACCGCTTGTGTTGATAGTTGAAGACAATTACGATCTGCGTCATTTTATTCATGAAAGTATTGAAAAAAATTACCAGGTGATCGAATCAGCAAATGGTAAAGATGGCTACGAAAAAGCTATTGCAGAAATTCCTGATCTGATCATTAGTGATGTAATGATGCCTGTAATGGATGGTTTTAAAATGACAGAAAAATTGAAGAACAATGAACGCACCAGTCATGTCCCGGTGATATTATTAACTGCTAAAGCCGGGCAGCAACATAAAGTGGAAGGTCTTGAAACTGGTGCAGACGATTATCTCACCAAACCTTTTGATGAAAAAGAATTGCTGATAAGAATCCAGAATCTTATTCAGCAAAGAAAATTATTGCGCAAAAAATTTGCAGGTGAAATAATACTGAAACCTTCTGAAATAGCTGTGAATAGTGCTGACGAAAATTTTCTTACTAATGTTATGCAGACTATTGAAAAAAATATGGGTGAAGAAGATTTTGGAGTAGAGGAATTGGCCCGTGCAGTGACAATGAGTCGAAGCCAATTGCATCGCAAATTAATTGCACTAACTAACCAGGCGCCTAGCGAAGTTCTTCGCAATACAAGACTATTACGTGCAAAAGAACTGTTGGAGAAAAAATCAGCTACTCCATCTGAAGTGGCTTTTAAAGTGGGGTTCAATAGTCATACCTACTTCTCGAAATGCTTTAAAGAAGAGTTTGGAATAAGCCCCGGTGATGTTAGGTGATCAATATTAAATGATTTAAATCGGCAGCATTTTTAAGTGTTAACAGTACAACTATTATAACCACCAGGATTATAAAAGAAAAAGCTCAAATCCTTGATTATAAAGGATTGAGCTTAGTACCGGGGAGCAGACTTGAACTGCCGACCTCTGGGTTATGAATCCAGTGCTCTAACCAGCTGAGCTACCCCGGCATTTTTCTTTGAACGGGCAGCAAAAATATAGAAATATGGGCGAAGGTTGAAATCAAATTTAGAGGTCAAAAGAGTGCAATTATTTTTTTTCAAAATCAAAATTTATTGCTTCTTTTTCTCGCTTGTATTTTGAAAAAATAGAAAATACAACTAATCCTGCTATCGCAATTAAAGTTCCCCATATTGCAAACCAGCCTGTAGATACAAATAGAAATAGCCAAATACCTATTGAAATAATAACCGGTATTGGGAACAGGAACATTTTAAACGGCAGATCCTTTTGGCCAAACTTGTTTCTTAATAACACTATCCCAATTCCCTGCGCTATAAATTGAATAAGTATTCTCATTGCAAGAATAGAAGAAATCACCTGGCTCAGCTTCATAAACAAGCTGAAAATAAAGCCAAGGGCACAAAGAAAAATCAGTGAGACATAAGGAAAGTTTTTTGTCGGGTGAAGCTTTGAAAATATTTTAAAGAAATTTCCATCCACCGCTGCTGCATAAGGCACTCTTGAATAACCAAGCACAACAGCAAACAAAGAGGAGAATGCAATACAAAGGATTAAAACAGTAACAACCACTCCTGCCTTGTATCCATAAATACTTTCCATAAAGGCACTCACTAAGTATTTATCACCTTCCAATACAGATTGCCAGCGTATCACTCCCATCACACTTATATTCATCAATAAGTACAAGATCGCAATGCCTACGATAGAAATAAAAATGCTTCGTGGAATATTTATTTCCGGATTTTTAATCTCCCCGCCCAAATGGCAAACATTGTAATAACCAAGATAACTATAAACAGTTTTTACAGAGCCATGTCCCACTGCTGCCCAAAAAGCATATGTAAAAAAAGATGTTTCCCCTGACGGAATTAGCTGTACAGGATGTTGCTGATTCATCAATCCACTGATGATGATCCAAAGAATTGTAAGCACAACGATCGACCCCATTACAACAGATATCTTTCCAATCGTTTCTATTTTGCGATAGAGTAAAAGAAAAACAAGGATCACCAAACTTCCGGAAATTATTTTTTCCTGTATCGGCGTCAATTGAATTATGTAGGTAAGATATTGTGAAAAGCCAATTGCCCCTGATGCAACAACCAATGGAGCCTGTATAGAAGTTTGCCAGACAAATAAAAAGCTCATCATCTTTCCATACTTTTCTCCATAAGCGATCCGGTGAAAATTATATGTGCCCCCTGCTAAGGGATACTTTGCACCAAGTTCGCTCCATATCATAGCATCAACAAAAGCGGTAATGGCGCCAAAGACCCATGCCCATAAAAACAAACCATTATTAAACTGGCTAACAACAAAAGGCATTACCACAAACGGTCCTATACCAACCATATCTATCATGTTGATAGAAGTAGCCTGCAGTAAATTTATTTTACGGTTAGTGAGTGGTGTGGACATCAAAACAATTCAATGTGTAATTTAAATTGCTTTCATTACAATCCAGAAAGTAGTTATTGCTCTTCCTTTCGAAATCAGAAAATAATAATCAAACCTGTTTCACAAATGCATTTATCCCTTCTACCAACACATCTAAATTCTTTGTTGTTGTATAAACATTTGGAGTGACACGAACACTGTGGATGTTTTCCCAGTTAATGCCAACTGTATGTACTTTATATTTATCAAGCAAAAAGCTATCAAGTTCTTCAGGTTTTTTTCCTTCAATTGAAACATTGCCAATAGCACAACCCCATTTCGGAGAAAGGGAAGTATGTAGTTTTACTTTAGGAACATTTTTTACTTTATCAAACCAATAATTTTTTAAATAATGCAGCCGCTTTTCCTTTCTTTCATTTCCGATCATTTCATGAAAATCCAATGCCTTGTTAATAGCTTGTTCAATAAACATTGGTCTTGTACCTAAGGCTTCAAATTTCCTTATATCATCTTTCAATGGTTCTCCCATTGCAAACAATGGATATAAATTCTTGATCTTGCTTTTTCTTACATACATCATACCGCTGCCGATTGGTGCATACAACCATTTATGAAGGCTACTTGCAAAATAATCGCAATCGAGATCGGATATTTTAAAATCAAAATGAAAAAGACTATGTGCTCCATCAACTATCACTTCGATCCCTCTTTTGTGAGCTTCTGCGGCGATCTTTTTTACAGGTAATATTTGCCCATTCCAATTTATAATATGTGTAATATGTACCACTTTTGTTTTTGCAGTAAATGCATTCACATACTGGTTCACTAAATAATTTTCATCTTCACTTGGCAGTTCAAGATTTATCCAAACCATTTTTATCCCGTCCCGCATTTCCCGTTGCTTGTAAGCATTTACCATGTTGGGATAATCTTGTTTGGTTGCAACGATTTCATCGCCGGCTTTTAATTGCATTCCAAATATGATCGTTTCCAAACCTTCGGATGAATTTCGATTGATGGCAACTTCTTCAACATCACAACCGGCCATCTTCGCCATATTTTTTCTCAATGGTTCACGTCCCTGGTCGAGTATGCGCCACATATAATAACTCGGCGCTTCATTGCAGTAATCATAATATCTTTTCATCGCGTCCGATACAACTTTGGGAGCAGGACTAACACCGCCATTATTCAGGTTGATCAAATAAGGTGATACCGTGAAAGATTCTTGTATATAATACCAGAAATCTTCTTCTGATGCAAGGTCAGTCGCAGAAACTCCTTCTGCATCTTTTAATGCAGCATCAAGATTTCTTGCCCACATTGGTTTTGTTATAGAAGAAAGAACAGCGGTTGCGGAGAATGTGCCGACTTTTTTCAGAAAACCACGGCGATTAGCTTCAGACATAATAAAGGTTTACATAAATTTAGAATAAAAAGATGGAAAAGCTGTTTTCGAGAGAAGAAGTTGAACCCCTCCTACAAAAAGCAATGTTTGAAGGCCAGCTCAAATCTATTGTTTATTTCATTGAATATCTACAAAGCTTAATTGAACCAGATCTTATTCAGCTTAAATATCTACAGGAAAGCGGTATGACGTTAGGCGAAGATTTTATGCGCCTATATACAAAAACCTCTGTCATATTAGATATAAAAAAATCCCTGGAAAAATTATTAATCGATCTGAAAGTAAACAATACTTGAAGTGTTGGTGACATAACTAAAAAAACCTAAATTGAACGTCCAACATTTTACTTATGAGAATACTTGAGATAAAAGTGCTAAAAGGACCTAATTATTGGAGTGTAAGACGAGCTAAGCTGATACAAATGAAGCTTGACCTGGAAGAAAAGGAGAATATGCCGACGAATAAAATTCCGGGGTTCAGGGAAAGATTGGAAAAACTTTTACCATCATTATACGACCATCGCTGCAGCGAAGGCAAACCCGGTGGTTTTTTTCATCGTGTTGAAGAAGGGACATGGATGGGACATGTTGTTGAACATATTGCATTAGAGATCCAAACGCTGGCGGGAATGGATACAGGTTTTGGAAGAACAAGAACACCAGAGGGAGAAAAGGAAGGTGTTTATTATGTAGTGTTTAGTTATATAGAAGAAGATGCCGGTGTGTATGCTGCTAAGGCTTCTGTAAGAATTGCACAAGCTTTGATAGCAGGAGAAGACTATGACCTTGCTGACGATATTCAGAACATGCGGGTGATAAGGGAAGATACAAGAATGGGGCCTTCAACTGGTTGTATTGTTGAAGAAGCGGCAAAACGAGGAATACCTTTTATAAGATTGAACAAACAGAGTTTGGTACAATTGGGTTATGGCGTGAATCAAAAACGGATTCGTGCAACGATCGCTTCTACTACTTCTAATATTGCTGTTGATATTGCCTGTAATAAAGATGAAACAAAAATGTTGTTAGAGGCAGCAGAGATACCGGTACCTAAAGGAACAGTAATAAGAACAGAAGAAGGTTTAAAGGAGGCAGTTGAAAAATATGGTTACCCGCTTGTGATAAAACCTATCGATGGAAATCATGGAAAAGGAAATACAACTGATATCAATAGCTGGGAAGTGGCGGTAAAAGCATTAGCTGCTGCAACAGAATACAGCCGCAGTGTGATCGTTGAAAAATTTATCACAGGGTTTGATTTTCGCTGTCTTGTTATCAATTATAAATTCGTTTGTGCTGCTTTACGTACACCTGCATCAGTTGTTGGTGATGGAGTTCATGATATAAATTGGTTGATCGAAGAAACAAATAAAGATCCCCGTCGTGGTTATGGTCATGAAAAAGTGCTGACACAAATTACCATTGACCAGTTTACACAAAAGATGCTGGATGATGCAGGAATTACTTTAGAAACAATTCCTCCAAAGGGCAAAAGAGTTTTATTGAAACCAACAGCCAATCTTTCTACAGGTGGCACATCAACAGATGTGACTGATGAAGTACACCCGGCGAATATTTTTATGTTTGAACGTATCGCAAAAATTATTGGTCTTGATATTTGTGGTATCGATGTAATGACGAATGATCTCCGAACTCCTGTATCAGAAAATGGCGGTGCTATATTGGAAGTTAATGCGGCTCCGGGTTTCCGTATGCATATTGAACCATCGGAAGGTTTGGGAAGAAATGTTGCGGAACCAGTGGTTGATATGTTATTTCCGAAAGGAAGTGCAGGAAGAATACCGATCATAGCGATCACAGGAACAAATGGCAAAACAACCACAACAAGATTAACGGCGCATATTGCAAAGAGTGCAGGGAAAAAGGTTGGATATACAACGAGTGATGGTGTTTATATTCAAAACCAAATGATGATGAAAGGCGATTGTACCGGGCCGATCTCTTCTCAATTTGTTTTAAAAGACCCCACAGTTGATTTTGCCGTATTGGAATGTGCACGAGGTGGTATTTTAAAATCAGGTCTTGCTTTTCAAAATTGTGAAGTAGCAGTTGTTACAAATGTTGCGGCTGATCATATGGGTCTTGGTGGTATTCATACAGTGGAAGCAATGGCAAAAGTAAAAGCCGTCGTGCCGGAAACTGTATTTGATCATGGTTATACAGTATTGAACGCTGATGACGATCTTGTTTATAAAATGAAAAAAAACCTTGATTGCAATATTGCTTTATTCAGCATGGATGAAAATAATCCTCGAATAAAAGAGCATGCCGCAACACATGGGTTATCCTGTGTGTATGAAAATGGGTATATCACTCTTATGAAAGGAGGATGGAAAATAAGAGTGTTGCATGTAAAAAATATCCCGCTAACATTTGAAGGAAAAGCGATACATAATATTCAAAATTGTTTACCGGCAGTTTTAGCAACTTATCTTTTCCGTGATATTACCATTGAAGATATCAGAACGGGATTACAAACATTTATGCCAAGCGCCAACCTTACTCCAGGTCGTTTGAACTTCTTCCATTTTAAAAATTATACCATACTTGCCGATTTTGCTCATAACCCACATGGCCTAAAATTGCTTTGTGACTTTATCAGCAAACTCGATTATCCTTTGCGTATCGGTATTATCAGTGGTACCGGCGACAGAAGAGATGAAGATATTCGTGAGCTTGGAGAAATTTCGGCAAAATATTTTGACGAGATCATTATTCGTTGCGATAAAAATTTAAGGGGAAGAACCGCAGAAGAAATTATTAGCTTATTAAAGGAAGGAATTGAAAGTGTAAACCCCAATATCCCGATAATGACGATCCCAAACGAGAATGAGGCGCTTGAATACATTTACGAAAACCCAAAACACGGAGCCTTATACACAATTATGTGTGATGTAGTGGCAGGTGCATTGGACAAAATAAGAGAGTTGAAAGAGAGGGAGGAAAGGGATGAGAAGCCGTTAGCTATTAGCAATTAGCTGTTAGTTTGTTTACCAGTTACCATTAACTATACTATATGAGAAATTTTAAAGAATTAAAAATCTGGCAAAAAGGTTTTCAAATTGCGATCAATAGTTTTCGAATTACAGAATCATTTCCTTCTCAAGAAAAATATGGGCTTGCTTCACAAATCAATAAAGCGGGTGTTTCAATTCCTTCAAATATAGCTGAAGGTAGTAGCAGAAATAGTGATAGAGATTACGGAAGATTCGCTGAAATTTCTCTTGGTTCTGCATTTGAACTGGAAACACAACTATTGATCGCAAAAGAAATAAAATATGGAAATGCTGCCATAGTTGACTCAACCTTAGAAATGCTTGCTGAAGAAGAAAAAATGCTCACTGCATTTATTACTACACTTTCCCAAAACAGGTAGTTTTCTGGCTAAAAGCTAATGGCTAATCGCTAATAGCTTTTCTTAAATTCCATTTGGCATCAAACTGTGCAAACCTTATTTTTGCAGCCCATTCCGAAAGGAATGTTTGGATGACCCATGGTGTAATGGTAGCACTACTGATTTTGGTTCAGTCAGTTAAGGTTCGAATCCTTATGGGTCAACGGAAACTGCAAGTGATGAACTTTGGTCCCGCTTTTAGCGGGACTTTTTTATTTTTATATCCATCTTCTTTTTAACTTTCCTGTACAAACCAAAAACTATGAGATTAATAACTGCTCTTGCTTTACTTCTTTTAAGCGGAAATCTTTTTTCCCAGGACTGCTCTAATTATTATTTCCTGCAAAACAATAAGACCGTTGAAATGACGATTACAAACGGAAAAGGAAAGGAATCCGGTAAAATGACATATGTTGTTTCTAACAGCAAAAAGAGCGGTAGTTCAACAACTGCCACGATCAATTCTGAGTTTGTTGATGCAAAAGGAAAATCAATTACTAAGGCAACGAATAACGTGAAATGTGAAAATGGTGTGATGCAGATGGATATGAAAACCTTTATTCCACCTGCCCAATCGGAGCAAATGAAAGCAGGCGAAGCGAAAGCAACTGATGTTTATCTTGAATATCCTGCTAATATGAATGTGGGAGATCAATTGAAAGATGGGCAATTTAATATGGATTATGAATCCAGTGGCTTAAAATCCTCTATTGAAATAAGTATTACCGAAAGAAAAGTAGAAGGAAAAGAATCTGTCACTACGCCTGCTGGCACATGGGAATGTTTTAAGATATCTGCAAAAAATAAAATTGTCTCAAAGGTTGCAGGCATTGGATTTCCAATAAAAATGGACGTTGTGGAATGGTTTGCGCCGGGATTTGGTATTGTGAAAACAGAATCAAAATCTGGTAAAACAGAAATCACCTCGATAAAATAACACTGATCAGTTCTGCATATTACTGATGCAGGTCCTGAGGCTATCTTCCCACTTTTTCAGTTTAACACCAAAAGTTTGTTGAATTTTTGTTTTATCTAACCCAGAATAAGCTGGTCGTTTTGCAGGTGTTGGATATTCTTTTGTAGAGATCGGTTTGATATCACAGGGACTGTTAGTGATCTCCTTTATTGCCTTTGCAAAATCATACCAGGAAATAATTCCATCATTACTGAAATTATAGAGCCCCGGCGTCCACTCGTAAATCTGCAAATGATAAAGTCCAATAATATTAAAAATTGTTTCTGCGAGATCCGCAGCATTTGTTGGAGAACCTAACTGATCTTTGATCACTTTTATTTGATCTTTTTCATTCATCAATTGGATCATTGTCCTTACAAAGTTTTTTCCCATGGATGAATAAAGCCATGATGTGCGAATGATAATGCTGTCAGGATTTAATTGCATAGCTTGCTCCTCTCCTTCCAGTTTTGAGGCGCCATAAGTATTTATTGGATCAGTGAGAGAACTTTCTGTATAAGGATAAGCAGCTTCGCCGTTGAAAACATAATCTGTTGAAATATGAATGAACTTAGTGTTATGTTCTTTACAAATAGCAGCAAGCACTCCAACTGCCTCACCGTTTATTAGGAAAGCCAGGTCTTTTTCAGATTCAGCTTTATCAACCGCAGTGTAAGCAGCACAATTAATGCAATAAGCAGGTTTTACTGTATTGAAATAATTTCTTACCAATTCAAACTGGTGAATAGGCAGTTCTTCCCTTGAAAGAAAAACGAATTCTAACCCGGTATGCAATGAAGAAAATTCCCGAAGGTCTTTACCTAATTGCCCGTTAGCCCCTGTTACCAGTATTTTGGACTTTGTTTTCATTCCAAATAAAATTGTTCCTGCACTCTGCAAATAAAGGTAGTCCTTTATCCTTTTCAGATATGATCTCTTTTCCTACAGGAATTTTCCAATCAATATTCAAAGAAGGATCATTATATAAGATACCAGCTTCGCTGTCTTTATTGTAAAATGAATCGCATTTGTAAAGCACTTCAGCCTCTTCACTCAATACAGAAAAGCCATGAGCCAATCCTGCGGGAACAAATAATTGTTTTTTATTTTCAGCAGTAAGTTCAACTGAAAAACTTTTTCCAAAAGTTGGTGACCCTTTTCGAATATCAACAGCTACATCTAATATTCTTCCTGATAATACCCGTATCAGCTTTACCTGGGCAAATGGATTGAGCTGATAATGTAATCCCCTGATCACACCATATTTTGATGAAGATTGGTTATCCTGAACAAAGTCTATTTCAATTCCTTCGGCACGATAAGTTAGAAGGTTAAACGACTCAAAAAAATATCCCCTGCTGTCCTCGTGGATCTTTGGTTCAAATACCAGTAAGTTCGATATAGGTGTTTGTATAAATGGCATATTATAAGCTCCAGTAAATTCTTTTTTTAACTTTATCACGAAATAACCCTTTCAGGTCATAAACAACTGCATGCGGTTTTGTGATCGATAAAAGATATTCTTCATCCATGTCTTTGAACTTATCGTGTGATACTGCAAGAATAACAGCATCATAATCCGTTCCATTGATCTCTGTTAATCCAAAACCGTACTCATGCATCACTTCATCAGAAGAAGCATAAGGATCGTGAACATCCACGTTTAGAGAAAACGATTGCAACTCCTTTACAACATCTGCAACTTTTGAATTTCTAATGTCACTTACATTTTCTTTGAATGTAGCCCCTAACACTAATACTCTTGCTGACTGTACATTGCTTACATTTTTCGTAATATATCTTACCACTTTTCTTGCAACATATAAAGCCATCCCATCATTAATATATCTTCCGGCTAAAATAACTTTTGAATCAAAGCCAAGTTCACTTGCCTTATAAGTGAGATAATATGGGTCAACACCAATACAATGACCGCCCACTAAGCCGGGATAAAATTTCAAAAAATTCCATTTAGTACCTGCTGCTTCCAATACTTCATATGTATTAATGTCCATCCTATCAAAAATGATGGACAGTTCATTCATTAGGGCAATGTTGAGGTCACGTTGCGTATTTTCAATGATCTTCGCCGCTTCAGCTACTTTTATACAGGAAGCACGATGCACTCCTGCAGTTACAACGAGTTCATATGTTTTTGCGATCTCTTCCAAAGACTCAGCATCACACCCTGAAACAACTTTTATTACCTTAGAAAGTGTATGTGTTTTATCACCTGGATTAATTCTTTCTGGAGAATAACCAAGTTTAAAATCTTTCAAATTTTTTAACCCTGATAATTTTTCGATGATCGGCAAACAATCATCTTCCGTACAACCCGGGTAAACGGTAGATTCAAAAACAACATAATCTCCTTTCTTTAAAACTTTGCCGATAGTTTCAGAAGCTTTTTTCACTGGTGTAAGATCTGGAACATTGTGCTCATCAACCGGCGTTGGTACAGCAACAATGAAAAATTTTGCTTCTCTCAACTCTTCGAGCTTCGAAGTAAAATGAATATCACAATTATTAAAATCTTCTTTCACCAATTCATTGCTTGGATCGATACACTTCCTCATCATCTCAACTCTTCCTTCATTTATATCAAACCCGATCACAGATATTTTTTTGGCAAACTCCAAAGCGATAGGAAGCCCTACATATCCTAGGCCGATCACTGCTAATTTTGCTTTCTTATCAATTAATTCCTGGTACATTTTTCGTTTAGTTTTATAGTTTTCATTAATAGAGTTCCGATTATCGCTTGCTGACAAATTCTTTTGGTTGTTTATTTAATTCTTCGGGTGCAAGAGATCTAAAATATTCATACGTAATTTTCAGTCCTTCTTTTCTTGAAACTTTAGGTTCCCATCCCAGCAACTTTTTTGCTCTTGAAATATCTGGTTGCCTTTGTTTTGGATCATCCACCGGCAATGGCTTATAAATTATTTTTACTTTATTACCTGTTAATGCAAGTATTTCTTCTGCAAAATCTTTTAATGAGATCTCATCAGGGTTGCCAACATTTACCGGCATATAATAATCACTCATCAACAAACGATAGATCCCTTCAACAAGATCATTTACAAAACAAAAACTTCTTGTCTGTGATCCATCGCCAAAAACCGTAAGATTCTCTCCACGCAAAGCTTGCCCGATAAAAGCTGGTAATGCTCTTCCATCATTTAATCTCATTCTTGGTCCATATGTATTAAATATTCGAACGATCCTTGTATCTACTCCATGAAAGCTGTGATACGCCATAGTGATTGCTTCCATGTATCGCTTTGCCTCATCATAAACCCCTCTCGGACCTACGGGATTTACATTCCCCCAATAGTCTTCAGTTTGCGGATGTACTAATGGATCACCGTATACTTCACTTGTTGATGCTACTAACATTCTTGCATTCTTCGCTTTTGCGAGTCCAAGGCAATTATGCGTACCTAATGCCCCAACCTTCAACGTTTGTATTGGTATTTTTAAATAATCGATTGGGCTGGCAGGAGATGCAAAATGAAGAATATAGTCAAGGTTACCGGGTATTTCAATATGCTTTGTAACATCATGTTCAATAAATTCAAAATGATCATTTGAAAAATGATGTTCGATATTCTTTATATTTCCGGTGATAAGATTATCCATTGCAATCACGTGATGGCCTTCTTTGATAAACCGATCGCAAAGATGTGAACCTAAAAAACCAGCAGCACCAGTTATTAATGTCGTCTTTTTCTCCATAAACCTTAGTTAAGGGGCAATTGTTTTTCTTCCTATGCTTTCATAATAAAATCCTAAGTCTTTCATTTGTGAAAGATCAAAGACATTTCTGCCATCAAAGATCACCTTGCTTTTCATCCGCTGTGTCATTTTCTCAAAATCAGGTGTTCTGAATTCACTCCACTCTGTTGCAATGATCAATGCATCACAATTATTTAAAGCATCATATTGATTCTCGGTAAAAGATATCTTGTCACCAACAACGTCTCTCACATTTTTCATTGCCTCAGGATCAAATGCGGCAACTGTTGCGCCTGCTTTCAATAATTCTTCAATAAGATAAAGAGCCGGTGCTTCCCGGATATCATCTGTATTTGGCTTAAAGGCCAGTCCCCAGAGAGCAATTTTCTTACCAGTCACATTATTATTAAAATATTTTTTTATGCGGGGAATTAAATACACTTTCTGTTTTTCATTCACGTCCATCACCGCATCAAGTATCCTGAAATCATATTTAACATCAGATGCCGACTTGACCAATGCTTGTACATCTTTTGGGAAACAAGAACCGCCATAACCAATACCAGGAAATAAAAACCGTTTACCAATTCTTTCATCGCCGCCGATTCCACGACGAACCATATCAACATCTGCTCCCATTAACTCGCATAATCTTGCGATCTCATTCATGAATGAAATTTTTGTGGCAAGAAATGAGTTGGCTGCATACTTGGTGAGCTCAGCAGATCGTTCATCCATAAAAATTACTGGATTTCCCTGGCGAACAAAAGGTGCATAAAGATCTGCCATTATCTTTCTTGCTCTTTCCGATTCTGTACCGATCACTACCCTGTCAGGTTTCATAAAATCTTCCACCGCTACGCCTTCACGTAAAAATTCAGGGTTACTTACAACATCAAATTCACCTTCACAATTTTTGGTGATCGCATCATGGACTTTTTCAGCAGTACCAACTGGCACAGTGCTTTTATCAACAATTACTTTATAGTCTTTTAATATTTTCCCTAGATCATTGGCGACACCTAAAATATATTTCAAATCGGCCGAGCCATCTTCTCCGGGTGGGGTGGGCAATGCAAGAAAAATAACTTTTGCATCCGCAATACCTTCTTCAAGGTTCGTTGTAAACTTCAATCTTTCTTCCCGCAAATTTCTTAAAAATAATTTTTCAAGTCCAGGTTCGTAGATCGTTATCTGCCCGTTTGATAGTTTTTCAACTTTGTTTTTATCAATATCAACGCATGTTACTGTGTTACCCGTTTCTGCAAAACAAGTACCTGTTACCAATCCAACATATCCTGTTCCAACGACTGCAATTTTCATAAGATTTATCTATTTATATATTCCAAAACTTTTGTTGTAATAAAATTTAATTGTTCATTGTCCATCTCTGTATGGATCGGTAATGAAATAACTCTTTTTGTAAGCCAATCAGTAACCGGTAATGAGACTTTAGCTGTTTCATAATGAGCAAACATTTGTTGCTGATGTCCCGGAACCGGGTAATAGATCATCGAAGGAATATTATGTTCAGCAAGAAAAGCATTTAATCCATCACGGTTCACATCATTAAGCAGTAATGTATATTGATGAAAAACATGACTGCAATAAGATGCCCGGTAAGGTGTCGTGATCTTTGGATTATTTGCAAATGTTTTATCATAAAAATCAGCTACAGCTTGTCTTGCTTTTATGTAATCATCAAGATGTTTCAATTTGATATTTAACACAGCGGCCTGTATCGTGTCAAGCCTGCTATTACAACCAACCATTTCATAATAATATCTTTTTCGCTGACCATGATTGGCAACCATTTTCATTTTATCAGCTAAAGCATCATCATTGGTGAAAATAGCACCTGCATCACCATACGCTCCAAGATTTTTTGAAGGGAAAAAAGAAGTTGTTCCCACATGGCCTATAGTTCCCGTTTTCTTGCGAGGCGAAGCCGAAGCAATCTCGTCTTTTTTTGAGAAGTAATCCCCGCCAATTGCCTGGGCATTATCTTCGATAACTATAAGATTATGTTTTTCAGCGATCGCCATTATTTCATCCAGGGGAGCTGAATGCCCATAAAGGTGAACAGGAACTATTGCTTTTGTTTTAGGAGTAATTGCTTTTTCTAATGCCGCCGGATCCATGCAAAATGTCTTCGGGTCAACTTCAACAAAAACTGGCGTAAGCCTAAGTAAAGCGATAACCTCGGTCGTTGCAATAAAGGTAAAAGAAGGCGTGATCACTTCATCACCAGGTTTTAGATCCAGCGCCATCATTGCAATTTGAAGTGCATCAGTTCCATTGGCACAGGGAATAACATGTTTAACGCCGAGATAAGCAGAAAGATTATTTGCAAATTCCTGAACAGGTTTACCACCAATGAATGCAGTGCTTTCAATCACATTCAGCACAGCTTCATCTACTTCTTTTTTAATTCTATGATACTGCCTTTTCAGGTCGACCATCTGGATAGGATGCATGGTAATTTCAGATTTCGGATTTACGATTTCAAATTGATTTTGAGTTATCTCCGGCCCGGTTTAATGGGCGCAAAAATAGTGAATTAAAGGTAGTTATCACATTTGCCTTTACATTTGTTATCCTGTCCGACTGGCTGTTGGGATAGGATAAATTTTACAGATTGACACTTTTCTTTTACAACATCTTTTTGTTACTGTATCGGGCTGCTATCCGTATAGTGTCCTTATGGAATAATAAGGCCAAGTTGTGGTTGAATGGGAGAAAGTATATTTTCGATCGGCTTAGGACTGAACTCCGGACTCAAGACTCCAAAATAATATGGTTTCATTGTTCATCACTTGGCGAATTTGAGCAAGGCCGGCCAGTTATTGAAAATCTCAGGAAACAAATTCCAAATTCCAAATTCCTTCTTACTTTCTTTTCTCCTTCCGGTTATGAAATAAGAAAAGATTATAAAGGCGTTGATTGGGTTTTCTATCTGCCGCTGGATTCAAAACGAAATGCACAACAATTTTTTGAAATCGTCAATCCATCGCTTGTTATTTTTGTTAAGTATGATTACTGGTATTACTATCTTACTGAATGTAAAAAAAGGGATATACCATTATTGATGGTGTCAGGAGTTTTTAGAAAAGATCAGCCTTTTTTTAAATGGTATGGCAATCTCCATCATAGCATGCTGAATTGTTTCACCCATTTTTTTGTCCAGGATAAAGAATCACTTCAATTATTATACTCTATTAATATAAATAATGTAACTGTTGCAGGCGACACCCGGTTTGACCGTGTGTCAGAAATTGCTGAGAACTTTACACCGATCGAAAAGATAGAGAAATTCTGCATCGGTTCGCCAGTTCTTGTTGCTGGTAGCACATGGCCAGAAGATGAAAAGCTTATCAAAGACGCTACGGCCAACTTTCCCGATTTGAAGATCATCATTGCTCCGCATGAAATACATAAGGAACATATTGACCAATTGAAATCAGTTTTAACGGATGCAGTGCTCTATTCGCAGTTCGTAGCTCACAGCTCACCACCAACAACTTCAAACTGTCTCATCCTTGATAATATCGGGATGCTTTCAAAGCTTTATCATTATGCAACCATTACTTATGTTGGTGGCGGATTTAATAAAGGAATTCACAATACACTTGAGCCTGCTGTGTATGGCAAACCTGTTTTATTCGGGCCCAACTATAAGAAATTTAAAGAGGCAATTGGATTGATCGAAACTGGTGGAGGAGTTTGTGTTAATTCAAACACTGAACTTACATCACAATTGAAAAAACTTCTAACTAATAAAGACATTCTGGAGTCAAGTAGCAAAAATTCATTTGAATTTGTAAAACAAAATAAAGGAGCTACAGAAAAGATCCTCCATTACATTAAGGCAAACCGTCTTTTGACCAACTGATAGAAATGTTTTACTATTTCTTTAGTGTCATCCCACCCAAGTTTGATCTTTAATTCACGATTCATCCAATATTCTGCTTCGGGGTAAATATTAAAACTGTTAATAGTTTTTATGCTGCGCTCATACATTGGTTCATCACCGCGAAACAACTCGCTTATAAAAACAAACCGATCATTTATACCGATGCCTTTACGGAGGTCGCGGATAGGTGTCTCCTTTAATGAATGCAATAATTCAGTTCTGTTTTCTTTCAATCGGTCGTTAAAAGATTCCTGTTGCTCCACCGCTTCATTGACCTCTTTTCCAATTTTATATTGTGAAAATGTAGGAATCTCATTCATCGGGTCAAAATGAAGATCAAGCTGGCTCTTTGGCTTTGATTTTATTTTAGGAACTGAAATAACCTCCTCTTCCTCCTCGACTTCTTTTTTTATAATTGAAACAGGTGCTATTGCGACAGGCGTTGGTAATACTACTGACACTTTTGAAGTGCCTAATGTTCTTGCTGAAGTTTTTTGTAATTGATTTAATTCAGATTGCAATAATTGAAGCGTCATCTGCATTTGAGAGACATCAGCATTTTGCTTTATTTGTTCCTGCAAACGGTTAATCAAAGTCTGAATTCTTTCCATTTGTTTATACTACTTTTGACCGCGGATAAAAGGATTTTAAAGTTTACGGAGACTCGCAAAAATTGTTCCGTCTTTAAAATTACAAACAGTTTACCAACAATTATAATAATACCAGATTTTAACGATGTTTATAGAACCTAATATTAAAGGTGACCGGCGTGGGTGGATCGAAGTGATTTGCGGATCAATGTTTAGTGGAAAAACCGAAGAACTTATACGAAGGTTGAAAAGAGTCAAAATTGCTAACCTTAAAACGGAGATATTCAAGCCAGCCATTGATGTTCGTTATGACGAGATCAAGATAGTTTCCCATGATGAAAATGCGATACAATCCACTCCAGTAGACAATTCCCAACAAATCTTGCTGCTCGCCGGAGATGTTGATGTAGTTGGAATTGATGAAGCCCAATTTTTTGATCCGGAGATCGCCAATGTCTGCGATGAACTTGCTTTTCGTGGCATCAGGGTGATCGTTGCGGGTCTTGATATGGATTATCTGGGCAACCCATTTGGCCAAATTCCTAATCTTTTGTCAAAAGCTGATTATATCACCAAGCTTCATGCAATTTGTGTCCGCTGTGGCAATATTGCGAATTACAGCTATCGCAAAGTTCCAAACGATGACCAAGTAATGCTTGGCGCAAAAGATGTTTACGAACCAAGATGCAGAACATGTTATAAACTTTAATGAATTCAGCCCGCCATATATATATTCTTATCAAAAAAGATCTGCTCCTTGAAGTAAGACAGCAGTATAGTTTCTATGGTATACTCTTATATATTATTGCAACAATTTTTGTTTTGTATATGACCATAAGAGAACCGGAAGCTAAGGTTTGGAATGGATTGTTTTGGGTGATTCAATTGTTTATTTGCATAAATGCAGTTGCGAAAAGTTTTTTACAAGAAACCCGTGGTCGCATGCTTTATTTTTATTCCATCGTAAACCCCAGGGATTTTATTCTTGCAAAGCTTGTGTTCAACTCAGTGCTTATGTTGTTAATGAGTTTTCTGAGTATCTTGCTTTTCTCTCTTTTTTTAGGCAACCCTGTTCAAAAAGTGCTTCCATTTATTGGATTAGTATTACTCGGGGGATGGAGTCTTAGCCTTGTTTTTACATTTCTTTCTGCTATTGCTGCAAAGGCGCAACAAAATGCAGCTATTATGGCAATACTGGGCTTTCCAATTATTATCCCTCAGTTAATGCTGCTAATGCAGCTTGCCAATACTGTTTTTAGTGATAAAATGGGAATAGCATATTCTACTTTGCTTCTGATTGTAGCGCTTGATGTACTTGTCGTAATGCTTGCAGTCATCCTTTTTCCGTTTTTATGGAAAGATTGATGACTTATTCAAAATTCCTTAATGTTTCTTTTCTATTCATTATTCCTTTACCCTTATTTTTGCAATCACTTATTTATAGCTGCGCCTGTCGCAGTTTTCCTATGACGAACCACAAATTTTTATATGCGTAAATCCTGGTGGAAAATTCTGGGTGTTTTGCTTCTTGTTTACACATTTATTGCGGGCTTGCTTATTGAGGTACCCCGAAACCCGCAATTAGAGGAAACTATACGTAATCTTTTCTTTCATGTATGTATGTGGTTTGGCATGATGATCTTGTTCATTGTTTCATTTGTTCGTGCAATCATGTATTTAAGAACAAGCAAACCGATCCATGATATAGCATCCCGTCAATATGCAGGTGTAGGGATTTTATTTGGCTTGCTTGGTTATTTAACAGGCGCCATTTGGATGAGTTATACATGGATCGATTCAAATAAGTCTGTTTTCAATTCTTTTGATACTATTGCCCGCGAACCAAAATTGATCGGTGCTGCTATTGCATTGCTTGTGTACGCCGCCTATCTTGTATTGAGAGATTCAATTCAGGATATAGATAAAAAAGCGAGGATCAGTGCTGTTTACAACATCTTTGCATTTGCCATGCTTTTTCCTTCCATATGGATCATTCCACGATTATTAGATAGCTTACATCCCGGTGGTAGCGAGGGAAATCCCGCACTTGATCCCGGAAGTGCTTCTGCAAACATGCGGCTCGTTTTTTATCCGGCCATTGCAGGATGGACATTGATCGGTGTATGGATCGCAACACTTAAGATCAGGATGAAAATTTTATATGAACAAAAATTATCACAATGAAAAAATTGATCTCCATTTTGACTTTTATATTTCTTGCATTCTTTGCAAATGCGCAGGATGTAAAGATGGCTGATATAATGAAAGAGAATGGAAAAATATATGTGGTAATCGCTGTGATGCTGACAATACTTGCAGGACTTGTATTGTATCTTATTCGACTCGACAGAAAAATTTCCAAACTGGAAAAAAATAAATAAACTCATTTTTTTAATTAAATGCTTGCCATATGTCTGACTATAGTTTTTTTGGAGCGGTTTCTAAAAGTTTTGATAAAGCCGCAAAATTCACGCAATGGGATTCAGGCTTACTTGAACAGATAAAACAATGTAACGCTGTTTACCGGATGAACTTTCCGGTAAAGATCGACGATAAGATAGAAGTTATTAAAGCGTATCGTGTACAACACAGTCATCACAAGACTCCCTGTAAAGGCGGGATCCGTTTCTCTACCGCTGTAAACCTAGATGAAGTGATGGCACTTGCTGCGTTGATGACTTTTAAATGTGCCATTGTAAATGTTCCTTTTGGTGGCGCCAAGGGCGGTATCAGCATTGATCCCAAAAAATATACAGCTTACCAATTGGAGAATATTACCAGGCGATATACTGCCGAGTTGATCAAAAAGAATTTTATAGGACCTGGTACAGATGTTCCCGCACCAGATTACGGAACAGGAGAAAGAGAGATGGCATGGATCCTTGATACCTATTCATCCATGCGGCCTGGCGATATTGATGCAGCTGGTTGTGTTACTGGTAAACCTGTTACACAAGGTGGTGTTCGTGGAAGAAGAGAAGCAACAGGACTTGGTGTTTTTTATGGAATACGTGAAGTGTGCAAAATGGCCGATGTTATGAAGAAATTGGGATTAACAACAGGTGTGGAAGGTAAAAGAGTTATTGTACAAGGATTGGGTAATGTTGGATATCATGCTGCGAAATTTTTCCGTGAAGGCGGCGCTAAGCTCATATGTCTTGCAGAGCATGATGGGGCTGTTTTTTCTGAAAGCGGATTAAATGAAGAAGAAGTATTTCAGCATAAAAAGAAAACTGGTTCAATAAAAGATTTCCCGGGAGCAAAATTTATTTCCACAAGTGCAGAAGCATTGGAACTTGAGTGTGATATTTTAATTCCTGCTGCATTAGAAAATGTGATCAATGGTGAAAATGCACCAAGAGTAAAAGCAAAGATCATTGGCGAAGGCGCCAATGGCCCTCTTACTCCGGAAGCTGATGAAGTGTTTGTACAAAGAGGAATATTAGTAATACCTGATATGTATTTAAATGCTGGTGGTGTTACTGTAAGTTATTTTGAATGGCTGAAAAACCTGAGCCATGTTCGTTACGGAAGAATGGAAAAAAGATTTACTGAAAATCTGAATGCACACATATTGGGAACAATTGAAGACCTTACCGCTAAAAAAGTGAGTGATCGTGAAAGAGAATTCATCCTGCATGGTCCTGAAGAAGCTGATCTTGTTTATAGTGGCTTGGAAGAAACAATGATCACCGCCACACATGAGATAATGAATGCATGGAAAAACAATCCTAAGATACCAGATATGCGTACGGCTGCATATGTAGTTGCGATCGATAAAGTAGCAACCAGCTACAATGAGCTCGGTATTTTCCCATAAAATAAACCAATACTAACTGCCGGTCCCTTTCATGAAAATGGAAGGGATTTTTTTATTATTATTTCCAAACAGGCATTTGCAGGATCTCTTTCAACTCGCCGTTGATCTTTTCCCATGCGTAAGTAAATTGTCCATTTGTGATCACTAGGAAGTTAGCTGGAATTGAAATATTATATCGCAAGACCTGGTGTAAAACTTTTTCATTAAGCATAATTTCCCCGGCTTTACATTCGATCAGCATCCATGGCTTGTGATCATGATCATAAACAAGTATGTCGAATCTTTTTTTCAGATCTCCCAACTGGATCTCTTTTTCCACTGCAATTAATTCTAAAGGATACTTTAATTCCTGTACCAGGAATTGAATAAAATTTTGTCGCACCCATTCTTCCTCATTTAGTAATAACCATTGTTTCCTGATAAAATCAAAGATCATCTCTTTACCATTCTCTTCTTTAAATCGAAATACAGGTTCAGGATAGTTGACTTTTATCATCGGTCAAAAGTATTGATTAAATTAGCAGGATGAAGTCCAAAGAAGAGATTATACAAAATTGGTTGCCTAGGTATACTGGCCAAAAGCTTGAAAAATTCGGTAGCTATATACTGCTTACAAATTTTAGCAACTATGTTGAAAAATTTGCAAAATGGAATAGGGTAAAAGTAGTCGGAAAAGGCAAGCCTATGCAATGCGCTACCAAAGATGATATCACAATTATCAACTTTGGAATGGGAAGTCCTACAGCAGCAACAGTGATGGATCTGCTAGCTGCTATTCATCCGAAAGCAGCTTTATTTCTTGGTAAATGCGGTGGTTTGAAAAAAAGAAATAAGCTTGGTGATCTTATATTACCAATTGCCGCTATTCGTGGTGAAGGAACCAGTAATGATTATTTTCCCGTGGAAGTACCTGCATTGCCTGCTTTCGCTTTGCAAAAAGCGGTTTCCACAACTATTAATGAGTATGAAATAGATTATTGGACCGGCACCGTATATACAACAAATAGAAGAGTGTGGGAACATGATGAAAAATTCAAAAAATATTTGCTGGATGTCAGAGCCTATGCAATTGATATGGAAACAGCCACGATCTTCACGGTCGGATTTTATAATCACATACCAACGGGAGCTTTGCTACTTGTGAGTGACCAGCCAATGGTACCGGAGGGAGTGAAAACTGAGGCAAGTGACAAAAAGATAACATCAAAATTTGTGGACACACATTTAAAGATCGGCATTGATTCATTAAAACAATTAATTAATAAGGGCCATACTGTTCGGCATCTTCGTTTTTAAAAACCTTAGATCATGAAAATATTTATTATAGCCCCATTCGTTTTCATTTTAGTGGCAACCACCGGTAAATGCAAGAACAAAAATGAAAGTTCTGTTTATAAGGGAAAGTTGGAAGTAAAAGGTATGTGCATGAATTATACGATCAAACTTTTAGAGGGAAATATAGATAATTCTAAGATTGTGGCAGAATGGAAAGATGAAGTGACAGGCAAAACACATAATAATGTATTTGCTCTGGGAAGTGTTTGTAATTTTCCAGCAACTATTAAAGAAGGTGATGAGTTTTCTTTTACAATCGATACAACATATGTTAGCAACTGTGCAGTTTGCCTTGCCTACTATCCCAAACCAGCGAAGAGCATTGCTATTAAAGTAGTGAATAAATAATGCTGCCCCTACTCCGGATAAATGATCTTTCAATTGATTTTGTTTCAGAATCCGGAACAACTTCTGCATTAAAAAATATTTCACTTTCTGTCAATCGGAGTGAGATCCTCGCAATTGTTGGCGAATCAGGATCTGGTAAATCTGTAACAGCACTTTCAATTCTGAAATTGTTAGCCAACACTGCAAAATTTACAAGCGGCGGAATCATTTTTTCAGAAGACGGCAAAAATGAAATTGATCTGCTCCGCTTATCAAATAAAGAATTACAAAAAGTCCGTGGCAATAGAATCGCAATGATCTTCCAGGAACCAATGACATCGCTAAATCCTGTATTCACTTGCGGTAACCAGGTTGCGGAATCAATACAACTTCATAAAAAAATTTCAACTGGAGAAGCAAAAAGGCAGGCTATAGAATGGTTCAGAAAAGTAAAACTACCGGGGCCGGAAAAGGTTTTTTCGAAATATCCACATCAATTAAGTGGTGGGCAGAAGCAAAGAGTGATGATAGCAATGGCAATATGCTGCAAACCTTCCTTGCTAATTTGTGATGAACCAACAACTGCGTTGGACGTAACTGTTCAAAAAAATATTTTACAGCTCATAAAAGAATTACAGGAAGAGCAAAAGATGGGTGTCATCTTTATCACACACGATCTTGGTGTAGTAAGTGAAATAGCAGATAAAATAGCCGTGATGTATAAAGGCAATATTGTTGAAACTAATTCCAGGAAAGAAATTTTCACGAACCCGCAACATCCATATACAAAAGGCTTACTTGCCTGCAGGCCTGTGTTCCATAAAAAAGGAGAAAGATTACCTGTTGTTAGTGATTTTCTTGAGGCCGGAGATAACAGATTACAGACGATAGTTAAATCAGTCAAACTTGATACTGCTTCCGTGATCCGCGATCAACCGTCCACTCTCCTTCTTTCAGTGAAAAATCTTTCGGTTTGGTTCCCTGTTAAAAAGAATTTATTTGGAAGATCACTTTCTTTCACAAAAGCCGTAGACGACGTGAGTTTTGAAGTAATAAAAGGCGAAACTCTTGGTTTGGTTGGTGAAAGTGGTTGTGGTAAAACGACGCTGGGAAGAACATTGTTACGTCTTATTGAACCAACTGCAGGTGAAATAATTTATAACGGCATTGATCTCACAAAAAAAACCAGTGATGAAATAATATCTCTTCGAAAAGATATACAACTTGTTTTCCAGGATCCCTATTCATCCTTGAATCCGCGGTTAACTATTGGCTCGGCTATTAGTGAACCATTGAAAGTGTACGGACAATACAAAAACGAAAAGCAACGAAAAGAAAAAGTGGTCGACCTGCTTGAAAAAGTAAACCTTGACTCAAAACATTTTCATAGATATCCTCATGAATTCAGCGGAGGACAACGACAACGCATTGTAATCGCCAGGGCGTTGGCATTAGATCCCTCTTTTATTATTTGTGATGAACCGGTTTCTGCATTGGATGTAAGTGTACAGGCACAAGTGCTCAACCTGTTAAATGATATTAAAAAAGAATTTGGATTTACAACGATCTTTATTTCCCATGATCTTGCAGTTGTTCGCTATATAAGCGATCGTATTATGGTAATGCACAAAGGAAAAATTGTTGAGCAAGGCAATGCGGATGAAGTATATTATCATCCAAAGAATGAGTACACGAAAAATCTTATTGATTCTATTCCGGGAAAAAATTTAAACTATTCAAGATAACGATAAGACATATTCGAGTAATCCTGTCCTTCATTGTAAAACATCCTGGCGCTTTTTCTTTTTGAATATAAAATTTTCTTTAGTTGTTTTTCCATTTGCTCTTTCACCGGAACATCTTCTTTTATCTTCTCGTCAGTGAATTCGGTAAAAACGATCTTATTATCATCTCTTGAAAAATTGAAGCCGGACATAATAGAAGTATAGCCCATCTCATCGTCATCATCTTCGTCGTCCTCGTCATCATCATAATTGAATTGATTGTTGTCCTGTGACAATAACCCGGCTGTAGCCAATTTCCAAAATTGGTCATCCTTTTTGGTTTTGTATTTATAGAAAAACACAAACCCTTTCCTATTCTTTATTGATGCGGGAAGACTATCGATAAACACCAATGAATCAGGTTTGTTATAAGAAGATGAAAATAGTTTGCTTTTTGACAGGTCTTGTTGGCTTTTATATTCTGTAGGAAATTTTTCTTGCATTTTTAATGCCCTTAGGTCGGTAAATAATTCGTACCTGTAATCGTCAAGTTTTGCAAAATATGTCAGCATTGTATCAGGAAGTGAAATTTTATGCCGCAAAAAAAGATAGACAGTATTATATTTTAATCTTTTATCCTCTGATGATAGCATTTTTTTCAATAGATCATTTACAGCCGGATTCGTTTCCCTGAATGGCAATAATAAAGTTGCATAGGTTATAAGATCCTCATTACCCTGGTCGCCTTCATTTCGACGATATAGATTGTCAATTTTTGTTTCCGCTTTTTCATCTTCCGCTTTTTCTATTGCCGATTTTTTCTCTTCAATATTCTGTTTCTTTAATTGCTGCTTTGCTTCTATCAAAAACTTACTGTAGTATATCTCATAATCTTTTGCCTTAACAAGATTACTGTCAACCATTTTACGCAACAGATGCATGATCGGTTTTTTATAATCATCAAGCGTCATTAAAGGAAGCAGGTCAGTCAATATAGTTTTTGTCAGTTGCAATGAATCATCTAACTCACTTAGAAAATCGCCGTCGGAAGATCCAGAATTGGTGTAAACGCTTCGATAAGTATAAGTCCTGTAATTATTTTGGTAACGATTTTCAGTTTCCAACACAGGCGGTTCATTAGTAATTATGTCTTTGAAAAGATCAAAGGAATACTGTGTTTTTTGAGTCAGCAATGCTGACAGAGCAGCATGCTGCAATTGTACTGTATCACCTGCTTCATAGTAAATATTTTTTAAAAGATCTGCACTTGCTTTTACTTGAATACTTGCCAATTTGCTGATAAATGAAATTTTTCTTTCAAGATATTTTTTTTCACTCCATTTAAATGAATGAATTGCTTTTGTTAAAAGAGGAAGGTCCGTTGAATCCATATCTATTTGCCAAACTGAATTGATCGCCTTCTTTCTTGCAACACTATCGCTACCAAAGAAATCATTAAAAAATATTTTTGACTTTTTTGTAAACGGGTTAATGACCTTTAACTTATCAGCAGGCACAAAATTTTCAAAAAAACCCTTTACAAAACTTGAAGGCTGTGAAAGAGTGTCCGTTTCTGTTGTTAATTGAAAATGCAGCCCATCCTTGTAAAATGTTTTGGTTAAAATTGCCCGGCTGCTGTTAGTGTCAGTAACAACCTGCTCCATCACTTTCATTCCATTTGGCAAGGTTGATTTTTTTTCACTCCGAACGATCCATGTTGTATCATAGCCAGGCAAAAACAAATACTTATTATCACGCAATAAGGTACTGTCTACATATTCATATTTGGATGTACGGGCAAAGCTTATATATACTGCCTCCCCTGTTGTATCATTTTTTACCAGACGGGTTTTATAATCATCTTTTGTAACGCTAAAATAACTTTCATCATCATCGTTATCTGAAGCATACGAGTCTTCAGCAGGGATATCCAGCTTGTTTTTCTTCTCTTCGGGGAACCAGGATGTTTTTACTGAAAAATACATTGCAGAATCTTTTCTTTCCTTCATTTCCCTATAAACAAATGGTGTGATCTCAAAAGAATTGAAAAATTTTTCAGCTGCTGTATTTTCTTTTCCATGAGTAATCAGCGTATAATAGTGTGGCCCCTGGATAAGAAATCTTGCAAAAATGGTAGTACCGTCTTTATGCACATACTTGCAATCAAGTGCAGGATAACCTTTGTACACAAGCAGCTTGCGACTAATGTTTTTTTCAATATAATCGGCGGATCCAAAACTTTCATCCATTAACGCAAGATCAAAAGTGTCTTCTTCGGCAAACCTGTAATTGTGAATATCTGTTCTTATTACAGAAAAATGCTGACCGCTTGCCTTTTCTTCAGCATCATATTGTACATTATCTCCAAATGATTCATAAGGTTGTTGAGGAAAATCAATAGAAAAACCACCATAAGCGGGTTGAAACTTTTTCCATCCGCTATTCTTAAATTCTTTTAATTGAATACTATTGAAGAATTTCTTTGCTTCATCACCATTTCTTATATAATCGCCATTACCGCCCATTTTAAAAAAAATAACTTCAAATGGAGTGATGAAAATATTATACCGGTTATAGTCACCTCTTCTTGTGCGGCTGGTTATATCGTATCCTTTATAACCGTTTTTTGTTATTTCTGTTTTACTTAAAATTTTGCCGGGAACATTTTCATACAATAAACTATCAATTTTTTTTGCAACAATATCAGCGTTATGGCCCCAATAAAGACTATTTGTTTTAACCCTTGTCACCATGTAAAAACTTCCATTAGCCATGTCAGCATATTGTTTTTGATCAAACAAAAAGCTTTCTCCGAAGTGATAGAATTTTCCCGGAATATCTACTTTATAAAACCCATCATCGGCAGTTTGAGTTGAAAATGTTGTCGGCACACGAACTTTCTCAACTGCATCTTTTTGCTTACTGTCTCTTGTACCCATAAATATCGGTCGAAGCTTGTACCCTTTTCTTCTCAACAATTCGATCACACCTCTATTTCCCGGAAGATGTGCCGCTCCAACTCCCACAAACAATGATGATCTTTTAAGAATTGAATCAATTGAATTGGCCTGTATCTCATTTCGGCGATAAAGAAATTTTTCATCAAAGGCATCCGACTGACTATTTAATTTGTTGATAGAGTCAAGCTGATCCAGGTTGCCTGCACGATATGCTTCCTGTAACTTGGACGGTGAAAACTCTTCATCGTAGTCAAAACTTTTTTCCTTTTTGTTTTTTTCTTTTGCTGCATCACGAAATGCCTCCGCCATTAATTTCATGCTTTGCTCATACTGCTCGACACCGGCAACTTTTTTTCCTAATTTTTTTCCTGTTTGATAAATATACAGATCGAGGTAAGTGTCTTCCTCAAAATCGCTATTATTATCAGACTGACTACGATAAAGTAAATTATTGATCATGGATGGCTTACTAAACATCGCCACCTCTAGTTTTTTTTCATATCTACCGAAACGTAAAGTTCTAATATTAAAAAAATCACTGGGCATGTCATTCGTTATCCCCGGGTTGAAACCATAGCGGTAATTAGGGGAGCCCATATCATAATTATTCATGTCCTCCTGCCATGTTTCAGGATTTGTTTCGAGAGCCACAACGTCTGAATTTTTAATAGCGAGGTAAAATGAATCGGCCAGGTTAAAAGCAATTTTACTGCTGACATGCATGGTCCCAAATAAATAGGAAGGCTTTTTCAAACCATTGCCACTTATTTCCCAAAACAGGCTGGGATATTTTTTTGCTTTAGCTTTTGATGGGCCCTGGCTCTGCGCACAAAAATAAAACAGCACTGTTGCAGCTAGGATAAAATATCGCTTCATAAAGTAGATGATGGTCCTGATTTTAATACTTCAAGATGCTGAATGCCTCTGAATACATAAAATTAATCAAATATGCCGGAGTAAGGGTTTGTGGACAATGCCTAAAGAATGTGAAAAATTATTCGTGGAAAAAAACCCAAAACCGCTACCTTTGCCCACTTTAAAACTGAGTGAACCGCCCGGCGCCGTAAGGCCGGATGGGAATCTAAACCTCCCTTCAGTATTGCCTGCTCCCGGACAGTCACCAGTAATTTAATAACAAATCGTCCAATAGTCCCGATAACAATCGGGATCGCTGATGAAACTCAATCGCCAACCTGGCAAAGCTAAATCAGGGTTCGGAACGATGAACGGAGCGTCGCAACAAAAGATGCCCGGAGATTCAAAAGCTGGTAAACAAAAAAATAAATTAAGCCCATGAAGCTTTCGCAATTCCGTTTCGACCTCCCCTTAAATCTTATCGCTCAGAATCCAGCCAAAAGACGTGAAGATGCCCGTATGATGGTGGTCCATCGCCATACCGGCCAGATCGAGAACAAACATTTCCGCGACATCATGGATTATTTTGATGACAAGGATGTGTTCGTTGTAAATAATACAAAAGTATTTCCGGCAAGAATGTATGGCCGCAAGGAAAAAACCGGTGCCAAGATCGAAGTGTTCTTGCTTCGTGAATTGAATAAGCCCAACCGTCTTTGGGATGTGATCGTTGATCCTGCAAGGAAGATCCGTGTGGGTAATAAACTTTATTTTGGCGACAATGAAGAATTGGTAGCTGAAGTAATTGACAACACCACCAGCCGCGGCAGAACTATCCGTTTTCTTTGGGAAGATTCTGAAGAATCATTCCGTGGTATGTTGGAGAAATTAGGTGAAACGCCCTTACCGAAATATATTAAGCGTAAACCGGATGAAGAAGATAAGGAACGTTATCAAACCGTTTATGCAAAACATGAAGGCGCCGTTGCAGCACCAACAGCTGGTTTGCATTTTAGCCGTGAGCTGATCAAGCGTCTTGAAATAAAAGGTATTCGTTTTGCTGAGGTGACTTTGCATACTGGTTTGGGAACTTTCAGACCGATCGAAGTAGAAGATCTGAGCAAGCATAAAATGGATGCTGAATATTACAGAATAGAAGAAGATGCTTGCAAAATTGTGAATCGTGCAAAAGAATATGGTCATCGTATTTGCTCTGTCGGCACTACAACAATGCGAGCTGTTGAATCTTCTTTTACAGCACAAAAATTATTGAAGCCTTCGGAAGGTTGGACGAATATGTTTATTCATCCACCTTATGAGTTTAATATCGCTGATGCGCTGGTTACCAATTTTCATTTACCAAAAACCAGCTTGCTTATCATGACTTGTGCTTTTGCAGGATATGACCTGATAATGGAAGCATACAAAAAAGCCATCAAGGATAAATATCGTTTTTTTAGTTATGGTGATGCGTTGTTGATCGTATAGAACCACGATTATTCTGTGGATTTAAAAAGATTCTTAGGAAAGCATTGAAGCTCCGTTATTACGGAGCTTTTTTATTTGGATTGAATTTTGTGTATTTAATTCCATAGTCGCATCTTCTTTTCAAACCGAACTCTTAACTATCCGCTAACAGCATTATTTCGTAACTTGAAAAAGAGGAGGAGATGATCATGAAAAAGATTTTTTTAATAACCGCATTATTTACAATTGGATTTTCCACAATAGCACAGATCGATCTTTCACGAAGTTCAAAAAGCCGTAAAGAAATTTTGAATGAACAATATGCCAGCGGCTTGTTCAAAAACGCTGAAGGAACAATTATCGATGTAGAAAATGAAAATGTTCAGGGTTATTTAAATATTCTTGACTGGCTGAATGGACGAGTGGCAGGTTTACAAATCTATATTTCCAGAAGTGGCATAAGAGTTCCGGTTATTCGCGGATTAGCAGCCACTATTTTTGTAGATGAAATGCGAATGGATCCATCATACCTGAATTTCCTTTCCGTAAATGATATTGGAATGATCAAAGTGATCAAAGAACCATTTGTAGGAGCTATTGGTAACGGTGGTGGCGGAACGATCGCTATCTATACTATTAAAGCCGGTGATGAAGAAGAGGAAGAAGATTCAAAATAGCATTACTACATCCTAATCCAATCCAAACATTCCCTTATTCAATTGCTGAAGGATCTGCGTTTTATCCTTTGCAGAAACAAGTAGTGAAATATTATGCGGACTGCCACCATAAGCGACCATTCGCACAGGAATATTTACAATTGAGCCAAACAATTTTTTGATCATATCTCTTGTCTGCGAGATCTCATTACCAACAACAGAAATGATCACCTGGTCTTTATCAACTTCAATTGTTCCAAAAGGTTCAAGCTCTTTTAAAATTTCTTTTAGCTGAGTAGTATTGTCAATTGTCAATGAGACTGCAACCTCAGAAGTAGTGATCATATCTATTGGCGTACGATATTTTTCAAACACTTCAAATATTTTTCTTAAAAACCCGTACGCCAATAACATTCGGCTACTCTTTATTCGAATAGCAGTAATATTATCTTTTGCAGCAACCGCCTTCACCCCTACAGATTCTGCTACTTCACGGATCGTCGTTCCTTTTGCCTGAGGTTGCATTGTGTTCAATAGCTTCACTGGCACTTTATAAGTTTGCGCTGGCCAGATAGATGCCGGGTGCAGGATCTTTGCACCGAAATAAGCAAGCTCCGCTGCTTCTTCAAAACTTAATTGTTCAACTGGTACCGTCTTCTTCACAATCCGCGGGTCATTATTATGCATACCATCGATATCCGTCCATATTTCGCAAACACTTGCATTAATGGCTGCTGCGATCAATGATGCAGTATAATCGCTTCCTCCACGTTTCAGGTTATCTACTTCGCCTCTTGCATTGCGACAGATATAACCTTGCGTAACAAAAAGCTTTTTTGCACTATGTTGTTTCAGCAGTTGAGATAATTTTATTTTAATGCTTCCGATCTGCGGTTCATCATAACTATCAATACTCATAAACTCCAATGCAGGCAGCAACTCATGATCAACTGCGGCCTCTTCCAAATAAACACTAAATAGCTTTGTAGAAAGTAATTCACCTTGTGCAAGAATATCCTTACTCAATGCTTCGCTAAAAGAAATTTTCAAAATGATATTTAGAAATTCAAAATGCTCTGCAACGATCGCTTTTGCTTTTTCAAGAGATGCAGGTTTCTTCACCAGCTTTGAAACAAAATCCAGGTAATGTGCTTCCAATTTTGCGATCTCTTGTTTTGCTAATGTCCTTTCACCCTTCGCTATATAACCGCCGATGGTCACCAAAGCATTAGTGGTACCACTAAGTGCACTCAACACAACAATAACCGGCTCGTCACCTCTTGTTACGAGTTCTGCAACCTGGAACATTCGCTCAGGCTTACCTACAGACGTACCACCGAACTTCATTACTTTCATAAATACTCCTGAAAATTTTTAAGGCTGCAAAGATAGGCTTGTAAGGGATTAAAAATTGTTCGAAATGTAATTGGTTTGTCAGCTTCAGGGCTACTATTAAGCTTTCGTTGCGACGCCCCGTTCAGGACTCTGTTCGCTTATAAACATTAAGCGTCGCAGTTTACCCAGAGCGAAGCGAAGGGTCGCACTCTTGTACTTTGGGTAATCCTATTCAAATTTTTCATCACATAGGATCATAGAACACATTAGAAACACATGGATTATGCCTATGTATCTCTATGTTCCTTTGTGTCCATGTGGTAAGATCAAAATTCAACATTAAACCTTTCCCCCAAAAACTTCAAATCCTCAACAACAGGTTTTAATAGCGGAATTCCATTTTTCATTCTCTCAATTTCCATTTCCCGTTCGGGATCGCCGGGTATCAACACACTTGCTTCACCTTTTACAGTTTTTGCAGAGCGAAATCTTTTTATCCATTTATCCATATGCATTTTAAAATCATCAGCCGGGCGAAATGCGTCGATTCTCATGGCACCAAAGAAATGACCAATACCTTTTCCAGGTTGTTCATCGGGCATGGGAACATAAGCAGGAAATGGCGGAACCCATGGACCATAGTTAGCGCCGCTTAAGACGGCAGAAAAAATATCAACGATTGCACCGAGTGCATATCCTTTATGGCTACCATGTTCTCTGTCTCCACCCAATGGTAATAGAGCACCACCGGCTTTTAATTCATGCGGATCCGTTGATGCTTTACCTTCTTTAGTTTGTATCCAGCCCAATGGTGCAACACCACCTTTACGCTGTAATATCTCCAATTTACCATTAGCAGCAGTTGTTGTGGCAAGATCGGCTACAAATGGCGGTTCTTCTCCCGCAGGTATCACAACACAAATTGGGTTTGTACCTAATAATCTTTCAACAGAAAATGTTGGTGATACCAATGGACTTGCATTAGTGAATGCGATACCGATCATATCGTGTTGCAGTGCCATCATTGCATGATAGCCAGCGATGCCGAAGTGATTACTATTTTGAACACTGACCCAACCAGTGCCAACATTTTTTGCTTTATCAATTGCAACCTGCATTGAAAACGGGGCAACCACCAACCCTAAACCACTATCACCATCTACAACAGCGGTTGATGGAGTTTCATGAATGATCTTCAATAAAGGATCTGTATTTATTCTCTTTGCTTCCCATAATCTTACATAACCACTCAATCTTGCCACGCCATGCGAATCAATACCACGCAGATCGGCAGATAAAAGAACTTTTGCTGAAATAGCAGCATGTTCTTCACTGCAGCCAATTTTTTGAAGAATGGATTTTGTAAAATCAAGAAGTTGTTCGTAAGAAAATGTTTGTTGTGACATGCAGCAAAGAAACGATAAAGTGCGAAATGATGAATAATCTACGGTAAATGAAGGTCAACTGGTTTAGGCATATCATTGAATTGAATTATGTTTGCAAGTATGAATTTCGGTTCGTAATTTGTTATACCGCCATTGACCCAAGTCAAACTTTTCCATGAAAAAATTCAGCTTAGCAATAATTACTTGCCTAACAACCTTAATACTGGTTGCACAAGTTGGAAACGAATTGTACCGTCCAACCTTCCATTTTTCTCCAAAACAAAATTGGATGAATGATCCAAATGGACTTGTTTATTATAATGGAAAATATCACATGTTCTTTCAAAGTAATCCTTACGGTCTTGATCCTGCAGGTAATAAAAGTTGGGGTCATGCCGTCAGCTTAGACCTCATTAACTGGGAAGAAAAACCTATAGCTATTCCTGCTCAAAATGGTGTAATGGCTTATTCCGGAAGTGTGGTAGTAGATTGGAAAAATACCAGTGGTTTCGGTATAAATGGTCAGCCGCCTTTAGTGGCCATATACACAGGAGCAACCAATGTGCAAGATCAACGAATTGCATACAGCAATGATGAAGGGCTTACCTGGACAAATTATAGTGGAAACCCAGTGATCTCAAATAATAACAATGAATTTCGTGATCCAAAAGTTATTTGGCATGAGCCGACTCAAAAGTGGATAATGGTAGTTTCGCATGGTGCATGGAAGGGCATCGCCTTTTATAGTTCTCCAAACCTTAAAAACTGGACTTCTTCCCAATTCTTTGAGCCTGTCGGAAATACATCGACTTACTGGGAATGTCCGGATTTTTTTAATCTACCTGTTGACAATGATACGAATCACAAAAAATGGATTTTAGTACATAGCATAGAACCTACAGCACAATATTTTATCGGGGATTTTGATGGTACACATTTTACTTGGGAAACCACCCCTCCAAATGGAATTTTGATCGATGACTTTGAAAGTAGCAATTATAACAAGTGGACATCTACAGGAACAGCATTTGGCACGTCGCCAGCATCAGGGACAACAACTAATACCGGCTATCTGGGTAATAAACTCGTCTATTCTTTTGCTGGAGGCCCAGCACAAGGAAAGCTAGTTTCCTCAAACTTCACCATTCAAAAAAATTATATAAGTTTTCTAATAGGAGGTGGGTATCATCCTAACGGCGCATATATAAAACTAGTTGTACAGGGGCAGACTGTAAAAACATCAACCGGTATGAATGAGGATTTACTGAAATGGAGGAGCTGGGATGTTTCATCTTTAATGGGACAAACAGCCCGTATTGAAATCGTAGATTCAATATTTTATGGAAACTTGGATCATATTAATATTGACCATATCATTCAATCCGATGCTCCAATTGATAATACAAATAATGGCCAGGTAGATTATGGAAGAGATTTCTATGCTCTCCAATCATTTTCTGATATTCCTGTCCAGGATGGAAGAAGAATTTGGCTTGCCTGGCTTAACAGCTGGGTCTATGCAGTGAATGTACCTACAAGTCCGTGGAAAGGGATTATGAGTATCCCGAGAGAAGTAAAATTAGAAACACATAACGGGCAAATAAAATTGATACAAAAACCAGTTAAAGAATTAAATATACTTCACAAGGATACTTTAAGTTATCGGAATACAAATCTAAGCGTCATCAATAGTGCAATTAAAAATTCAGTATACAAACGATTCGAGCTAAAAGCTAAAATAGCAACAGCAAATAAAAAAGGTTTTTCTTTAAAGTTCAAAAAAAATGCATCACAATTTTCTGAATTCATATTTAAGTTTGACAGTAAAGAAATACTTTTTAACCGTGCAAATTCCGGGGCTTTAACAAATGATGGAAACTTTGTTTCATTGCAAGTCGCCCCTCTGATCGTCGAAAATGGCTATTTCGATCTTCAACTGTTTGTTGATAATTCCAGCGCAGAACTTTTTTCCGCCGGTGGACAGATCGTAATGAGCAACCAGATCTTTCCAGATAGCACAAGCAATCAAACTGAACTAACATCTCTGGACCAGGATATGTTATTCGAAGAATTTGATATCTGGAATTTTGACAAAACAAGAGCAATACCACCTGACCTACCTCCCCCACCCCCTCCTCCATCCTCTCCGTCATCAAACGGTCAGAATACTTTTTATTTCCGGGCTTATCCAAACCCTGTACTAGGCAACAATGATCTAACAATAAAGATCAATGATTATGATGTTGGTAAAGTGAAGATCAAAATATTTAACGCAAGTGGAATGCTCATACACGAATTTCGTCCTGCCTCGACTTCGGTGAATATTCCTATCAGCAAATTAACCAAGAGCAGCGGGATGTTTTACCTGAGAGGATTAAGGGGCCAGGCTACCTACACAGAAAGAATAATAGTATTGGTGGATAAATAAAAAAGATTTTTACAGAGTAGCAAGCCGCATCTTCTCAGGATCCCAATTAATTACTTTTTTCTGAAAATAACTGTCATTAGCAGCAAGACATGGAGCCGCTGCACGAAAACCAACGATCGGATCTTCGATAACAGGTTTATTATTTCTTATGCCTTCAAAGAAATTAGTGAAATGCTCAAGATGTTCATCATTGTCTTCCGGAGCCTTGAATTGTACTGATTGTTTTTGTGGTTGCTTATTATCAGCAGCTGTCCATTTTGCATTGTAACGCTTCATTAATTCATCCTGCATCGCCTGCGGATAAGTAGTGAGTGAATCCCAACCACCAATGCCCGGAGCTTTCGGCATCTGGCTGTAGGCAATACGAACACCGTCCCATCCTTTTTCCATCACACCTTCACTTCCAATATAACGAACAGCGCTGCGATCACCACCACCGCTGATAAAATTTACGCGAAGCATTGTTTGAAAAGCAGGATGATCTTTTGTTTCCGGATAATCCATTATCGATACCATTACATCGGGCACATCACGGCCATCCTTCCAATAAGCCAATTGCCCGGTGGAAACAATTTTCTGCGGACCCATCGAACCCGTGACATAATGTATCCCAGTAAGTAAATGAACAAATAGGTCACCCGCCATACCGGTTCCAAAATCTTTATAATTACGCCACCAGAAAAATTTCTTTGCATCATATTTTGGTTTTGGATTCATCGTTGAAACATAACGATCCCAATCGACTGTTTGCGGTGATTCATCTGTTGGAAAAGTATACTCCCATGCACCAAGTGCACTTTGACGATCATAAGTCGCTTCTATGCAATTCAACTTACCAATCTCACCAGCCTGGAAAAGTTCTCTTGCCTTTGTGAAACTTACTCCACTGATCCCCTGGCTACCTACCTGCATTATCTTACCAGACTTTTTCCAGGCATTGATCACTTCCTGTCCCTGGCTGAGTTTATGGACCATTGGCTTTTCACAATAAACATTTTTCCCTTTGTTCAATGCATCAATTGAAATACGCGAATGCCAGTTGTCACTTGTGGCGATGATGACTGCATCAATATCTTTTTTCTCAAGTATCTCGCGATAATCCCTGGTAGTGAACAGATCTTTGTTGTATTGTTCTTTCATTCTTTGAAGCCGGCCGGTATAAAGATCACAGGCGGCAACCAGTTCAACTCCCGGAATTTTTAGAGCAGTATCAAGATCATTATGTCCCATGATGCCGGTACCAATAACAGCGAGTCTTATTTTATCGTTCGAAGAAATTTTTCTTTCCCATGGAATTATTCTTTTCTCATAATTTTCTTCTGCAAGAAGTTTTGAAACACTACCACTACCTACTAACAACGCTGTGCTGCTGAGATTTTGCAAAAATTTTCGGCGTGATGACATAGCGATCGGTTTTAAATGTGAATAGCTCAAGTTAAGGAAAGTTATAAAATAATAATGCCCCCGGTTGCGGGGGCATTATTATGATCGATTTGCTTGCCAAATTAAAATGGCAGGTCATCGCTTGATTCAGTCATATCGCCTGCTGGTGAAACAGCGGCCATAGTTGGTGCAGAAGAACCAACAGTATTGCTGTCGCCTTTGCCACCGAGCAATTGAATTTCACGAACTCTCAATGAAAGAGATGAACCGGGAGTGCCATCATTTCTTTGGAATGAACGAGCTTCAGGAGTTCCTTCCACATACACCTGTTTTCCTTTTGTAAGATACGGTGAAACGGCTGTTTTGTCGGTCCAATAGGCGCAATCAACCCAGGTTGTTTTTTCCTGGTTGTTGCCTTGTGAATCACGATACTTTTCAGTGTGTGCAACGGTAAAGTTGATTACATTTTTACCATTAACTGTGTTAACCACGCAATCTTTGCCGAGGTTTCCGATGATCTGTAACTTAATCATAGTGCTCAAAATTTAAACGTACATAATTTATTTACAAGTGCAATTTAAGGGTATTTGGTGGCCGAAGTCAATACCACTTTCGTAGTAATTTTTTATGTGCTAAGCTTGTGAATAACCATTTGGCTTTTGTTGCGTCGCCTCTTGTACTGCAACAATTCTATTCAACTTTTATTACCTCATCCTCCTATCCTTCTCCTGAAAGAGAAGGACGGTACTTCAGAACAACAACAAACATTTTGTTCTAACACTTCAGCATTAATGCAATCCCAATCAAAAAAGAATTGATTGATCTAAGTCTCCCCTTTAGGGGGACAGGGAGTTACTCTGTTCTTGCACTTGCCGCATCAATTATTCTCCCAAAGAAAATAGCATTCATAAAGAGCTTACTGCCACCCAACCAGAATGCACGGAAATTTGGATTGTCTGCAATATTTATCACTCTCCCATTGCCAACAGTATTCACAACAACAGCAGCGGAGTTTTTTATTGCATCAAGATTTTCCCGGCTTACCCAACCACTTTGCAATGGTTTACTCCCATAATAAAAGGGAGTTGCATAAGGATTTTTGCTTTTCTCCATAAAAACTTTGTTTGCTTTAAACAGGCTTATTGTTTTCTGATTATAACCATAAGCCAGCGGATGAGCAAGATCTGCATCAGCGCCAAAGATGGCTCCGAATATTTGTTGCGCCCCATCGATCTGTTCACGATCAGTATAAGGCAGTTTTTGTGTACTATCCACAGGAGCTTTTGCTTTTTTAAATTTCACATCATTGATCCCATTTTGTGCAGCCCAGCTTACAGCTTCCTCTGTTAATACTAATACACCACCCGCCTGCACCCATGTTTTTAATTTGTCTTTATTCAGGTCAGGATAACTACCACCAACCATTATGATCGTGTTATATCTATTCAATTCGACACGATTAAAAACAGATGCCTCAAGATGAGATGCAGGAATATTCATTCGCTGATCAAGCAAATGCCATACTTCACCAGCATCAGTTGCATTTACACCCGGACCCACGATCATTGCCACCGTTGGTTTTGTCACAACAATAAACTTGCTGCTGCCAAGATCGCTACCTGTATTTACGTTGCCAGTAGTTATTGCATAAATTTTTAAACGGTATTTTTCTGCTAATTCATTTATTTTAGTTGCTAAAGTTTCGGAATTATCTTTTTGTTGATTAACCGGAATGAGGATCGTTCCGTAGTCGAATTTTTTATTTGTTCCTGCTGCTTGTATTTCAAAAGAATTGGTAGCCACTTTTACAACAAGACCTGCAGTTAGCATTTCATTTACTGCAGCCGGTGCATATAATTCATCCCATTCAAGCAGGTATGCATAATTTGATTTGCCCCCCATTACTTCACCTTTTGGAAAATTCAATGATTCAACTTTTGCACCAAGGCTTGGCACAGTTGTTAATTCTTTATAAGGCAAACCAAATGCAAGTGGCATTGTCCATGCTGTGATGTCATAAAACAAACTGTCTTTATAGTCAAGTGTTTTATCAAAAATGCCTCTTATCAAACTATGTTGTGCCTGGTTTAATGAGACCAGGAATGCAGCTCCTTTTTCAAATTCTTTATCATTCCATCCATCTGGCAATTCATTGATCTCAATTTGATGGCGCTTAAGCATTGTTGCAAACTCAAAAGTTTTTGCTTTATCATTTTTATCACCGAATACATAAGCTTTGGTTGCAAAAGCTGCTGCACGATCAGAAGCATGTTTAAAAAAATCCCTTTGGTATTCTAAAAAATCTTTACGCAATGCTTTTGCACCTTCCAATGTTGATAGTGCCGTTACAAATTGATTTCTTATTGTAAAAGGGAAACTTAATAACCCATTTGATGTTTGTTGCAAATGACCTCTTGAACTTGCCTGCTCAAATAAAATTCCGATGCATCCCTGCACATCAGGATAAGTGGAACCTTTGCCATAATAAAAATCATCATAGTTTTCTTTAGTAAAATAAAGAGAACCGATGCGATCAAGGAATGCAGCATGAAATTTTGCAAGCTTACCTGTAAGCTCCTGGTTTTTTTCCGGTGTTAAAGGATTTACTCTTGATGCCACACCTGGTTGAAAAAAGAATGTCGCATTGCTTCCCTGCTCGTGATGATCAGTCAAAATATTTGGTTTCCACTTATGAAACCATGCCAAACGATTCTGACTTTCTACATGCACTGCGGGTAACCAGTCACGATTCAGATCAAACCAATAATGATTAAAACGACCACCGGGCCATACTTCATTAAACTCTCTTGAGTTTGGATCACTCACTAAGTTTTTACTCTTATGCTGATTGGCCCATGTTGAAAATCTTTGGAGACCATCAGGATTAAATGATGGATCAAAAAGTACAACAACATTATCAAGCAACTCATCAATTTGTTTTCCCTGTGCAGCCGCTAAATAATATGCAGTGAGCAAACTTGCATTCGCACCGCTTGATTCATTGCCATGAATTGAATGCCCGATCCAGATAACGATGGGCATATTGTCAATATTAACTGAAGATGATTGTGAGGGATCTGTAAGCTTTACATGTTGTTGCCTTATTTCTTCAAGTCGTTGATGATTTTTTGGTGATGTAATGATCAACAATACTTGTGGGCGGCCCTCATAAGTTAAACCCATTGTTTCCAGTTTTACTCTATCAGGCGCTGCGGCAGCAATCGCTTTCATATAATTCACCAAACGATCATGAGTGATATGCCACTCTCCTACTTCATGATAAATAATATCTTTTGGTTTTGGAATAGCAGGATTGTAAGTAACACTGTCAGGAAGATAATATTTGAGGTCCTGTCCTTGAAAGCAAATACTAATGAATAACAGACAAAATGCTGATAAAAATTTTCTCATAGCGGCTAGTTGAAATTATGCGGGAAGATAAGGACAATACACAAATAATAATATGCATACCGAAGCTCTGTTCGCAAGTTACCAACCCTATACGCCAACTACTCAATGGCCCATCTTAAACTATTATCAGGAAATTAGATTTGGGATAAGAAAATCATTCATTAAAATGATTAACTTCCACAAGCTACCAATCCTAGTCCACTTGCCAACCTGCTTTATACAAAAATGCTTTGGGGCATTTATTATTGCCTGCCTTTTATCTGCAAGCTCCATTCTTGCGCAGGAAAAAGTAATCGGGATCGTAACAACATCTACGGGCACACCTCTTTCTGGCGCAACGATCAATCTTATTAATACTCCTATTACCGCAACTACTATCTCTGACGGATCATTTACCATAAATGCCAAACCTGGCAACACAATTGTGGTCTCTTATGTTGGTTATAGACCCCGGCTTATAAAAATTGGTAGTGAAACTTCTTTAAAAATTTCTTTATCTGAATCGGTAATTAGTCTTGATGAAGTAGTAGTTACCGGTTATACGGCACAAAGAGTAAAGGAAATAACCGGATCTGTCTCCATTGTAAAACCAAAGGATCTTATCGCCGTTCCGGCAGGACAAGTTGAACAAATGCTGCAGGGAAGAGTCGCAGGGTTAACTGTTATTACTTCCGGCCTTCCTGGTGGTCCTAGTAATGTTCGCTTACATGGCATTGGAAATTTCGGTGATGTTACCCCTTTATACATAATTGATGGCGTACAGGGTGATATTAACAGTCTTAATCCAAATGATGTTGAATCAGTACAGGTTTTAAAGGATGCAGGGGCTTATTCTATTTATGGCGTTCGTGGTGCCAATGGCGTTGTCGTGATTACAACCAAAAGTGGTAAACAGGGACGATCAAAAATTAGTTACAATTTTTATGTAGGCACGCAACGTCCATTAAAATATAGTGTTGACCTTCTGGATCCCCAGGAAATGGCTGATCTCACATGGCTGGCATTAAAAAATTCAAATCAACCTCTTAATCATCCATTATATGGTAGTGGTCCAAATCCTGTATTACCCGATTATTTTATTGCGGGGATAAATAAGCAACTTTTTGCCGGTAATCCGGCAGCAGATCCTGCTTTGAACAATATTGATTTTGCAAACGGAAATATTTACCAGATCGTTGAAGCCAATAAAATGGGTACAGACTGGTTCCATGAATTATATAAGCCTGCATTGAGTCAAAATCATTCGTTAACTGTTTCCGGAGCTAATGAGAAGAACAAATACGCTTTTTCTGTTGGCTACCTGGATCAGCAAGGAACTTTGTTAAATACATGGTTCAAAAGATTCACGACACGCATCAACACAGAGTTTAATGTTCTCAATACGATCCGCATCGGAGAAAACCTACAATGGTCCTATCGGGATAAAGGAGGAATTCCTGATTATGGGAGCCCAATTGATAATGATATGCTGAGGGCAATAACAACACATCCACTGCTGCCGGTTCATGATATCGGCGGTGGCTGGGCACATTTACTTCCCAATGTTTTCTTTGACAATCCTGTTGCCTTAAGAGTAATAGCAAAAGATGATAAATCCCAATCATGGGAAACATTTGGAAATGTTTATGCTGAAGTGGATCTTTTAAAAAACTTTACCATTCGTACAAGTTTCGGTGGTAACATAAATAATTATCTTTTTAACCGGTTTGATTATGTGACTTATCAACCCTTAGTAGTTGGTTCCTCTTTGGCGAATAATAGCAGTGACTCACTTACAAACAATTCTTTCACGGAAGTTTCCGGTTATCGTAGGTCCTGGACCTGGACAAATACCATTAAGTTCTCCAAAACTTTTAAAAGCGATCATCACATTAGTGCTTTGGCAGGAACAGAAGCAATTAATAATTATTTTAAAGAAGTCGGTGGCAGAAGCATTGGTCTTTATTCTAATGATCCGAATTTCCGGTTGCTTTCTAACGGTAGACCTGATGCAATTTATAGTGATGCAAGTGCTTCTTCATTATTTGCATTTATCAGCCAGGCTGATTATGGATTCAAAGAAAAATATTTTTTAAGGGCAACTTTAAGAAAAGACGGTGCTTCTTTTTTTGGGCCACAAAACAGGTATGGATGGTTCCCGGCTGTAAGCGCTGCCTGGCGTATTTCCGAGGAAAATTTTTTAAACCAGTCTAAATGGATAGATGAATTAAAGTTAAGGGCAAGTTGGGGTAAAAGCGGGTTCTACGGAAATACTGATCCTGCAAACCAATATACATTATACAGTTATAGTCCTGCCACTTCTTACTATGATATATCCGGCTCTGGCAACAGCTCCCGGCAGGGTTTCAGGGTTGCCCGCATAGGAGATCCTAATACCGGTTGGCAGGAAGATGTTGTTACCAATATTGGTTTTGAATCCGTTTTCTGGAATGGTAAACTGTCAATGAATGTTGATCTCTATAAGAAAAAAGCAAAAGGATTATTATTAACTGCTGTCTTACCTGCGATATTAGGTTCTGCAACTCCACCCAATACTAATGTAGGTGTTATAGAAAATAAAGGCATTGACATTTTACTGGGATCAAAGGGTCATTGGTCGAAGGACTGGAGTTGGGATGCAACGGTGACAATTTCTTCCTATGCAAATAAAATTATTAAATTGAATGAACAGGCTTTTATTGAATCTGGCTTCGGTAATAAACGTTATGTAAGGAATGAGGTCGGTCATCCAATTAGTTCGTTTTATGGTTTTAAAGTGATCGGTATTTTCAAAGATGCAGGTGAAGTGAGCAAGGCACCTTACCAGGATGAAAAAAAACCGGGACGATTTAGATACCTTGATGTAAATGGCGATGATACCGTCAATGCTAAAGACAGGATCTATATTGGAGATCCAAATCCTGATCTTACTCTTGGTCTGAATTTCAGTATTAATTATAAAAACTTTGATTTCACAGTCTTTTTTTATGGCTGCTTCGGTAATGAGGTCGTAAACATTCCAAGATCATTTACTGATTTCTACCAGCCTGCTGATTGGGCTAAAAGTAAAGCGTTGTTATATGATTCATGGACCCCAGAGCATACAGATGCCCGCTTACCTATGGCGGAGTTGGATAATAACTTTAGCACTAACCAGGTTGTAAATTCTTATGTTGTCGAAGATGGTTCTTATTTCCGTAATAAGTCAATGATATTGGGATATACGTTGCCAGGATCATGGTTACAAAAGATCAAAGTAGAAAAAATGAGACTATATATACAGGCAGTTAACTTGTTTACTATAACAAATTATACCGGGCTTGATCCTGAATTGTCGGGGAATAGTGCAGCTTTTGGTATTGATTACGGAAATTTTCCAAACAATCAAAAGCAATTTGTATTCGGGATAGGGTTAAATTTTTAATTATAACAAAGATCTTTTTATGAAAAAGATTAAGTTTTATTTGATCATGTTGGCAGGAACAATTTTATCTGGTGCCTGCGGAAAATCTTATTTGGATAAACGTCCGATCGGAAAATTGGACGAAGCAGCATTGGCAAATAAGAGAGGTGTTGAAGGCTTGCTCATTGGTGCTTACTCGTTACTGGATGGAATTAACGGTCAAATTGATGGTAACTGGTACTCAGCCGCATCAAATTGGATATATGGAAGTATATGCGGTAGTGAAGCCTATAAAGGCAGCGAATCCCGCGATGAACCGGATATTGTAGTAATTGAAAAATTTAAATCAACACAATACCTGGCGAATTTGGAAATCAAATGGCGCATTGTATATGATGGTGTTCAAAGAGCAAATGAGGTGTTGCGTGTTATGCAAAAGGCAAAGGATATTTCTGCTGATGATCTAAAACGAATAGGTGCCGAAGCGAGATTTTTACGGGCTCATTATCATTTCGAAGCAAAGAAAGTATGGAACATTGTACCTTATGTAGATGAAACAATTACCTATGGAAATGGAAATTATCATGTAAGTAATGATAAAGATATATGGCCTGATATTGAAAGAGATCTTAAATACGCAATGGATAGTTTGAGTGATATCCCTTATAGTAATGCTGTGGGACGGGCCACAAAATATACTGCGATGGCACTGCTGGCAAAAGCATTTATATTTCAAAGGAAATTCGTGGAAGCAAAACCTTTGCTCGAGCGGATCATAAGCAGCGGACCATTTAAACTTGTAAAATATGCGGATAATTTCAATCCGGAAACCAGGAACAGTAAGGAATCCGTATTTAGTGTGCAGATGTCAGTAAATGATCGCTCTGCAGGTTATAATGGCAACTATGGTGATGTTCTTAATTTTCCTTTCATATTAAGCCAGAACGACTGTTGCGGATTTTTTCAACCTTCTCAATATCTCGTCAATCATTTTAAAACAGATCCGGTAACAGGGTTACCCGATCTGACGCATTTTAATGATGTTGATGTTACAAATGATGAAGGATATGAATCTTCAGACCCAACATTTATTCTCTATGATGGCACACTTGATCCACGTCTTGATTGGACCGTAGGGAGAAGAGGGATCCCTTATTTGGACTGGGGCAATAATCCGGGTAAGGATTGGATCAGAGACCAGGATTATGCAGGGCCATACAGCCCCATAAAAAATGCTTATTACAAATCACAACAAGGCAGTTTAACCGACCAGGCATATTGGACCAACGGTACTACTACCAATAATGTAAATCTTATACGCTATGCTGATATATTGTTATGGGCTGCCGAAGTAGAAGCAGAGGGCGGTAGTCTTGATAAAGCACAACAATATGTAAATATGATCAGGAACAGGATGAAGGATCATCATGAATATTGGGTGCACAAATATCTTAATGATAATAACCCGCAGGGAGGTTCTTATACTGATGATGCACATCTTGCCGCAAACTATTTTATCGGACCTTACCCGGCAGGAGATTTTGCCGCAAAAGGAAAAGACTTTGCATTAAAAGCAATTCGTTATGAAAGAATGCTTGAATTAGGAATGGAAGGTCATCGTTTTTTTGATTTGGTAAGATGGGGAATTGCAGATGCTGAAATAAATCTTTATTTCCTAAAAGAAAAGACACTGAGAACTTATTTAAATGATGCACATTTCACAAAAAACAAAAATGAATATTTTCCGATACCACAAACACAAATAGACCTAAGTGCTGGAGCGGATGGTATCGCTAAAATGATACAGAATCCCGGGTATTAAATTTAAAAATAAGCGAAGTGCAAAAAGTTGGCCTTTTAAGATCTGGCTAAAAATTAAGATCGTTTGAGCAGAAAAAAAAACATATTACTCACCCTACTGATTATCTCCTTAACAGGCAATCATTGTTTTTCACAACGTAGCGACAAAGAAATTAAGACGGAACAATACCGTGTCATTCATTGGAATGAGCAAACAGGGTTACCCGGTAACAATTCCAACACTATGTTTAAAGATGCAAAAGGTTTTCTTTGGATAGGCAGTAGCAATGCCGAACTCAGCCGCTTCGATGGATCAGTTTTTAAAAAATACTTTCCCGAAAATGTAAAAAGCGGAGCCATCAATTCAGATACTGTCATGATATTTGAAGAAGACAGCTTACATAATATCTGGATGGGCACGAAGGAAGGTGTTTCGCGGTATGATATTAAAGTTGACAGCTTTGTTAATTTTCCTCCTTACATAGATTCCCCTTTTACGCAATTAGGGAACCGACGCATGGTCGTACCGTTTTGGGCTACTAAAGATTCAATGTATTGCATAGAACCCGGTGGCCTCATCACCGCATTTAACATTCATACGTTAAAAAGGAAACTTCTTGTTCGACTTGCAAAAGAAAATCATCCGGATATAAGCTGGAATACAAACCAGGCAGTTTTTGATGAAAGATCAAAGAGTTTCTGGGTGCTGCGTGAACTACCGGGACAAGTTGGAAAGCTTCAACAAATTTTCCTTGATGGTGAAATAATATATTATTCATGGCCATGTTTTCGGAAAGACGTTATTCATTTCAGACATGGTGCAGAAGATATGCATTATGATCCAAAACGTAACTCGATCTGGATCAACAGCGGTGAGGGGCTGCTTGAGTTTTCTTTGAATGATAAACAGTTTCACCTTATAGACGCACTTAATGATCTTCTTAAACTGAAAGAGTATGATCGGTCCGTTGGAATTGATATTGACCAAAAAGGAAGGATCTGGTTTGCTACCTCCCCAAAAGGAATTCTCCTTTATGATCCACAGACAAAGCGTATAGAACCAGTTTTTTCCGATCCTGATTTGCAACAACAAACAGGGAAATCTAATCTTCATATTTATTGTGATCGGGATGGGATCATTTGGACATCTGATTGGAATCTTCAAGGCATTTTCCAATTGGTCCCGTTTGACCCGCTTGCCAAAAGGTATACTCCAAATCCTGAAAAAAAGAATTCCTTAAGCAGTGGCCAGATCTCCACTATTATTCCCGGGCCGGGTGGAAAACTTTGGATCGGCACAGCTGCCGGGCTGAACATTTTTGACCCGGTGACTGAATCTTTTGAAGTGCTAAGGCAAAAAGACTTTTCGGGATTACAGGGAGAAGCTATTATACCAGTTTATATCGATACCGTTCAGCAAAAAGCCTGGCTCCGTGCGGGCACTCAGAACCCCTATGAATATTATGGAATGAAGATGTATGAAATGGATATGAAAACACAACAATGCAGGCAAATTGTTTTCAAAGATGGATCCGTAATGATTGATACATTCACGGTAGCACACACATGGATAAAACCATATAAAGACGGTCTCATTTTTTGTGATGAAGCACATGGTGTATTTGAAATAAAAAAGAACAGCCTGGTTGCTAACCTGGTATTTTCATTAAAGGCAGGCATGGGCGGAATGACACTGGTAGAAGATCACTATTTGTTTTTACAACATGCCGGTGCAATGCCCAATTTCACCTTAGAAAACAAAGACGGCAAATGGATGAGAATAGCTCATCCATTTGATAGTCTTCAATATTATGCTTTACTCTACAACAAAAAAGATAAAACATACTGGGCAGGGCTTAGAAAAGAATTGAAACATTTTGATAATGAATTCCGGCTGATCAAATCATATGGACGAAAGGACGGTTACAGCGGCATGATAAAGCCGGATATGATGATGGATAACAAAAACAATATTTGGTTCGTCAGCGAATTGAACAAGGCAGGCCAGTTTAATATGACTACCGGTATTATTAGCTTCCTTTCAG
>DATHDP010000041.1:0-80577 GCA_035318985.1 Chitinophagaceae bacterium
GGCCGTATTCATAATTTCCGAAACTTCATGGAATTTCCTGAACATATTTTTAAAGTAAAAGGTCAGCGCCGCAAACCATTTGATCATCCATTATTACAAGAAGGAGAAAGAGTAACAGATGTGGTAATGAAAAATGACCTGATGCTTCATTTCCCATATCATTCATTTAGTCCATTGATCGACCTGTTACGTGAAGCTGCCATTGACCCGGAGGTGACTACGATAAAAGTTACCGGCTACAGGCTCGCATCGCAATCGAAGATCATGAATGCATTGATAAATGCTGTTCGTAATGGTAAACAAGTAACCGTATTACTTGAATTGAGAGCAAGGTTTGATGAGGAAGCGAACCTCGAATGGAAGGTGCGTCTTGAAGAAGAAGGCGCAAGAGTATTGATCGGAGTTCCGGATATGAAAATTCATGCAAAAATTTGTTTGATAAAAAAAAGAGTGAATGAAAAAACAGTACAATACGGTTTTGTAAGTACTGGTAATCTTAATGAACGTACGGCAAGAATATATGCAGATCATTGTTTGCTTACAAGCAATAAAGAAGTATTGACCGATATAAACAAAATTTTTAATTTCCTTGAAACACCAAGGCTCGGTACTGAATATCTAAAAGGTTGTACAGTCGTAATTCCAAGCCCGGAAGTTTTGCGTACGAAAATTTATGAGCATATTGAAAATGAAATAAAAAATGCAAAGAATGGAAAAACAGCGGCGATGACACTTAAGATGAACTCACTTTCTGATGAATCACTTATAATGAAACTAAATGAAGCGGCAAAAGTGGGAGTTGAATTAAATTTAATTGTTCGTGGAATTTTTTGCATGCGTTCCGAAAGTAAAAAGTATTTGAAGCCGGTAAATGCTATAAGTATTGTTGACGAATATTTGGAACATGCACGGGTGTGGGTATTTCATAACAATGGCAAAGAGAAAGTTTATATATCTTCGGCTGACTGGATGGTTCGGAATCTTGATCATCGTGTAGAAGCAAGTTGCCTGATCAATGATGAGCAAATAAAGCAGGAAATAAAAGATATACTCGAGATACAATTAAATGATAATGTAAAAGCAAGGCGACTGAATAATGAGCTAAGCAATGATTACATTAATACAGGAAGAAAAAAGATCCGCAGCCAGGTAGAGACATATAAATATCTTTATAAAAAAACCCAAACACCCGTAAACGTTGAGACTGGCAGCAATTGATATTGGAAGCAACGCAGCAAGACTACTTATTTCCGATGTAATAATAGGACCACAGGGTAACCCCGAATTTATCAAGGCAGCACTTGTTCGTGCCCCATTGCGACTTGGTTTTGAAGTTTTTGATAAAGGTGAGATCCCTCCTAATAAAGTTGAAAAGGTAATTAAAACAATGAAGAGCTATAAGCTGCTTCTTGATGTATATGAAGTGAAGCATGTGAAGGCTTGCGCCACTTCTGCTATGCGTGATGCAAGGAACGGAGCTGAAATTATTCGTAAAGTAAAATCTGAAACCGGAATAGAAATAAAGATCATATCAGGACAGGAAGAAGCTTCCCTGATCTATGAAAATCATATTGCAGAAAATATGACGAAGGAAGAATCTTATCTCTATATAGATGTTGGTGGTGGCAGCACTGAACTTACATTCTTTACTGATGGTAAACTTGTGTTTAAAGAATCATTTAATATCGGTACGATCCGTTTATTGAAAAACCAGGTTAGCGAAGCAACCTGGGATGAGATGAAAGAGTTTATTAAGCAAAAAACAAAAGGTTATCATCATGTAACAGCAATTGGTTCCGGCGGAAACATCAATAAAATATTTTCTCTTTCAAAAAGAAAAGAAGGAAAACCCCTGACAGTTGATCTGTTGAGAGATTATTTTAAAGAGTTTAGCAATTTATCGGTTAATCAAAGAATGACCCTTTATCATTTGCGTGAAGATCGTGCTGATGTGATCGTTCCTGCCCTACTCATTTATATTAATGTAATGCGTTGGGCTGATACAGAAGAAATTTATATTCCCAAGATCGGGTTGGCTGATGGATTGATCCACACATTATATGAAGAAGTGAGAGTGAAAGAAGTAGAAACTTAATTTTGAATATTGGGAAAAGTGAGATTGGGAAATTTTGAAATTTTTTCTGACCATAAATCTTTTCTTATGACAGAAAAGGAATTGAAAATTCGAACTAGAAAGTTTGCGATACACATTTTAAATTTTGTAGATCAACTTCCAAACAGAAGAAGTGCAAATATTATAGGCAATCAATTGGGAAGATGTGCGTCTTCAGTCGCTGCTAATTATCGAGCCGCATGCAGAGGACGTTCACATGCCGAGTTTGTTTCAAAAATAGGAATAGTCGAGGAAGAAGCTGATGAATCAGTATTTTGGCTCGACATATCACCTGAAACAAAAAATGCGACTACGGAAGATGTTTCGCCCTTACTAAAAGAAGCAAGAGAGCTAACTGCAATTTTTACAGCCGCATGTAAGACAGCTAAACAAAATAAAAATAAATAAGATGCTTAGAAATTTCCCAATTTTCCAATTCCAAAATTTCAAAATACGAATATGTCTGTAAATAAGGAAGTAAAAAAAGTAACAACAAATACTCTTCAGAAGATGAAAACTGCTGGAGAAAAGATCAGTATGTTAACAGCGTACGATTTTTCTTTTGCAAAAATTATTGATAATGCCGGTATTGATATTATTCTTGTTGGTGATTCTGCCTCCAATGTAATGTTGGGTCATGAAACAACACTCCCGATCACTATCGAACATATGATCTATCATGCTTCTGCAGTTATTCGAGGAGTTAATCGCTGCCTGGTTGTTGTTGATCTTCCCTTTGGCTCTTATCAGTCCAATTCTGACATTGCTCTTGCTTCTGCCATTCGTATCATGAAAGAAACAGGGGCTCATTCAATAAAATTAGAAGGGGGTGAAGAAGTGGTTGATTCAGTAAAAAGAATTGTTTCCGCAGGAATACCGGTAATGGGACATTTGGGTTTAACGCCACAATCAATTTATAAATTCGGAACATATACAGTTCGTGCAAAAGAAGCAGATGAAGCCAATAAGTTACGACGTGATGCAAAGCTGTTGGAGAAAGCCGGCTGCTTTGGCATTGTGCTTGAAAAAATACCAGCTGAACTTGCAAAAGAAGTAACTGAAAGCTTACATATTCCCACTATTGGCATTGGTGCAGGTATGCATTGCGATGGCCAGGTACTGGTAATGCATGATATGCTTGGCATTAATACAGAATTCAAACCACGTTTCCTTCGTCAATATTTGAATTTAAATGAACAGATTACTACCGCTGTTCAGCAATATATCAGTGATGTGAAAGGAAAGTCTTTTCCAAATGAGAATGAACAATATTGATTATTAGGTTTCGTACCTTAGGATACCAAAACCTAATTATCATGAGAATATTCTTTTTACTTCCTGTAATTAGCATATTGGCAAATTCTAATTACGCTCATCTAAAATTTTCATCACCATTTCAAACGGATACAACGATTATTACTCATTTACTCGATGGTAATACAACAGAATGGCCGACAGAAAAATTTACGATCGACAAGGCAACAAAAGTTCGTTACGCTGTCGACAACGATAGTCAAATGCTATTTCTTGCACTGAATATTCCTGATAAAATGACACAACAAAGTATAATGCAAAAAGGAATGAACCTGTTTATTGATGTCAAGGGAAAGAAAAAAGAAAATCACGGAGTCGAATTTCCTTTGGGGATGGAAAATGTTTCAGATATAGGTAATATGAAAGTTTTTGGGTTTAGTAACGCAGAATCTTTTCCTCAAAATGTAATATCAGAAGGAACTATAAATATTGCAATTGGGTGGGATAGTTCTAATGTTTTAAGTATTGAATATTATGTACCACTTAAAATGCTTGAAAGTTCTCTAATTGAATTAAACAATAAAAAGATCAGTATTGGATGGAAGTTGCATGAAAGTGAAATGCCAAGTAACAACACCGCTCAAACTGCATCAACATCTTCTCAATCCGTCTCTACATCTACAAAGCTCGTAGGAGTGCCAGCTGGAAGCAGACCCCCAACTACTCCACCTATTCGCAGTAGTGGACCAACTCAAAATGATCCTTTTGCTCAATCTAGCACAGGAAAAGCTCAATCAATCTGGACCACACATATAATTGTTTTCTAATTTTTTTTAAATGCTTCGAACAACAATGTAGTTTTCAATCTTGTTATGATCGTTCATTTGTACTTTTGCATTCTAAATAATACAAATGGATTTTCTAAAAGCATTACATGTAGAATCTAACAATAATGGTGCAAGTACTGGTAGCAAATGGATAAAGTCTATTGGTGAAAAAACAGATTCCTATTCTCCTGTTGATGGGAAACTGATCGGTTCGGTGACTGCCGCTGATAAAGTGAGCTATGAAAAAATAATTCAAACTGCTGAATCTGCATTCAAACAATGGCGATTGATTCCAGCACCTCAAAGAGGAGAAATTGTAAGACAAGTCGGTGAAGCATTAAGAAAATATAAAGAACCGCTTGGCAAACTTGTTTCTTATGAAATGGGTAAAAGTGTGCAGGAAGGTTATGGTGAAGTGCAGGAAATGATCGACATCTGTGATTTTGCTGTTGGCTTATCAAGACAGTTGTATGGACTAAGTATGCATAGCGAAAGACCGGGTCATCGCATGTATGAACAATGGCATCCATTAGGGATCGTTGGAATCATTTCTGCATTCAATTTTCCGGTGGCTGTATGGAGCTGGAACAGCATGCTTGCACTAGTGTGCGGTGATGTTTGTATATGGAAACCATCAGAAAAAACTCCTCTTTGCGGGATCGCATGTCAGCATATCATTTCAGAAGTGTTTGCGAAGAATAATGTTCCTGAAGGTGTATGTTCTTTAATAATTGGTGGTCGTGATGTCGGTGAATGGATGGCAAACGATACAAGGATACCTCTCCTATCAGCAACAGGTTCTACAAGAATGGGAAAAGCTGTTGGCGCAGCAGTTGGTGCAAGACTTGGAAGGGCATTATTGGAACTTGGGGGAAACAATGCGATCATTATTTCAAAAGATGCAGATATAGACATGGCAATACGTGGCGCTTTGTTTGGAGCAGTTGGTACTGCTGGACAACGTTGCACAAGTACGCGGCGATTGATCATTCACGATGATGTTTATGAAAAAGTAAAACAAAAATTAGTTGCTGCTTATTCTCAATTGCATATAGGAAATCCTCTAGATGAAAATAATCATGTAGGTCCGTTGATCGATAAGGATGCAGTGAAAATGTATGAGGCATCAATTGAAGAATGTAAAAAAGAAGGTGGAAAATTTATTGTTGAAGGTGGCGTATTAAGCGGTGATGGTTTTGAAAGCGGTTGTTATGTAAAACCATGTATTGCTGAAGTAAAACCAGACTATAAAATTGTGCAGCATGAAACCTTTGCTCCTGTTCTTTATTTATTAAAATATAAAACGGTTGATGATGCAATTGCAATTCAAAATGGCGTGCCGCAAGGTCTTTCATCAGCCATCATGACCTTGAACCTTCGTGAGGCAGAACAATTCCTTTCTGTTTCAGGTAGTGATTGTGGTATTGCCAATGTCAATATCGGTACAAGCGGTGCAGAGATCGGCGGCGCATTTGGGGGGGAAAAAGAAACCGGTGGCGGTCGTGAAAGTGGTAGTGACGCCTGGAAAAATTATATGCGCCGGCAAACGAATACGATCAATTTCAGCAATAATCTTCCGCTGGCACAGGGTATTAAATTTGATATTTAGGTGTAAACCCTTTTGTATCCTCAAAATGCTATGATTTCTGCAAAATAATTTCAACCTTTGAGCGTTGAATATCAGTCAATATCTCTGAAAAATCATCCGATGAAAAGAATTTTACTTCTTGCAGCAATGCTGCTTGTTTTTTGGCAAATTTCAAATGCTCAATTAAGAATTGCCATTGCTGGCGGCGCACATTCCTCCACTATTGTAGAAACAAATGATCTTCCTAACTGGTCTGAAATTGAAAGCGGGTACAGTAACCGTACCGGTGCCCATTTTGGTTTTATCGCCGATCTGCAACTTGGAGTGAAATCAAAATTCTACGCACAGCCTGGTGTTATGTTTTATAATAAGGGAAGAAAATTTTACAGCAATTACGATACTGCGGTTTATAATTACTTCAGTATAGATGCAAAACAATTTATCAATTACATTGATATCCCTCTGAATCTTGTTTATAAAATTCCGTTAAGTGGCAAAACAAAATTCTTTTTAGGCGGTGGCCCCTATCTTTCTTTTTTCTACAATGGTCTTGAGAAAAAAGAAACATATTTGAAGACAGGGAAATTTGAAACTGAAGAAAATACTGATCTGCCCATTGGTGATGGTCCCGGACATTATAAAACGTTTGATCTTGGTGTAAACGGAACAGCGGGTTTTGAGTTCGGTGGAGTTTTTATTGCTGGTAATTTTAGCCGTGGATTTACTGATATGTACACTGCTACTTATGATGGAAGTTTTAAGAACCAGGTATATGGCGTTACACTTGGTATTTTTATTGGCAAACCTGTTTCATTGGAAGATAAACCAAAGGACACAGATGGTGATGGCATAGTTGACAAAGAAGATTCGTGTGTTGCAGAGCCTGGCCCACTTGTTACTTATGGTTGTCCCGATACCGATGCTGATGGTATCGCAGATAAAGTTGATAAATGTCCAGCCGTGCCAGGCGTTGCCCGTTATAATGGATGTCCGATTCCGGATACAGATGGTGATGGCGTAACTGACGATATAGATAAATGTGCGACTGTACCCGGCCTTGCAAAATATGAAGGTTGCCCTATTCCCGATACAGATAAAGATGCGATCACTGATGAAGATGATAAATGTCCGGCTGTGGCAGGCGTTGCCCGTTATAATGGTTGTCCGATTCCGGATACCGATGGAGATGGGGTGAACGACGAAGAAGACAAATGCATAAATGAAGCAGGCCCTAAAGAAAATAATGGATGTCCTGAGATCAAGAAAGAAATTATCCAGAAAGTTGAATTCGCTGCAAGGAAGATCCAGTTTGCTTATGCCAGGGCAACCCTGTTACCAGCATCCAAAAAAGTACTGGACGAGGTGGCTGATCTGTTGTCAAAAGAAACTGATTTAAAGATTGACATTGAGGGACATACAAGTAGTGATGGTAATTTTAATACGAATATGAAGCTGTCCAACGAAAGAGCAGAAACTGTGAAAAACTATCTTATTAAAAAGGGTGTTGACCCATCAAGGCTGACGTCGCAGGGATTTGGTCCAACCAAACCGCTTAATGAAGGCAAGAGCGAGGAAGAAAAAGCACTTAACCGAAGGGTTGAACTCAAATTGAGAAATAATTAAAGAGTTAAAAAACCTCCCAATGCAACCGGGAGGTTTTCTTTTGGCTCTTTTATTGTCATGCAAACCTCATTACTCTGTGAGAGTTTACTAAAATTGTATGGATGGTTTAGTTAATTTTACTCCTTTTTTAATCTTTGTATTTAAAATCAATTAAAAATGAATAGAATCTTAAAAGGTATTGTTATCGTGACGCTGGTTTTGGTTAGCACTACCACTTTTTCTCAAACAAGTGTGAAGGAACCCCTACCCAATGGATGGTATTTACAGGACCTTAAGGACAACAGTGTGAATGGTATTAGTCTGGATAAAGCCTATCAATTTGTAAAAGGAAAGAAGAGCAAAACTGTTTTAGTAGCTGTTATTGATTCCGGTGTTGACACTTTGCATGAAGACCTGAAAGAAATTTTATGGCATAACCCTAAAGAGATCCCAGGCAATGGAATTGATGATGACAAGAATGGTTATATAGATGATATCTATGGTTGGAATTTTATTGGTGGTAAAGATGGAAAGAATGTAACTGTAGATTCATATGAAAGAGACAGGGTTTATCATGCATTTAAAAATAAATATGAGGATAAAGATATTGACCCTTCAAAGCTTTCAAAAGAAGATGCTGTTGAATATGAAATGTGGAGCAAGGCAAAGGAAGAAATGTATGGCGCATCTGACGGGCCGGAAATAGATATCGCAATTTTAAAAGTAGCTTATGAGAATCTTGTAAAAAGCGATAGCCTCTTACAAATCGCTTTGGGTAAAAAAGAATTTACCGGTAAAGAACTTGAAAAAGCTGAGTTGACTGATCTGAAAACAATGAATGCAAAAAATGCATTGTACGGGTTAATGAAAGCAAACGAAGCGTTGGAAATTACCAATAAGGAATTCATGGAGGGATTTAAAGATTTTGTTGATGGCGAGCAAAGAAAAGCTGATGCAAAAGAAATTGCCCCTAAAAATTATCGGGATGATATTGTAAAAGATAATTACAAAGATTTCAATGATAAATACTACGGTAACAATAATGTTTTTGTTGATAATAAAGCTGCATTTCATGGCACTCACGTTTCTGGAATTATAGGGGCAAACAGAAAAAATAAGATCGGGATCAATGGTGTTGCAGACAATGTGAGGATCATGATGGTGCGTGCCGTACCTGATGGTGATGAGCATGATAAGGATATTGCACTAGCGATCCGTTATGCAGTTGATAACGGCGCACAGGTTATTAATATGAGTTTTGGTAAAAGCTTTTCTCCTGAAAAAAAATGGGTAGATGAAGCTGTTGAGTATGCAAGGTCAAAAGGAGTATTGCTGGTGCATGCTGCAGGAAATGATTCAAAAAATGTTGATACGCTATGGAATTTTCCTAGTCCTGTTTACCAGGAGGATAAAAAAAGAGCCAGTAATTGGATAACTGTTGGAGCAAGCGGTGATCTTTCTATTGACCAGGTAAGCCCTGAAGGTGTTAAATACAATTCTTTGACAGCAGGCTTTTCAAACTATGGAAAAAATGAAGTGGATGTATTTGCTCCGGGTATGAAGATCTATTCTACTATTCCGGGCGGCAATACTTATGGAAATGCACAAGGAACAAGCATGGCTTCGCCAGTTGTTGCTGGTGTTGCGGCATTGATACTTGAGTATTATCCTAACTTAAGCGCTGAACAGGTAAAGTATGTAATTGAAAATTCTACAGTGGTCCCTGCGTATGAAGTAAATGTGCCAGCTTCAGATAAGAAAGTAAAGCTTTCTGAGATATCAAAAAGCGGCGGTGTGGTAAATGCTTACGAGGCATTAAAACTTGCTTCAACACTGAAAGGTGAAAGAGCAACAGGAAATCAATTAAAACCATTCTGATCTTAGAATAAATGATCTTAAAACCTCCGCAATTTTACGGAGGTTTTTTATTTTAATAACTCTGCCCTCTTTAACTTTAATGCCTTAAAATTTTAAACCTAAACTATTCCTTATGCCTCGACCCGATCTATCCCGTGTGCCAGATTTTTTTCATGGATATATAAGTAAAGTAAAAGAAGATGATCTTATGGCTGGTCTAAAAAGCAGCACAAATAATTTATTTGACCTTTTAAAATCTATTCCTCCGGGGAAACATGATTATCGTTATGCAGATGGTAAATGGACAATAAAGGAAGTGCTACAACACATGCTTGACGGTGAAAGAGTATTTACTTACCGTGCACTTCGATTTGCCAGGAAAGACGACACCCCCCTACCGGGTTTTGATGAAAACCTTTTTGCTCAAACTGCAAAAGCTGATAAAAGAAACTGGAATGACATGGTAGAAGAATTTGTTTCTCTGCGAAAAGCAACAGAAGCAATGTTTGCTTCATTTGATAATGAACAAATGGAACAATCTGGAATTGCCAGTGAAAATTCGACTTATGTATTGGGAATTGGTTATATCGTTGCAGGACATGTTAATCATCATTGCCAGATCATTAAAGAAAGATACTTGTAAAAAATAACCCCGACTTAGTCGGGGTTATTCAATTTATTGTATCAATTATTAAAACGGTTTTTTTGCTTCATCGGCCTTCCCCTTTACCAGATTTTTTTGCTGTACCATATCCGCGGTTACTTTCGCAGCCTGGTCAATGTAAATATCTTTACGAAGGTTCTTTATCCACTGATCGAAACGATCTTGCTTTCCTTTATCATAAGTAAACCTGGTAGCATCTTGTGGAAGTGAGTTCACATCCATATCGTTATCTAATTTTTTCAGCGCTTCGATCTGGCGAACCGTAGTTCTGATCGCTTTTTGTTCTTTCTGATATTTATCAAAATTCAAAGGATACTCCCTGTCATTTTGTTTTGAAAGCCATTCTGTATTTTCTTTTATTAATTTAAATGCTTTATTTGATTGAAGTCTTGCTTCACTTAATTTTTGGATTGTTGCCAATTCATAACCCGATTTCCAATTATTGATCGATGCTTTTTGAATTTCATCCCATGGTAATGCATCAGGATCATCTTTCTCACGGAATTTCAGATACTCGTAATTATCAGGTAAAACAATATCAGATGCAACACCTTTCAATTGTGTTGATCCGCCATTTACCCTATAAAATTTTTGCAAGGTCAATTTAATCGTTCCCAGGTCTGAATTAGAGTTCAAATAACCGGATTCAGGATCAAGACCAAGATTGCGCTGCACAGTTCCTTTGCCATAAGTGGTAGTACTGCCAATAACTACACCACGACCATAATCCTGGATAGCAGCTGCAAAAATTTCAGAAGCTGATGCGCTGAATTCATTTACCATTACTGTAAGCGGGCCATCATATAATACTTCACGATTTTTATCTTCAAGGATATTTGGTTTGCCATCACGATCTTTCACTTGTACAATAGGCCCTTTGTCGATGAAAAGACCAACCATTTGCACTACATCATAAAGTGAACCACCTCCATTATTACGCAGATCCATGATGATACCATCTACTTTATCTTCTTTCAACTTGATGATCTCTTTTGCAACATCAATATAACAGCGGGCACCATTTGGTCTGTCGAAGTCTGCATAGAACTCCGGAAGATAAATGTATCCAAGTCTTGAATTACCATTATTAATAATAGCACTTTTTGCAAATGATTCGTCTTGCACGATCTCATCACGAACTAATGTGATCACCTTTACTGAACCATCTTGTTTCTTCAATGTCAATTTTACATCGGTTCCTTTTTTGCCACGAATAAGTTTTACGGCATCTTCAACAACATAACCGGTTAATTCAACAGGTTCTTCTGTGCCCTGCCCAACTTTTAAAATTATATCACCCACTTGCACCTCCCCGCTTTTCCATGCCGGGCTTCCTGCTATCAATGTGTTTATTTTTATGTTGCCTTCATCATAAATAAGTGATGCGCCAATACCAAAAAAGCGACCACTCATCTGCTCGTCGAAATATCTTTTATCTACAGGAGGAAAAAACTCTGTATGTGGATCCATTGTATTTGTAATGATGCTAACGAACAGATTGAATTTATCATCTTCAGTAAATTTGAAACGATATCTTTCAAATGTTCTTTCCATTGATTTTGATACTTTTTCTCTTGCTTCAACTTCCAATTCAGCATTTGTCTTCACTTTGAAACCAGCAACATCTTTATTCTTATCCCTTGTTTCTATCAAGTCAACATACTTGTCAAGAGACTGGTATTTGAGTGATTTTCTCCAACTCTCTTTTCTTTCTGCTGCTGTTGCAGGGAATTTTATTTTGTCTGGATCACCTGCATAGGTTTCATCGGTCGAGTAATCAAAAGGCTTGCTCAAAATATCCTTATAGACCAAAGCAGCTTCTTCCATTCTTTTATTAAATAATAAGCCAACTGCTTTGAAAAATTCAACATCAGCACCTTTCATTTCATCATCGATCTTATACTCAAATTTCTTAAGCGCTTCGATATCTTCTTTCAAAAAAATATTTTTATTCGGATCGATGACTTCAAAATATTTATAAAATATTTTTTTAGAAAAGCTGTCATCAATAAGCTTTGGGCTATAATGAGCTTCCTTCAGCATATCTGTAACATTGTGAAGGATCTTTTCATATTTACCGGGAGGATCAATTTCTTTTTTCACAGAGCCGGCAAAAAACACTCCTGCAATGAGCAGGATAATGATCAGGATAGGTAATCGTTTAAGGTTTGTCATATAATTTATCAGCTTTATCATTATTTAATTTTATCCGCTATTATAAGAGTAGTAAAAATAACGCAAAAACATGGGTTTTTTTACTCCTAATTCCTTTTAACAGAGCTTTTTGATGAATGGTGAATAGAATGAAAATAAAAAACCTCCTGTAAACAGAAGGTTTTTGTTTGGGTAACCAATGGGGTTCCTCCGAAGGAGTCCCTTCGGGAGAACCCACGACCCTCAGAACCACAATCTGGTCAGATAATTTTTTCTTGCTTTAAAAAAACATATCCATCAATACTTTTAAAAAACAACTCTCTTTTTACTGCTTCAATTCTCGTCTCGAATGTTTCAAAATGATGAATGATAAATGGTCTACGGCCTTTTGTGGCCCTTACTTTGCCATTATTGTGTTCCTGTAATCTTAAATTTAAATCCGCAGTGTGTCCGTAATAATATTTACCGTCCTTCACACTTTTTAGAATATATGCGTAGTACATAAAAAGTAAAAACCCCGAATTACCAGGGTTTTATTTTTGGGGGGTAACCAATGGGGTTCGAACCCACGACCCTCAGAACCACAATCTGATGCTCTAACCAACTGAGCTATGGCTACCATTTTTAGACGATTGCAAAAGTAAATAATTAGGCGTTGCATGCAAAATGAGATTTTGACCCGGCATGATGTTTATGTTTCTTTGTCTAAACTTATTAATGAATTATTCGCTGCTGATCCAACTCCTTGTAATTCCAATAATTTCTGCTTTCATTGGATGGTTTACAAACTGGATTGCAATCAAAATGCTTTTTCACCCGAGAGAGCCAAAGCGAATTCTTGGAATTACATTTCATGGTATTTTTCCCAAAAGACAAAAAATATTTGCCGAGAAATTGGGCAAAATGATAAGTGCAGAATTTCTTTCGTATGAAGACATAGAGGAAAAAATTGCCAACCCAAAAAATTTAGAAAAACTTATGCCCATGATAGAGGCACATGTTGATAATTTTCTGAAGAATAAACTGAGTGATGAAATGCCCTTCCTGAGTTTATTCATTGGCAGTAAAACCATCAAGTCTTTGAAAAAGACGTTTATGCAGGAATTAGAAATACTTTTTCCGCAGATAATGAAAAGCTATGCCGGTCATTTACAGGAAGAACTCGATTTGGAAAAAATCGTTACTGAAAAGGTTTCTGCTTTCTCAACTGATAAGTTAGAAGACATTTTATACCAAATAATGAGCAAAGAGTTCAGGTTTGTTGAAATTCTTGGTGGAGTCATTGGTTTTATTATCGGTATCGTGCAAGTATTGATCACCTATTTTTTACCTAAATAGTTAATCAAGGTTAATATCCCGAACATTTTCCTTCTATGAATGTCTTTAAGCCTTTTGTCATTTAAAAATGACATTTCGAGAAGGTTAAATGACCTTTGCACGTCTAATCCCAAAACTCGTATAATGAATAAGTTAGTTCTCGTTTTTTTATTAAACCTTACCAGCTTTTGCTTATTTGCTCAAAACCCAATGCAAAGACCAGGTGGTGCAGGAAATGGCCAGCAAATGAATGGCCGTATGTATGGAAAAGTGGTAGAGGCACAATCCGGTAAACCGGTTGAAGCGGCTTCAGTTCAGTTAGTTCAAAGCCGTATGGATACAGCCACTAAAAAAAGAAAAGATGTAATTATAGCTGGCATGCTTACAAAAGCGAACGGCGAATTTTCTTTAGAGAATGTTCCTCTTTTTGGCCAATCCAAACTTAAGATCACAGCTATTGGTTTTAAAGCAATCGAACAACCTGCTGGCTTTGAAATGAAACCCGGCGGAGATATGAGTGCAATGTTAAATGCAATTGACAAAGATCTTGGTAATATCAAATTGGAAATAGATGCACAAGTATTAGGTAATGTAACTGTAGTTGGTTCAAAACCTCTTTTCCAATTAGGTATTGACAGAAAAATATATAATGTAGAGAAAGATGTGATAGCTGCAGGCGGTACTGCTGTTGATGTTATGAAAAATGTTCCTTCTCTTTCAGTTGATCTGGATGGAAACGTTACACTTCGGAATAATGCACCCCAGATATTCGTGGATGGTCGTCCAACTACAATGCAGCTTGAACAGATCCCAGCTGATGCAATTGAATCAGTTGAAATTATTACGAATCCTTCCGCTAAGTATGACGCATCTGGTGGTACATCTGGAATATTGAATATTGTTTTAAAGAAAAATAAAAAAGTAGGCTACAATGGTAGTCTTCGTTCAAGTATTGATTCAAGAGCAAAAATTGGCTTAGGTGGTGATTTTAGCCTTCGTCAAAATAAAATAAATGTTTTCGGAAGCGCCAATTATAACCAGCGTAAATCTATAAGCACTGGCTATACTGACAGGTATAATATTCTTGATCAACCCAACACTTATATGCACCAGGATGATAATAGTGAGATGGTTGGTAATTTTAAATTTTTCAGAGCTGGCCTTGACTATTTTATTGATAACAGGAACACTCTTTCAGTCAGCTCGAATATTGGTAATGGTACATTCCACCCTGAATCAATTAGTAAGTTGTTGGTGGATTCACTTTACACGATAAAAAAGACCTCCTACCTCGAAAGAATGACAAATTCAGATGGTACTTTCAAATTCAGAGGCGCCCAATTAAGTTTCAAACATAATTTTCCTAAAGCAGGAAGAGAGTGGACAGCAGATGCAACATATAATAAGAGGACGAATATCAATGAAAGTCTTATTGGAACTGATTATTACGATTATCCAACAAACATTCTTGTTGGTCAATTTGACCAGCAACAAAATACTTCCGGCACTGGTCAAAGTCTTATTGTACAAACTGATTTTGTCAACCCCATTACTGACAAATCAAAGATAGAGATGGGTGTTAGAGCTGCTTTCAACAAAGCAAACAGCACAAGTGCATTTTATTATTTCGATCCGGCTACTGGACAACCGAAACTTGTGCCGAATTCAGAGATCGATTATGTAAGTGAGGACCATATTTTGGCTGCCTATACAACTTATACGAACAATATAAAATCTTTCGGATACCAGCTTGGTCTTAGAGTTGAAAGCTCAGGTTATGATGGTGAGCTTGTAAAGACAAATGAATCATTCAGCAATACTTTTCCACTTAGCTTTTTCCCAAGTGTTTTCTTAAGCCAAAAATTGAAGAAAGAGCAGGAGTTGCAACTTAATTATACAAGGAGGATCAATCGTCCAAACTTCTTCCAGCTGTCACCGTTTATTGATAAGTCTGATTTTCTTAACCCGAGAAAAGGTAACCCGGATCTGGAACCTGAGTTTACGAATTCATTTGAGTTATCTTATCAGAAAATATTTAAGAATAAAGATAACTTTCTTGCTTCTCTTTATTATAAACATACAGACAATCTAATTACCAGCTACCAGGGGGAGACAGAGGTTATAGATAGCGTAGAACGTGTGATCTCTACTTTCATAAATGCAAACTCAAGCTATGTAACGGGTCTTGAACTTACAATGAAAAATAAGATAACCAAATGGTGGGATCTTACTTCTAATGTGAATCTTTATACTTCAAAGATCAATATTGATGATCCTGCCCAACCTGAGCAAGATCAGTTTGCAAGTTGGTTCGGCAAGGTGAATAATACTTTCAAACTTCCTAAGAATTTTTCTTTCCAGTTAACAGCAGTATATAATTCCAAAACAGTACTTCCTCCGGGAGGAAGTGGCGGAGGTGGCGGAATGGGAATGATGTTTGGTGGCCCTTCATCATCTGCACAAGGATATGTTCGTTCAAATTTTTATGCGGATATGGGTATTAAGTATGAATTTTTAAAGAACAAGGCCGCATCAATTTCACTTAATATGAGTGATGTTTTCGGAACCCGTCGTTCTTATACACATTCAGAGTCACAATATTTCACACAGGATGTTTATCGTCAGCGTGACCCACATCTGCTTCGTCTGAATTTCAACTGGAGATTTGGAAAGTTTGATCCGAATCTTTTCAAACGTAAAAACCTGAAAGGAGAAAGAGAAGGTATGAATACTGGCGAAGGAATGCAGTAAAAAATTTTTCAAATATATTGTAGTCCCGCCTTAGGCGGGACTTTTTCTTTTATATTTGAAAGAAGTGAAAAAACTTGTTTTTACTGTAACAAATGATCTTAGCTATGATCAGCGAATGCAACGCATTTGCGGCACACTTGCAGATGCGGGTTATGATGTATTATTGGTCGGCAGAAAATTAGGAACTTCTCTCCCACTTTCAAAGAAAAATTACCGTCAGCAAAGACTTAGATGCTGGTTTAATAAAGGAAAGCTTTTCTATAGTGAATTTAATATCCGGCTTTTTTTCTTTCTCCTTTTTAAAAAGATGGATTGTATTTGCGCAATCGACCTGGACACTATTATTCCCTGCTATTATATTTCTAAATTGAAAGGAGTAAAAAGAGTGTATGATGCCCATGAATATTTTTCACAATTGAATGAAGTAGTGAGTCGTCCATCTATTTATCGGTTCTGGTACAGAATTGAAAAAAAGATGATCCCGAAATTCAAAAATGGATACACTGTTTGTGATAGCCTTGCAGAAGAGTTCAGGAAGAATTACAATGCTAATTATAAAGTGATCCGCAATCTGCCGCTGCTTGTTGGATCAAATGAGCAAATACGATCAGAAGAAATTATACTTTATCAGGGCGCAGTGAATAAGGGCCGTGGACTTGATAGGCTGACTTTGTCAATGAAAAATGTGAATGCAAAACTTTGGGTTTGTGGTAATGGAAATTTTATGGAAGAAATGAGATCAGTTGTTCAGGAAAATGATCTGTCAGGGAAAGTGATCTTTTTTGGAATGCTTCCGCCAGAGGAATTAAAAAAGAGAACTGCACAAGCTTATGTTGCTGTGAATCCATTTGAAAGAACAGGATTGAATCAGTACTTATCGCTTTCCAATAAATTCTTTGATTACATTCATGCCGGTATTCCGCAGGTAACAATGAATTACCCCGAGTACAAAAAAATAAACGATCAATTTAAAATCGCTGAGTTAATTGATGATCTTGATCCGGAAACAATCGCTAAGGCAATAAACAGGCTGGTTACTAATAAAGAACTTTATTTACAGCTTAAGCAAAACTGTTTAGCGGCAAGGCAAGAATTGAATTGGCAGAAGGAAAAAAATAAGTTGCTGAATTTCTACGAGGAATTGTTCAATGAATAACGATAAGACGCTTCATATTATTTGTCACGATGTGCCCTGGCCAGCCGACTATGGCGGCGTAGTAGATCTTTTTTGCAAGATAAAAGCGTTGCATGAAGAAGGGGTTAAGATCAAACTTCATTGTTTTGAATATGGAAGAGGTCAGCAAGATGAATTAAATAAATATTGCGAAGAAGTAAATTATTATAAAAGATTATCGAATTGGAAAAGCATATCTCTCACCAAGCCTTTTATAGTAAAATCGAGAGAAAATCCATTATTACTAGAAAACCTTCTTAAGGATGATCATCCTATTTTAATGGAAGGAATTCATTGCACGGCTTTTTTAAGACCATTGCTTCTTACTGAAAGGGAAATTTTTTTGCGACTGCATAACGTTGAATTCTTTTATTACAGTCAATTATTTCAAAGTGAAAAGGATCTTTTTAAAAAGATATACTTTTTGAATGAAAGCATGTTCCTGCGACAATACGAAAGAAAACTGCCTGAAGAAGTACCTGTGATCGCTGTATCTAATAATGATGCAATTTTTTACAGGGATGAGCTGGATAAAAGACTAACAACATACTTGCCTGTATTTATTCCATATACGCAAGTAAATAGCCTTGAAGGGATTGGCTCGTATTGTCTTTATCATGGCAATTTATCCGTAGCGGAAAATGAAAAGGCTGCGTTATGGCTTCTAGAAAAAGTTTTTTCATTGACAAAGATTCCATTTATTATCGCGGGAAAAGATCCAACAAATAGATTAATTAAAAAGGCTGGAAAAAATAAGAATGTGTCTATTGTTAGCAATCCTTCTGATGCCAAACTGGACGATCTGATCGCCAATGCACAAATTCATGTATTGCCATCTTTTAATAAGACGGGTATTAAACTAAAATTGATCAATGCACTTTACAATGGTCGCCATTGCGTAGTGAATGATGAAGCTGTTGAAGGTTCAGGATTAGAAGATGCCTGTCATATTGGTACAACAAGCCATGCCATTGCATCAATTATAACTCAGCTATATCATCACCCGTTTGGTGAAGAAGAGATCAATCTAAGAAGTAGATTATTGGGAAAAACTTTTAATAATAAAACAAATGCACAACAGCTTATTCGATTGATATGGTAGCGTTGTCGATCATTCTTCCTCTTTCAGTTCTTATCATACGTGCAGGAAATTTTTGTACTACGATATAATCATGTGTTGCCATTACTACAGTTGTACCAAAATCTTTTGCGATATGAAATAAAAGACTCATGATCTCGTCAGATGTTTCAGGATCAAGATTCCCTGTTGGCTCATCTGCTAATATAAGTTTCGGAGAATTAAGTAAGGCCCTTGCCACATCCACTCTTTGTTGTTCGCCGCCGCTCAGCTCAAACGGCATTTTAAAACCTTTGGCTCTTAAACCAACTTTGTCTAATACATCAGATATTTTTTCATCCATCAACTTTTTATCTGTCCAGCCAGTGGCGGTGAGAACAAAACGCAGGTTCTCATTTACATTTCTATCTGTCAATAATTGAAAATCCTGGAATACAACGCCAAGAGTGCGGCGCAGATAAGGAACTTTTTTCCAGTCCAGCTTTTTCAGATCAAAACCATTCACAGTGCCTTCGCCTTCAGTCAATGGCAATTCGCCATACATTGTTTTCAATAAACTGGACTTACCGGTACCGGTTTTGCCTACTAGATAAACAAACTCGCCTTTTCTTACCGTTAAATTTACATCTTGTAAGATCGGACTTCCACTCTGGTAAATATTTACATGCCTTAGGTCAATAATATTATCAGCCATCTAAACGAATTTGTTGCAAAATAAAGCAAACTAAGACAATTTTTAAGTATTAGTTTTGTAGGCAATTTTAAATCGTATGGTTAAATTATTGATAGGAACATTATTGATTTTGGCTGCGAATATATCTTTTGCCCGTAGCAATTTGCCAGGAAAAAGTTTCCCCTACATTTTAGATACTGTGCCTGTTAAATTGGATGCAAGAACTAATGCAATTGATTCAAGTGTATTGATTGTTCTTGACGATAAAGTTTTAGGTATAATTAGTGAAGTAAAAGATTTTATCAACATTCTTAACCCTGACATTATCAAGAGCATAAATATTCTTAAACATACGGATGCTTTTACAAAATATGGCGATAAAGGAAAAAATGGAGCGATCGAAATATATACTATGAAAGCCGTAAAATCGCAGGTAACGGATTTATCCCTTGAAGAAATTAAGGAAGATGACAACAAGGTTTTTGAAAAGGTGGAAGTTGAAGCAAGTTTTAAAGGCGGTGAAAGAGCGTGGCGTAAATATCTTGAACAAAATCTTAAATCGAACGTGCCTGTTTTAAATGGATGTAAACCGGGAGAATATATTGTAGTTATTCAATTTATTGTTGACAAAGCTGGCAGTATATCAGATGTAAGAGCTTTAACTAATCACGGATTTGGCATGGAAGAAGAAGCAATGCGATTGATCAAGAAAGGGCCGGACTGGGTGCCAGCCATTCAAAATGGTCGCCAGGTAAAAGCGTATAGAAAACAGCAAATCACATTTGATATTACCAAAGAATACTAGAAAAACACCTTTTACATTTTTAATTGCAGTGAGTAAACTGGCTCTTTTTTGATATGCATCCTAATATTCTATTTGAGCAGTTGGTGTTTTAATCAGTAATTCTTTTTTTCCAGTTCCTTCTACCCTGCCAATAACCTGTGCATCCACACCAAACTTTTTTGCAATGTCGATGATCGTTGCAGCATCTTTTTCATTGGTATAGATCTCTAACCTTGTTCCCATATTAAAAACCTGGTACATTTCTCTATCATCAGACTTGCTTGCTTGCTGGATCAATTTAAAAATAACTGGCGGTTCAAATAAATTATCTTTTATGATCCTGACATTATCAGGAATATATTTCAAACATTTGGTCTGCCCTCCCCCACTGCAATGGATCAGGCCATTTATCTTTTCAAAATGATCTTCTAATAATTCTTTTAGTATGGGTGCAAAAGTTCTTGTTGGACTTAATAACAATTCTCCAACTGTAGCTGATAATTGGTCATTACGGTAAGAATATTGAACATTTTCTCTTAACCTGTGAGGGCCAATATAGACAACAGAATCATCCAGCGAATTATCAAATGACTCACGATAATTTTCTGCATAATTTTTTTGAAGCATATCATGTCTTGCACTGGTGAGTCCATTGCTTGCTATTCCACTATTGTATGCGTCTTCATAATCAGCTTTTCCAAAACCAGCCAAACCAACTATAACATTTCCAGCTTTTATTTTTTCGTTTGTGATCAATTTTGATTTTGGCCATCTGGAGGTCATAGTACCATTTACAGCAATTGTTCTTACCACATCACCAACATCAGCAGTCTCACCACCCATATAAGTTATATTGACACCAAAACTTTTCATCTTATCAAAAAACTCTTGTGTACCGGTTATGATCGCTTCAAGCACTTGAGCAGGTATTGCATTTTTATTTCTGTCAATCGTAGAAGAAAAAAGTAAATTATCATAAATGCCTACACAAAGAAGATCATCAAGATTCATTACGATCGCATCTTGTGCGATCCCTTTCCAAACTGAAATATCACCAGTTTCTTTCCAATATAAGTAAGCAAGTATCGATTTTGTACCGGCGCCATCAGCATGCATAACGTTTACCCATTGATCATCGCCACAAAGGACATCCGGATAAATTTTGCAAAATGCTTTTGGATAAAGGCCTTTATCAAGACTTTTGGTGGCAGCATGAACTTCTTCCTTTTGTGCAGAAACGCCCCTTTTTGAATATAGACTCATGAATTGTATTGTGCCGCAAAAATACTTGAACAAAGAGTATTGCTAATTGAACATTGAACATTTATTTTGCATCTATGCAGGTACACAGGGATGTTGATAATTTACCGATTTTTCGTAATGCAGTAGTCACGATTGGAACTTTTGATGGGGTTCATGTCGGTCACCGCCAGATCATAAATAAGTTAAAGGTCGAAGCCATAAAAGTAAATGGTGAATCAGTTATTATTACTTTTCATCCACATCCTCGCAAAGTTATTTCTTCCGCAATACTTGGCGTACGATTGATAAATACTTTGGAAGAAAAAATTGAAGTATTAGCTGGGCTCGGCATAGATCACCTTGTTATTGTTCCTTTTACTGATGCTTTTGCCAACCAACCGGCTGAAGAATATATCCGGGATTTTCTTTATGAAAAATTCCATCCTGATTCTGTTATTATTGGTTATGACCATCGTTTTGGACGGGAACGATTAGGTGATTATAAGCTGCTGGAAAAAATGGCACCGCAATTTGGGTTTAAAATAAAAGAAATTTCCAAGCATATTTTGGAGGAAATCGCTATTAGCTCCACCAATATTCGTGAAGCTGTTCTTCATAATGATATTGCAATGGCGAATAAACTTCTTGGCTATACATTTTTTTTCGAAGGGGAAGTTGTTCATGGAAATAAATTAGGAAGACAATTAGGATACCCGACCGCAAATTTAAAAGTTCATGATCACGAAAAGATAATACCCGGAGATGGAATTTATGCAGTATATGTGAGCATTAAAAGAGGACTACAAATTGAAGAGGCGACAATGGATGAGGTCAATTCCTTTCCTTTTGAAGATCTGCAATACAAAGGAATGATGAGCATAGGTTTTCGTCCGACTGTCGATGGGAAACATAGAGTGATAGAAGTAAATGTTTTTGATTTCAATATTGACATCTATGGAAAAACAATGCGGGTTTATGTAAAAAAGTTCTTAAGAGCAGAAGTAAAATTTAACACGTTGGAAGAACTGGTAAAACAAATTGACCAGGATAAAGTTGATAGCCTGCAAGCATTATAAAAGCCTCCTCCTCGGAGGTCTTCATTTAAAATTGAATGTCATATTCAAAATAAGAACCATCTTCAAAGAAATCATCAAGTGTTCCTTCCATTGTAATTTTCTTTTTGTCGTCTGAAAGTTTCAATCCTTTGCCTTCCGCTTTTTTTGCAGGCTTAGGAAGGTTAATAATAGTTTTCATATTTATGGCCATTCCTAATTGGGCCATTTCCTGTAAAGACTTCAAGGATTTATCATCTTCAACATTTGCATATTTCTCCTTATTAAGCTTGCGGGTAAACTTTCCTTTTTCATAAACCGACGTATAATATTCATCAATGCTTGCGCCCATATTCTCTTTATTTTCATCTCCCTCTTCATTGCCAAGCAATGCTTCATTTTTGCCACCTTCCTCACCCATGATCTTTTGCATAATATCATCAATGATATCTTGTTTTGCTTTCTTTAAAATATTTTGAATGCCGGCGATCTCGGAAGTTTTTGAAAAAGGAAATGTGAATGTGAAGTTCATTTTATCGTCAGTTGCATTTACCAGTATTTTTAAGGCGCCTGTTGCGGCTATATTTTTTTCAGCTGCATTTAAATTTTTCAGGCTATCCTTAACGTCTTTTAAATAAATAACAGTATCCATTTTCAATTTGTCAAAATCTTTCATTTCATCCTTGCCGCTGCCCATGGTTTTTGCCAGGCCCAATATTTTTCCCATATCAAGGCTATTGACAAATGAGCCACTTCCATTTTCATTAATTGTAACTTCTTCAAGGGTATCAAAACATCCGGAAAAAATTATTAGTACAACAAGCCCGGCGATCCAACTAATTTTTTTCATAAATAAAATTTTGCTTACTGAAGTTTAAACATTACAAAGAAACAGTTTTTTAACATGGATAAAGATGATCAGGCTGCAATTATTTTAAATACCATCTCTTTTAAAAGTGATGCATCTTCGGTACCTATATCTGAAACACCTATCGATCTTAAATTATACTGATGTAATAATAAAATAGCTTTTTCTACTTGCGGAAAGCTGTAAACTTTTACAGCTTTTAAAAAATCTTTTACAAAAAATGGATTTACACCTATCGACGCTGCCACTGCTTTCTCATCCCGACTGTTCAATCCATGTATCATATATAGTTTACTGAAAAATGAATAGAGCGATGGAAATATCAACTGAATTGGGGCCGCTTTAGGATTTGCTTCAAAATATTGGACAATACGAACACAGCCCGGCAGATCTTTATTGGCTAAAGCATTTTGAAATTCAAAAACATTAAACTCTTTACTTATGCCGATAAACTCTTCAATGTCGTCTTCACTGATAGTTTTCCTTTTACCAAGGTTCACCAATATTTTCTCTATTTCATTTTCGATCCTGTTCAGATCGTTCCCAATATGATCGACCAACAGCATGAGTGCTTTCCTTGAAATTTCATATCCATGTTCATGTACGATCTCTTCGGTCCATTGCGGAAGCTGGTTTTCGTAAATTTTTTTGGTTGAAAGCAATACTCCCCGGTCTTTTAGCAGTTTTGCAAATTTTGTTCTGCCATCAATTTTCTTTTCTTTATATGAAACAACCAGGATTGTTGAGTTCAACGGGTTTTCTATATATGACTCAAGTTTTTCAATATCCCGCATTTGTTGTCCTTCTTTTAATAATACTACCTGTCGTTCGGAAAACATGGGATATCGACGGCATGCATTTATTACGTCGGGCCAGGCAGCATCCTTTCCGTAAAAGACCGTGAGGTTAAATCCAGTCTCTGCTTCGCTAAGAATGTTATTCTCAGCATAGTTCATAACCTTGTCAATAAAGTATTCTTCCTCCCCTTCCAACCAGTAAAAAGGCTTGAAAACTTTTTTTTTCCACTCGGCAATTATCTTTTCATGCGACATAAGGCGCTAAATTACAGGGTTTCATACAGCGAATCACGAATATTTGTTGACATCGATCTTTAATTTTTTGTTGTTTTTTGGCATGGTTTTTCTTTAAAGAGGTTTGACACAAAATTGGTGATCCTGTTAATAAATAAGGCTACTTATTTTGAGCGATTCCAAGTATTTTGAAACTGTAAAATTCAAATAAAAATGACAAACACAAATTATCCATCTGCTTCGCCTACAACAACACCGCAGAGAAGCAGCAATTCAAAAAACATCGTTATCGGTTTACTTGCAGTGGCCCTGCTTGGTTCATGGGCTTATTTTCTAATGAAAATAAACAGGTCAGACAAAGAGATCCTTTCAAAAAGTGAAGAAGGAGTTCATTATATGAGTCAACGTGATTCATTAGAATCTCTTTACAAATTCACACTTGATAAGTATGATTCAGTTACTGTTGCTAACAATGACCTTTCAGGTAAATTGACAACTAAGCAAACTGAGATCTCTAAATTAAAAGCTGAGATCAACGGCATTTTGAAAAAGAAAAATGCTACTTCATCTGAACTTGCAAGAGCAAAAACTTTGATCGACGAACTTAATTCACAGATTGAAACTCTCCAGGCTGAAAATGCAAGGTTGACAGGTGAAAACCAGACTTTAACAGCTGAAAAAACTCAGCTTATCGTTGAAAAAGATACTTTAACAGCCAACCTAAATACAACGCAGGCTGAAAAGAAAGTATTAGAGCAAACAGTTGATGTTGGTTCTACTTTCAGTGCAAGCAACATCTCTATCATCCCAGTAAACGAAAAGAATGGTGGTAAAGAAAAAGAAACAACTACCGCTAAAAAGGTTGACAAACTGGTTGTATCCTTTGATGTAGAGAACAGGATAGCAAAGAGTGGCCCGGCTGATATGTATATATTGGTAACTGCTCCTGACGGAAAAGTTATCGATGCTACCGGCGGAACATTTACAACAAGAGAAGAAGGTGATAAAACATTCACTTCAAAGCTTACAGTTCCTTATGAGCAAGGCAAACGTCAGAATGTTCAACTTCCTTTGGTTCAGGATAAATTCCAAACTGGTGATTATAAGATTCAGGTTTATCATAACGGTTTCAAAATTGGCGAAGGCGTAAGAACCTTGAAAAAAGGTGGTTTGTTTAGCTAATCTATATAAAGATGTTCGATCCAATATTCACTGTCCCCCGGCTAACCGGGGGACTTTCATTTTCACTGTCACCCGGCATTTTTCCACATTGTCTTATTGACTGATTGTCGTTTTCAATAATTAATTAGCTTGACATAGAATGAAAGATAACAAATCCATCCTTTTAGCCTTTCTCGCCGCTGGTCTTGTTATAACCTGGATATATCATATATATGATAAAAGCCAGTACTCAAATCATACACGGAAGGTTTTTGTGAAAGACTCGATCGCTGTAGCGGAGGCTGTTTCTGATTCTTTGAGAATATACTATACCCGTGCTCTTGATCAGCTAGGTGTTGAGAAATTGCAGATCGATTTTTCAAATAGTTCATTAAAAGGAGAATTAGGACAAAGAGTTACAGAAATTAATAAGTTAAGAGATGAGATCAGTATTATTTTAAAAAGAAAGAATCTTTCCCAGGCTGATCTTACCGAAGCAAAAACAAAGATCAATGACTTGCAGTCGAGGATAGAAAATATGAGGAAAGAAAATACTTCGCTTGTTGAAGAACGAACAAAACTAAATGGTGTGCTTGCCCAGCTAAATGGTGAAATGAATTCGCTGCAACAAAACATGGAGAAGGTAAGCGCCGAAAACAAAGATCTCACGCAAAAAATAAATGATGCTTCTGTTTTTATCGCATCGGAAATAAAGTTTGCGGCAGTGAATGTTAAGGCTGATGAAAAAGAAAGCGAAACAACACAACAAAAGAAAGCGAATAAATTCGTTACTTCTTTCACTGTACAAAATAATATTTTAGATCTTGAAAGCGCCGAAATTGTCGTTGTTATTACAGACCCTTCCGGTAAATCTCTTAACACGCAAGTGTGGGATGCGGGTAGCTTTGAAACAAAAACGGATGGAAGAAGAATTTATACATTAAGAGTAAAGTTTGAATACAATAAAGGAGAAGTAAAACGCCTGATCTTTTCCCTGGAGCCAAATAGTTTTGAAAAAGGAACTTACAAACTTAGTTTGTATCACAATGGTATTCGTATCGGCGAATCAAGCTGGAAACTTAGTTGATTCATTTTACCTTAAAAAAATCCCCGATAAGATCGGGGGATTTTTCTAAGATCATCTCTCTGTTGTTTAGAACATATTATATCCATAACTCACATAGTATAGGCCGCCAACATACGGACTGCCATAGCCAGTTCTTGCATAGTGATTAAGTATATTACTACCACCAATGCGGATCACACTTTTACCTTTTGGCACTCTGTAACTAACTTGTGCATCAATCGTCCAAAAGGCAGGTAAACTTCCTGAAACAAATGTTCCCTCATAATGATTTACATCCTGCCATTTTGAGATAATATTAAATCCAATATTTTTCCAAACGTTATCATTTCTTAAACTTAGGTTAGCACGGTATTTTGGAGCGTTAAAGTAACTTACAAAACCTGTCGGCACATCTTTTAGTTTATCAGAAAATAAATTACCACCAGCAACATAACCATGCATCAATTGATATTCAAGGCCAATACCCCAACCCATAGCTTTTACCGCACCGGGACTATTTTGAATATAGGCATAGTTTGTTGAAGCGAGTGGATTAAGTGCATTTGTTGGCGATGATGCTTTCACAACTGCTACCCTTGCGAAGAAATCCTGGTAATGGCTATAGTAACCATATACATCTACAAAAAGTTTTTTGTTTATAATGCCCTTATAACCGATCTCTCCTGAGGAAACACTTTCAGGTTTTACAGTTCCGAAAGTTGAAGGAACAAGCAAAGACGGATTAAACGCTGTTCTTGCAGCCGTAACAGATTCGGCAGTATAGGTACCTGTATTCAAACCATAACGTGTAACAAACTCTGGCAATGCTCCAACTAAAGTTACAGATCCTGTATTGAGGTCAATGTATTGATCCTGGTTAGTAGGGAAGCGATAAGCTGTTTGAAATGATAAACGAATATTATTGTCTTTTGCAACACGCATTACTGCGGTAACTCTTGGGGTCCAGCGGCCATCAAAATTTGTTTGATTATCATACCTGATAGCTCCTGTAAGAGTGAGGAAATCGTCAAACAATCTTTTTCTTAATTGTACATATCCGCCTTTCTCACTTATCTTGATTGGGCCAGTGGTGTCGGCAAATATTGTTCCTTGAGAATTCATTACCCATTGTTTCCATTGCAATCCTGCCATCACTTCTATTACATCAGAAAAATCAAAGGCATCAGAAACGTTTAGTTGTCCTTCTGCAGCCCATAGATCAGACTTGTCAAGAAATTTAGCTCCACCTTGTCCTATGGGAGTTGTTCTGATTGCTTGTTTTGAATTGTCAAAAGCTGATGTTCCGGGTAAAGGCATTCCTGCATCACTAATTGATCTTGCAAATTGATGAGCATTACGTTCACTTGAAGCTGCTCCTCCTGGGGTATTATTTATTGTGTTTTTATAATTAAAATATGCAAAAGTATACTCAGGATACCATCCGGTACCATCAGGACGAACACTTGGTTTAAATGCTTCCTGCATTAAACGTCCAAGGGCTGTTGCCTGGTAAGCTTCTCCGGAATTTTCTTGTGTAGTATAACCACGAACAAACCAATTCTTATGACGTACTTCAAGTTTATGCTGAGCCATGACGAAATTGCGAAGCGAATAACGATCAGCACCAGTATAGACCGTAGTTCCGGTACCCCAATATGAATTCCACGATGCTTCAATACCAGGAGTTATTTTATAATGTAAACCGCCAGTGAATTTAAAATTTAGCGCTCCATAATCAACAAGATCTCTTTCATTATAACCTGATCTTGAAACGCTGGTTGTTTGTGGCAACCAATTATTGCGAAGACCCCAGTAAAGCGGGTCATAAAGATCAAGTGTTGGCTTTAATGCTGCGGGATACAACGCATAAACGGCATTTCTTTGTGCTTGGGAAGCTCCGGCTGGAATCTGGGCATCGAGGTTAGTTTTAATATTCGGAATAGCTCCTCCTGATGCAGCTGCTATGCCAGTAATAATTCCTTGTTGAATTGAATTGGAAACAAGAAATAGATTAGCGGAGGTTTCATCTCCATAGACATTTACGCCATCATAGTTAGGATCATTGGTCCGATTTCCTTCCGGTTTGATCTTGCTATTTGTGCTTGTTCTTGCAACGTCATCAACGTCGTTAGCTTCCCAATCCTTTGCCGACATAACTTGCCCTGTAATCTTTATAGCAAACTTATTATTGAAAGCTTTTGCCCAACGAAGTGACCAGTCATAAAATGGAGCAGCTTTTCTTTGCTTGCCATCAATATGATTGATGCCTTGTTTTATATTAAAACTTAATCCCTGGTATTGAAATGGATTCTTGCTATTAATTAATAAAGTACCGTTCATACCACCAGAACCATACAAGGCAGAAGATGCGCCTGACAAAAGTTCCATATTTGCAACATCGGGTTCAGTAAGACCAACAATATTACCAACAGAAAAATTTAAACCCGGCGCCTGGTTATCCATACCATCTATCAATTGATTGAACCTGTTATTACCGCTTGAAAGAAAGCCACGGGTAGTAACAGTTCTGAAGGTTAAACTCGCCGTATGCATATCCACTCCTTTCAGGTTAGCCAATGCTTCATAATAGTTAGGCACTGCAGCATTCCGAAGAGCTGAACTGCTCAACCTTTCGATGGTTACGGGAGCATCAATGATTCGTTGTGGTGTACGGTTTGCGGCCACAACAACTTCCTGTCCAAGAGTAGAAATAGAAACGAGATCAATTTCAAGAGCAGTCGAGGCATTGCCAACCTCTACTTCCTTTGATTCAAATCCAACAGAGCTAAACGCTAATATCAGCGGCAATTTTGCACTAGTAGAAATAGAAAAGGCACCTTTATCATCAGTATAAGTGCCGGTGGAAGTTCCTTTAATTACAATAGTCACAGCAGGAACCCCTTCTTTTGAGGTGGAATTGCGGACGGTTCCGCTGATGGTTACGGTTTGCGCCAAAGCTTGAAGAGAAAATAATGCAGTAATCAGGCAAGCAGCCGTAAAGCGCAGGCTTTTACTCATATTAGATAATTTTGGTTTTAGAATTTTATGATGGAAAAGTAAGAATAGTAATTTGTATGTAAAAATCTAATTTTTAGACACTAAGGATAAATTGTTGAAATCTTAGACAGCTTGTTATTGCGCAAATTTTATCACCTAAATTACTTTCGGGCATGGCTAATTTTAAATTTCCGGAACAGACAAATTTTTACAAGGGAAAAGTAAGAGATGTTTATTTTATAGCCGATGATTGGCTCGTGATGATCGCTTCCGACCGTATATCAGCTTTCGATGTCATCCTGCCCCGTCCTATTCCATTCAAAGGCCAGGTGCTTAATCAAATTGCGGCTTATATGCTTGGTGAAACAAATGATGTTTGTAAGAATTGGCTGGTCGATGTGCCTGCTCCCAATGTTTCGATCGGAAAAAAATGTGAGCCATTTAAAATTGAAATGGTTGTTCGTGGTAATCTTGTGGGTCATGCATGGAGAACTTATAGTTCAGGCAAAAGAATTTTATGCGGAGCAACAATGCCTGATGGTTTAAAAGAAAATGATCTTTTTCCAGAACCTATAATTACTCCTTCTACAAAAGCAGATGCGGGTCATGATGAAGATATTTCACCTGATGAGATAATTGAGAAAGGATTGGCTACCAGGGATGAATGGACCATGCTAAGTCAATACGCATTTCATCTTTTTGAAAAAGGAAAAGTGATCGCAGCAAAAAGAGGATTGATACTTGCAGATACAAAATATGAATTTGGGAAATTAAATGGTGAGATCTATTTGATGGATGAAGTTCATACCCCTGATTCATCCCGTTATTTTTATGCAGATGGTTTTGAAGAAAGACAAGAAACCGGTGAACGACAAAAACAATTAAGTAAAGAGTTTGTAAGAGAATGGCTGATTGCCAATAATTTTATGGGGAAAGAAGGACAAACAGTTCCTGAAATGAGCGATGAGTGGGTAAATACAATTTCACAACGATATATAGAGCTCTATGAAAAAGTGATCGGGAAAAAATTTGCTGCGGAAAAACTAAGTGATGATGAAACTTACAAACGGATCATTTCATCGTTGAATAAATATTCCACCTAAAAATTTACACTATGTCACCTGATTCAGTTTTTCAGACCTGCAGCACAATTGCGATGGTGGGCTGGATAGTCTTACTTGTCATTAGCCCATTCTGGAGCAGCTTTGATAAATTTCTTATTGGCATCATCATCACATTGTTTGCTATTGTGTATGCATGGCTCATCTTCCAGGTATTCACTCCCGGAGATTTTGAAAAGTTTGGTTCATTAAATGGCATCATGGATTTGTTTACTAATAAAACCGCTGTTACTGCTGGTTGGGTGCACTATCTCGCTTTTGATCTGCTTACCGGTATTTGGATAAAAAAGAATGCACAGAAATACAACATCCATCATTTGATCCTGATCCCTTGCCTCCTTCTTACTTTCATGCTGGGACCGATCGGATTGTTATTGTATTTGCTGGTAAGATCGATAAAAACAAAACAATATTTCGCTGCTAATTATTAATCAGTTATATGAATTTCTTCATTGAATTAAAACGGAGAAATGCATTGTTGTTCTGGTTTGGTTTATTCAACCTCACCGTGGCTCTTGTTTGTCTTATACGAATGCCATTTGAGGAAACACAAATACTTGGGGTGAACAGATGGTTAAAGCCTTTTAAATTTTATTCTTCTGTTGGCATCATGGTTCTTACGATGGGTTGGTTATTGTATTATCTCAATAATTTCAAAAAAATAAAAATATATTCCTGGTTGATAGTAATAACAATGTTTTTTGAAAACGGGCTAATAATAATGCAGGCTATCAGGAATACAACTTCGCATTTTAATATTACTTCAACTATAAACGGCATCATCTTCAACCTTATGGGGATGTTTATACTTGTCTTTACAATAACTATTATATTGGTCTGCATTTCTTTTTTTAAACAAAAGCAATTTTCAATACCACAAGCCTATGTGTGGGGTATCAGGCTTGGCATCTTATTCTTTTTGTTTTTTTCATTAGAAGGCGGAGTGATGCTAGGTCTTCTGAAGCATACTGTTGGTGGCCCTGATGGCGGAGCTGGCTTACCTATAGTAAATTGGAGCACCCATTATGGTGATCTTCGCATTGCACATTTTATAGGCATTCATTCGCTACAAGTTCTGCCATTGTTTGGGAATTATTTTTCAAAAACAAAAAAACAAACTGTAATTTTTTCCGTCGTATATTTTCTTCTTGCTTCGTTATTATTTTTACAAGCAATGAATGGGATACCTTTGCTTTTCTAATTTCTCTATATGCAAAAAATATTATTTATCGGCGCATCGGGTATGTTGGGTAAACCAGTGGCTCTTGAATTATTAAGAGCAGGTTTTAAGCTTACCTTATTGGCAAGAGATGTTGAAAAAATGCAAAAACTTTTCCCAAACACACCTGTTGTAAAAGGTGATGTATTTGACACTGGTTCATTAGAAACTGCGATGGCTGGACAGGAGATCGTTTACTTAAATCTTTCTGTTGCTCAATCATCAAAGAAAAGTGACCCGCAACCGGAGAGAGAAGGAATAAAAAATATTATTGATGCTGCACATAAAACAAGCGTTAAACGCATAGTTTATCTTTCTTCGCTGATAAAAAATTATGAAGGAATGAATGGTTTCAAATGGTGGGCATTTGAAATAAAACACGCAGCGGTGAATGCAATAAAAAAGTCTGGTTTGAACTACACCATCTTTTATCCTTCCACTTTTATGGAATGTTTAGATAAGCAAATGTTACAGGGAACAAGAATAATGCTTGCGGGAAAGTCAGAAGCGCCGATGTGGTTTATTGCGGCTAAAGATTATGGTGTACAAGTGGCATGGGCAATGAAAAAAGCAGGCGATAGTAACCAGGAATATGTTGTACAGGGTTTGGAGCCATTTACAGCTGATGAGGCTGCAAAAGTTTTTATTGGAAATGTGAAATCAAATATAAAGATCATGAAAGCTCCGCTGGCTCCATTAAAGTATCTCGGTATTTTTAACCAGCGAATGAATTATGCTTATCATATTTGTGAAGCGCTGAACAGGTACCCGGAGAAATTTGAAAGTCAAAATACATGGGATGATCTTGGTAAGCCATCTACAACATTGGCAGAATATGTTGCATCTTTAAAACTTTAAAATAAAACATGATAAAATCATTATTAATTTTTTTTGTTCTTTGTTTTAGCGTTGATCTTTCCGCTCAAAAATCGAAAGAACAGCTCTTAGTAATCGGAACATATACTTCCGGCACAAGTGATGGGATCTATGTTTATAAATTCAATACCGAGACGGGTGAGAATAGCTTTGTAAGCTCTGTAAAGACTTCCAATCCCTCTTATCTCACTATTTCACCAAATAAAAAATTTGTTTACGCAGTAAATGAAGATGCCCCGGGCAATGTGACTGCCTTTGTATTCAACAAACCCAATAACAAGCTGCTCCAGGTAAATCAGCAGCCTTCACAGGGAAAACACCCTTGTTATATTACAATAGATAAAACTGGTAAATGGGTTATAGTTGGAAATTATAGTAGCGGTACTCTTGCAGTTCTTCCGGTTAATAAGGATGGCTCTCTTGGAAAACCTACCGATTCAATTTTGCATGAAGGAAGTAGTGTGAATTCTGCAAGGCAGGAAGCCGCACATGTACATGCAACTGTATTGAATAGTAATAACAAAACCTTGTACGTACCCGATCTTGGAATGGATGATGTAATGTTATATAATTTGGATACTAAGACCGGTAAGCTAAAAGAATTCACTCCGCCTTTTATCGCAACAGAACCCGGCGCGGGACCACGCCATATTGATATTCATCCCAACGGAAAATATGCATACCTGATGGAAGAACTTACTGGTTCGGTATCTGTTTATAAAATAGAAAAGGATGGTTATTTAAGTTTATTACAAAACATTTCAGGATTGCCGAGAGATTTCGATGGCGAAATTGGCAGCGCTGACATACATGTGTCTCCCGATGGAAAATTTCTGTATTGCTCAAATCGAGGTGAGAGTAATACAATCGGAATTTTTAGTATCAATAAGAATAATGGGCAATTGGAATGGATAGATCATCAGTCAACGCTGGGAAAAACACCCCGCAATTTTAATTTTGATCCTACTGGCAATTTTCTTTTAGTGGCAAATCAGAACAGCGATGAAATTGTTATTTTCAAAAGAGATAAAGAAACTGGTTTGCTTACTGATTCAGGTAAAAGGATAAATGTTGCAAAACCTGTTTGTTTAAAATGGATGCCAGTTGAATGATCACTTCATGGAAATTACAAAACAGCACATAGAAGAAGCACATAAAAAAATAAAGCCCTTTATTCACAAAACTCCTGTGCTTACTTCAAAAACACTGGATCAAGTTTCCGGAGCACAAATATTTTTTAAGTGTGAAAATTTTCAAAAGATCGGTGCATTCAAAATACGCGGCGGTATGAATGCAGTATTATCATTACCTGAAGAAAAAAGAAAAAAAGGGATTGCTACTCATTCATCAGGCAATCATGCCCAGGCAATTGCTTTTGCTGCAAGAGAAGTTGGAACAAAAGCATATATCGTAATGCCCGATAATTCTCCTAAAGTAAAAGTGGACGCAGTAAAGGGCTATGGCGCTGAAATATTTTTTTGCGAACCCAATCAGCAGGCAAGAGAAAAAACTTTGCAGGATGTAGTTGATAAAACCGGTGCAGAGTTTATTCATCCTTATAATAATTATGAAGTAATAACTGGCCAGGCAACCTGTGCCAAAGAATTGATAGAAGAAATTCCTTCTTTGGATTTTATTCTTGCACCGGTTGGTGGCGGCGGATTGTTGAGCGGTACTTTATTGAGTGCTCATTACTTCTCCCCTTCTACAATTGTTTATGCTGGTGAGCCTGAAGGGGCGGCTGATGCAATTCTTTCCATAAAAAATGGAAAAATCGAAAAGGCTCCTTACGTTAAAACAATCGCTGATGGCCTGCTTACCACCCTTGGCGATAAAACTTTCCCGATCATTAAGCAATATGTAAAAGAGATTCTGACAGTAAGCGATGAAGAGATTATACCTGCTATGCGGCTTGTTTATGAAAGAATGAAAATTGTTGTTGAGCCAAGTGGTGTTGTACCACTTGCTGCTTTGTTAAAAAATAAAAGTCTTTTTACCGGTAAAAGAGTCGGTGTTGTTTTCAGTGGTGGAAATGTGGAGTTGAAAAAATTAGGAGAATGGTTTTAATATTATTGTGTGCCTAAATTTATTATGACTCCCGTCTACTTTGTATTAGGATGTTTACATTCCTCCCAATAAGCGACTATCAGTTTAATTGTTTCTTTTAGTTCTGCATATGTATTCTTTTTTTGAAAATAGCCTTGTACCGTCATTTTTGTATACGCTTCATCAACAGTTTTTTGATCAACAGAAGTAGAACAAAAAACAAACGGGATACTTTTTTTTCTTAGCTCTTTATCGTCATCTATTTGACGTTTACATTCTATTCCACTTAAGCCCGGTAAATTCACATCGCAAAAAATAATAAATGGTTGCTCAGCAGTTGTTTTCAAATAGGAGAATGCTTCGTCACAACTCTTAAACCATACTACCGGGTTAAATACTTTTAGATCTTTCAAAATATCCTGGAAAACATCTTTGTCATCTGCATCGTCTTCAACAAGAATAATTGGCCCATGCTTCATACATCACAGTTTTTTTAAAGATATAGAATTGATGAACATTTGAAAGAATAATGTTAAAGGCAAAACATCAAATCGTCATTTCTGAAATTTCTTATTTATGAGTTGCTTCGATTTATTAAAAACATTCCTTCCCTTATCAATTCCACTTCTTAACTTCTTTTGTTCTTCTTCTGGCAAATGAATAAAATCCTGGCATTCTTTGCTGCAGGTGCCTTCATATTTCTTTTTGCATTCATCACATTGTATAAATAATAAATGGCAGGCATCGTTCACACAATTCACATGTGTGTCTGCGGGTTTGCCGCATTGATGGCATTGCGATATAATTTCTTCTGTTACCCTCTCTCCCAGCCTTTGATCAAAGACAAAGTTCTTTCCATGAAATTTTATATCAAGCTGTTTTTCTTTTGCTTCGTTGACATAATTGATAATGCCGCCTTCCAGATGAAAAACATTTTTAAAGCCACTGTGCTTCATGTATGCTGATGCTTTTTCACAACGGATGCCGCCGGTACAATACATGATAATGTTTTTGTCCTTGTTCTCTTTCATCATGTCAACTGCCATCGGTAATTGTTCCCGGAAAGTATCAGATGGTATTTCGATCGCATTTTCAAAATGCCCAACTTCAAATTCATAATGATTACGCATATCGATCACGATCGTATTTGGATCATTCGTCAATTGATTGAATCGTTCCGCATTTACATAACGTCCCCTGTTCGCCATGTCAAACAAAGGGTCATTGATGCCATCTGCAACAATTTTATTACGAACTTTTATATCCAGTACATAAAAACTTTTTCCATCATCATCTACTGCAACATTAAGGCGAAGACCATTCAATGGTTCAATGGAATACAGGTAAGTTTTAAATGCCGATAGATTGTCAGTTGGTAAACTGATCTGTGAATTGATGCCCTCCGAAGCAACATAAATTCTTCCTAATACCCCTAGTTCTTTTAAATGGAGATAAAGGTCATTTCTGAATTGTGCAGGATCTTCAATTTTAAAATAGCAATAAAATGAAATGGTAATACGTGGTGTGGGGTCGTTCTTAATAAGTTCCTTTAGCTCCTTGCGGGAGATACGATTGTGTAATGCTGCCATATTTTTAAATTTTATCCCGACTTGTCGGAACCCAATTGCAGGTTGGGCAAAATTCTAAAGCGCAGCAAAGATAAAAAAGGGAGATTAAATAAAACTGATTTTAATCATCATTACTCCGGCGGCCAACACCAAATCGTTTTGAAAACCCGACCCGGAAATTATTGTCAAACTTTTTTGCGTCTTTACGACTCCAGTAATAGTCAATACGCAAGTTTTTCAGAATGTTTTCAAGCCCCACAGAATATTCCAGATAATTGTCTTTTTCATAATGGAAAGTACTGAGACCAGCTACCATGTACCAGTTTAGTTTTCTAAAAACTGGTAATTTATTAGTAAGAAATCCATTGAAATGATGCTCAATATGGGCCAGCACATAAAATTTGGAAATATTGCTAAACTCATAGATCGGTAAAAGTTGAAAACTGTTAAGATATTCAGTGGCGATATGCGAGATATTACCATTGAAATGCTGGTAATCCGGGATCTGCATTTTTTCGTTGTGAATAAAACCTCCCATTCCTATCCTGTAATTAAACTGCCCGGCTAATTTAAAACGAATAACATCAGTTACTGCAAAACGCCATTTACTATAATTCACATCGCTCCCAAAGACCTCATCGAATGTGCGGGTATAACCTAAGATCATCGTAGGCCATTTAGAACCGATATTAATTTTTTGATCTGGTAATTCTATATACCGGGCTCCTGGTTGCCATGTAAGTCCGAAATTCAAAATAAAAGCCTGGTGCGGCTTAATATTCTCGTTGGAAAGTTCTGTTGGATAGTTTGGTGTAAATTCTTTCTTCTCGTCCTTGACAAAAGAATAATCAGTTGTGTTATCCAAAGGGCTCCTGCTTTGATATTCAAAACCGGCACTCCATGTAAAACCTTCACCGATGCCTTTAACATACGATCCACGGAGATACCAGGCTTCATACAGTTTCATCAGGTTCTTTCCGCCTAACAAAGCTGCAAAAGTAGTACTCCTTGGTCCTATCGGGCTTGCATTATTAAACTGGAAAACTCTTTTGCCGCCGGAAAGATTAATAGACGTAATATATTTTTTCCCGAAAATGTAGGAAGTGCTTAACCATGCATTAAAATGTCCATTAGTAAATCCATATCGTATTGTTGGAGTTATGCGGATGGATCTTCTGCCAATAGTAGAGTCAAGTTTTTTTGTGTAAGTAGCCGAAAGATTCAGCGTCAATCCTTCCACGATATTATAATTTACCTGGTCAGTTATTGACCGGAAGTAATACGATGCATTTTTCTTTTCTTTATTAATTGTTTGACCCGTAAGCAAAAAACCCATTATTGTCAGTTTGTTTTTAACACGATCAATTGAATCCAGGTAAGCAGGGTTTTTGCTTAATTGCTCTATACTATCTTTCTTCCGGTAATCCATTGTTTCTTCATCAAGTAGTTTCAGGGGTCGTGCTTCATCCCAGTATGAAGGAGTCTTCCTGTTGGAACTGTCATTATATTTTAAAATTGTGTTGTCAAAATAGTTCTTTCTAAAATCCGGATCCGGATCAAATTTGGAATAAACATTTACAAAACTTCCGTAAACATCTATCCCGAGAATTTTTATGTATGGATAAATGACCTGGTTATGCAAAACCCACAAACTATCATTATAAGGAACATATAATTGTTCCAGGATCAGAGAATCCAGTAATTCCATTTGATTTACTTTTCTCAATTCCAGTTTCAATGAATGGATACGCCATTCATCTTCCACAATATTTATATACCCGGAAAAAAGCGGCTCGTATTTTCTCTTGGGTGTTACCAGTATCTTGTTTATTTGTTTTCCATCTTCAAAAAAAGCTCCCACGTATTTGTATTTATAATAGTTAGTCGCATTATCAGAGATGGGTGAAATAAACCCACGGGGATTAAGACTTGTACCGATCTGCACATTATTATCATACATGGAATAGAATTGTGGTGCAGCCAGGCCATAGCTATTACTGCTACCACTTACCTTGGATGAAAGGACCTCTATTTTTCTGTCGTTTGGTTTGCGTACTGAGTAAGTAGAAATAGTTTCTGATAGATAGATGATCTTATTTTTACTGGTATCGCCGTCTTCATTAAAATCGACTTTTTGACCAAAAACTTTTTTGGGATAGTCACGCAACCTCATTTGCCCCTTTGTATAAACCTCGCAAATAAATTTATCCAGTTGCTTTTGATAAACTGGCCGCATCCGGATAGTTTTCTTGATAATTTCATTGGCCGGATTTTCGCCTGAACGCACAATAACTTCTTCCATTGTAAAATCAACAAGACTTAATACAAAATCAAGCTGAATGTCCTTGTCTTCAACCTTAATATTTCTTACATCTCGTTTATACCCCACATGCTGAGCGATAAGTGTATAATTGCCGGGAGAAAGATTCAAAAAATATTTTCCTTCGATATTACAGGTGGTGCCGCCCTTTTTATCTTTTATTAAAACAGAAGCATTTGGCAATGGCTCACCTTTATCATCTCTTACAATGCCTGAAGCTGTTTGAGAAAATGAAGTCGCGGTTATTAAAACAAATATTATGAATTGAAAAACTATTTTCATGGACAAGGTAAGGTTATCAAAATTATTTTTTGGGCTTTGATGAACGAAGGTAACTGCCACTAAGCGCTGCAAAGCCTGCCACTAATCCACCAATAAAAGCCGTTACGATCATCAACAACCATTTCGATCCGCCTAATGGTAAAAGCGAAGCGATCTTTACCGATAGCACTCCTTCGTTTGCAATATCCATCCAGAATGCTAATACAAACCAAAGAATGAACAAGGCTAAAAAGCCGGCGAAAAATGCTTTGAACCCTCTTTGATGGATCAATAGTGCTATTAAAAAAGCAATAACTGCAAAAAACCACCAGTATGAAATATAAATACCAGCAATAAAACTTAATAAAGCAGTTAATAATACAGAATTAAAAAATTTCATATCGGGGAATTTCAAAGTTTGTCAAGCGTCATTTTCCATTTGGCTTTTTTATCCAGCTTATCACCTGCGTGCATGAACCAAATACTATAATATTTTCCAGCGGCCCATTGATCAACAAATGAATCATAATATTTACTGCCGGGATTGCCACTTTGTCCACCGGGATAAACGCCATAAGCTTCTATCTTATCAGTTAACTGAACGATCATTCTCCAGCTTGGACCATGAAAGTCTTTGGTTGCATTGATCACATTTTGACCACCACCTACAAAAAGATGGAACCTGCTTAACGCTGGCAAACGAAGTAAATGACGAACACCTGCATCTTTGTATTTGTACCATTCCAAAGCACTGTCCGCTTCGGCTTTTGATACAACAGGTATAATTTTTTTAAATGCAGTGGTCACTACATCAGCTGTTGTTTCCAGGTTAGGGGTATTAATATTATCTATAAATGAATAAGCAGAATCTCTTAACAAAGCTTCCACCATAGTATATCGTTCCGGCCAATCGAAAGGCACTGCAACTTTAGAAAGCTCATCAAAATAAATTTCTACCTCTACACTATCTAACCAATTACTAAAAACAGCAACTCCTTTTTCACCGGGATCATTTCTTTTATTCCAACCCTTAACTATATCCAAAAACTTTTTCTCTTCACCGCTAAGTTTTGATTCATCTGTATTCTTTAAAAGTATCGGCAATGCAAACTCTGCAAGAACATTATAATTTTCTGTTTGTAGTTTTTGCATATCGGCAGGCGTGATACTATTCATGTTTCGCAGGTAACGATTGATAATATAACCACGATACAGATCATGATGCCCGCCGACGTAATACGGATAAGTTGTATCGACCGGCAATTGATTAGCGCTGCTTACAAAACCTCTTTCCGGATTTATTACATGCGGATTTTCCTCCATCGGGATATAACCCTGCCACATATAGCTGCTATCAATTCCAGGCATTACAAAATCACCCTGTCTTTTCCATTTAGCAGGAAATTCAGCTTGTTGCCAAATGGCAATATCTCCTCGTTTATCTGCAAACAAACAATTTTGGCCGGGACACGATAAATAAGGTAACGCGGCTTTATAGTCATCAAGATTTTTTGCACGGTTCAGTTTATAAAAGATCATCATTTCATTTGATGGATCATGTGCCTTCCATCTTACAGCATAATATTTATCATTGGTTGCTCTTCCGCCAGAGTAAGATTTATCATACATCACAGGGCCGAAAATTGTATAGGCAACTGTATCATAAAAATCTTTTTGCCCCGATACTTTGAAAGTATCAATATTCAGTTCGGCTTTTTTCCATTCATTGTTGAACCAATATTCCTGTTTACTGTCATCCTTGAATTTTATTTCATAATAATCTCTTACATCTCTCATTGCATTTGTAAAACCCCATGCACAGCTATCATTAAAACCAATTATGATTGATGGCGCCCCGGGAAATGATGCGCCATAAGAATTGAAATTGGGGGTATGTAACTGCATCTCGTACCATAATGAAGGCATATTAAGACTCAGGTGAGGATCATTACAAAGTATTGGTGCGCCGCTTTGAGTTTTTATACCGGCAACCGCCCAGTTGTTACTTCCATTATCCTTATCAGGTTTTATTTCATTTATTGCTGTACTGTTTTTCCATGAAGAAAAAATAGAATCAGCATTGGCAGGCGCAACAACTTTTACAGAAGGTTCCGGAAAAACAGTTCCTTTTGGAACGATTGGATCAAGTGAATCTTGTGTGATCGGGTATAGTTTATCAAAATCCTTTGCATCAAAAACAGTTTTTGCATTTGAATATTCCATATCGTTCTCCGGCCCTGCAAGATCAAGACTCATGTATTTAAGGAATAAAGCGATCTTGAGATTATTCCATTTTTCAGGTTTATAATCAAGCAGCTTATATTCTAATGGCAATTCACTTTCTTTCAAATTTTCTATATAGGCATTTACTCCGGCAGTGTATGCATCACAGGCAGATTTTGATTCAGGATCTTTTTCTGTTTCTTCTACTGATCTTTTTGCGGCATAAACCATTCCTAGCCGGCGCATATTCCTGTCAAAATTTAAGATCGCTGAATCTTTTCCGGCGCCAAGTATTTCGCTTAATCTTCCTGCTGCAGCTTTTGCCTGGAATTCCATTTGCCATAACCTGAATTTTGCATGCAAGTAACCTTGTACAAAATATGCGTCTTCATCATTTTCAGTAAATACATGAGGCACCAGCCTGTTATCAAAATAGATCTCAGCTTTGCCTTTTAATCCGGCAAATTTCAGATCTGCCGCAAAATCGTTTTCGGCCGATTCAGCATTTTGCCAAACACCAAATTGCGGGCTTAAAAATTTGCCGATAGGTGGAATACTCCCCCATTTTTTATTAAGCCCATAAATCAACCCGATACTGATAACAGTTGAGATAAGAAAAGATCCGATTCTCATACGTAATAAATATTTCGGGAAAGTAAGAAAAAAACAGTCATTTCCGGGAATATGGCAAGAATCATCGGCCAATAATTATTTGCGATGATTTTAATCTATATTTATCTCATTGCTTTTTCATTAATTTTAGTCAAAACAAATAAACATGCCCTTTATAATTTTCCTTGTTGTTATACTAATTATTGTTCTTTGGATGGTTAGTCTTTATAACCGTCTTGTAAGCTTGCGCAATCGCAGACAAAATGCATTTGCAGATATAGATGTACAACTTCGTCAACGGCACGACCTGGTTCCCCAATTAGTAGAAACAGTAAAGGGATATGCCGGACACGAACGTAGCGTTCTTACTCAAATAACTGAAGCAAGATCAGCAGCAATGTCAGCAAAAACGATCGATGATAAAATTGCGGCTGAGCAACAACTTACTTCTGCCTTGCAAGGTTTACGGGTTCAGGTGGAAGCATATCCTGATCTGAAAGCAAATCAAAATTTTTTGCAGTTGCAGGAAGAGTTAAGTGATATTGAAAACAAACTCGCTGCTTCGAGAAGATTCTTTAACGGTGCTACTACCGAATATAATAATGCCGTGGAAACATTTCCATCCAATCTTATCGCCAACAATTTTGGTTTCAAACGTGAGATCATGTTTGATCTTGGTACAGAAGGAAGAACAAGAATGGAAGAACCACCTTCAATTAAATTTTAGATTTAAGATTTACGATTTCAGATTTTAATGAGATATATCGGACTTCAACGACAAATTCAAAGAAATAATTTTAATTCATTTCTTTTATTGATCTCATTCCCCGCTTTGTTGCTGGGAATGTTCTATATCATCATTTATTTTATTGCAAAAGATAATGCTTCAGAATACCCGGATGATAATTATCCAGTTTCTATAGATAATAATGCGCTATTTCTTTCTATTGTTCCTTTTATTCTTATCTCTGTTGGTGTTTGGTTTTTAATTGCATGGGCAGGGCATGCTACGCTTATTCGTTTAGCTACAGGAGCAAAACCATTAGACAGGAAAGAAAACAAGAGAGTTTATAATCTTGTTGAAAATCTTTGCATCTCAAAAGGCATGAAGATGCCGAAAATTAATATCATTGAAGATGATTCATTAAATGCATTTGCCAGCGGCATTGATGAAAAAAGTTATTCGGTTACATTATCGACTGGTATAATCAATAAGCTGAATGATGAAGAACTTGAAGGTGTGATAGCACATGAGCTCACTCATATCCGCAATCGTGATACAAGAGTTTTGATTATCTCGATCATTTTTGTTGGCATATTTGCTTTTCTTGCCGAAGTGGCCTTTCGCAGTCTGCGGTTTGCTGGCCGTGGTAAAAAAGATAGCAAAGGTGGTGGAGCTATTATACTTATTGCAATTATTATTACAGCAGTTGCTTACCTGATCTCTATGTTACTTCGTTTTGGCATAAGCAGAAAAAGAGAATATTTAGCCGATGCCGGCGCCTCTGAAATGACAAAGAAACCTTATGCACTTGCCAGCGCATTAAAAAAGATATCTGCTGATCCTTACATTGAAGCGGTGGAGAATCGTGACGTAGCACAATTGTTTATTGATAACCCACAAGTGTCACATCGTAAATCCGGTTCCTGGGATAATTTATTTTCAACCCATCCACCGATTGAAAAAAGAGTTGAATTGCTGGAGCAGTTTGTATAGAAATGCATAAGTGTTTTGTTCATATATGCCAGTAGTGTATATTTAATTATATAAAAATTACTATGAACAGACGGCAACTCATTCAATCTCTTGCAGTGGTTACAGGGCATGCAATGTTCCCTACAGTGCTTTCATCGTTCCTGACTGGTTGCGCCAATCATGATATGAGCAGTTACAAACCGGTATTTTTTACAGAACCGGAATACAAGTCTATCATATCGATCATCGACATAATAATACCGGCGACAAAAACCAAATCAGCATCACAGGTAAATACGCAAGTATTTTTAGACCAGGTCTTTGATCAATGTATGACAGCAGAGCAACAAACCGTGATCAAAGAAGGATTAAAGCAAATGATCCCTGCATTTGAAACAGCGGCGGATAAATTACAATTCATTGTATCGCTTGATAAGAAAGCTTATGACAATGATGAAGGAGCTGCTTATTTCAAAACCATTAAGCAATACACAATGATCGGCTTTTTTACTTCGCAGGAAGGAACAACTAAGGCCAGCAATTATGTAAAGATCCCCGATGAATATAAAAGCGAAATAAAAGCGGATGCTAACACGCTGAACTACGGAAAAACTTTTTTGCACTACTAAATATTCTTTTCATGACTGATTTTAATATTCTTGGAAAAGGAATCTCTGGAAATACTTATGATGCTATTGTTATTGGCTCAGGGATCACCGGTGGTATTGCCGCAAAGGAATTAACTGAAGCAGGGCTTAAAGTTCTCGTACTTGAACGTGGAAGAATGGTAGAGCATATTAAAGATTATCCTACAGCGCTGACAGATCCATGGGAATTTAAATTGCGAAACCTTGTAAGCCTTGAAGAACAAAAACATTACGAAGTACAGAAATCGATCTATTTGTTTGGAGAAGATAGTAAACATTTTTTAGTAAAAGACAGCGAGCATCCATATATACAGGATAAACCTTTTACCTGGCATCGCGGATACCAGGTCGGAGGCCGTTCCTTGTTATGGTCAAAGCATTGTTATCGCTTAAGTGACCTGGATTTCGAAGCCAATATGAAAGAAGGAATTGGTATTGATTGGCCGATAAGATATAAAGACATTGAGCCATGGTATGATAAAATTGAATCATACGTTGGTATCAGTGGCAGTCGTGATGGAATAGCTAATCTGCCTGATGGACATTATTTACCTCCATTCGAGATGAATGCTTTTGAAAAACACATTAAAGAAAGATTGAGAAATTCTTTTGACGGTCGTGATCTCATTATTGGTAGAATGGCAATCCTTACACAAGATCATAACGGAAGGAAAAGATGCCATGGAAGGAATCTTTGTTATCGTGGCTGTATTTTTGGCGCACCTTATAGCAGCAATTCAGCTTCTTTACCCGATGCTGCGAAAACGGGTAATCTTACACTTCGTCCATTCTCAGTAGTTGAAAGTCTAATCTATGATAATAAAACACAAAAACTAAAAGGTGTAAGAGTGATCGATTCAGAGACTAATCAAAGCCTTGAATTTTTTGCTAAGCTTGTATTTCTTAATGCGTCCACTTTAGGAAGCACACAAATATTATTACAATCAAAGACAAAAGAGTTCCCGAATGGAATGGCGAATTCAAGCGGTGTGCTTGGACATTATTTAATGGATCATCATGCTTATGTCGGCGCTGTTGGTGGTTACAGTGGATTAAAAGATAGTTTTTATTATGGTGAAAGACCTGCCAGTGTGTATGTGCCGAGGTTCAGAAATCTAAAACAAAATGATCAGCCTTATCTGCGTGGTTTTGGTTTTGAAAATTATACCAGCCGCAGTGATTGGACAAGAGGGTTTTCAGGAGCAGGCGTTGGGGCTGATTGGAAAGAAAGTATGACAAAGCCCGGCGAATGGAATGCTTATTTTGAAGCATATGGTGAGACATTACCTGAATATAAAAATCAAGTGACGCTGAGTGAAGATCAAAAAGACAAATGGGGATTGCCATTGCTGAAGATATCTATGGAGTATGGTGAAAACGAGAAGAAGATGCGTGTTGATATGCAACAATCAGCTGTAGAAATGTTGAAAGCTGCTGAACTCGATTGGGTAGAACCATTCGATCGTCATCCAACACCCGGTACTGTTATTCATGAAATGGGGACTGCACGAATGGGCAATGATCCAAAAACATCAGTGCTCAATAAATGGAACCAGGCACATGATATTGCTAATTTGTTTGTAACTGATGGAGCTTGCATGGATTCATCAGCTTGTCAAAACCCATCTCTTACTTATATGTCTCTTACTGCCCGTGCATGTGATTATGCAGTAAAAGAAATGAAGAAAGGAAATATTTAATATAAAATATTTTAATCTCAAGATCGAATCAAAGTGGGAAAATTTGAATTTGCAATAGTATCAGGAAAACAATCTAAAATTTTACCTTATCCTTATATCTATATTGAAAAAGATGGGTCTTATCGTGAATTGAGTAAGAGTGAATGTGAATATCTAGAAATGAAATTTCATCCAAATGATGGAACAAGGCCATACGTAAAATCGAGATATACGGAAAAAACGCCGGATGGTGACATCAGTGGATTTTTATCAAGAAAAAAATACAATGAACATTTCTACTTAGGAGGGGAGAAAAAGTCAATAGTAGAAGTATTAAAAAAAATATTCGGATTAAAATAGGACGGAAAGTTCTTTAGACAGCCATGGTATGTAATAACGAATTTACTGCGATGTGGATAGACTCAAAAGCCGTAAATGTGTCACATTGATTTCAATCTACTTCTTCCCCTCCACCATCGGAACAAAAGAAAAATTATCAAACACTTCTTCTTTGATCGCACCTCTTTCGAGTTTGGTGACTCGTTTCATTTGCTGAACATCGCCGGCACCAAGAGGTAATACCATCATGCCGCCGGGTTTTAACTGGTCAATTAGCTTTTGAGGAATTTCCGGAGCCGCAGCAGTAATTAGCACTTTATCAAATGGCGCATAGGTTGGCAATCCTTCATATCCATCGCCATAAAAGAATTTGATATTCGGATATTTTTTTAAAAAAGAAAACGCTTTGTTAGAATCAAATAATTTTTTCTGCCTTTCAATGGTGTAAACCTGGGCGCCTAATTCTGCTAAAACACAGGCCTGGTAAACACTGCCGGTTCCTATCTCCAAAACTTTTTCAAAAGGTTTTAGCTGTAGCAAAAAACTTTGATAAGCGACCGTATAAGGTTGTGAAATAGTTTGTCCCTCTCCTATTGGAAAAGCCCTGTCTTCATAGGCCACATCATCAAATGCTGAATCAAGAAAAAAATGGCGGGGTATTTTGATAATTGCTTCAAGTATCCTATCATCTGTGATCCCTTTATTGCGAATGACATCGGTCAACTTTTTCCTCAGTCCCTTGTGCCGGTATGTATCTTCAGTTGGTCTCATAAAGATGTGAAGATAATGGCTTTGAAAATTTTTTCAACATCGCATTTCATTCGTATCTTTTTGGCCCATTTTAAAACAACAAAGTGACTATCCACATATAGCAACCTTATAATTATAATGGAACCACATAGTCACATAGTACACAATAGGAGGAAACACATAGGTTTCTATGTGAAATCCTATGTTTCTATGTTCCTATGTGGTAAAAATATCTGTATGGTTGAGTCAAACGGATAGTCATAACAATAAAATTGCTGCCAATACTTATCAGTCTTATATTGAGAAGTAAAAACAAAACAAATAAAAAAATATGAAAAGGATCGCAATGCTTGGCTCTGGATTTATCGGCAGGTTCTATGCTGATGCGCTGCAAGGTTATCGCAGCAAAGACAAAGTGGTAAGTGTTTATTCACGTCGCGAAGAATCGGCAAAAAAATTTGCACAGGATTATAACTGCGAACACTGGACATTGAATATGGAAGAATCGATCGCTCATCCGAATGTGGATGTTGTTTGCATCTCTTTGCCAAACAATTTACATGAAGCAGCAGTAATGCTTTGTTGCAAACATAAAAAAGCGGTGATCACAACAAAACCTTTAGGAAGAAATGCAGAAGAAGCAAAGCGAATGTTGGAAGCAGTTGAAAAAGCCGGAATCTTTAATGGGTACCTGGAAGATCTCGTTTATACACCCAAATTTTTAAAAGCATCTGAAAGTGTAAAGAACGGTGCATTAGGCAGAATACTTTGGGCGAAATCAAGAGAAACACATCCCGGCCCGCATAGTGATTGGTTTTGGGATATTGAACAAGCGGGAGGCGGTTGTATCCTTGATCTTGGTTGTCATTGCGTAGAAATAACAAGAAGCTATATTGGGAAAGATATAAAACCGATTGAAGTGATGTGCTGGGCCGATACGCAGGTAAAACCGATCGATGCGGAAGATCATGCGATCGGTTTGGTGAAATATGAGAATGGATCTATCGGACAGTTTGAAGTAAGCTGGACATTTCGCGGTGGTTTGGATCTGCGTGATGAAGTGATGGGAACGGAAGGAACTATTTGGATAAATAGTTTTTTAAGAACAGGTTTTGAAATGTTCACGACGGGTAAAGGTGCCGATTATGTTTCTGAAAAAGCGGAGAGCAATACCGGTTGGTTATTTCCTGTCGGTGATGAATTAAATGAACTTGGTTATAATCACATGTTCATGGATATGTTCAATGCCATGGAAAAAAATAAAGCGCCAAAAGAAACTTTTTATGATGGCTATGTGGTGAATTGTATTTTGGATGCAGCTTATCGTTCTGCAAAAACAAAACTATGGGAACCTGTGAAATTGGATATTTGGAGAGGAAGAACCGGAGTAACAAAAGAGAGTCATTTAACAGAGTATGATAGTGAAAACTATTTGGTAAAAGAAGAAATGACACATTACGGCGCTAAGAAAGTTATTTTAAAAAATAAAAAGAGCGGAAAGATCACGGAGAAGGTTCTTGAATAAACAATTACATTAAAACTCAGGGAGACAAGTACACAAGGGTTCACAGAAATATCTGTGTTACTCACTCCTTAGCTCTGTGTTGGGAAAATAAACTCAAATTTGATAACCAAATATTGATGATGGAAAAAACAGCAGCATTTGCAGGAAGTGTACCTGCCAACTATGAACAATATCTTGGGCCCTTCTTATTTGAGCCTTATGCTCTTGATCTTGTTTCCCGTTTGCAGGATAAAAAATATCCTGACATACTGGAGATCGCTTGCGGTACAGGTCGTGTAACAGCTCATCTTGCTAAGTCAGTAAAGCATGATACATTAACTGCTACTGATCTCAATCCTGATATGATCACAGTAGCAAAAGTTAATGTTCATGACGAAAAAATTAAATGGATGCCAGCTGACGCAATGCAGCTTCCTTTTGATGATGACTCATTTGATCTTGTAGTGATGCAATTTGGGATCATGTTTTTTCCGGATAAAGAAAAAGGATTGAAAGAAGCCTATAGAGTTTTAAGGCATGGAGGAAAACTAATTTTTAGTACATGGAATAAAGTAGAAACCGTTAAAGCTATACATGAAGGACGGGTGGTTATTGAAAGTTATTTCGGAGATGATCCGCCAAAATTTTACAGTGTGCCGTTTTCAATGTATGATGACAGAGAACTAACTACCATTGCAAGGCGTGCAGGATTTAAAAGTATTACAACAACATTGGTTAAAAAAGAAGGTTTTAGTCCTTCCGCAAGTGATCTTGCTAAAGGAATTGTGGAAGGCAATCCCGTTTATATGGCAATATTGGAAAGAGATGCTTCTCTTGTAAATGTTATTAAGGATCATGTACAAAAAGTGCTTACGGAAAAATTTGGTGCTAAAGATCTCAGGAGTCCTTTGGAAGCATGGGTGGCGGAAGGAGTAAAGTAAAAATCAAAAGTAAAATGAGATACGCTCTTCTTCTTTCATTTCTATTTTTCATTGCATCATGTTCTCAAAATGAAAAAGAATACAACACCTGGAATAACTATGGTGGCAGCAAAGAAAATATTCATTATTCTTCTTTAACGGAAATTGATACCAGCAATGTAAGCCAGTTACAGCCGGCATGGATATTTAATACCGGCGATGCTGATACGGTAAAGAATTCACAGATACAATGCAATCCTATTATTGTTGATTCAATAATGTATGTGACCTCTCCTACCCTCAAACTTTTTGCATTACATGCGGGCACCGGGCAAAAAATATGGGAGTTCGATCCTGATTCAATGTCTCTGAATTTTGTTTTAAATAATAGTCGTGGTGTTACTTATTGGACAGATGGAAAAAATGACAAACGAATTTTTTATGTAGCCAGTTCTTACCTGCATTGTATTGATGCAACAAATGGGCAATTGGTAAGAAGTTTTGGTGACAGCGGGTTAGTTGATCTGCATAAAGATTTGGGGCGTGAAGTGCAGGACCTTTTTGTTACAGCTACATCGCCGGGAATTATTTATAAAGATCTTTATATACTTGGTTCAAGAGTGGATGAAGGCGCAGCAGCAGCACCCGGCCATATCCGTGCATTTGATGTGAGGACAGGTAAGCTTCGATGGATATTTCATACTATTCCCCAACCCGGTGAAGCTGGTTATGAAACCTGGGAGGATCCGGAAGCATATAAACATATTGGTGGCGCTAATAGCTGGAGTGGTTTTACACTTGATGAAGAGAAAGGGATTTTATTTGCTCCAACTGGTTCTTCTTCTTATGATTTTTATGGTGGTAAAAGAAAAGGCCAGAACTTATTTGCCAATTGTTTACTTGCTTTAGATGCGGAAACAGGAAAACGCAAATGGCATTTTCAATTTATACATCATGATCTATGGGACTGGGATCTGCCTGCTCCACCTGTATTAGTTACAATTGAAAAAGACGGGAAGAAGATCGATGCAGTGGCGCAAACAACAAAGCATGGGATGGTTTGGTTGTTTGATAGGGAATCAGGAAAACCGGTTTACCCGATAAATGAAATGCAGGTTGATACTAACACAGAGTTAATTGGTGAAAAAGTCTGGCCATCACAACCAATACCAACTTTTATTAAACCATTTGTAAGGCAAAGTTTTTCTGCAAATGATATCAATCCTTACTTACCAGATTCATCAATTGCAAAATTGAAAAAAGACCTGGAAGGTTATCGTTATGGAAAAATGTTTATTCCTCCCGGTAAGAAACCCGCAGTTGAACTGCCAGGCTTTGACGGTGGTGCTGAATGGGGCGGCCCATCTTATGATCCGCAAACAGGTTTGCTTTATGTAAATGCAAATGAAATGGGATGGGTTGTGACCATGCGTGATGTCGCTTCGGAACCACCAAGAAAAGAAAATTATGGACAAGCTGGCGTTCGGCTTTATCAAAAATATTGTATCAGTTGTCATGGCGCCGATAGAAAAGGTACCGGAAATTTTCCAACTCTAATTAATATACAGGAAAGGTATCACGATGCAGATATCATGTCATTGCTTTCTGCCGGGCGGCGAATGATGCCATCATTTAATTATATAACTAAAGAAGAAAAAGAAGCGATCGTTTCTTATATTCTTGATTCAAAAAAAGATCAGCTAAAGGATTTTATGCGTTCTGCACAACCACAGGATGCTTATAGAAATGTTCCATATGCTATGACAGGTTATAATAAATTTTTAAGTCCGGAAGGTTATCCTGCAATTGCACCACCATGGGGAACCATCACTGCTATTAATTTGAATAGCGGTGAACATGTTTGGAAAACAACACTTGGAGAATATCCTGAACTAAAAGAAAAGGGAATCCCACCAACTGGGACTGAAAATTATGGTGGACCTGTTGTAACCGCTGGCGGCTTATTATTTATTGCGGCTTCCCGGGACGGAATGATAAGAGCATATAATAAGGTCAATGGGAAATTATTATGGGAATATGAATTGCCGTCGCCCGGTTTTGCCACACCATCTGTTTATGAAGTAAATGGAAAACAGTTTTTGGTTATTGCCTGCGGTGGTGGAAAGTTAGGGACGAGATCGGGAGATGCTTATATAGCTTTTGCTTTACCTGGTAAAAAATAATTTATAAAAGAGGCCTGATACTTCTTGCTGCTTTTCTTTCTGCAATAAAAATAGCGGTAAGTATTGTAATAAGCACAAGGCTGTACTCAATTCCATTTAATGATCTTTCAATAATACTCCATCCATTTTCGCTGTGAACGATCACGATACCTGTAATAAGTATGATCATTTCACCAATGCAAAAAATCCTTACAAAAAAGCGGAGGAACATCAGTATACCACCCACTAATTCAAATAAAGTAACAGCCCACGCCAGGTAAAAACTAAACGGGAAACCTTTGTCATGTAAAAAATCACCAAAACCGGGAAGTGTATTATTGTAAATTCTTACTCCTGCATGAAGCAAAAAAACAATACCCATCATCATTCGTAGCGCAGCAATGGAATAAGTAGGTTTGAACAGGTTGTCTATATTCATTCTTAGTTCAAATGCTTTTTGCCAAAGAAATATATTAAGGCAAGATAAAGTCCAACGGCGATAACAAAAGAAATGATCACAGATGTATCATTCAGACCTCTGTGCTTTTGTATCAGGAATTGATCAACGAGGTTGTAAAGCAAAACAACGATCAGAACTGTTATAATTCTTTGTTTTTCCTTCATGGTGGTAAACTAAAATTACAAAATGTTCGGCAGCAAAGGGGTGCAATTGCTTAACATTTGGTTAATCGAAAATAAAGATCAATTTTAAAGTTTCATATCGCTGATGATCGCTTTTATCTTTTCATCAATGGTTGCATTTATTTTATCAAACTCAGTGGTAGTGTTCAACTTTGTTTTTACGCTAAAGTAAAATTTGATCTTAGGCTCCGTACCGCTTGGTCTTGCGCTGATTTTACTGCCATCTGCTAATATAAACTGCAGCACATTTGATTTGGGAAGTTTAATGTCCCACTGTTGACCTGTCTTCAAGTCTTTTCCTTTTTTTAATTCATAATCGAGTAATTGAACAACATCAGAACCGGCAAGAGTTTTTGGCGGACTATTCCGGAATCCAGTCATCATATCAGCGATCTGCTGCTGACCATCCATTCCCTTTTTAGTAATTGAAATAAGATGTTCTTTATAAAAACTGTATTGAACATACAGATCGACAAGTTTGGCAAATAAACTGCGGCCCTTATTTTTTTCATAAGCTGCCATTTCACATAGCAATGCAACAGCGCTGACCGCATCTTTATCTCTTACTTTATCACCGATCATTAAACCATAACTTTCTTCTCCGCCTACAACATAATTCTCTTTTCCTTCTTTTTCTCTTATCAATTCTGCTATCCATTTAAAACCCGTGAGCACATTATAGCAAGTAATATTATTTCCCTTTGCAATTTCATCGATCAATTCCGTGGTCACGATCGTTTTCACCACCATATCATTTGGTTTGGCAATTCCTTTTGCTTTTCTTGCTTCGATCATATAATTAAAAGCAAGGACAGCGGTTTGGTTACCATTTACAAGCACCCAATTTCCATGATGGTCTTTTACGCCAATACCAACACGGTCACTATCAGGATCCGTCCCTAGTAAAATATCAGCATCCAGTTCTTTTGCTTTCTTCATGCCGATGCTCATTGCTTCGCTTTCTTCAGGATTAGGATACACTACCGTTGGAAAATCGCCGCTGATATTACTTTGCTCTTCTACAATATGTACATTGGTAAATCCAAAACGTTTCAACACCTGCGGCACCAATGTGATACCGGTGCCGTGAATAGGTGTATAAACGATCTTAAGATCATGTTGCTTTTCGATCACTTCAGGATAAACACTTAAACTCTTCACCATTTCAATGTACTCTTCATCCATTTCCTTTCCAATGATCGTGATGTTTGCTTCACCGCCACTCCATTTCACATCATCCACCGATGCGATCTTCTCCACTTCCTTAATTACATTCTTATCATGCGGCGGCACTAACTGCCCACCATCATTCCAGTATGCTTTATAACCATTGTACTCTTTTGGATTGTGTGATGCGGTACACACAACACCGCCCTGGCAACCAAGATGACGGATAGCAAAAGAAAGTTCAGGCGTTGGTCTCAATGCTTCAAATAAAAAAACTTTTATTCCATTCGCTGCAAAAACATTGGCAGTAGTTTCCGCAAAAAATCGGCTGTTATTCCTGCAATCATGTGCGATGGCCACACGAACCGGCCCACCGGGATAAGTTTGATTCAGATAATTTGCAAAACCCTGTGTCGCCATTCCCACAGTATATTTATTCATGCGGTTTGTGCCGACACCCATAATACCCCGCAAACCACCTGTTCCAAATTCAAGATTCCGGTAAAATGATTCGGCGAGTTCTTTTGGATTTTCAGCCTGCATTTTTTTTATCGCATCCTTAGTTGCTGCGTCAAAATTTCCTTTTAGCCAGTTGGTTGATCTCTCTTGTATCACTGCTTCCATGCTTAATATATTTTAGAGACGAAAGTTATTGAATTTTGCCAATAGAAACCGAAAAGCCACAGGAAACGTATTTTTGTTTAATGAAGTCAGGACCTGTGCAAAACTCATCGTTCCTTGCGACGCTCCTTTCATCTTTTTCTTCATCATTGGACAATTGCGTCGCAGTTTATCCAGAGCGAAGCGAAGGATCGCACTCTTGTGCTGTATCAAGACTATTCAGCATACTCGCAGTTTTCTTTTTCCTTCCTTCTTTTCTAAATGCGCAAACTGATACTTCGAACCTTGTTGCAACAGGGCTATCAATCCAACCCAATGATACAGTTATAAAACCAGGTTCATCTGGGATCGTAAAAATAAATTCACCTTTTTCTTATCTCAATTATCTAACTCCCGAACAAAAAAGAAAACGGCAATGGATTGTCGGTGGCCTCAATGTAATAGGATATGGAACATCACTTATTATCTTCAATAATACATGGTACAAGGACTATCCTAAAACATCGTTTCATACATTTAATGATAACGGTGAGTGGCTACAAATGGATAAAGTGGGTCATGCATGGGCAGCTTACAATGCAGGCCGTGCCTCTGCAGCAATGTGGGTATGGGCCGGGGTTGAACCAAAAAAAGCAGCATGGATCGGTGGTTTGAGCAGTACTGTTTACATGACTGTAATAGAAATTCTGGATGCTCACTCCGCTCAGTGGGGATGGAGCTGGGGCGATATGGCTGCAAATCTTTTTGGCTCCGGATTATTCATAAGCCAGCAGGTTGGATGGGCAGAACAACGCATTCAATTTAAATTTTCGTTTCACCGCAAGACTTACTCGGATTCAATGCTCAATGAAAGATCTGACGATTTGTTTGGTAGCGGTTGGGCGGAAAGAATGTTGAAAGATTATAATGGTCAAACTTATTGGCTCAGCGCTAATCTCAGATCTTTTTTCAAAGGATCAAATATACCGCCATGGTTGAATGTTGCGATCGGTTATGGCGCAGACGGAATGTTTGGCGGCTATCATAATGTCTGGATCGATGAGGAAACAGGTTTACCAGTTAACAGGACAGATATAAAAAGATACAGGCAATGGTTCCTGGCACCGGATGTCAATTTCAGTAAAATAAAAACAAACAGCAAAGGAGTAAAATTATTACTTGGTATTCTCGATGCTTTTAAATTTCCGACACCAAGCTTGGAACTATCAAATGGAAAGGTGAAAGTTCATGCTATACACTTCTAACCCAGAACCACGATTAATAGGATTTTAGAGAACAAGGATTATGAGGATAATTGGAAATCTTACTAAGTTAAAGTAGCACCCTATATTTCCTCATAATCCCTTTTAATCATGTAAATCGTGGTTCTGTGGTTTTGTCTATTTTAAATATGCCCCCACTACTTCTTCTCCTTTAACCTCGACAAAAATATGTTCCTGCAGAGTAGTTGCAATAGATAGACCAACATAATCAGGTCTTACAGGGAAACTGGTATGCGTTCGCTCCACCAGTACAAGTGTCTGGATCTTCTTTGGATGAGAGTCTATAAAAGGCTTCAAAGCATAAAGCAATGTTTTGCCGCTATTACTTACATCATCGATCACAACAATAACTTTTCCGTTAAACTCAAATGTTTTACTCAACGAAACCTTGGTTGGTTCATTTTTATCAAGCGTAATTGTGATAAGTTCTGTTTTAATGACAGATATTTCACCAAGCATTTCCTGTATCACTTTTGCAACCACACTCCCACTCTCTCTTATACCGGCGAGAATAATTTCCTTTTCATCAATATTGTTTTCCAATATTTCAAACGCCATGCGGCGTAGTTTTTTTTCTACTACTTCTTTGCTAAGAATATATTTTTTATCTGTCGCCATACAATTTTATCTATTGGATAATTATACTTTTAAACACTTAATTTAGCAAATGTAATTGATTGGTCATGCAAATCCTTCAGCAGATTTTATTTGTTCTCGTTTCTATCGTTTCCATCTTTCTATTTACAAAAAAAGTAAAAGAGATAAATCGTAATATTAAATTAGGACGTGATGAAGATTTTAGTGACAATAAAAGTCAACGCTGGAAAAACGTTATTCTCCTTGCTTTCGGACAAAAGAAAATGTTTAAGAATCCTCTTGTAGCAATCCTACACTTTTTTGTTTATGCAGGTTTTATTATCATCAATATTGAAGTGCTGGAAATAGTGTTGGATGGAATTTTTGGAACGCATCGGTTATTTGCGAAACCTCTTGGTGGTTTTTATACATTTCTTATAAATGCATTTGAAGTATTAGCAGTATTGGTTTTTGCTGCCTGTGCAATTTTTCTTGTAAGAAGAAATATAATCAGGCTAAAAAGATTTATCAGCAAAGATCTCAATGGCTGGCCAAGAAGTGATGCTAATAACATCCTGATCACCGAGATCGTACTGATGACTTTATTCTTATTATTGAATTCAAGTGACAGGGCATTACAATTGCAAGGCAACGAACATTATCACGATACGGGAAGTTTTCTTTTCAGTGGTATCTTTTCTTCATCCTTAACATCGATCCCGTCTTCAAGTTTGATCTTTATTGAACGTACAGCATGGTGGCTGCATATCGTTGGCATCTTTGCATTTTTAAATTACTTGCCATATTCAAAACACCTGCATATCATTCTTGCTTTCCCGAATGCGTATTATGCAAGACTGGAACCAAAAGGAGAAATGAGGAATATGCCTGCTGTTCAGAAAGAAGTTTTATATGCAATGCAACCCGAGCTGGCGCCAACCGACGCAGCTCCACCCGCAAACTTTGGTGCTAAGGATGTATTTGATCTTAGCTGGAGAAATTTACTCGATGCATATAGTTGCACCGAATGTGGCCGTTGCTCTGCTGCTTGTCCCGCTACACAGACTGGTAAAGCATTATCCCCCAGGAAAATTATGATGGATACAAGGGACCGTACAGAAGATATAGGAAGAAATATAAATACGAACAAAGAATTTAAAGATGACGGTAAAAAACTTTTGCATAATTATATTACTGTTGAAGAATTAAGAGCTTGTACTACATGCAATGCCTGCGTAGAAGAATGTCCTGTTTCCATCTCTCCTCTTGAGATCATTCTTGAACTTCGTCGTTCTCTTGTAATGGAAGAAAGCAATGCGCCACAGGAATGGAATGCTATGTTCAACAATGTTGAAAATAATTTTGCTCCCTGGAAATTCTCACCAGATGAAAGAGATAAATGGACGCAGGAAGTTTAAGGCTTGAAGTTTTGGTTTTAAATTTTTGATAAACCATTACTTTATTTAGTTATGGGCTACGACTTACACATAATTAGGAAGAATAATTGGGATGATTTTGAAGAGGAAAGTAATATTACTTTGGATGAATGGTTAAAGTATATCAACACAGACTCTGAATTAGAACTTACAGACGGCTATGACATAAAAATTGGACAAGAACAATATTTTCAGAACAGGCCCGGATATTGCGAATGGAATGCTCATCCAAAATATAAAGACCCAAATAACCGACCTTGGTTTGCTTACTGGAAAGGCGATATCAATACAAAAAATCCAGACTATGAAACTATCTATAAAATGCTTTCCATAGCAAGGCAAATAAATGCGAAAGTGCAGGGAGACGATGGAGAATATTATGATGAAAAATATTTGTCAGACCTTATGAGCAAAGATCATACACAAATTGATAATAAAGCCAAAACAAAAAGAGCTTGGTGGAAGTTCTGGTAAACCAACCAGTGTATACAACATTTTTATTAATACTTTAAGAATTTATAATGAAATATGCAATTCTATTATTACTCTCCATATTGATAACATTTTTTTCTATTGCCCAGAATGCGAACCAGCTTTATAAAAAGGCAGACTCTCTTTATAACATAAAGGATTTTAAGAATTCTGGGATTGCATATAACGAAGGAATAAGATTGCAAGGTGCCACCACAGGTTTCAACAGGTATTTGTCCGCAGCTTCTTCATGGATATTAGCCAATACACCCGACAGTGCATTTTATTTACTCAACCTACTTGCACAAAATGATAAGCTGACACAAAGTGATTATAAAAATATTGAGAGTGCTAAAGAACTTGCCGCATTACAATCAGACAAACGCTGGAAGCAATTACTTACCGCTATTCAGAAGCAAGCTGATGCCAACACTTATCCCCAGGAAGAATTTGTTTATGGAAGAAAAGATGGAATGGGATTATTAATGACACAGTTAAAACCAAAAGGGAAGTCAAATGGTAAAGCGATCATAAGTGTGCAAGCAGGCAGTTGGTTCTCTAATTTCACAATGGTGGAAAGAGGCGTTTACTATAAGAGACAATACCTTGACAGAGGATATAATGTTTTTATGGTCGTGATTGGCTCACAACCACGATATGCAATCCCGGATCAGATCGAAGATCTGAAAAGAGCGGTAAGATATATACGATATAATGCAAAGCAATTGGGCATCGATCCTGATCATATAGGAATTGAAGGAGGTTCAGCCGGTGGACATCTTTCCCTGGCAATTGCAACTGCTGACGATAAAATAAATGTAAATGCCAGTGATCCTATTGATAGAGTTTCTTCACGAGTACAGGCAGCGGCTGTTTTGTTTCCACCAACAGATTTTTTTAACTGGGGTTTCCCCGGCGCTGCTATGATAAACGTGAGGGGACCGCAAATACAAGCCAGAGTTTACGGAGCATTTGATTTCAGGGTTTTGAATAATACTACAGCGATCTATGAACCTATCACCGATACAACTGCAAGAAATAAAATTGGTAAAGAGATATCTCCCATCTATGCTGTTTCATCCGATGATCCGCCGATCTTTATCATCCATGGCGATGCAGATATGACCGTGCCTTTACAACAATCGCAAACATTTGTTGCAAAACTTAAGGAAGCCGGCGTTACAAATAATTTTATCATTAAAAAAGGCGGACGTCATAATCCCGATGATATGAAACCCGAACTAGATCAATTTGTAGATTGGTTTGATAAGTATTTGAAGTAAGAATAAAAGAGAAACCACGAAAATGAATGGACTACCTTTCAATAAATCTTTAAAACAAAAGAATGGAAAATAAAACTAATCAGCCTACTCCTTCCAGCATCATGCAGATCGGGACTGGTTTCTGGGCTTCAAAAATTTTACTGTCAGCCATAAAATTTCAACTATTTACAAAACTTGCTGAACAGAAAGAAATGTCTGCGAAAGAAATTAAAACAGCACTGAATTTAAAATGCACAGACCGGCATCTCTTCGATTTTTTAGATGCATTAGCTGCATTCGGATTTCTTCATCGTGATGGATTGCTGGAAACAGCTTCCTATTCAAACTCACTTGATACAGACACTTTTTTAGATAAGAAGAAGCCTTCTTATATCGGTGGCATTCTTGAAATGATGAATAATCGTTTATATGGATTTTGGGGTAATCTTGAAGAGGCATTGCTTACTGGTCTTCCGCAAAACGAAGCAAAAAGAAGTGAAGATTTTTTTGGGTTGATCTACAAAGATCAGAATAAACTAAGAGAGTTCATTAATGCAATGAGCGGAATTCAAATGGGCAACTTTATGACCTTTGCCCAAAAATTTGATTTCTCAAAATATAAAACGCTTACTGATGTTGGTGGTTCTGCAGGCTTGCTATCATTGATGGTTGCAAAACATCAGCCACATATGAGCTGCACTACTTTTGATCTTCCACCTGTTGAACCGATCGCCAAAGAAACTATTCAACATTTTCAATTAGCAGATCGTTTAAAAACACAAAGCGGAGATTTTTTTGCAGATGCATTTCCCAAAGCTGATATTGTAACAATGGGAAATATCCTGCACGACTGGGACGAAGAAAAAAAGATATTGCTGATGAAAAAAGCATGGGAAGCATTACCTGCCGGTGGTGCATTTATAGCCATTGAAGGCGTTATAGATGATGAAAGAAAACAAAATGCATTTGGATTGATGATGAGTTTAAATATGCTGATTGAAACCGGGACCGGTTTTGATTACACATTTGCGGACTTTAACCGATGGGCAAAAACAACAGGATTTAAATCAACCTCCATACTTCCTTTGGCCGGACCTTCGAGTGCTGCGATAGCGTACAAATAAAAACTGAAGAAGTTGATGCCTGCCCACCGAAGCTTCAGCGTAGGTGGGTTACCAGCTTTTGGATTACTATTTAGCTTTTGTTGTGTCACTCGCTTGTACAGTAAAAATTCTATTCAGCAATAGAACAGCTTTCCTTTGTCCCGATTTTGGTTGATAATTAATTAAATTTGAAACAAGAACTTGCGGCAAGCTGTGAGTTAGCAGTTATTATTGTAACTCTCTAAATATGTTAGCTATTAAAAAGTTTTATTAAATGAATACTATTTTAAATATTTTAATTTCTTGTTCAATATTTCTTATTTCTTGTAATGAAATTAAGCCAGGCAATGAAGTAAAAAAGGAAACAGTAGACTTAATCAAATCACTAGATCTTTTAGATAAAGATGAAACGATAATTAAATATTATTCAAACCATACAGAAGAGTTAGCAGGGAATTTTTTTACAAACAAAAGAATTGCACATTACTGGCTGGTTGAAAACAGCAGATCAGGTATTGAAATAGACTTTGCTTACTATAACGACATACTTTCCATTGACACAACATTTGAAGTTGCAGAATTTTCTGTCCCATATATGAAAATCACTAAATCTGATAGTTCAAGTTTTAGAGTTTTTGTTGGTGGACAACGTTCAGAAGTTGAAGCATTTTTCGAAGAAGCTAAGGAGGAATGGAAAAACAAAAAATCTCCAAAATAAACAGCTGCTAACATGGGGTTTTGCTCTATGGCGGCTTAACGAATAAATCCAGACAACAGAACTTAATTAACTTTACTCAGCAGCACTGTGAGTTGGCTGTAATACTCTTATAACATTCCTGCCTTTTAAACAACCTCAAATGCCGAGAGACGAAAGACAAAAAAGAGACTTGCACGCCCTAGATGAAAATGGAATGTTGTTGTGTAATCCTCGAGATAAAGAAGCTGCTCATCGGGCTCAGACTGAAAGGATAGCCACCGATAATTGGAAAGCGGTAACGTGCGGCAAATGCCTATCATTGATCTATAAACGCAACAAGGCTCTGAGAGAAGGTAAAGAAGTCAGCAAGCTGTGAGCTAGCGGTCATTTTACATACACACAACCGAGAATAGAAATTTGTACAGAAGTGAAAGCAAGAAACATCATACCAGGCAAAAAAATTACAAAGTATGTAGATAGAATACTGGTTATTGAACACAGGCAAATTACATCTCCATTTATTTTACCACTATACGCAAATGGTGTTCCTACCATACTTTTTAAATCAGTAAGAGGAAAACTTGGGAATGAGAATTCACACCATCTCACATTATTCGGACAAACTGTTTTACCTGAATCGTTGACTTTAACGGATGAGTTCACTTTGATCGCTTACTTCTTTAAGCCTTACACATTGTTAACTCTTTTCGGAGTGTTAGCACAGGAATTAACTGACAGGCCAATTGACCTGAATTTATTATCCCTCCAAAGATCTATTGAACTGCAGGAAAGATTATTGAACGCCGGCTCTGTTGAGGATATGATCATCTTATTGGATGATTTTATTTTTAATTTAATAGCCAACGCTAAAACTGGATCCCCGATAATAAAATTTGCAACAACCCAAATCGCAAATGATCCTTCTAAAGAATCGCTGGTCGCTGTTCAAAAGGAATTACATATCACTGAAAGAACTTTTCAAAGAATGTTCGAAAGAAATATTGGCATAGCTCCTAATCTTTACCGGCGGATATGTCAATTCAATTCAGCTTTTACTCAATTAAATGATCGAAGGCATCACAAATTATCAGATATCGCATTTCAAAATGGATATGCAGATCAAAGCCATTACATCAGGTCATTCAGGGAGTTTACCAATATTACTCCTAAAGAGTATCTCCGATTTGGTGAAGAGTAAAAATGATTTTGTCGGGTTTGTTCTATTTTAACGCTCCTTCCCTGCTATATTTTTGAACAAAATTTAAATTATGAAAAAAGAAATTTATCCATGCTTATGGTTTGATGGGCAAGCCAAAGCTGCAGCAGAACACTATTGTTCAATTTTTAAAGACTCAAAAATAACAGCAGAAAACCCCATTGTCGTGACTTTTGAATTGAAAGGAAACAAGTTTATGGCGTTGAACGGTGGACCCAAATACAAATTCACACCTGCAACATCTTTTGTAATTGAATGTGATTCTCAAACTGAAATAGATCACTATTGGGAAAAATTAGGCGAGGGTGGCAAATATGATCAGTGTGGCTGGCTTGATGATAAATTTGGAGTATCCTGGCAAATTGTACCTGCAATATTAGGAAAGCTGATGTCTGACCCCGCAAGAGCGCCAAGAGTAGTTGAGGCGTTTATGAAAATGTCAAAGTTTGACATTCAGCAGTTGGAAAACGCATAAATAAATTCCGAAAGATGAGGAAAAATATTCCAGGAAGACAAGTATGAAAACAATAATGGCAGCCGTGGGTCACGATCAGTAAAACAAAATATAAATTAATTACATTGCGCCCTGCAACTCTTTGAACATAATCGCAGGTAATGGATCTTATTAAACGGCAAGCACGGTATTATTTTTTGTCATTTCTCAAGCATGATTTCAAAGCAAGCATCACTGTCTTCTTTGTTGCCTTGCCTCTTTGTCTCGGTATTTCTTTAGCATCAGGTGCCCCACTCTATTCTGGTTTAATTTCCGGCATCATCGGAGGTATTGTTGTTGGCCTTATCAGCAAATCACATTTAAGTGTCAGCGGGCCTGCTGCTGGTCTTACAGCTATTTCCGCTGGTGCCATTACAGAACTTGGCAGTCTTCAAATATTTTTTCTTGCAGTTGCAGTTGCTGGTGTTATTCAATTATTGTTGGGTGTTTTCAAACTTGGCGGGTTTACACATTTTATTCCTTCAGCAGTCATTAAAGGAATGCTGGCGGGTATTGGAATCATCCTTATTGCAAAACAAATTCCTTTGGTGCTTGGTTATGATGAAGCATCCTTCTGGACAAAAGAATTGTTTAATATCATTACATTAAAAAATGCATTCAGTCATGCAAAGAATATTTATTATCATTCTTCAAAAGGCGCAATTGTAATTGCCATTGCTTCGCTTGCTGTGTTGATAGCATGGAAGAAAGCAATGGCAAAGAGATTTCCGTTCATTCCTACTTCATTTCTTGTTGTAGTATTCGGAACTTTGCTGGCATTTTTATCTCAACAATTTATCCCATCCTTGGCATTAAAGCCACAACAATTTGTCAACCTTCCATCGAATTTATTTTCCGATATAAAACTTCCTGACTACCGTTCTATTTTCAGCAATACTGACATTATAAAGAATGCAGTTGTGATTTGCATTGTTGCTACGCTTGAGACTTTATTAAGCATTGAAGCAATTGATAAAATTGATCTGTACAACCGCATTACTCCTCAAAACCGTGAGCTTGTTGCCCAGGGAACCGCAAATATCTTAAGTGGTCTCCTGGGAGGGTTACCAATAACAGCTGTTATTGTGAGAAGCTCCGCCAATGCAGAAGCTGATGCCAGAACAAAACTTTCAGCCATCTTTCACGGTATCTGGTTACTCGTTCTTGTATTTTTCGCTGCTTCTATACTGAATATGATCCCTTATTGTGTTTTGGCTGTTATTCTGATCCGTACAGGTTATAACCTTGCAAAGCCACGCATGATCGCTGCGGTTTATAAATTGGGCAGAGAACAGTTCCTTCCCTTTATTGTAACCATTGTTGCTATGTTATTTACTGACCTGCTTGTCGGCGTTGGTATCGGCATTGCCTACTCCTGTTATTTTATTTTTAAGAATACCTACAAAGCGGGTTATACGCTGGAAACAAAAACAGAAGGACATATCACGCATTATTATTTTAACCTGGCTATCAATGTCAGCTTTATCAATAAAAAAAGGATCAAAGATCAATTAGAAAAAATTCCGAATTATTCAGTCGTGCATATAGAAGGATCTCATAGCGTTTATATTGATTATGATGTATCGGAAATAATCAATGAGTTCAAAACAAAAGCAAAACATAAGCATATTGAGTTACATTTATCTGGTATCCCGGAAGTAGAAACAATCAGTGCACACTAAAAAAATTGTTATGCAACTATCCTCGTTCCCTTTTCAAACCTTAGACTGGTCGTCCATTTCCAGTGAGGAACATACAGGTGAAACCGGTGTTGCTTATTGGCAGGTATTTATGATGGGTGAAATACGTGTAAGAAAAGTTGAATATTCCGCAGGTTATAAAGCCGATCATTGGTGTAAGAAAGGCCATATTATTCTTTGTACCGAAGGAGAAATGGACACAGAATTAGATGATGGTCGCACCATGAAACTCACTACGGGCATGACGTATTTTGTTGGTGATGATTGTGAAGCACACCGAACATTGACAAAAAACGGCTGTAAGCTTTTTATCGTTGATTAGTTAGAAAATAATTCAGCAATAGAAACGTTTTACAACCATGAAAAACCTGCTACTATTCCTTTTGATCTCAGTCCTAACCTTAACCTCCGCAGCTCAAAATCCATCGGAATTAGGCGCTGGGTATATGAAGCCGATGGGCAAAGGATATAAAAGCAATATCGTCGGGGTTCATTATGAAAGCTTCAATAACAAAACCAGTTTCAGTATTGGTATCACGTACCATTTTTCAGCAAGAGATTCTTATGGTGGCTTCAAAGGTTATGGGATGTGGGCAGGTTTCAGAAAAAGCTTTGGAGACAATATCAGTGGCAGCGATGGATTTATCGGTTTAAGAGCATTATTTGCATTCGAAAATTATGAAGGGAAAACGAATCTTGGCAGTTTGATGTTTACTCCTATTGGTGAAGTAGGTTGGCATTTTCTTTTTGACGATCATTTTTTCACAACTCCATCAATTGGCTATGGATACCAAATAAAAGTAACCAAAGAAAATAATACAAGAGACCAGGATGAAGGCGGAAGAATAATTCCTGGTCTTGCTGCAGGGTATAGATTGTAAAATAAAATATCAGGCTACTTTTAATTCTGACTACTGACTTCCGACTCCCGACTTTTCTTTTTCCTATTGAACCAATACCACATCGGCACACCGCTAAGCATTAAGATCAAACCAAAACCAGCTTCTCTCGGTTTTGTAGCAATTGTATTCACAAACAAACCTGCAGCAATAATAATTACTATAGCTGGTACAACAGGATAACCCCAAACCTTATAAGGGCGAGATGCATCAGGCATTTTTTTCCTTAATATAAAAACGCCAAGTGCTGTAGCTCCGTAAAAAAGAAACATAACGAAGATGATCATGTCTGTAAGCTGATCAAATGTTCCTGATAAGACAAGAAGGCAAGCCCATACACATTGCATTAAAAGTGAATTACGGGGCACCGCATATTTATTCAATTCACCAGCCTTCTTAAAGAACAAACCTTCTTTTGCCATTGCATAATACACACGGCAACTTGTAATAACTGTTGCATGATTGCAACCAAGCGTAGTTACAAGAATCAGGATCGCAATAAACATTTCACCATTCCTTCCCCAGAAAATTTTTACCGCTTCAATAGCTGCAATTTGATTTCCTGATGCTGTCACCTGCTCAAGACTTTCAATTGGAAGTAATGAGAGATACGCAGTATTTACAAGCAGATACATACAAATAATTATAATCACACCGATCGCAATACCACGGGGAATATTTTTATTTGCATTTTTTGCTTCGCCTCCAATAAAACCAACCGATGCCCATCCCTGGTAAGCCCAGAATGCAGAGAGCATAGCTGTAAATATAGCACTGAATGTTATTGGCTTATTATCGGTTGTTTCCATCTTAAAGGCCATTCCCAAATTTGATTCATGACTTGTGAGACCGAAAGCTATAATGGTAAATAAACCTGCAAAAACTAATAATAAAATACCTGTGCCAAGCCATGCACCAGTTTTTAACCCTTTACTGTTGATCCATGTAAGAAGTAAGATCAATACAATGGCTGCAAATTTTACATTGAAATTTTTAAAAGGGTAAAATATTTCGCCAATATTATAACCTGAAAGTGATTCAAGCATTGGTGGTAAATGAACAATGCTGTTCAATGATTCTGCAAACACATAAGCAAGCGATGAGATCGCGGCGGTCTGCATAACAGTAAACGTCGACCAACCAAACTGGAAAGCAAAAAATCTATTGTAGATCTTTTTGTAATAAGCATAATCGCCACCCGTATCTGCCAGCAGACCGGCAACTTCAGCATAGCTTAATGCACCAAACAAACTAACTATACCGGCGATCACCCATGCAACCAATACCCAACCGGATGAATGTAATGTATCGGCCATCGGCGCTACTTTTTTGTAGACGCCAGAACCGATCACATTGGCAATGACAAAAACAATAATAAGCTTTAATCCAAGGGTTCGGTTAAGTTGTTGGGTGGCCATATTTTCTTTTTGTGATGCTAATATTACATCTTTTCATCAGCACTTGGACCATACATTCCCGGAACAGGAACATTAAGTAAACGCAGGTAAACCGACAATTGACCGCGGTGATGAAACAAATGATTGAAAGCCCAGCCACGTATAGACACTTTTTTGGGCAAGGTGAACATTACCTGATCTCCTCTTCTTGCTGTCCAAGGGTTATCAAAGTCTTCATCAGACATATTATTCAGATCGGAGATGGCTTTATCAAGATATAATTGAAAAGTCGCTATCAGCTCTTCTTGCGTATTTGCATCGGGCAAGGTTTTATAATCTTTCATAAAATCGAAATCATCGATATGAATTATACTGGATGCCCAATGAGGCGTATTAGCTACATGCGTTGCCAGGTGGCCAAGCGTCATCGACTTTTCATGCGGCTTCCAGTCTTTTTTATCCATTGGAACTTTCTCCAACATTTTTTTTGTCATGGATGATTCGTGTTTCAACTCAGCGATTAAAGCCTCTTTGGTAGCCATAGATTTTTATTTAGTTACAATGTTATGAATTCTTTTAAACAACTACATTTTCCATTTATAGTTTATTCACCACCTTTTCTTCCATATTTTTTTCCAATCCATGTGTCACTTCTTCCGGGTGTTGCATTTTATGCTTTGTATCTTTTTTCTTTGACATTTTCCAAATTTGAATAATAGCAGTTATTAAAAAAATGCTGCCTATCACCCAATTCATAACCTGGTGACTGTTTTGCAATTTGCCTGCAACGATACGACCACCAAAAATAAAAACGCAATTTCCCAGAAGTGTGCCAAATCCAATACCAACAATGTAAAAATTATAATGATTGTTTACTGGCAATAGAATTTTTTTTGTAAGAAGAACAGTACTCCAGCCAAACCAAAAAGGGATTTGCGCCGGGCTAACAGCACTCATAGAAAATCCGAGCACAATTTTTGGAAGCGTACTGCTAAGCACAACACTTTCTTTGACCGATGGGCTCATTGCGGCGTAAAAACTGGAAGCTGCAAGGATCAATACTATCAGCAGTGTTACCCATTCGAGTATTTTAAAAAGAAACTCCCGCTTGCGAACCCAATCCATTGCTACCAATGAAAGACGTACGTAGATCATTTCGGCAATTAATGAACCTATTGAAAATAGCGTAGCCTGCATTATTCCATCGCTGATGCTTATTTGCATAGCAGCAATATTCAATGTTCCCAATGGCAGTGAACCGAGGAAACTAATGAGCATACCGATAAAAAAAATTTTTGCTAATCGCACGAATGCGAATGTACAAACTAACAGTTAAGATAAATAAGTGGATGCTTGAAACTAAACCGGGGAGGCAAGAAGCTATTTAGCTTTTCTTAGCAAAAATGGAAAGCTCCACACTTAGTTCGTCAGACATTGAAAAACTTTTACCTCCCACACCAAAATCCAGGCGGTTCAATTTAAATTCTCCATCGAAAAGGATACCGCCGTCTTTGCTTGTTTGCTTAAAAGGGAAGCTAATTTCTTTTGAAGTATTTTTTATGGTAATAACGCCAAACATAAAAAGATAGCCTTCTTTATTTGTGGTCGTGATCTTTGTAGATCTAAAAGTGAGCTTAGGATATTTTTCTACATCGAAGTATTCTTCTTTTCTTAAATGATTATCTCTTGCCTCCATATCAGTGTCTACTGTTTTTGCATCAACGCTTACATTAAAACTGGCGCTAGCAAGATTTGCAGGATCGAATATTACAGTACCGGTAAGCCCTTCAAACGTGCCGCCGGTATTAATACCAAAATTCTTTATAACAAACCGAACTTTCGAACCAGCATCTGTCGGAGTATAATTTTGACCAAATGCAGTAACAACACAGAATAGGGCTATCGCGGTTAAAACTTTTTTAATCATATAGGGTCATTTATCCTTTACGTTAGGTTAGAACGTTTTTTCGTAAAAAACCGTTGCTTTTGCGCTCAAAAATTTTAAGTTTAACAAATTATAATTTTAAAAAAGTGGGGATTTGACATTAATCAAACTCTTCAAGCTGTTTGAAGTGACGCTTTGCTTGTTTTAAGAAATCACGACCTTTTTTAAATGGCCAGTATGGAGTTCCATGTTCATGGTTGTATTTGCTTATTTCAAACAGGACTTTCCAGTGTTTTAGAATTTCCCGGTATGCCTGCCAGAGGGTAAGTCCCGCATCATATATATGATTGGGCTCTGCGCCACAACCATTGAACTCTAATATTGAATAATTCTTTCCTTCTTTCAATTCATCAAGTGATACACATTTTACATCATAGCGGCCATAATAAAATTTATCGGTGTAATGACTTATGTCATCAAAGACCTTATGCAATTTTTCATCTGCAAGATGATGAAGATCGATAAATCTTGCGCCACGGTTATGGTTGCCTGCATAAGAAAGATAAAAGTGCTGGTCTTTTTTCAACACTCTATCCAATCGATGTTCATGCCGGTGCTTCATTTCTTCCAGGCGATATTTAGCCCGCGGATGTTGCAGGATCAATTCTAATAATGTTGATCGGCCATCGCCATAATCTTCCAGCAATTCTTTTTGTATCAATCCGCTGATGGTTCCTTTTTGCTGCGTGGGATGACGGTAATAAAAAATACTTAGTTCTACCGGCAGATCGATCAACTCCTGCACAATATATTCTACAGGAATTCTTTCATGATATTTTTTTAACTGTTCGTCATTATCAATTTTTCTGAAAAGAATTCCTTTCATGCCAATATCTGGCTTTACAATAAATGGATAACTGAATCCATTTTCAATTATTTTTTTCTTTACCTCTTCAAAAGAAAGATCGTGAAGAATGTAAGTTGTCCGGGGAAAAGAAGATGGAGGTAATTGGTCATACATTTCTTTTTTACTTTCGCCTTCGAAACCGCCAAAAGTCAATGTTGGGTTTGAAGGGCTAAAGAACCAAACAGATCTTGCACGCAAACAATACCATGCCCAAACAAAACTAATGGGAAAATAGAGGACAGAAAATGGCCACAACTCCCAATTAGTGATCTTTGAAAAAAACTTTTTTACACTCATTTATAGCAGGCAAAAATATAGCTTGAATGCCAGTATCTGTTTTTTTACAATGGTATTTTAGGATTATTTTTAAAAGCTGTAGCCTTACCGAAAAGAAATTTATTTGATTAATATTGTATCGTTGACGATCTATCTGTTTAAACTAATTCTCTTTAATGATCCATTTAAACTTTTGAGATAATAATTATGAAGGTTCCTGTACTTGCTGAGCTTTTTGCAGAGGGTAAACAACCTGAAGTTTTATTTTGGGTAGGATGTGCCGGTAGTTTTGATCAACGTGCACAAAAAATTACAAAAGCCTTTGTAACCATACTTGATAAAGTTGGGATCAGCTATGCAATTCTTGGTAAAGAGGAAATGTGTAACGGCGACCCAGTGCGCAGAGCCGGTAATGAATTTATGTTTCAAATGATGGCTTACCAGAATATTCAAATATTGAATAACTACGGCATCAAAAAAATTGTAACTGCCTGCCCGCATTGCTTTAATATTTTAAAAAATGAATATCCTGCATTGGGCGGTAATTATGATGTTATTCATCATACAGTTTTTTTACAACAGCTCATTGATGAAGGAAAAATAAAACTAAAAGACGGTGGTGCATTTAAGGGAAAGAAGATAACCTATCATGACAGTTGTTATCTCGGCCGGGCAAATAATATCTATGAAGCGCCACGAAAAGTTTTGGAAGTATTTGATGCGGAGCTGGTAGAAATGAAGCGTTGTAAAACAAACGGACTTTGCTGTGGAGCCGGCGGGGCACAAATGTTTAAGGAAGAAGAAAAAGGAACAATAAGAATTAATAGCGAACGCAGCAATGAAGCAATTGGTACAGGTGCAAATATTATAGCAGCCGCATGTCCTTTCTGTAATACAATGTTGACAGACGGAGTAAAAAATGCAGAAAAAGAAGACTCTGTAAAAGTGATGGATATTGCCGAATTAGTTGCAGCGAGTTTAGCTTAATTTTGCTTCATGAATCTCGAATATAAAAGCCTTCTCAAAGAAAATTTTTCTCCGGACAGTCGTGTGTGGATCTATCAAAGTAGCCGCTTATTTACTTTATCTGAGGCATTAGCTGTTGAAGATCTCTTAAATGATTTTACTGATAAATGGCTGTCGCATGGTACGCCTGTAAAAGGTGCAGGCTATTTATTTTTTGGACGGTTCATTATTCTAATGGCTGATGAAAAAGCCACGGGTGTCAGCGGATGTAGTACAGATAGCTCGGTTAGGCTCATAAAAGATATTGAACAGCGGTTTGGTGTAAACATGTTTGACAGAACTACGTTGGCTTTTGTTGTAAAAGATAAAGTACAGTTGTTGCCACTTTCTCAATTACAATATGCTTTTGATAATCGATTTATTGACTCTCATACTTTATACTTCAATAATCTTGTACAGACCAAGGCTGAGTTGGAAAACAATTGGCTGGTCCCTATAAAAGATAGCTGGCTATTAAAAAGAATAACCGTAAATGTGTAAATTAGAAATACAAAAGCGGAAGTAGCTCACCTGGTAGAGCGACAGCTTCCCAAGCTGTAGGTAGCGGGTTCGAGTCCCGTCTTCCGCTCTGATTTTTATTTCTTCTTCGTCGCTTTTGTAAAGTTATAAGCCAATGTCACCCGGTAATTTTTTGTTTGTGTTGTGCTGGATGATCTTACTTCAAAATTAGTTCCATAGGTATAACTATCGGTGACCTGGTTGCGGAAAGGATCGATGAAATTGAGCGTAATAATAAATTTTTTATTAAAGAATTTCTTTTGGATCCCTATATTGGTACTTAAGTTCCAGTTTACAGAACCTTGAGGGTTTGCAAAACGATTCGTCGTAAAATTGCCAGTGAAATTCCAAATATCTTTTATTGCATAATTCCCATTAAGAGTAGTAGTGAAAGAGCCACCATCACGATAATTTCTTACTTTTTTATCATAATCACTGTATTGATTGTAAGTATAGCTTGCACTCCAGTTTATTTTTACTTTTTTGTTTACGGTAAATCCATCCCATGTGCTTACTTCATATTCATTTCTGTGACTGATATTTTCCCAGGTAGTTTGTGTTTTACCTTCATTTAATAATGTTCTTATCTGGGAAAAAATATCCTCGACCTTATTATATCCCAAGCCAAGATTTACAAAATATTTTGGCTTTGTTCTTCCGATCACAAGATCAAAATTATGAGCCAATGATGGATCCAATCGAAAATTGCCGTAACGAATATTATAAGGATCAGAAAAATCAATGGTTGGATTCAATTCGTTTATTCCGGGCCGGCGAATAGTTCTACGATAAGATAATGTGAGGTTAAGATCGTTATCCCAATTCTTATTGATGTTAGCAAATGGTAAAAGATTCCAATAGTTATTGCCAACTTCATTACCGACTTTAAGCAAGTCAAAGTTGATCTGGGTTTGTTCAACGGCAACACCAGCAGTTACGCTGAACTTTTCTCCCAATATTTGTTTTAGCGATGCCCGGAGATTACTGACATCCTGGTGAAATTTAAAATGATTACTGAGCAATTCTAGTGGTACAAAAACTTTCTCAGGCTTTTTCAGATAAGAGGCATCAACTTCAATGTGGCTGTTGCTGCGATTATATGCACCACCGACAGAAAGAAAAGTTTTCTTTTCAGCCAGCGGCTTATCATAGCTAACACGAATATTATAACCACTGTTTTTACTATCTGTGATCTGTACCTGCGTTGAATCAATTCCGTTGGGTGTATGATCAGGATTATAAAATTGCTGATAAAATATTCTGTCATTATCATTCAATGAGAAATTTGCTCCTGCAATGATCCTCAATTGCTCACCGGCCTGCTTTCCTTTTACTGTATATGATAGATTTGTGCCCGGATTGTAATTATCTCCTTCACTGCGAATAGTTCTTTCACTTAATTTATAAACTTCATTGAAGCGGTTAATATTCGAATATTCAGTTGTACTCCGATTATTAAAGTCATTTTGGTTATAAGTAGCTTCAAAATGCAGGTTCTGGTACTTTGAAATTTCATAATCCATATTCACCCGAAAGTATGGCCTGATACTTTTGTTCAGAAAGTCACTTTGTGTTTTTAAATAATTAACTGAATCCGGGTAAATATTTTTTCTATCTGAATTTCCAGTACCGACAAACCGATTAGCCGCAGTCCCTGCATTTACATTTATTGAAAATTTGTTTTTACGATAATTAAAACTTCCGTTAACGCCCCCTTCTCCCCTTGTACCCACTGTAAAACTGAGCCTGCCTCCCATTCCCACTTTGCCTTTTCTTGTCACAATATTTATTACACCGCCTTGCTCATTTGCATATTGCGGCGGTGGGTTGGTCATCACTTCTATTTTCTCAATGGAGCTACCCGGTAATGATTCCAACAGATCTTGTAACTGTTGAAGATTCAATTCGACAGGCTTATCATCAATTAAAATTTTTGGCTCTTTTCCCCGCACTAAAATTTTTCCATTTGGATCTTTTGAAATAAGCGGAACAGTATTAAGTAATTCACTGGCGTTGCTGCCCGCTGCTACTGCAGATTCGCTTGCATTAAAAGTAATGTTCCCATCTTTTGATTGGATCAACGGCTTTTCCGCATAGACAATTACTGACTGCAGGTCTATTAAATTTGTCGAAAGCCGGATATCTGCAAGATTGAAATCAGCTCTTTCAGCACGAACATTTATGCTGTCAATTTTTAAAGGGGCATAGCCAACAAAAGAAATATGAAGATTATAAAAACCGAAAGGAAGATCGTTAAATGAAAACTCTCCGTTTTTATCCGTTACACGGGTAATTTTTGTAGAAGAACCAATCCGGTTCAGTTGAACTGAGGCATTAGCTATTGCCTTTGAATTTGAGGAATCCAATAGATTTCCGGCTATTATCCCCACAGCTTTCAATTTTGCCTCTTGTGAAAGGGCTAATAAGCCTATAAACAGAAAAATTGCCAGAAATCCTAATCTCCTCATAACGCAAATTTAGACGACCGACAGTCTGAAAACCTGCTTTTTGCAGCAATCCCAAAGGTTCAATGATATTTGCTCATGCCATCCTGTCACCAACTGATTCTATTTGCCTAAATTTGCAGTCCAATTTTAGATTTTAATGCTTGATTACATATCCGATAAAGTGCAGGACGAAACAAGACAGGGTGAAGCGTTTGCCCCATTCAACAGTGATCCCAACCAGTATAAAAAGCTATTTTATATTGAAAGTTATGGTTGCCAGATGAATTTTTCTGATAGCGAAATTGTAGCCTCGATCTTAAACAAAGAAGGATTTGGCGCCACCCGCAATTTTGAAGATGCAGATATTGTTTTATTAAACACTTGCTCCATCCGCGAAAAAGCTGAACAAACCGTAAGAAAAAGATTAACTGAATTTAAAAAACTAAAAGCTGCAAGACCAGGTATGCTCATTGGTATGCTCGGTTGTATGGCGGAAAGATTGAAGTCAAAATTATTGGAAGAAGAAAAACTTGTTGACTTAGTTGTTGGACCAGATGCTTATCGCAGCTTACCAGGATTGATATCAGAAGCAGAAGGCGGACAGAAAGCAGTGAATGTATTATTGAGCCGCGATGAAACCTATGCTGATATTTCACCTGTACGACTTGATAGTAATGGCATAACTGGATTTGTAAGTATAATGCGTGGTTGTAATAATATGTGCAGCTTTTGTGTTGTGCCATTTACAAGAGGAAGAGAAAGAAGTCGTGATGCGGCTTCGATAATTAATGAGTGTATAGATCTTTTTGAAAGAGGATTTAAAGAAGTGACCTTACTCGGTCAAAATGTAGATAGCTATTATTTCGTTGATGAAGCAAAAGATGAGTTAGTGACTTTTGCCAACCTGCTTGAAAAAGTTGCTCTTATTTCACCGCAGTTACGGGTTCGTTTTTCTACATCACATCCGAAAGATATTACAGATGAAGTACTGCATACGATGGCGAAGTATGAAAACATCTGCAAATACATTCATCTGCCTGTACAAAGTGGAAGCACAAGAATTTTGCAATTGATGAACCGAACTTATACAAGAGAATGGTATAAAGCAAAAGTTGATCGCATCAGGGAAATAATGCCCGGTTGCGGAATTTCCTCGGATATCATTTCTGGTTTTTGTACAGAAGAAGAGCAAGATCATAAAGACACTTTAGATATTATGGAGTATAGCCGTTATGATATGAGCTATATGTTTTTTTACAGTGAACGACCTGGAACACTTGCCGAAAGAAGGTATAAAGACGATGTTCCTTTAGATATCAAGAAAAAGAGATTGCAGGAAATTGTGGATGTTCAGGGCAAATTGTCGCATGCAAGCAATAAAAAGGATATTGGAAAAACATTTGCTGTGTTAATTGAAGGGGAAAGTAAAAAAAGTAACAAAGACTGGATGGGCAGAAGTTCACAAAACAAAGTGATCGTATTTTCTAAAGAAAACTATGAATTAAAAAAGGGCGACTATGTATCAGTTAAAGTTACTGACTGCACACAAGCGACTTTATTAGGAACAATTATTAATTAAATGGACATACAAAGTATAAAAAATAGGTTTGGGATCATTGGTAATTCTCCAGCTCTTAATTATGCATTGCAGGTAGCGGGACAAGTTGCGCTTACTGACCTTTCCGTATTGATAATGGGAGAAAGTGGCGTGGGTAAAGAAGTTTTCTCACAGATCATTCATGCACTTAGTGCAAGAAAACATAATCCATTCATTGCTGTTAACTGCGGTGCAATACCGGAAGGCACGATTGATTCGGAATTATTTGGTCATGAAAAAGGTTCCTTTACAGGTGCTGTTGATTTTCGCAAAGGATATTTTGAAACAGTAAATGGGGGTACAATTTTTTTAGATGAGATCGGTGAATTACCATTAGGAACCCAGGCTCGTTTATTAAGAGTTTTAGAAACGGGTGAATACATTCGTGTGGGTTCATCTAAAGTACATAAGACAGATGTGAGAGTGATCGCAGCTACCAATAAAGACCTCTTGGAGCAAGTGCAGAATGGAAAATTCAGAGAAGATCTTTATTATCGTCTCAGCACAGTTCCAATTCGTGTACCCGCATTACATGATCGCAAAGAGGATATAACAATATTATTTAGAAAGTTTGCTGTTGATTTTGCTGAGAAATATAAAACGGCACCAGTACAACTTGATGAGGAAGCAAAAAACCTGTTAATTAACTATCCGTGGCCGGGCAATGTGAGGGAATTGAAGAATATTGCGGACCAGGTTTCAGTTCTTTCTCAGGATAAACAAATAGGTTCAAAAGAATTGGGTAAGTTTTTACAACCCTATTCTGCAAATAGATTACCAGTTTTGGCTCATGCCAATGGTGGCAGCACTGAAAGTTTTGCAAACGAAAGAGAAATTCTTTACAAGCTTTTCTTTGATATGAAGAAAGATGTTACAGAACTTAAGAAAATGTTTTTTGAAGTATTGCAAAATCCGAACGCCATACAAAACCCTGCTCTCATTAATGAACTTAAGGAGCTAAAAGGACATGACGTGATGCAACCGGTATTTGTGCAGCCAACCGTACAGCCATCGCAACCTGTAATAATGAATGGAGATATTCACGAGCATACTGAAGTGGAAGAAAGCTTGAATATAATGGACAAGGAAAAAGAACTGATCATTAAGGCATTAAAAAAACATCGCGGTAAAAGAAAAGATGCAGCACTGGATCTCGGAATAAGTGAAAGAACTCTTTATCGAAAATTAAAAGAATATAATATAGAGGAATAAAATGCTGGTAAGACAGAATATACACGGTACAAGCTTGAACAGTCTTCGCATTACAAGAATTTTTCTTCTTGTTCTTTTTGTTATGTCGTTACTTTCGGGGTGTAAAGTTTATAAATTCAACCAGGCTTCAATTCCACCAGAGATTAAAACTATATATGTTCGTTTTATAGACAATAAAGCCCGGTACAATAATCCACAATTAAGTCCACAACTAACAGATAAGCTACGTCAGAAAATAGTAAGTCAAACAAGACTTACGCAGGTAAATAATGATAATGCTGATTATGATGTCTCTGGTTATATTTCACAATATGATGTTTCAACTTCCGGGATATCTGATCAAAAAGTTTCTACTAACCGCCTTACTGTTTCGGTTAACCTAACATTGCTTAATAGAAAAACACCTGGTGCAGAACCAAGAAATATTTCCGCGAGTCGCAGTTTTGATTTTTCAGCGTCATTAACTTTGCCACAGGCTGAACTTCAGTTGAATGATGAAATTGTCCGTAACCTTGCGGATGAGATCTTCAACCAACTTTTTTCCGATTGGTAATCCTATATCCCGGCTATTATGCATGAATTGATAAACAAACTGGCTTTCTCTTTATTCAGGAAAAATAATTTAGAAGAATGTAGTATTGAAGAGATCGGGCACCTTGCCCGGCAGTATCCCTATTTTTCTTCGGCCCAACTTTTATTAGCTGCAAAGCAAAAGCAAACCGATCATTCTGATTTTGAAAAACAATTAATAGCAACCTCTCTTCATGTAAATCACCCACTTTGGTTAGATCATCTTTTAAATAGTACATCCTCAGAAAAAATAGTCATTGAAGAAAAGATCATAGCAACAGAGGTCGATGAAGAGCCGAATAATGATGAATTAGTTTTAGAAAGATCACGGCATGAATTTGTCAATGCTTCGCAACCCGAAGAAAAAGCCACGACGGCTCCTGCCCCATCATTTCCTGTTATTGAAAAAGCAGAACCCAAAGATGATGCACTTGTTTTTGAACCATATTATACAGTCGATTATTTTGCATCACAGGGCATAAAAACTGTTCTGGAAGAAAAACCAAAGGATCGTCTTGGCCAGCAATTAAAAAGTTTTACTGAATGGCTTAAAACGATCAGGCAAATGCCTCCACAGCAAATAGCATCAATGAACGATGTCGGTTCTGAAGAAAAAGTCGTTCAATTGGCCACACATTCTCTTGCCGAAGAAAATGTGGATACTGAGGCTATGGCGGAGGTCTGGATCAAGCAAGGTCAGCCCGAAAAAGCGATCAGAATTTATGAGAAACTAAGTTTGCTCAATCCCTCCAAAAGCAGTTATTTTGCACTCCTTATTGAAAAATTAAAGAGAACCTGATTATGACAACACTTTTTGTAATTCTTGTGATACTTGCCAGTGTGATTCTTGGTTTAATTGTACTCGTTCAAAACCCCAAAGGCGGTGGTCTTGCCGGTAATATTGCCGGTTTCAGCAACCAGTTTATGGGAGTAAAACAAACGACTGACGTACTCGAAAAAGGAACATGGATCTTTGCCGGAGTTATTGGCGTTTTATGCCTTGTTTCAACTTTGTTTATTTCCGGCGGCTCTTCGAGCAGCAATGGTGCATCCAACAAGATCAGCACCACTCCTGTTCAAACTGCACCACCAGCTAATTCGAGTGGTTTGAGCACTAACCCGAATCTGCAGCCGCAAACGAATCCAACCACTACGGCTCAAAAACCAGCCAACTAATTTTAATAAAAGATATTCACGAACCCTGTCTTAAAGACGGGGTTTTTTATTTATTTTGTTAGTCGGCTTTTGTGCATGTATTTGACATCATTGCGTCGCACTCTTGTGCTGCAATAAGTCTATTCAGCATTAATGCCTGCAACTCGTAGCACCCCGACTTTGTCGGAGGTACGTCCAATAATTCTGTTCAGCTAATTAGAACACTATGAAAAAGACCGTTCGATTCATTTTGATATTTGTACTCATCCTCGTTCTCTTCGCAGCCTGGAAAGTTTTTGGCCCTTCTATTTCTATCCCCGAAGAAAAATTCTTGTATATAAGAACCGGTTCGACATTTGGACAGGTAAAAGAAGATCTTATTTCCAAAAAGATCATTTCTTCAGCTCGATGGTTTGATTGGGTTGCCGGTGCCATGAAATTTAATACTGTAAAAGCGGGGAAATATGAGATCAAAAAAAGCATGAGTATTTTTGAATTGATCCGTGTTCTTAAAAACGGAAGACAAACACCTGTAAAACTCGTTATCACCAAACTCAGATTAAAAGAGGACTTTGCCCGGAAACTTGGTCAGCAATTTGAATTCGATTCATTAGCTGCTTTTCAGTTTCTTACAAACAATGACTCATTAAGAAATTTCGGTGTTGATAGTAACACAGTGATGGCAGTAGTGATGCCTGATACTTACTCTTTCTATTGGAACAGCGATCCTGAAAAAGTTTATCAAAAACTATTTGATCATTGGAAAGGATTTTGGAATGATGAAAGAAAAAAGAAAGCCGGGATGATTCAGCTTACTCCTATCCAGGTTTCAACGCTTGCCTCTATAGTTGATGAAGAAGTCAATCTTAAAAGTGAAAAGGAAAAAATAGCAAGCGTATACTTAAACAGGCTGCATCAAAATATGGAAATGCAGTCCTGCCCTACTGTAAAATATGCATTAAGGGATTTTGCACTTACAAGACTTTATTATAAACATCTCAAAGTAGAATCGCCATACAATACTTATGAAAACAGGGGTTTACCACCTGGCCCTATATGTACTCCTCAGCCTGAAACAATTGATATCGTATTAAATGCACCTCAAACAGATTATCTTTATTTCGTTGCGAACAGTGATTTTTCAGGTACGCATATTTACACATCTAACTATGCCGATCATTTAAAATTTGCTAAGAAATTCGCAGAGGCGCAGGACAAGCAGGATTCGATCAGAAAAGCAAACCACTAAAAGCAAATGCATCTGCTTACCCAGATAAGGCGGAGATTCATTACATCGTTTCCGGTAAAATTTGTTATCCGAAAAAGTAAGAATATTTTTCTTCCCGGTTTCGCCGGCATTCCGCTTTTTGATGTGGTCAGGTTCTTTTTTATTCAAATACAGAAAACGAGTCTTAATGAAAGAGCAGCGTCTATTGCATTCAATTTATTAGTAGCTATACCACCTGCTTGTATCTTTATTTTTACACTTGTACCTTATTTGCCCATAAAAGAGTTCATTCCTCAGTTGGAAGAAGTGATACGTGACATATTTCCCGCTAAACAAAACCACCAGCCTATAATTGATTTTATAAATGATTTTATAACAAATGAACAAGGTGGTCTGCTTTCATTTGGTTTTTTGCTGGCATTATACTTTTCTTCAAATGCGATGATCGGAATAATGAACTCTTTCAATAAATTGAATTACATCGGCTTTTCTCAGCGTCATTTAGTGCATGACCGCTGGGTAGCTATAAAGCTTACCCTCCTTGTATTTTTGATCATACTGCTTTCTATTATCGCTTTAATATTAAGAGGAACAGTTCTTACCTGGCTGGGTATTGAAGACCCAACCATTAGAACTATTATTTTTAATGTGCGGTGGATAGTGATCATTCTTTTATTTTTTCTCACGATCTCATTTATTTACCGGCATGCTCCAGCGGTGCAAAAGAAGTGGAAACTCATTAGTCCCGGCTCTATTCTTGCAACATTTATGATGATCGCTTTTACACTGGGGTTTTCCTACTATGTAGCCAATTTTAGTACTTATAATAAACTGTATGGCTCCATTGGTACTATTCTTATTCTTATGTTGCTGATCTTCTTTAATTCCCTGGTACTGTTAATAGGATTCGAATTAAACGTTAGTATATCATCGCTGCGAAAACTGGCTGACCAAAGGAAAAATTCTGTGTCAGGCGGCTAATAAAATTTCAAAAAAAAGTTGGAACTTTATACCCATTAAGCTTTTAATATGAAAAAAATACTTTTTGTTTTTATAGCAGTTGCCACTTTATCATTTGCTTTCACAACATTCAATGATGTATTACCAATCGGCGCAGCCATTCCAAAACCTGAATTGAAGCTGAAGGATATCTCCGGAAAAGAAATTTCTCTAAGGGATGCGAAGAAGAAGAATGGATTGCTGGTTATGTTTAGCTGCAATACTTGTCCGTGGGTTATAAAGAATCAATCGAGAACTATTGAGGCTGCTAATTATGCCCTTTCAAAAGATATTGGGGTCATTCTTCTTAACTCAAATGAAGGTTCACGGGATGATGCAGATTCTTATTCTGAAATGAAGCAGTATGCTGCAGCCCAGGGATACAAATGGTATTATGCAGTTGATGCCAACAATGTCTTGGCCGACGAGTTCGGGGCTAACCGGACCCCGGAATGCTTTTTATTTAATGCAGAGGGCAAGCATGTTTATCATGGCGCCATTGACGACAATCCGGGCGATGCCTCAAGTGTGAGCCGCAAACATCTTAAAATGGCTATGGATGAAATGACAGCAGGGAAAGATGTGGCAGTAAAGGAATCCCGCTCAATGGGCTGCCAGATCAGGAGAAAAGAATAGACT
>DATHDP010000042.1:0-2514 GCA_035318985.1 Chitinophagaceae bacterium
AAAAATTCATATGAAATCCAAATCGTCTTGTTGTTGGCGCTGCTGATAACTCTATTCCTTGTGTAGATGTAGAACCAAAACTGTTCACTTCAGGATCGAAATTGGTGTACTGCGGGAAGTTAGGAGCAAGATGCCACAGGTTCCTTCCAGTTAAGCTTAGTGTGACTGCTTTAAAGAAGGACATTTTTTTAAAGACTGTTTTTGGAACATCATATGCTAATGTTACTTCCCTGAGATGGAAAGATGTTGCATCATATACAGCCCATTCTGTAGCAGAGTTAATACCAAATGAACCGGAAGGTCCGCCAGCAGAGAAATACAGATCATTTGTTGTGATCACAGTATGATTGGGAACTGTTTTACCACCAACTAACAATGGCTGACCCGGATTATTTGGATCGCCATATACACCCGGAATGACCCATGAAGTTTGCCTGTCCTTTGTATCTTTTGTAACACCACGGCCTAATAAAGAAGAAACTGTTACAGAATAAAGATCGCCGCCCTGTGTCCAATCCCAAAGCACATTTAACGAAAGACCTTTATAGCGAAGTGTGTTTGTAATGCCTACTTTAAAATCAGGATTAGGATCACCGACCATTTGTTCATCATCTAAAGTTATTATCCAACCTGTAACAGGATCAATTAATAAATTTCCTTCAGCATCACGGGCAGAAGCTGTACCTCTTAAATAACCGAACGGTTTTCCTGGTTCCAGATACGGGTTGATGCCTGAGACGATACCTGCCATTTGTATCCTGTCAACACCACTGGTTAATTCTGTAACTATGTTTTCGTTCTGGGTAAAGACTCCATGTATATCCCAACTAAAATCTTTTCCTTTTATGGGACGCACCGTTAGATCAATTTCAACACCTCTGTTTCTTATACCGCCAAAATTCGTAACCTTTGCTAAGTAGCCTGATGAAGGGGGAGTAGTTATAATGGCAATAAGGTTGGTGGATTGCCGGTTATACCATGTGAAATCAACTTCAACTCTTCTTTTTGCGAAACTCAACTGTGTTCCCAATTCAATTTCTTCAGTAAACTCTGGCTTAAGATCCGGGCTATTTGCAGTAGAAGGAAGTGTAGCTGCAGGCACTCCCATAAAACTTGGGTCAATTGTATATACGTCATTCAATGAATAAGGTGTTGCATCACGACCAACCTTAGCCCAACCAGCTCTTACTTTTCCATAATCAAGTATGTTGCTCTTTATTCCAAACGCATCAGTAAATACAAAAGAACCGGATATTGATGGATAGAGATAGCTCCTGTTTTCAACCGGTAATGTTGAAGACCAGTCGTTGCGGAGTGTTCCATTTAAGAAAGCAAAATTTTTATACCCAAGCGTTACATCACCAAACACACCAATTATTCTTTGCCTTGAATAGAAATCGTTGGTGAACTGTTGCTGTGCAGTATTGGTAAGCGTATAAATTCCTTTTGTGATGAATTGGTTGCCGGTTTGCAAAGCATCTGTAATGGTTCGTTGATTTATATTATTACCAACGAGCACTTTTAAATTAAAATCTTTATTTTTCAATTCAGGACTAAGTGTAACAATAAGATTTGACTCTAATTCTTGTTTCCTGTAGTCATCCAATACCAATTTGCCAAGACCTGATGCAGCTCTTGAACCAATTTCAGTTATTTCTCTTCTGTCAATTCGGGAAACATTGGTACCAAGTGTATAATCAACACGGATCCATTTTTTAATGGTAAAATCGAAATGTCCTGCTCCAACCATCCTCTCTTCGTTTGTGTTTATAGTATTATACTTAGCTGACCAGCGTGGATTATCATAACCAGTTACGTTTGGTTGCAATGGCAATCCATCTTTATCTTCAAAAGGAAGATTAAGGTCCCAGTTGCGGGCAAGGAATAAAGAACGGGCAAAAGAAGATGCTGTACCGCCAACCTGGTTTTCACCAAAGAAACCGCCGTGTTGATTGGCACGGGTATAGCTGAAGTTTCCACTTACATTAATACCAATACTCAATTTTGTAGAAGCACCTAAAGCAAGGTTAGCTCTTTCAAGGTCAGAATTATATACATATCCTTTATGATATAAATGCGATGCGGTAACGCCTATAGAACTTTTTTCATCTCCACCGCTTACGTTCAATGAATTTTCATAAATAAATCCATCTCTGAAAAGGTCTTTTACATTATTAGGATAAGGTGTGTAATCAATATTTGCTGATGGAAATAATTCCGGGTAAGCAGCTTTGTAAGTGGGCCATGCAGGAATTGAATCTAATGCAGTAAATGCTGGACCCCATGATCCGTTTGCATTTGAATAGGCTAATTGTGAGCCAGCTCCATACTCATTTTGATATTCAGGAAGGTTTGCAATTGTTTCGCTGGAAAAAGATGATTTAAAATTGATCTCCGTTCCCTTGCTACGACGGGCACTGCCTGATTTAGTGGTTATAACAATTACGCCATTCGAAGCTCTTGATCCATACAATGCAGCCGCTGATGATCCTTTTAATACGTTCATGGTTGCAA
>DATHDP010000043.1:0-3898 GCA_035318985.1 Chitinophagaceae bacterium
CCGGAACGACTGATACTGGCTTTACTACAGATAAAATGAAATTTACAAATTCTTATAAAAGCGGTAAGCCAATGCATCCAAGAGTGGTGGCAGCGCAAGGTGTGGAACATCTTTTACATGGAAGAGGAAAAAAAGTAGTTGGCTTTCAAAACTGGTTTAATTCTAAACTCCCAGGTTTTGTCCCAGATAATATTATGATGAAAATCAAAAAGAATTTGGCAAGTATTAAATCCTGATTAAGTATTCAAAAAAAGAAACCAACAAATACAATTAAAACAACAAATACTATGAAAATAACAAAATCACTTATACTCGTTAGCTTAACGAGTCTGTCATTGCTACTTTCCTCTTGTTATTCACACAGAAAAGTAGTTCAATCAAGTTTACCTTATTCCGAAAAAATCAACTGGCCGGAAGGGTTTAAACCATCTGAGTCTGATTTTTTCATACACAACGAAATGGACATTAAAGCTTCGCCTCAAGTAGTTTGGGATATTTTAATCCATGCTGCCAAATGGCCAGAATTGAACAAAAAAGCTGAAGGTATTAAGCTGCAAAATTCACCTGATGGTAAGCTTAATTCATCTAGTGTTTTTATCTGGTCTCCGGCAGGCAAATTCACGTCAACTATAAAGGAATTCAAACCTCCTTATAACGTAGCTTGGCTTGGGGAAACCGATAATAAAAAAATTACCATTTATAATGCATGGATGATTATCCCAACCGCAGAAGGCTGCAAGGTTATTTCAGACGAATCGCAAAATGGACCTAAAACAAAAACGGAGAAAATTTTCGCACCTAATATGGTTCGTAAAGATCTTCATGGTTGGTTAATTAAGCTGAAAGAACAGTCAGAAAAGGGAAACAAATGATAAATGCACAATGTGAGATTTGGAACGAAATAACAATTCATTAAAAAATACAATTATGAACTTCAAAAATGTAAAAACACAATTCATCCTGTTTTTGTTAATCATAAACATGATTGCGACATCAACTGCACAAACGAACAATCAAAATAGTAATTCATTAAAAAATACAATTATAAATTTCAAAAATGTAAAAACACAATCCATCAATGTTGGAGGAACAGATTTTTATTATCGCAAACTTGGCGAAAATAATTCGGGCATACCGATAATTTTTCTCAATCACTTAACTGCAACAATGGATAACTGCGACCCGAGAATTATGGATTCCATTGCAGCAAAACATCAGATAATTTGTTTTGACAATCGTGGAGTTGGAGCAACAAAAGGAACAACCCCGCAAACTATTTCTGAAATGGCTACAGATGCAATAGCTTTCATTAAGGCACTCGGATATCAGCAAGTTGACCTTTTCGGATTTTCATTAGGAGGTTTCATTTCGCAGGAAATTTTACTTCGTGAACCACAACTTGTTCGCAAAGCAATTCTTGCAGGAACAGGACCTGCCGGTGGCGAGGGCATAAGCAAACACAAATCTGTTGTTTACAAAGGGATTATTAAAGGAAAATTAACTTTTAGAGACCCTAAATTTTATCACTTCTTCAATAGTAATGCAAACGGTCATAAATCGGCAAGAGAGTTTTTAGCCCGGCTAAAGGAACGGAAAGATGACAGAGACAAAAAGTTCAAACTAAAATATCTGAAATTTCAACTTAATGCAATAGTAGCCTGGGGCCTTCAGGCACCGCAAGATTTATCTGTGATTAAGCAACCTGTTTTGATTGTAAATGGTGAAAACGATAAAATGATACCGAGCAGTAATTCATACGAATTAAAAAAGCGTATAAAAAATTCCGAGATAATTGTTTACAAAGATGCTGGTCATGGTGGCATTTTCCAGTATCACGATGAGTTTGTAAAAAGTGCATTAAAATTTCTTGAGCAATAAAAAGATGAAGATCAAAAAGAAATTAGCCAGTCAACAATAAAGAACTAAGTTATAAATGAAATATCCACACAATCAAAACAACAAATACAATGAAAACAACTATTATGTCATTTCTACTTTCCTTTCGTTATTCACACAAAAAAGTAGTTCAATCAAGTTTACCTTATTCCGATAAAATCACCTGGCCGGAAGGTTTTAATCCAGCAGAATCAGATTTTTTGATACATACCGAAATAGACATTAAAGCTTCGCCCCAAGTAGTTTGGGATATTTTGATCAATGCTGCCAAATGGCCAGAATTGAATAAAAAAGCTGAAGGTATTAAGCTGCTAAATTCACCCGATGGTAAGCTTAATTCATCCAGTGTTTTTATCTGGTCTCCGGCAGGTAAATTCACGGCAACTATAAAGGAATTCAAGCCTCCTTATAACATAGCCTGGTTAGGCAAAACCGATAATAATAAAATGACCGTTTATGTTGCGTGGATGATTATCCCAATCGCAGAAGGCTGCAAGGTTATTTTAGAAGAATCGCAAAATGGACCTAAAACAAAACTGGAGAAAATTTTCGCACCTAATATGGTACGTAAAGATTTTAAGAATTGGTTAATAAGGCTGAAAGAACAGTCAGAAAAACAATCAAATAATTAAATCACAGGAATTACTCTGGGTCACAGCTACTCTCGGTATATCCTAAGGAAGGTTTTTATAAGTACCCGAACCCGGTATACCAAGATGGTGATTCCCTGGAATAAAGAACTTGTATCTCAAGGAATTAGGAAGAGACACGTGAGTGATTCGTCCTGATTCCCCAGGAAGTATAGGTGTAAACGAATCGTATTCTTCTCGAAGTGAATAATGGGAATTAAAGAAAGAAAAGCAAGGAATCGCATAAACATGCATAAAGAAATTCTTCATGCAGCGTTGAGCATTGTAAGAGAGGAAGGCTATCGGTCGTTGAGTCTACGGAGATTGGCTGACAATATTGAATACTCTGCAACTGTAATGTATCTGTATTTCAAAAACAAAGACGCACTATTAGTTGATCTGGCTAAATTGGGATATCAACAACTTAATGCCAGTATAGATAAAAACTCCAAGAACATAATCGACCCCAAGAAACGATTGAAGGTAATGCTTACAACCTATTGGCATTTCGCAACCCACGAAAAGGAATTATACCTCCTTATGCAGGAGACTGAGATGAAGCTAAGCAGGTTGGACCCGTTGCTTCCAGAGATGTCAACATTTATCAACTCGATAAATCAAGCAATTACAAGGGCATCTGAAAAAGAGAATTCTACTGACATCTTTCTTAAGCGCAAGTGTTATACATCCATTGCAATTGTACAAGGGCTTGTATCGCTCAATTTGATTAACAAAAGTATTGACGCTCGCTCCCAATCTCAAATGCTGAATGATGCGATTGATTGCCTGATCGATACCTTAAACTAAGAAGTGAAAAAACGATAAACAATTATTCTAAAATAAAAATACTCCATCAACATGAAACAAATAATGACAGATAACAAACATTTTGACGTAATCTCGGTCATAATTAGTCACCTGTGGTTGTTGTCACTTTTCTTTTGCTTGCCTTGAAGAGAATTTTGTTTACCTCCTCGCGTTGAAGTCCGGCGAAGGCGCAAAACTCGTCGATAGTAACGAACGTATGGTTTTGCTTGCCGGTCGATCGTTTGATCTTCACGAGCAACCTGCGGCAAAAGCTCTCGGATCTTCCGAGGATCACCTGAAGGTCTTTGGGATAGATTACAATCCGTTGATCGTTCATCACTTCTTGTGGTTTCGCGGCCGGACCAAAGATTGTAAACTGCTGTGACTGACCTTCCTGAATCAGATACCATGACAGAAAAATATTCAACAGATTCAGTAATATCGGACAGGGTGCAGTAATAATTTTATTACACGGAACTTTCGAATCAGCCGCAAGTCACAATGAGCTTGCAGAAGCATTAGCTGATTCTTTCACCGTTTACATTCCCGACAGAAGATGCAGAGGA
>DATHDP010000044.1:0-19588 GCA_035318985.1 Chitinophagaceae bacterium
AGTTCTACGAATAAAAATTAATCGAATAAAAATTCTAAAATTAAGATCATGAAATCGTTTAAAATATTCTCTACCGTTTTTCTTTGTTGCGCAATTGCAACAACATCTTTTTCTCAAAAGACAAAAACAGAAACTTTCCAGGTTTCAGGAAATTGTGGCATGTGTGAAACCAAAATTGAAAAAGCAGCAAAAGCAGCTGGCGCCACTTATGCTGATTGGAATAAAGACACAAAGGTCATTACCGTTAAATACAGTTCTACTTCTTCCAATCTTGCAAAAATTCAGAAAAGCATTGCCGATGCAGGATATGATAATGTAGGCGTAAAAACTACTACTGAAGCATACGATAAACTTCATGATTGCTGCAAATATGATAGAACAGCCGTAGCAACAACTGGCAGTGAAAAAATGAATTGCTGTAGTGATGCTAAATGCACTAAAGAAGATTGTGCAGGTGCGGACTGCTGTAAAGATGGTAAATGCACAATGCAAGCTTGTAAAGATGCAGGTTGCTGTAAAGACGGAAAATGTGATATGACACTTTGTGCAGAGAAAGGATGCTGTAAAAAATCGTAATTTATTTTAAAATTGAAGTGACATGAAAAAGATCGTAATGCTGCTGGTTGCAGTTATAATATATACAGGTGGATATTCACAGTTTTCTAAGGCAACTTTACAGGCAAGTGGACTTACCTGCTCCATGTGTTCAAAGGCTGTGAAAGTGGCACTGGAGAAAGTTCCGTTTGTACAGGAAGTAAAAGTGAATATTAAAAGCCAGGAATACACTATCATCTTTAAGGAAAGCAATAATGCCGATTTTGATGCGTTGAAGAAAGCGGTGGAAGATGCGGGGTTTTCTGTTGCGTCTTTTAAAGTAACAGGGAAGTTTTCTGATGTGAGTGTTCAAAAAGATAAACACCTGGAGCTTGATGGTAAGAACTTTCATTTTATAAGCAGTAGTGACAAAGTATTGAACGGTGAGCAGACTTTTACCATTGTTGACAAGGATTTTCTTTCAGCAAAGGATTTTAAAAAGTACAGCGCTGCTACAAAAATGGAATGTATCAAAACAGGTAAAGCTGGAAATTGTTGTGTTAAAGATGGTATGCATTCAGAAGAAAGAGTCTATCATGTTATCATTTGATCATAAGTTTCTCTCCCGCTAACAGCGGGAGAGAAACTTTCTTTAATAAAAAAAAATGAAGAACCTTCGCATTCTTATCCTGGGTTTTGTCTTTGCATTTTCTGCATTTGCAGTGAATGCACAAGGACCGATCCCCAACATCACTGATTATCGCCTAGATTTTACTGTTGTCGGTATAAAAGGCGATTCAATAAAACTTTCATCTTTAAAAGGTAAAGTTTTTATACTTGATTTCTGGGCAAGCTGGTGTGGACCATGCAGGTATTCGAATAAGCATTTGGTAAAAATGTACAATAAGTACAAGGATAAAGGATTTGAAATATTAAGTATTTCATTAGATGATCAAATGAAGGACTGGAAAAAAGCAGCTTCTAAGGATAAGATCACATGGATGTCAGGAATTGATCCCGGAGGATGGGAGGCAATGGCTGCAACAAAATGGCAGGTGGATGCAATACCAGCATCGTTTTTAATAAATAAGAATGGGGACGTGGTGGCGATCAATCTTGAAAAGGATGAACTGGAAAAGAAAATTAAAGAACTTCTTGGGTTATAAAATTTAAAATGAAAAGATTTTTACCTGCTTTCCTTGTATTAATAGGATTGAATACTACAGCGCAGGAACTTTTTCCATATACCGAGCCGGCCTCTAACATGCCGGCAAAATCAATGAGCCTGAAGTTGAATGCCATGTTTGGCAATGGTGTTCATGGAGACAAGATAGATCAGCGATATAGTCCTGAAGTTATGTTTGGGATAAGTAAAAAATGGATGCTGCATGCCGGTCTTACTTTTTCCAACATGTATGAAAATTTTTTTTATTACGAGTCCGCAAGAGTATATGCTAAGTATCGCTTTCTTTCAAATGATGATGTACATAAGCATTTTCGAATGGCTGCATTTGCAATGGCCGCTTACAGCAGAAATCATCTTCAGCATAATGAATTAAACTTAATGGGTGACCATAGTGGAGTTCAAGTTGGCTTAATAGCTACACAACTTTGGAATAAACTCGCTGTATCCGGTACAGCAAGCATCATTGAAGTATTGGATGAAAAAAGAAAGGAAAAGCCACAGCAGTATGCTTTTCAAAGTTTGAATTATTCTTTATCTGCCGGTTATCTTGTTTTACCACTAGAGTATAAAGATTATAATCAGACAAACCTCAATATCTACGCTGAGTTATTAGGCGGGCAAAATCTTGATTGGGAATACGAAAAATATTATTTGGACCTTGCTCCATCATTACAGTTGATCTTTAAAAGTACCAGCAAATTAAATCTTGGCTATCGCTTTCAGTTGAAGAGTGATATTTACCGGAATATGAAAAGTAGCTGGATGATCAGTTATGAGTATATTTTTTTGAATGCCTTGCAGAAAAAGAAATAATTATTTTTTCTTACTTGTATTAAAACGGAACGAAAAGCCCAGGGCACTGTACCAATAATCGTCTGATAAACTAAAACCTGAAGAGATATCGATCTTTGTGTTGTCAGAAAAAAAATAGGCTAAACCTCCGTCGACGGCATGATGTGGTTCTTCATTCTTTTTTACTGCTCCGAACATTTCAATATAACTGTACCAGTTTTTTCCAATATTAAATCCAGGAGCTATTGTGTAAACCCAGGAAGGGCTGCCGCTTTCACCATCGAATTCCAAACCAAGATTATAACCCAAGCCAATATTTTCTGATAGCGTATGTTGAAAGGTAAACACACAGTTGGGAGCCCATTGGCTGGTGTAGAATTTTTTGCTACCAATATTCGAAGGAGCTATGTGAAAAATAAAGCTTGTCCTTGGTAATAATCCTTTTTCTTCCCATAAAAATATTTTTCCACCGATCTTGATCGGGAGTAAACCAGTTTCTATTTCATTTCCAGCCGGGATGAGCAGTGGTGTTTCTGCAGAAACTAATTCGGTGATCAATCTAAACTCAAATCGTTTGCAGGCTCCGTACTTCCAAAGAACAGTCGGATGCACTAAACTATGCAGGTCTCCATTTTTTTCATAATTGAATCCAAACTCAGCCTGTATATATTTTTTCTTTGTAAGATAAGGTGATTCGGTCTGATCGGGCCGATCAGTTTCCATCCTGCCTTCCTCCTGAGCCAGCAATGAATAGGAGAGTGCAATAGAAATAAAAAGTAAAAAATATTTAGTCATACCGTAACTATTTTTTAGACATGCCTAAAATTGTAAACAAATGTATGGGTTTTATTTAAATTGTTATTTATAATCTTCTCTTACCGGGGAGAATGAGTCAATTACTTTACAATCAGTAATGGCAATAGCAGAGTGCGGAACATTCGCATGAATAACATGATACATGCCATCAGTAAGAGAGAAAACAACCCCGTCGATGATCATATCCAGTTGTCCTTCTATGATATAAGTGATCTGTTCATTGATATGTGAATGCATGGGAACCTGGCTTCCTTTTTTCAGTTCTATATATCCAAAACTTGATTTCTCTCCATGTACGTAATGGCCAGTAATACCAGGTGCAAGTTCTTTTGGTTTGATATTTTTTATTGAATCCATATTCAAATGTTAACCGCAAAGTCGCAAAGAGAATAAAGTTTCATAAAAATATTTCTTTGCGCCTTTGCGTAATCTTGGCGTCTTTGCGTGAGGCCTTATTTTTCAAAGAAACAAAAACTTCCACCTACCCATTCTTTGTCTTTATTATAACGAACGCCAATCATTTTCCCTTTACTTAATCTTGCAAGATTATTCGTTGCAACGGGTCTTGCTTCTCCATCTTTCCAGAAATAAAATATTCTTATCTCTGCTTTTGCAGGGATGTCAGGAGTTTCGATCACATCAGCATATTTTACTTTTCGTTGCAGAATCCAGTTCTCAGGATCTTTCACTTTTTCTATGTCGGCAGGAGTAACATCAATGACAACACCTTGTCCCGCGAAAGAAAACAACGGTTTTAAAACATAGTTCTCCAGGTCAGCGGGCATTTGTTTTATTTCATTTAAGAAATAAGTTTTCGGCACATAAGGATGATGTATAAATGGCAGCGTGTATTTGCTTATTCGGTAAAACCAATTAGGATGTGGCACCCATTCAACATCAAGATCTTCAAATAAGATATTTCCTTTTGCCTGCACTTCGGCTGATTGTTGCTGAAGATCATCAAAGATCACCCGGTTATAAATTCTTTTTATTTCTGTTTTCTTTCCATCATTCATGTAATACAACTTTCTTCCTTCCTGTATCAATTCTGTAAGACAAACAGGCTTGATGCCGAGATAGTCCTGAGTACAATAAAAATCAATTCTTGTTTTTTGTTTATGCGGGAATACTTCAAGTAATATTACATTTTCTGGTTTTTCATTCCCGATAATAATTTCTTTTAATAGTTTCAGATATGATTCTTTTTCATATTTACCGAGAAAACTACTGTAGTTATCAGGAACATGAAAATGTTTTATAAAAATATCATCCAGCAAAACTTCATAAGCAAAAAGGGTAGGGAAGCCCTGCATTTCTATCAGTTGCGGTTCATATTCACCGGCTTCGTTTATGCAAATGCCAAAATCAAAAGCGATAAAATGAGAATGATGATTTTCTCCCGGTACCTGTAAATGTTTTGGAATGGCGTTTTTTGTAAGCTCTTTGAATTTAGGATCAACGATTATATCAACAATGCTTTCACAGGCGTCCAGCATTTTTTTTGTAAAATCTTTTGGAACAAATACGGGTGTTTCTGCTACTCTGAATTCAATAGCTCCTTCATGTACTGCATGTAGTTCTTTAAGAAATGCCTCATATTTTTCTTTGATAAAATTCTTATTGAATTCTTTACGAATTGCAGGAACCATAAAAACCGTGATTTAAAAGGGAAGTTAATTATAAATCGGATAAATATTTCACGCAAAGGCGCAAAGAATAGTACATAAGCCGTAAAGCTGTCTTGATTTCTTTGCGCCTTGGCGTCTTTGCGTGAAACGAAAGCTGAATAGAATTGTTGCAGCACAAGTGAGTGACACAAGGGACGATGAATAGAATTACTGATGTCGGTAAAACATCAAACTTCAAACTAAAAACCTCAAACTAACTCCGGCTGAAGCTGCTCAATAGATTGATTTAAAAAATTGGGAAGTACGTGAGAGTATGTCCACATTATTTTATCCGGATCATTCAAATGTTTTAGCATGATCGCCCATTTTTCTTCTCCATGTTCTTCGATCACTGTTTTTTTCTTGTCTTCGGCTTGCAGGTGCATGCTCATACCCACTGCATCAGCTTCGGGGTGAAACTGTGTGCCGATCATATAATCATTAAAACGAATTCCCATGATGGCTCTTTCATACGGCACATGCGGACGATTCTTTTCTATGCATAGAATTTTGGCGCCCATTTCTTCGATCACATTATGATTTGGTTGTATGACCTGGTAATCGCGACTGTCAACACTATAGAATGGATCTTTCAACCCTGCAAATACAGGCTCATCCAGACCATCACTCAGCATGTGAACAGGAAAAACTCCAAATGCAGTGGAACGACGTTTGCAAACTATGCCAACATTATAATGGCGACAGGCTAATTGAAATGAATGACAAATAAATAATACATATTTCTTTTGCTCATTAGCGGGGTTATTATTCCAGCGTTCCACTTCACTAAGCCAGCGAAAATATGATTCATCCCATTCAGTGTACCGGCTCTCCAACGGCGAACCCGGCCCGCCACTTGAAATAAAAATATCATAACTCATATCCGGCACTTCATTCTTAAGCCGCACATCAAACTCATCCCAAACCAATTCAAGATCGTGAACTTCGCTGTAATTATTAAGTATTTCACGTATACAACGCATGCCCTGGTTGGCTTTGCCTTCATAAAGGTCGAGGATCGCTACTTTTATCTTCTTCGAATCATTACCCATGACTACAAACATAATAAATTTATAACATTGACATCTGTCGATTAGTTTGTCACTTACTAACAAATGTGGATACCCCCCTGTCCCCTCAAGGGGAACTTAGATTTGACGCTGTGTTTATTAGTGAAGATTTACTAAATAAGAAATTTTTTTGTTATGGTGTCAGCTATATTGCTACTATTTAGCTTCTGTTGCGTTCGCACTCTTGTGCGAAGTCAATTTTTTCAGCTTTTTTTTACCACAGAGGCACATAGTACACAAAGATTCACATAGAATGCCTTATGTGTAACTATGATCCTATGTTTCTATATTGTAAAAACAACAACAAATAAGATTTATTGCAAGAATTTTTCTGGATGCTTTTTATTATGATCCGTTTTATCCTGGTATGCCTTTGCAGCAGCAAGTATTGTTGCCTCATCATATAAATTACCGATAAGAGTTATACTTAACGGCGAAACATTTTGATTAAATCCCATTGGCATTACCACAACAGGATTGCCTGTAAGATTTGTAATTGATAATTGCCTGCCTGCAAAACTCGGAACAATCACCACATCATAATCTTTCATAAAATCATTTACCACTTTGCAAAGATTATAACGATAGCGGTTGGCATTTATGTATTCCACAGCAGGGATCAACCTTGCCGCACGAAAACTGTTTGGCCAAAAATTTTTGTCCTGTCTTTCGATCAGGTCATCACGATTGGTTCTTGTCAGCTCATCAAAAGCTGCGGCACTTTCTGCATTTAAAATAATGCTGATAAAATTTACAGGATAAACAGATGAATCAGGAAAATCAACTGCTTTTATATCCGCACCTAGTGATTTGTAAACTTCCAATACTTTTCTCTCCGGTGCATCAGCCGCTAATCGTTTAAAATAATTTTCGGCATAAGCCACTCTTAATTTTTTGAAGTCAACAACTCCATCGTAGTTAAAGTTCTTATCAACTGAACCGTAATCTTTGCCATCTGTTCCATGTATATAATTAAAAACAACAGCACAATCTTCGGCGCTACGACAAATAGGGCCAGCCTTATCCAAACTCCAGCAAAGAACCATGGCGCCAGAGCGACTGATAGAACCAAATGTTGGTCGTAAACCGGTTGCTCCACATCTTGTAGATGGAGAAACAATTGAACCAAGAGTTTCAGTTCCTATTGTGAATGGGAGTAATCCCGCAACAACAGATGCGGCGGACCCAGCAGATGAACCGCTTGATCCTTGTTTTAAGTTCCATGGATTTTTTGTTTCACCGCCAAACCATTTATTATTGAATGCAAGTGCCCCAAGAGACAATTTAGCACAAAGCACTGCGCCGGCAGCTCTTAATCTTTTATATACGTAAGCATCATCATCAACATATTGATCTTTATAAGGAGTGCTGCCCCATGTTGTTTTATAACCTTTCACAGCAAACAGATCTTTTAAACCATAAGGAATACCATGAAGCAGGCCACGGTATTTCCCGTTTTTAATTTCTTCATCGGCTCGTCTTGCCTGTGCCATTGCAGTGTCTTCTGTAAGTGAGATAACGCATTCTAATGTATCACCCCATTTTTTTAACCTGTCAATAAAAAACTTAGTGAGTTCAACAGATGTTATTTGTTTTGACCTTATCAATCCTGCTAATTCAGGTATTGAATAGAAAGCAAGGTCATTTTTATTTTTTGGCATTCTTATATCTGCCCGAATAGGAAGAGAAACAGTTTGATTCATTCTTTGTTTTAAAACACCATAAGGAACCGGGTTAAAAGCGAAGGGATAGGGAATATCATTAGCCGGGAGAGTTTTGTGCATCCCTTTTATTAACTGTGTATAGTTATTCAGGTTGTCAAGTAGAGAGTCGGATTCGGCATTACTGAATTCAAGATCGTAAAGAGCAGCAGTTTTTTGTATCAACTGTAGCGAATCGCTTTTAGTTTGAGCAATTGTTGCGAAAGGTAGTAGAAGCAGTAGTGATAAAAATCTCATAGCAGTATTTTTTTGGTAAGGTAAATTACATAAATAAAATCATTACCTTTTAGATTCAAAAACTAACACATGAGAAAGCTTTTCTTTTTTGTCGCTATATCCGCTATTATTTTTTCCTGCGATCAACCAACCAACAATACAACAAACTCTGCAAGTCTAGGTGGCGCAGATATACATTTATACGAATACTTCAATTATGGTGATTCAGGGGTGCAAATGGGAGGGATAAAAATGATCCCGGTAAAAACTTCTGCTGGTGAATTTAAAGTATGGACAAAAAGGATCGGCAATAATCCACGTATAAAAATTTTATTGCTTCATGGAGGTCCGGCATCTACGCACCAATACATGGAAGTGTTTGAAAGTTTTTTTCCCAAAGAAGGAATTGAGTTTTATGAATATGATCAACTCGGTTGTGGTAATTCTGATAAGCCAGCCGATACGGGTCTATGGGTGCTTGATCGCTTTGTAGAGGAAGTAGAACAAGTTCGCCAGGCAATCGGTGCAGACTCGACTAATTTTTACATCCTTGGTAATTCATGGGGCGGCATTCTCGGAATGCAATATGCATTGAAGTATCAGAATAATATGAAGAGTCTTATAGTCGCGAATATGATGGCAAGCTGTCCTGAGTATGGAAAATATGCGGAAGAAGTTTTAGCAAAACAAATGGATCCAAAAGTGCTTGCAGAGGTTAAGGCAATTGAAGCAAAAGGAGATTTTAATAATCCAAGATATATGGAGCTGCTGACTCCAAATTTTTATAATGAACATTTATGCCGTGTAGTTCCATGGCCTGAACCTGTTACCCGGTCTTTTGCAAGTACTAATCAAACAATTTATGTAATGATGCAGGGCCCTTCAGAGTTTGGTATCGGCGGTAATCTTGCAAATTGGGATATAAAAGATCGGTTAAAAGAAATTAGAATTCCAACTTTGATGATCGGTGCAAAGCATGACACAATGGATCCAAAAGCCATGGAAGAACAAAGCAAGCTTGTACAGAAGGGCCGATACTTATATTGTCCAAATGGAAGTCATCTTGCCATGTATGATGATCAGAAAGTATTTATGAATGGAGTAATAGACTTTATCCACGACGTAGACAGTGGCTCATTTAAATAATTACTTCAAAGTTTTAACTGCAGTAACGGTGTTCCTCTTTTGCATATTCTGAATAAACCACATGATGGTAAAGCTGGGTATAAAATCAGTGCCGGGTAATATTTCTTCCAGAAAATTACCAACGCCACCCACAGCTCCCTTCCATCCGCCAAAACTTGCCATAAAAATTATAGAAGATATTGGCGCCCATAAAATATCGGCAAACTCACCCAATCCCGGGATAGCATAAGTGGCATAGCCAATAATATCCATCAGGATACAAAAAATAAGAGAAGGTTGTTTTTTCATTTTTACTTATAATTATTTTGCTAGATCATCAAATTTATTGCCGGTTTTAAAGTTGTGATGAATAGAAGAAAAAAATAACAAAACAGTTGCATAAATAGGAACGCTAAGCCAGGACTCTTCGTTGGTGTGTTTCAGTTCTTACTTCTGTAAAGCCGGCTTTTTTATAGGTTCCTAACGCATTGGGGTGATCAAGAGTGCAGGTATTTAATTGTATCCATTCCGGTTTGTAGCTCCACGCTTTCGCAATTACCCATTGTAAAAAATATTTGCCATAGCCTTGCCCAATAAAACCAGGCATTAATCCAAAGTAGAGTATCTCCACATATTTTTCTTCTTTTACAAATTCAATATATCCTGCTACTTCTTTATTTACATAGAAAAGAAAAATATCAACATTGCTTGCATTTATTTTATCAAACAATTCCTCATCAGGCATTACCATTCTGTCAAGCCAGAAATGTTTTTCTCCAACGCCATAATAAAATTTCCTGTATTCATTAACAGGAATTGGATTGAGTAGCAATCCGAAATGTGTACTTGCCAGAGGGATGGGTAACTCTTTAGGTTCATGCATTTCCATGAAGGTGACGATAACGGGCCGCATAACAATTTTTGAAGTATCTATTGAGAATGACATGCAGCAAAAATAAAGGCAGATGTTGAAATTAACATCTGCAGTATAAAATACAAGGATCTATGAATATTTAATATGGTCAACGTCTGATCCTTCTGAAAATATAAACAGTTGTGGGATCTATGTTCATATGCAATCGATCATTTGAAATATCATATGTAACACCGCTCTTAAATGCTTTAAGCAGTTTTTTCTCAAATCCTTTATCCTTGCAGACTTCTTTTGAGAATTGCAGGCTATCAAAAATCAGTTTCCCGTTTACTTCATTTAGTTTACCATTTATACCATTACAACCTGTATGACCGGAAAAAGTTTTTTTATCAAGATTAAAATCAAAATATGGAGTGCCATGTGAAAAATAATTTGAATCTGGCGCTTTATTGTTTAGACTGTCAAGGACCCAAATATCCTGGATGTTAGTTGAGGTTGTGGGAGTGGGACTAACCGAAATAGAACTTTCTGTCGTGTTCGTCGCAGTTCCAAGGTCCTTGTCATCAGATTGGTTGCATGCTATTGCAAACAGACAAACTAACAAAACGAATAGAGATCTTTTAATAGAAAACATAATTAATGATTAGTGGTTAAAAAAATTATATTCCAGCTAAAAATTGTTGCCTGATATAATCAACGACACTTACCAGGTTTTTTGATTCTTCAAATATTTTTAATTGGCGGTCAGCGCCGGTTCCATTTTCCAAGATTTTATGGATGTGTGCAAGACGATGCCTGCTACCAAGATGATCAATAACGGGATCAATAAAATCAAGCAGTTCATATAAAAGTGCACGAGTGTTTACTTCTTCTTCTTTTCCAAAATCGATCATTCGGCCATCTATACCATAGCGGCTGGCTCTCCATTTATTTTCATTAAGCAATGCCCGGGAGTATTGAATAAAATTCAGGTTCTTGCTACGCAAAAGATAAATTCTTGCACATACAGCCTGGAAAAGAGTAGCAATAGTGATCGTTTCATCAACCGTAAGCGGGATATCACAAATACGAAATTCAACGGTATTAAAAAATGGATGCACTCTTAGATCCCACCATATTTTTTTTGCATTATCAATACAGTTTGTTTTCACCAGCAACTTGACATAGTTTTCATAAGCTTCAATGCTATCAAATGCTTCAGGAATACCGGTACGGGGAAATTTATCAAACACTTTTGTCCGGAAAGATTTATAACCAGTAAGTCTTCCTTCCCAAAAAGGAGAGTTAGTACTCAGTGCATATATATGCGGTAAAAAATATCGTGTACTGTTTGCTATATGATTTGCCATCTCCCGGTTTTCCATTCCAACATGCACATGCAACCCAAAAATTAAATTGCTGCGGGCAGCTTCCTGTAATTCATTTACCAATTCGTTATAGCGAATATGATCAGTTATTAATTGGCTTTCCCAATGACTGAATGGATGTGTGCCGGCCGCACCCATAGCGAAACCAAGACCACTGGCAATTTCTGAAATTGTTTTTCTTAAAGCTGCTACATCCTGCCATGCTTCGTCTGCATCAGCGCAAATATCTGTTCCCACTTCCACCACAGCCTGGTGCATTTCGGCCTTTACTTTATCCTTTATCACTTTTTGACCTTCATGTACTATTTTCTGTTCATGACTTTTCAATTCTCTTGTTTCAGGATCAAGTACCATGTATTCTTCTTCTACACCGAGAGTAAATGTTTTATAATTGAGTGTTGCCATTTTATATTTTAGATGTAAGGGTTTAGATTTCGGATTTTAGATATTACCGTAAAATCTAAAATCGTAATTCTGAAATCTTAAATTAAACCAATGAAGATTTATTAGCTCCCCTTTTCACATACTCACCCCATGTCAAATTATCCTGGCCGTTTTTTTGTTCCATCGCTCTTTCTATTGCATAATTAGCAGCCGTTTCCACTACCCATGCAAAATTTTCTTCTCCAACACTACTGCGTTCTGCATCGGGGGCTGGGTTGCAAAAATCTATTGCATAAGGAACACCATCTCTTATCGCTAATTCTACGGTGTTAAAATCATAACCAAGATAATTGCAAATGCGCAGAACAATATCTTCCATTTGTTTTAGTCGTTCAGACGATGGAGTAAAGCTTGCTACATAGCGAAGATGATGCGGATTGCGTGGTTCATAAGGCATGATGCGAACATGTTTTCTGCCGATGCAATAGCAGCGATAATATTCTGTAAAAACAATTTCTTCCTGTAACAACATCACCAACTGACCTGTTTCGCCATGCTTATCAAAAAAATCTTCTTTGCTATCTAATTTATATACATGTTTCCATCCGCCGCCTGCAAATGGTTTCATATACGCAGGGAAACCGACATATTTAAATATGGTTTCCCAATCCATTGGATAAGCAAGATTGCTGAATGACTCTTCTGTAGTATCATCAGGATGATCCCTTGAAGGAATGATCGCAGTTTTGGGGATCGGCACCCCCACTTTTGTCATCAGGCAGTTGTTAAAGTATTTATCATCGGCGCTCCACCAAAATGGATTATTTATCACTGCAGTCCCTGTTAACGCTTCATTTTTTAACCATGTGCGGTAAAAAGGAACATCCTGTGATATGCGATCTATGATCACAGCATAACCGGTTGGCTCACCTTGTATCGCCTTTTCTATGTGTACAGGTTCAGCGATAATGCCGGAAATATTTTTACTATTGACCCTTTCTACAAAAGCCATTGGAAAACTTCTTTCTTTTCCATGTAGCACGCCGATCTTCTTCATAAAATTTAGTTTAATGTGATAAATTATTTGGGGGCTGGCAAGTAACCAAATGTATTTTTTAAAGAGAAGAAAAACAAAAAAGAAACAAGATTGTTTCAAAACAAAGCAGGGTTATCTTTAGCATGCTTCCCCTAATTTTGCCCAAATGCAGCGTTTGAAGCAGGTTTCAGTCCCCGTACAAAATATAGTCCGCCACTCTACCCACCTTGACAGAGATGTCCTTATAGATATTTATCTTCCTCCTATAAGTTCAGATGACAAACATGTAAGCCTGTTAATAATTAATGATGGTCAGGATCTTCCTAAATTTCATTTTGATGAGATGTTGGCGGAACTTTATGAACAAAAAGAAATAGAACCCATTCTTTGTGTCGGCATTCATTGCAGTGCTGAAAGAAAAATGGAGTATGGAACGGCAAATGAGTTGGATTATAAAGGTCGGGGAGCAAAAGCCCGATTGCATCAGCAATTTGTTTTAAATGAATTGTTCCCTTATATATTTGAAAACTTTGGTAATGATTTTAAAGAAAAAGCTTACGCTGGGTTTTCGTTAGGCGGCTTATCTGCCATAGATACTGTTTGGCATTATCCTGAATACTTTTCCAAAGCAGCCGTGTTTTCTGGTTCATTGTGGTGGAGATCAAAAGACCTGCATCATGGTTATAATGAAGCCACCGATCGCATCATACACAAACTTATAAGAGAAGGTGATTATAAGCCAGGATTACAATTTTATTTTACTACCGGCTCTCTTGATGAAAAGATGGACAGGAATAATAATGGGATCATTGATTCAATCGATGATACGCTTGGCTTAATTGAAGAATTAGAAAAAAAAGGGTACCGAAACAACAATGACATTCGGTATATAAATTATGAAGATGGAAAACATGATGTAAAAACCTGGGGAAAGGCTATGCCGGCTTTTTTGAAATGGGGGTGGGGCATTGATCCGAAACCAGCAATTGAGAACTGAGCTTTAGTAAAAATATTGTTGATCAAAATAAAAAACCTCCCCGATTTAATCGGGGAGGTTTTTTATTAGAAAGAAATTATTAATTATTGAAAATATATCTCAATCCCATTTGCATATAATAAGTAGAAGCAATGCTAACGTTATCTCTGAAAGTTTCAATAACCGGGTTATTTCTATCGGTAGCGAGGCGGAATGTTGGCATCACGGTACCGCCAGGTACAAGTGAATTCTGATTTGTTGGAACCAATACAGATGCAGCATTTACAGTTTTTACTTTACCCCAGTTTGGATCGATCATGTTACCAAAGTTGAATATATCAAGGGTAAGTTGGATCGTATTTTTTGTTTTACCAACATTAATAAAGATATCCTGGATAAGCTTGATATCAACCTGGTTTCTCCATGGAGCCTGTGCGCCGTTTCGTTCTGCATATTGTCCTTTGTGAGCTCTCAGGTATTTGTCCTGGTCAATATATTTAAAGAACAATGCACTTTGCTCAGCAGCAGTGTAGTTTACACCGTTATATGTGAAGGCAGAAAATGTAATTTCAGACGGGTTTTTTGGAATATAGAGAAGATCATTACCGGTGGTCCCATCGCGGTTGAAATCAGCACCATAAACATAAGTGAACCGGTAATCGATGGAGCCGGAATACATCATTGAAATGGTAGATGCAAAATGTTTGAAATATTCTTTTCTATAAGTGAAAGAAGCAACTAAGCGATCAGGAACTGTAAAGCCCGAATAGCTAAGTGTAGGCGTGTTAGGTGAATTATAAGTTTGCGTGGCTTGCCATGCTGATAAAGGTTGGTCACCACCGCCATCAAACAAACTATTTGCAAACGTTTTGACATAAGCCAATGAAAGTGCAAATCCATTTCTGAATGCTTTGTCAACCTTTGCAGTGAGTGAAGCATATGTACCGCGTTTATCATTGGTTACATATACAGCATTAAATTGGCCGGTGCCAGCTGCACTCGGCAGGCCGGCAGAAGTTAATGGATTAATGAATTTTTGTTGGGCATTAACCGGGTATATTGCCCTGTTGACATCCGGATATCCTACTGTATTTAAAGGCTGCGGTGCAACCAGGTTAACATTTTTAAAAACTGTAGCATTTAAATCTTTATTTATTATTCCTTCTAAAGTAAAGATCATGTTCCATGGAAGTTTTGTGTCAATTGCAAGACTTGTTTTCCATGTTCTAGGGAATTTGAAATTTTCGTCAAATGCCGAAATTGCACTTGGAACAACTGATCCTGCAACTGGTACAGTGGCCGGTCTGTAAGCAGCAGGATCAGGATTGAAAGGACCAGGAGTATTTGCAGTTCCATTCCATGATTGAGTAACCTGTAACATACCTGCGTCACCAACCTGGCTAACTATCCAAACAAAAGGAACCTTTCCAGTGAAAATGCCGGTACCGCCACGGATCTGTAATGAACGATTACCATAGAGATCATAATTAAATCCAACTCGTGGAGACCACATCAGCGTCTGTTTGGGCAAGTTGCCGGTATTTATTTTCAGGCCATCTGCAAATGTGAGACCAGCCACAATTGGATGTGTTTTTACTTCACTTACATCAGGATAGGTTGGAAGATCAAGTCTTAATCCGAGTGTAAGTTTAAATTTTTTATTGAAGGCGATCTCATCCTGTCCAAAAGCAGAATATTGCATGAACTGGAAAGTTGGGAATGCCTGGGCAAAACCTTTTTCCAAAGAATAAGTAAGCGCATAGTCAGTAGGTTTTACACCGTTTTTAAAATCATCCCATGAATTAAAACGGAAATAACCTAAACCAAAACGCTGAAAGCCGTTGATCGTTTCACTCCAGTCAACTTGTCCGCCCACTGTCCAGTTGTGTATCCCAGATCTCCAGGTAAGATTATCAACAACAGAATACATCTTTACTTTTCTTAGGTTCCCATAAGAAAACAGTTCATAACCAAAAGAAGTAAAGTAATTACCATCTTTTAAAATATCTACAAAAGGGAATTGTGAACTAGGAGTTTCACGGGAATCGTTCTGATAAGTATAAGTTGCACGAAGTGTATTTGAAAGTTTACCAAACTTTGAATTCAGTTCAGCGGCCAATGAATAAAAGTTTGCTCCCTGCTGGTATTGTGAATTACTGTACCAAAGAGCAACATTATCTGTGCGGGTGAATCCATTTGGAAGTTGAGTACCTGTTCCGGTAACAGAGGTGCTTGGAGGAGTGGGCTCAAAACCTTCTACCTGGCTATAACGAATATTAAATTTATGCTTTGAATTAATATTCCAATCTATACGTGCAACAAATTTTTTCCTGATAATTTCTGTAGAATAATTATCGTACGGACCAGTATCATAATCGTATTTCGATTTTAGATAACCGCTGATCTCATCAAGTTCTGTTGTCGTTGGCCGGGCAATATTGGAGGCGCTGCCATAAGGAGCTGATGAGGTAGCGGCAAATCTTGATTGAATTTGTTTTGGCTGGTTATCCGTTTCATAGTTCACAAAAAAGAATAGTTTATTCTTAATGATCGGTCCACCAAAACGGCCGCCAAATTGTCTGAATTCAAATGCGGGTTTTGTAAAAATAGTTTTGTTTACCTGGTTTCCCTGGTTATTCGCGTCCCTGAAATAATGATAAAAAGACCCCTGGAATTGATTTGTGCCCGAACGTGTAACAGCATTTATAGCACTTCCAATAAAACCTGATTGACGTACATCATAAGGAGTCACATTCACTGATATCTCTTCAAGAGCATCTATAGAAATTGGAGAACCGTTTGCAGGAAGGTTTATGCCAATTCCAAATGAGTTATTAAAATCAGCACCGTCGACAGTAAAATTGTTTTGTCTGTAATTACCACCACCGATCGAAGTACCATTTGCCTGGGGGGTTAGACGTGTAAAATCATTTACACTCCTGTTGATACTTGGTAAATTTTGTATGGACTGGATCCCAATATTAGTCATTGCACCTGTTCTGCTTGAGTTTAATATTGGGTTTCTTTTAGTAGTGCTAATAATAACGTTTTCAAGCGTTCCTTCTTTTTTATTCAGTGTCACTTCTAACAGAAATGATTCTGCAAGTTTTAGCACCACATCATCAAAAGTGACAGATTCAAAGCCGACAAAAGATACAACAACTAAGTATGGACCTCCGACCCTCATATCATGAATTGTAAATTCACCGCTTTTGGATGACAAGGCAGTATATTTTGTGCCTGAAGGTGTATGAGTGGCAGTGATACTGGCGCCCACAAGTGGTTCCTTTGAAGCAGCATCGATCACATTTCCTGTAACACTACTGGTGGTTACCTGTGCCTGTGAATAAGTAGCTGCAATAAATACAATTGCAAGGGAAAACAAGATTCTCTTAAGCATAAGTGTTAGTTTATTGTTGCAAAGAAAGGGAATTCCATCCGAGAAAAAATGACCAAATATTAACAAATTATTGCTGGTATATAATCTTTTAGAATCGGGAAGGATACGACAAACGCTGCTTTTAATATTAAAATATTTTCCACTTTCCTTCCACCGGTTTGTGTGTAATTTTGCCAAAAACCTGATATAGTATGTTAGATAGTATTGAAAGTGCCATTGAGGATATAAAAATCGGTAAAATAGTTATCGTTGTCGATGATGAGGACAGGGAAAATGAAGGAGATTTTATTATTGCTGCCCGTCATGCCAGCCCTGAAGTCGTTAATTTTATGAGCAAGCATGGCCGTGGTCTTATTTGTGCAGCTCTTGTTGAAGATCGCTGTGATGAACTGGGACTTGAATTAATGGTGAATAATAATACTGCATTACATGAAACAGCATTTACTGTTTCTGTTGATTTGTTAGGTCACGGATGCTCTACAGGTATTTCAGCACATGATCGTTCAAAAACGATCCAGGCATTGATCAATCCTGAAACAAAGCCTTTTGATTTTGGAAAGCCGGGTCATATATTTCCATTGCGTGCAAAAAAGGGTGGAGTATTGAGAAGAGTTGGACATACTGAAGCCGCTATTGATCTTTCACGTCTTGCAGGTTTTGAGCCAGCTGGTGTTTTAGTTGAAATAATGAATGAGGATGGCACGATGGCCCGGTTGCCCCAATTAATTGAGGTAGCAAAAAAATTTGAATTCAAGATTATTTCTATAAAAGATCTTATAGAATTCCGGATAAAAAGAGATTCATTGATAGACGAAGTGGTTAGAGTTGATATGCCGACAAAATATGGCGATTTCAAACTGGTTGCTTTCAAAGAAAAGCATAACAGCAATGAACATCTGGCATTAATTAAAGGCGAGTGGCAAAAAGATGAACCCGTTATGGTAAGAGTGCATTCATCCTGTTTTACCGGCGATATTCTTGGATCACTCCGCTGCGATTGTGGTGAACAATTGCATGCTGCTATGAAAATGGTGGAGAAAGAAGGCAAAGGTGCGATCCTCTATATGAACCAGGAAGGCCGCGGCATTGGGTTGGTAAATAAATTAAAAGCATACCGGTTGCAGGAACAAGGACTGGATACGGTAGAGGCAAATCTTCATCTTGGTTTTCAAATGGACCAAAGAGATTATGGTATTGGTGCACAGATGCTGCGTCATCTCGGGATCTGCAAATTGAAACTGATCAGTAATAATCCTAAGAAAAGAGTGGGCCTTATGGGTTATGGTCTAGAGATCATTGAAAATATACCTATCGAAATTTCATCTAATCCCCATAATGAAAAATACCTTTTGACAAAAAGAGATAAACTGGGACATGAGATAATGGATGATAATGATAAGTAGAAATTCCAAATCATAAATTTCCGAATTCCAATCAAAAAAAAGTTGGAATTTGCTTTTTGAGACTTATCTAGTTGCCTTGTTTTGTTGGAGTATCTGCCGGAGGAGGAACTGGTGGTAATTTCTTTTTACGTCTGAAAATATCCCCTATCCTGTTAAAGTCTTTACGGTAGGAGAGGCTGCTTCCATATTTTCTTGCTTTACCAGTACTACCGGTTAACAAATCAACATTTTCTTTATAAAAAACTGATGCACGGATAGAACCACTTTTATTTATAAGAAATTCAGTGGTGACATTTGTAAGCAGGTCACTGCTTACCTGTGAAGTATTTGCCGTAAATGGTACATCATAGTTGCCTTCAAAAGTTAGCACAACACGGTTATTAAATAATGTTTGGCCTATAGAAAGATTTAGGTTTGTTCTATTGTAATTAAGAGTATTTGACCCGCCTTCAAAAGGTTTTGGATTATAAAGAGAGCCCGAGAAATTTATATACAGTCCCGGTATCTTCAGCTTGTTGGATAAAATATTATTCAATACTTTATTTATTTGACCTGACAGAAAATCTGAAATACTGTTTACAAAAATACCAACACCTGTATTTAAATATAATGATGAACCAGCATCAGTCGGCGCAAAACTATTAAACACTACAAGGAATGCCACCTGTTTATTCAATTCATTTTCATTATCCAAAATTTGTTTCTGAATAATATAAGAAATCGAAGGATCTGAGTTTGGAGGGCTTTCAGGAGGAAACTCAAGCGAGAATGAAATATCTGGTTTGAAAAGGTCTCCTCTCAGTTTAGCAACTACATATACAAAATCTCTGAAGCTAACGCCTTTATATTCCGAGAAATTATTGGTTATAGGTGAAAAATCAACCTTTTTTTCTGTTTTATAAATTGCTTCAATATTTACGATCGGGTGAAAAGGATCTCCGTTCCATTCAATATAATTATTTGCATTTCTATTTAACTCGAACGGTTTTTTAAAGAAAGATTGAAAGCTGAAATTATAAAC
>DATHDP010000045.1:0-2116 GCA_035318985.1 Chitinophagaceae bacterium
AAAACTCAATTCACCGAAGGAAGTTTTATAAAACCTGTGTTGGATGTTAGTAAGGAACTTAAACAATTAAAAGATTTCAGACTTGGGTTTAGATATGCATTGGAACAAAATAAGACAAATGATAAGGTTACAGATACCTTAACGAACCAGAGTTTTTCTTTTGATACATATTCAGCTTATCTGAGATCTTCAGAACAAAAGAAGAATAAATATGGGGTCACTTTTTTTACCCGCTCTGATAAATATCCTGTTGGTAAAAATTTCAGTCGTGGTGACAGAAGTATGAACCTGAACCTGCAAACAGAATTGTTGTCCAATCAGCACCACCAATTCTTAGTGAATACTACTTTTAGAAAATTGAAAGTATTGAATAGCGTTTCCAAACAAAAGGAAGATGAAACAATTCTTGGAAGGGCTGAATATATCGTTAATGAATGGAAGGGATTGCTGATGGGTAATATTTTATATGAATTAGGAACGGGGCAGGAGCAAGAAAGAGATTTCTCTTACCTGGAAGTACCGGCAGGCACTGGCCAATTTGCATGGAACGATTATAACACCGACGGTATTCAGCAATTGAATGAATTCGAAGAAGCCTTGTTTCCTGACCAGGCAAAGTTCATCCGCATATTTACTCCCACCAACCGATTTGTAAAAGCGAATTACACCACTTTCAATTATAGTTTCCAGTTAAATCCAAGATCAGTATTAAATAAGAGTGATATAAAAGGACTTCAAAAACTGATTTCACGTACTAACCTTAAATCTTCGTTACAGGTATCTAAAAAATCAATAGCCCAGGGAAATACAGAATTCAACCCTTTTAAATATGAACTGGCAGATACTGCGTTGCTGACATTAAATACGGTTTTTCTAAATACATTTTCATTCAATCGGTTTAGCAGCAAATGGGGTTTTGATATCAGTAACCTACGAAACAAAGCTAAGATCTTGCTTACTTATGGTTATGAGAGCCGCCGAATAAATGACTGGACAATAAAGTTCAGGTTGAATTTAAGCCGTTCTTTAACATTTGATGTTAGTGGTAAAAAAGGATTAACTGGTTTGTATACGCCAAGCTTTGCGAATCGTAATTATGAACTGGATATTTATAATATTGAACCTCGAGTGGTTTTTATACAGGGAACAAAATTCCGCCTGGCAACGAGCTATAAGTTTGATAACAAAAAGAACAATGCTTTATATGGCGGTGAGAGATCGACTTCAAACTCTATCAACGTTGAAACAAAATACAATGTGCTTTCAAACAGTTCTATAACCGGGAAGTTCACCTTTAGTAATATCGATTATGCAGCTCCACCTAACACAACAGTAAGTTATATTATGCTTGATGGTTTATTGCCCGGAAGTAATTATCTCTGGAGTATTGATCTTACAAAACGCCTGCTCAATCATCTCGAATTGAATTTTACTTACGAAGGAAGAAAACCCGGCGATGCAAGAACAGTGCATATCGGAAGGGCATCGATCAGGGCATTATTTTAAGCCAACCCCCTGTCCCCCTAAAGGGGAGACTTAGGAACTTGATTCCTTATTTGCAGTTAACTTATTTATAGTCGAAGAAATTATTTCAATTACACTTTCAATTTCATTTTTGACTTGGTCGTTTGTAAAGCGAATTACTGTCAGCTTTAAATCTTCTAGATCTTGTTGTCTCCTTTTATCATTCAATTTTGCTTCTTCGGTATCATGAATTGAACCATCAATCTCAATTACCAATTTGATTTTGTGACAATAAAAATCTGCTATATAAATTGAGATCGGATGTTGTCTTCTGAATTTGTATTTGGGAAATTGCTCCTTCAGTCTTAGTCAAAAAATTTCCTCTGCAGGAGTTAACTTGCTTCTAAGTTCTCTTGCGTTCGAAAAAATCAAAGGATCTGCTTTATAAAACATTCCCTTTTTCATCTATTCCAAAGTTCAGAAAAAAGAGTAAGACCGATCTAAGTCTCCCCTTTAGGAGGACAGGGGGTTATACATTAAACCTAAAATGCATCACATCACCATCTTTCACCAAATATTCTTTTCCTTCAATTCTTAATTTACCAACCTCGCGGCAGGCAGCTTCTGATTCATACTTTATAAAATCATCATA
>DATHDP010000046.1:0-15812 GCA_035318985.1 Chitinophagaceae bacterium
GACGGAAGAAAAATGGGGCTGGAGGGTATGATCGAAGATGTGATTATGCAATGCGATATTCAATTAAATGGAAAGGCGGATTATAAAACGCCATTGAAGTTAGAAGAAGCAAAAGATGTAAGAGTGATCGCAAGAGAGATCACGAATGCTGAGAATGGAAATCAGTCAGAAGTCAGAAGTCAGGAGTCAGGAGTCAAAACAATACCTGTATTAGGAATTACAGGTACGGGTGGGGCAGGAAAAAGCAGTGTAACTGATGAGATCGTTCGCCGCTTTCTAACAAATTTTACTGATAAAACAATTGCAATAATCTCTGTCGATCCTTCAAAGAAAAAAACAGGTGGCGCATTATTAGGTGACAGGATAAGGATGAATTCTATTTCTCATCCAAGAGTTTATATGAGATCGCTGGCAACAAGAGATGATAATACTGCGCTAAGTGGTGCAGTGCAGGAAGCAATTGATATATGTAAAGCAGCAGAGTTTAATTTTATTATTTTGGAAAGTGCCGGTGTCGGTCAAAGTGATGCAAGTATTCTTGATTATTGTGATGTAAGTATGTATGTAATGACACCCGAATATGGCGCGGCATCGCAACTGGAAAAAATAAACATGCTTGATTATGCAGATATTGTTTGTATAAATAAGTTTGATAAAGCTGGGGCATTGGATTCATTGAGTGATGTGAGAAAGCAGTATAAAAGAAATCACCAGTTATTTACTGCAAAAGATGAAACCTTGCCGATCATTGGAACAGTTGCAAGTAAATTTAACGATGATGGGGTCAATCATTTATTTGAAATGCTGCTGAAAAAAATTGAGGAAAAAACAAATATAAGTTTTGGCAAATATCGGTATTCAGAAACAGCAAAGATCACACAGGCAATTATTCCTTCTAATAGAGTAAGGTATTTGAGTGAAATAAGTGAAAGTAACAGGAGTTATGATCAGTTGGTAAAAGAACAATCAACCATTGCAACAAAGCTTTACCAGTTACAAGGTGTGCTGGATGAAATTAAAAATTTTTCATTTGCACAAGGATCACATGGCTATTCGACAGCAGTTCTTGAAAAAATGAAACTGTTTTATGAAGAACAATTAACACCTGTGGCAAGAAAACTAATTTCAAACTGGCAGTCAAAAATAAAAGCATATGAAAAAGATTATTATGAATATAAGGTTCGTGATAAAGTGATCAGGCAGGAAATGTTCAGTAAAAGTTTATCGGGAACAAGAATTCCAAAGGTTGTTTTACCAAAATTCAAAGATTGGGGTGACCTGCTTCGCTGGCAGGCACAAGAAAATGTGCCGGGCTCTTTTCCATTTACAGGTGGCGTATTCCCATTAAAAAGAGAAGGCGAAGACCCGACAAGAATGTTTGCCGGTGAAGGTGGACCGGAAAGAACCAATAAACGTTTTCATTATGTAAGTGTTGATCAGCCAGCAAAAAGATTATCTACCGCATTTGACAGCGTAACACTTTATGGTGAGGATCCTGATCATCGTCCTGATATTTATGGAAAGATTGGTAACGCAGGTGTGAGCATTGCAACAGTTGATGATGCAAAGAAATTATATAGTGGCTTTGATCTTTGCGATCCGAAAACCTCTGTTTCCATGACCATCAATGGACCTGCACCGATGCTGCTTGCATTTTTTATGAATGCAGCGATTGATCAGCAATGTGAGAAAAAAATAGGAGAACTAGGATTAGAAAAGGATTTAGAAAAGATCAGTAAAGAAAAATACAAAGACTCTGCTGGACCGATATATAACAATACTTCATCGCCCAACAGTTTGCCTGTGGGAAATGATGGACTTGGTTTGAAATTACTTGGACTAAGTGGCGATGAAGTTTTACCAAAAGAAATTTATGAACAATGCAAGCAATCAGCCTTCCAACAAGTGAGGGGAACTGTACAAGCAGATATTTTAAAAGAAGACCAGGCGCAGAACACTTGTATTTTTTCTACTGAGTTTGCCCTAAAACTAATGGGCGATGTACAGGAGTATTTCATCAAGCAAAAGATCAGGAATTTTTATAGCGTAAGTATCAGCGGTTATCATATTGCAGAAGCGGGAGCCAATCCTATTACACAACTCGCATTTACATTGTCAAATGGATTTACGTATGTTGAATATTATTTAAGCCGTGGAATGAATATTGATGAATTTGCACCTAACCTTTCTTTCTTCTTTAGTAATGGGATGGACCCAGAGTACAGTGTGATCGGGAGAGTAGCCAGGAGAATTTGGGCAAAAGCAATGCGCTATAAATACAAAGCCAATAAACGCAGCCAGATGTTGAAATATCATATTCAAACATCAGGAAGAAGTTTGCATGCGCAGGAAATTGATTTTAATGATATACGAACAACATTGCAGGCATTGTACGCCATTTATGATAATTGCAATTCACTTCATACAAATGCATACGATGAAGCAATAACAACACCAACGGAAGAAAGTGTAAGAAGAGCAATGGCGATACAACTGATCATTAATCGTGAATTAGGATCTGCAAAAACAGAAAACTTTACACAGGGAAGTTTTGCCATCGAAGAAATGACTGACCTGGTGGAAGAAGCAGTACTTAATGAATTTGATCGTATCACTGAACGTGGTGGCGTGTTAGGAGCAATGGAAAGAATGTATCAACGAAATAAGATACAGGAAGAAAGTTTGTATTACGAGCATCAGAAACATACTGGTGAATACCCGATAGTTGGCGTCAATACATTTTTAAACAAACAAGGCTCACCGACGATCATCCCCAATGAAGTGATACGAAGTACAAAAGAAGAAAAGGAACAACAGATACAAAACCTTCATGCTTTTTGGGAAAGGAATAAGGATAGATCTGATGAAATGCTAAATAGGTTAAAGTCTGCCGCTATTAACAATGGAAATCTTTTTGAAGAATTAATGGAAACAGTTAAGTATTGCTCACTTGGTCAGATAACTCATGCTCTTTATGAAGTAGGCGGACAATACAGAAGAAATATGTAAGTGGTTTCAGGATTTTCAGCAGGCTTAATTAACTTTCCGCAAAATTATATTTCAGAATGAAAAGGTTACTGGCTTTCCCTTTGGTGATCATTTTTTTAGCGGCATGCGTTCATAATAAATATGCCGCAACTAATAAATCGTATAAGAAGCAGGTAAAAAATTATGCAAAACTTTTACGTGAATATCCTGTAAAGGATTCCGCAGGTTTACAATATGCTGATAATTGGGTGGGCACGACAAATTTTTCAATGCGTCGTCCCAACTTTGTTGTTATACATCACACCGCGCAAAATTCCTGCGATTCAACACTAAGGACATTCACATTAGCTCGTACTGCTGTAAGTGCACATTATGTTATTTGTCGGGATGGCATTGTTCACCACATGCTAAATGATCTGTTACGGGCACATCATGCAGGTGTAAGTAAATGGGGAAATGCAACTGATCTTAATTCGATGAGCATTGGAATAGAAATTGATAATAATGGCTTCGAACCATTTACTGAAGCGCAAATGAACAGTTTGCTGCAATTGCTTGACAGGTTAAAAAGAGCCTATAATATTCCGCAAGCAAACTTTATCGGTCATGCTGATGTTGCACCTGGAAGAAAGGTGGATCCAAGCCGGTATTTTTCATGGCAAACATTGGCAGAGAAAGGTTTTGGTTTTTGGTTTGATACGACCAATGTCCAGGTGCCTGCAGATTTTAATGCGTTGCAGGCTTTACGGATTGTTGGCTATAATATACACAAGCCTGAGATAGCCATTCAATCTTACAAAATTCATTTTGTGCCACAGGATACAACAAGTACCATCAATGATGCAGATAAAAAGATCTTATTTGATCTTGAAAAAAAATATCAATAAGTAAAAGATAGTGTTATGGAATTCGGAAGAGTTGGGGAAAATGAATTGAACACCATTGATTTTTCATTACCTGCTGAACCAGCGTTTAATAAAAAAATATTAAGTGGCAAACCAGCTAAACAACCTAAAGTATATCTCGGCTGCGCCAAATGGGGAAGACCAGAATGGGTTGGAAAAATTTATCCGCTAAAGACAAAAGAAAAAAATTTCCTGCAACATTATGTGGACCATTATAACTGCATTGAATTAAATGCGACGCATTATAAAATATACGGTGCGGCAGGAATAAGCAAGTGGAAAGAGAAAGCAAAAGAAAAAGATTTTCTTTTTTGTCCAAAAATGTACCAGGGAGTTACTCATCGCGGAACTTTAAAGGGAAAAGAATTTTTAACCAGAGAATTCTTACGCGGTGTCCAGGCTTTTGAAGAAAATCTCGGACCTATCTTCGTACAGGTAAGTGACACTTTTTCTCCAAACAGGAAAGATGATCTTTTTAAATTCATGCTATCGTTGCCAAAAGAGATGCAGTTCTTTTTAGAAGTGCGTCACCCTGCATGGTTTAGCAAAGAAAAAGAAAGAGAAGAGTTGTTTGGTTTTTTATCTGAGAAGAATATAGGAGCCGTAATTACTGATACTACTGGCAGAAGAGATTGTGCTCATATGCATTTGACTATTCCAAAAGCATTTATCCGTTATGTTGGAAATAGTTTGCATCCTACTGATTATACAAGGTCTGATGTTTGGATACAACGAATGAAGTATTGGTTGGATCATGGTTTGCAAGAATTGTATTTCTTTATGCACATGCATGATGAAGCAACTTCACCTGAGTTGACAGTTTATTTAGTTGATAAATTAAATAAAGAATGTGGATTGAATCTGATAAAGCCGAAGTTTATAGAAGATGCACCAGCTAAAAAGAATATTCAGAAAGGATTGTTTGATTAACTCACTTCATATAGCTCATCCCATCTTGTTGTATATCTCGGGCTGCGCAGATCCTGCCTCATTTTCCAATCTCTTGTAGTGCCGCTTGCTGCAAATTTCAATACATCATCACGCTGACTGAAGTTGATATTATCGATCATATCCATCAGTTTTCTTTCACAATTTTTATTTTCTGATAAAAATAAATTTCCCTGGATCGACATATCAGGAACAATACCACTTAACATTACCCCAGCTTTTTTATAAAATGTTCCTTTCTTATATAATTTGTCAACAAGAGCTACTGCCGGTTTTATTAATTCATTGGTAAATGAAGTAGCAACAGGTAATGTTGTATATTTTCGATGTGTTGCTCCATGATAATCTACATTGTGATTTTCTCCTTTTTCAACTACAAATACGTTTATGACCCTCGCAGCGCTATGTTGTCTTCTTAATTTTTCTGCTGCCCTTGATGTATAGGTGGCAACCGCTTCTTTTATTGAATCAATATCACCGACGGCACTTCCAAACATTCTTGTGGTTGCGATCATTTTTTTGTTTACTAATTCATCCTCCATTTCCTGAGAAGGGATTCCCTGTAATTCATGAACTAACCGAATACCCACTACACCTCCCAGGTGTGCATGTGCAAATTCGTCGCTGAGATTTCTTAGCTGCCATGCATCATAAATCCCCCATACTTCTTTTAGTTTGTTGGCATACTGATATCCTACGCCCCAAATGTCACTCACCGGTGTTTTATGCAGCGCAGCGCTGATCTTTTCTTCTGTGTCAAGCACCGTTATACAATCCGTGAGATGTTTATTTTTTTTCGCCATGCGATTGGCAAGTTTTGCTAAAACCTTAGTAGGAGCTACACCAACAGAAACTTTGATACCTGTCCAGTCTTCTACAGTTGTTCTTATTTCTTTTGCTATTTTAGGTAGGTCTTCCAATGGAAAAATGCTGAGATCAAGAAAAGCTTCATCAACAGAATATACTTCGACATTTTTTTTGCCAAGTATTATGCGTAAGGTTTCCATTACCCGCCAGCTGAGATCACCATATAAATTATAGTTGGAAGAAAAAACTGCCACATCATGTTTTTGTATCAATGGCTTTGCCATAAAGTAAGGCCCGGCCATTTCTACACCTAATTTTTTTGCTTCATCACTTCTGGAAACGATGCAGCCATCGTTGTTGCTTAATACAACAACTGGTTTCCTGTCAAGATATGGTTTAAATAATCTCTCGCAGGAACAATAAAAATTATTACAATCAACAATGGCTTTCATAATAATGAATGAATAGAATAAGCAACTATTCCCCACATTTTAAAATCACTAAACTCTGCAATATTGATCGGCTTATACCTATTGTTATCAGGAATTAAAAACGCGGACGAAAAATTCTGGTGATAGCGCCTCACTAATAACTCTCCATTTAATATTGCAACAATGATTTTTCCATTTACCAGTTTCAACGATCGGTCAACAATTAAAATGTCGCCATCAAAAATGCCAGCCTCCTGCATTGCATCGCCTTTCATTCGAAAAAAATAAGTAGCGGGTTTATTATGAACCAGTTGTTCATTCAGATCAATGCCCCGTTCCATATAATCATCAGCGGCTGCACCAAAACCGGTGGCGTTTGCTGTTTTCACTTCTTTCTGGGTAAACTTTTTTGTCCCTTTATAGGCAGCGCCATAAAATTCTTCTCCTTCCATAAAAATATTTTTCTAAATAAAGGTGATAATTTTTTTGGATATAAACTAAAAATATTAGTAAATTTATACTAATAAAATTTGTACCAAAAAATCAGGAGGATGGGTTATGCAATTACAATCAATTACCACGGTCACGATACCGGGTTACCGGATCTTTGAATACCTGCTTGTATTAAATCCACACGAAGAGTTGCGGAACAAGATCATGAAGGTGAAGCAGGAATTTTATGATCAATATAAAGCTCCAACGGCACTTGGTGGCAAGCCGCATATTACATTGGCAAATTTTCTACAGTATGAAATGATGGAAGAGCGATTGGTCAATCGACTAAAAATGGTGGCTATGGGTTTTCATCCGATCAAAGTTGAATTGAGAGATTTCGGAAGTTTCCCCAGTCATACTATATATATAGATGTAGTCAGCAAGGTTCCCGTGCAAACACTGGTAAAAGAAGTCAGGAAAGAAACTCAACGGCTTATGAAGTTGAATAAAGATAATAAGCCTCACTTCATTCTTGAACCACATATGACTATTGCAAGAAAATTGCAACCATGGCAATATGAAAAAGGTTGGCTCGAATACAGCAATAAAAATTTCACGGGAAGATTTATCGCAGATGGAATGTTATTATTAAAGCGACCACTAGATGAGAAAAAATACCAGGTTGTGCAGCGCTTCGAGTTTCAGAATTTACCAGTGACGACAAAGCAGGGAGATTTATTTATGTAGGATTTAAACCACGGAGACATATTGACACAAAATATCACAGGAAAAAATCATAAACCATTAACGGAAAGAGAAAAGTGGTTGGCATCACAAGTTGTGGATAGTGCTATCACAATACATAAATTTTTAGGTCCGGGACTGCCTGAAAGTGTTTATGAAAAATGTTTTTGCTATGAATTAACAAAAAGAAATATTCCTTTTATAAAACAAAAATGCACAGAATTAATTTATGATAATGTAATTATAGATGAAGGATTGCAGATCGATATAATGGTTGATGACCTGATCGTAATTGAGTTAAAAGCTCAAGAAGTATATCATCTAGTTTGGGAGGCGCAATTATTGAGTTATTTAAGACTTGCAAATAAACGACTTGGTTATATATTGAATTTTCATGTACCCTTGATGAAGGATGGATTAAAAAGAATGATCCTTTAATTATACAAGTAAATAGCATCTCCGTTATTTACTTTTCACCTCTCCGTGTTTCACTGTGTCTCCCTGTCTCCGCGATTTTAAAAACATTTATTATGGATAAACAACTAAAACAAGACCATTACAAAGTAAAGGTCAAAGATCAGGAAGAGAATTCTCAGTACTTACAAGGAAGAGGAGCACAGATCAATACAAAAAATAAATTCCTTAAAAATGAAAAGACAAAAGAACATGTTGAATCAATTGATGATTGGGAAGAATCAAATGTGCCTACGCAATATTTAGAACAGGAATCGAAAACAATTGTCAACAAAGTAGAGAGTCCCGATGTAGGAATGATGTACAGCATGAATCCTTATGCAGGTTGCGAACATGGTTGTATCTATTGTTATGCAAGAAATGTTCATGAATACTGGGGTTATAGCGCAGGCCTTGATTTTGAAAGAAAGATAATTGTCAAAAAAAATGCACCACAACTTTTACGCAAATTTTTAATGCATCCGAAATGGGATGCAACACCGATCATGTTAAGTGGCAATACAGACTGCTATCAACCAGCTGAACAAACTTTTCGTTTAACAAGAGGTTTATTGGAGGTGTGTAATGAATTCAATCAGCCAGTTGGCATTCTCACAAAAAATTCATGGATACTAAAAGATAAAGATGTGTTACAGGAAATGGGAAAAAAGAAAATTGTTTCAGCAATGGTTTCCATTACTTCTTTTAATGAAGATCTGCGAAGAGTGATGGAGCCAAGGACAACGACTGCAAAACAAAAGTTGAAAGTAATAAATGAATTAAGTTCTGCAGGTGTTCGCATGGGCGTCATGATGGGCCCGATGATACCTGGTTTGAACGAGCACGAAATGCAACGCATCATGAAAGAGGCAAGAGACAATGGAGCGACTTTTACTGCTTACACATTTATACGGTTAAATGGTGCTATCAAATTTTTATTTCATGATTGGCTCTATAAAAATTTCCCTGATCGGGCTGATAAGGTTTGGCATTTAATTGAAAATAGTCATGATGGAAAAGTAAATGATTCCCGCTATGGCGTACGTATGCGTGGTGAAGGAGCAATTGCACAAATGGTTGCACAACAGTATAAAAAATATGGAAAGCTATATGGAATGAATGCGGAAGAATGGAGTTTGGATAGAAGTATATTCAGAAGACCGGGAGGACAAATAAAAATGTTTTAAAAAATATTTTTAAAATACTTCTCGAAAAATTTGGCAACAATAAAAAATTAGTTCAATCTTTGCATCCTCAAAACAAAAAACATGTTACGCATAGAACAACATATTGACACAAGAAACTGGTTTAGTCCTAAAGGAGACTACACTAATTGCGGGGCATGTTCTGAATAAGTTTAAAAGCTAATTCGATATAACCGAGCCCCCGCAAGAGATTGCGGGGTTTTTGTTTGTCAGGAACATGATTAGAGGGATTTAAAAGATTATTGGAAAAATAAGAGATTCTTTTATGAAATAAACACACTTATTGAATCTAACTGATTAATAAAATAAAATGCTGACGCAATTACGACATAAACAATTTAGAACGATGGATGAAATATCATCACTCAGTGGCCATTGCTATGCGATGGAACAGGGAAGTATTGTGCCCAATGATAATGATTGTAATGATATTAATATACGACCGGATTGTATCTATACATAAACATCTTTAGGATGAATGAGTAGAACCCGGTCGTAACACGACCGGGTTTTTTATTTAATGATCAATAAAACAGGAATTATGTTTTTCAATTTATTCAGAACAAAAGTATCCCAGGTGAATACTTTGTTTTTAGGTCACTATGTTGACCCTAAGGTTTTTTACGCTGTTGAGTTTAATAAAGTACCATGTATCAGCTTTATTGGTGAACTGGATACAAGCAAAGGATTTGATTTTATTCAAAGCACTTATCGTAGTGAGTTGGCAGGGATCTATCAACATAATTATTTTGATCATGAGAAAAGAGGTTTCTTTTTTAACAACACATTGTTTGTGTTGAAGAATAAAAGAATGATCGAGTTGGGGAATAACTATTGTCAGGTATTGCATACAAAAGACCAATACAATTGGGGACAAACAATGATAAAAGAATTGTCTGTGTTCCATGTAACAGGCGATGTAAATAAAGTGATCGGTTTCGCAAGAAGCAATAACATGAATTGAAAGTATTAGATGCAGAAGGAGGAATAAGCGTTCCCCGTGAGATGCAACGGGGACGCTTTATAAAACCACGATTGTAAAGATTAAAAAAGATTATGAGGAAATATATGGGAGTATTCTGATTGGTCGGATCCTTCACCTGGAATGAAGAAGCTGTCCCGATTCAATCGGGATCGCCCATACAAAGTTGGCCCGTTCGTCTAAAGGTTGAGGACTTCACATTTTCATTGTGATGATACGAGTTCGAATCTCGTACGGGCTACAACGGGTTCGTTGGTGTAATGGTTAACATCACAGATTGTCGATCTGTTGCTATGGGTTCGATTCCCGTACGAACCGCTGATTGCCGGATAGTGTAATTGGTAACACACCAGAATTTGAGTCTGGTATTTTCAGTTCGATGCTGAATCCGGTGTCATGTTAATGTTGGCTCTAGCTTATCGGTAAAGTGTCCGTCTGTGCAACGGAGGAACAGGGTTCGAATCCCGGAGTCAACCAATTAGTTCGGATAGTTGGCTTATAGTTCAATGGAAGAATGCTGCGCTTCGAACGCAGTGATGAAAGTTCGAATCTTTCTAAGCCAACAAATGATGGCTTAGCTCAATGGTTAAGAGTATTACGCTGATACCGTAAAGGTTGATGGTTCGAGTCCATCAGTCATCACAGATAAATTGGCTCGTAGCTCAACTGGATAGATGTTCCCGGCTTTTAACCGGGAGGTTGTGAGTTCGAATCTCACCGGGCCAACGATATAAAAAAATTGGGTATAGCTTAACTGGTAAAGCGCCGGGATGGAGATGTGAGTTCGAATCTCATTGATCAATTGAATTGGATGAATAGCTCAACGGCAGAGCGTCCCGTTGTTAACGGGAGGGTTGAAAGTTCGAATCTTTCTTCATCCGCAGTTTGTTGATGAATATAATTCGATGAAGAGAAAATAATGATCTGTCAATATTCGTACAAACAACTGGTGCTTTGGCAGAATGGATAAAAATGCGTCGGAGTGAAATCCCGGAGATCGTGGTTCAATTCCACGGAGCGCCACTGTAAATTAATAATGAAAAATAAAAATGAAGAATTATGCTGACTCGTGTAATGAAATAGCCAACGGAAATATTTACTCAAAAGAGTAACCGGAATTTTATTAACTATTTCAAACAAAAATTATGGACACACAACAAAAAATAATGAATGCTAACAGCATTTTCCAAAATGACTTTTTGGATAGCCAGGCATATTACATGTACGCTTACCAAAAAGTGCCATGTGTTACATGGGCCGATCAGCTGAATACTGAGAAGGTGCTGAAATATATAAAGCAGGAATATGTGGGTGCAATTACAGGGATCTTTCATAACTCGAAATATGATAGAAAAAAGAAAAAGACTTTGTATTTCACGACGATCATCTTGCTAAAGGATGATTGCCTCGTAGAGTTAGGAAATAATTATTGTGAAGTGCTGCATACTCACGAAGACTATGATATGGCTAATGATCTTATTAAAGAAGTAAGCCGTTTTAAAAGAAGAGAGAGAAAAACAGGACTTGAAATCAACTTGATCGTGAAAGGAAATTATGGCCTGGAATTAAAAGGTATGGAGATTAAAAAAACAAAGCTTGACCTGGATTTGTACTACGAAGATGATTTTATACAAACAGATGAAGTGATAAGAAAGCGATTAAATAAAAATGATGATAAGGGCATTGTTTTATTACACGGGTTGCCCGGTACTGGCAAAACAACTTACCTGCGTCATCTGATCGGGAAAATAAAAAAGAGAGTGCTGTTTTTATCTCCCAATATCGCCGGCAGTTTAGTTGACCCGGAGTTCATTGATCTGTTGATCGATAATCCAAACTCTGTTGTGATCATTGAAGATGCAGAGAATATTATTATGGACAGGAAAGCCAATCAAAATTCATCAGTAAGTAACCTGTTAAATATTTCTGATGGCTTGCTTGCAGACTTTCTAAATGTGCAATTGATCTGCACGTTCAACAGTTCGCTAACAATGGTTGACAGTGCGTTGATGCGTAAGGGAAGATTGATCGCAAAATATGAATTCAGGAAACTTAGTGTAAGAAAAGCGCAGCGACTCAATTATCGACTTGGCTACACGAATCTGGTTATAAAGCCAATGACGATTGCGGAGATCACAAATCCTGAAGATATAGAGTATAAGTCCGAAAGAACTGAGATCATAGGGTTTAAAAGACAGCTAATTGAAAATTGAAATTTAAAAACAAGGATGATATGAAATGGAACAGGTACAATGGAAATGGAGAAAACTATCTGGCGAGCGGATCAAAATTCCGATCGCTGATGAAGTGACGAACGTATTGATGCGTGAGCAAGAAGCAGGACATGAAATGAAAGTCTGCATTGGAACCGATAGCCAGGTAAAAGGAAAAGAAACAGAATTCGCAACAGTAATTGTATTTATCCGGAAAGGAAAAGGAGGTTTTATGTATATACACAATGAGATCACTAAACAACGGATGAGTATTAAGCAACGAATGTTAATGGAGGTAAATAAAAGCATTGAAGTAGCATATGCATTGTGTAATATTTTTTCACGATACAGTGCAGACATGGAAGTGCATGCTGATATTAACACCAATCCAAACTTCAAAAGCAATGATGCATTGAAAGAAGCGATGGGTTATATCGTGGGAATGGGATTCGCATTCAAAGCAAAACCAGAAGCATTCGCAAGTTCGAATTGTGCGAATAAGATAGTGCAATAAGTTCTTTAAGTTATTGGAGCATCTGGTTTATGATAGGCTTCATACATCATCCTGATCTTTCTGCCGATGCGACGAACAAAATTGTTTGGTGAAAGGATCTTTAATCCTTCGCCAAATCCAATGAGTTCCCGCTCGAGCTCGAAATTTGGAATGACATCAATACTGAAGGTTACTCCTTCTTTTGATTCTTCAACAATTTTTTGCGAAGCATGAATTGGTTTGGTCTTGATGTAGGGTGCCTGGTAATGATCAGCTAAAAAAGTGATACAGGTAGGCTCATCCGCAACGTTGCGTGTTACGCCTATTATATCACTGAAATAAGTTTGCGCATCAAATTGTTTGTGACTGCGAAAAGTTTCATTTGAAACTGAAATGACGTTTTGAATGCGATCGAGGGCAAATGTGCAAATTTCTTTTCCTTGCTTTTTCATGCCAAGAATGAACCACCGGTTGCGGAATTCTTTGAGCAGGTAAGGAAAGAAAATAATATCACTGGCCTGTCTGGCTTTGAAAGATTGATAAGTAAGCTGAACAGTGGTTTGTGAAATAATGGCTTTGTATAAAATATCCAGCCATTCGATCCCGGCCAGGAGTTCATTCTTTTCAAAGTCAATGACAGGTGATCGCTGATGCTGTTCACTGTAGATCTTGTCTTCAAGCTTGTTCACCATTTCATTCACTTCATTAAAGTGGCTGAAACCTTTGAACTGGCGAAGCAGGTGAGAAACTTCCTGCAGGATGTTGAGGTCTTGCGATGTAAGAGGGATATTGGCGATACTGTATTCGGGGTCTTCGTAACTGTAATATTTTTTATCAGTTACAATGATCGGTGCATTATAACCAAGTTTATCGCTACGCATTGCATTCAGGTCAAGACGAATGGTGCGAAGACTGACGCCTTTATCGATGCCTTCATATTCATAAAGTGCATCATTACAGGCTTTGATCAGGTTTTCGATGGTCCATTTTCGCCGGCGATTCTGAAGACATTTATCAATGGTTCGGTAACGGATCAGCGCATTCCGGTTAACAGGCATAAAAAGAAATTTTACAAAAAATATAAAAATAAATTTTACTGTGCAAAAAGATTGCACAGTTGGGTTAGAGGTTTGTTCTATCAAACGAAAAGGAGGATAAAATGAAGTTTAATTTTAAAATGAGCAAAACAAACAAAACAGTGAACTACGAAGGTGAAAAAGCTTTTGTATTAACTCCTCAACTTGAACTGTATACTGCGGTAGCTACTGCAGGTCTGAGCGACCAGTTCTATGAAAAGGCAGTCGATAAGATGGATCGTTTGCGTAAGCTGATCGCTGTGAACGATAAAGAGTTTGTTGCTAAGCTGGCGGTATATGTTCGCGAAAAAATGTACCTGCGTAGTGTTCCGCTGGTATTGACAGTTGAATTGGCAAAGCAGGCAAGTGGTGAAAGCATTGTGAGCAAGCTGGCTAACCGTGTTGTTCAACGTGCAGATGAGATAGCTGAATTGCTGGCTTACTATGCCCTTGCGAATGAACGTAAAGATGTAAAGAAGCTGAACAAATTAAGCAAGCAATTGCAAAAGGGTTTGGCTGAAGCATTCAATAAGTTTGATGAATACCAGTTTGCAAAATATAATCGTGATGCAGCAGTGAAGTTGAAAGATGCATTGTTCCTGGTACACCCAAAAGCAAAAGATGAAGCGCAGCAAGCTTTGTTTGATAAAATAGTAAAAGATGAATTGGCAGTGCCATATACATGGGAAGTTGAATTGAGTGTGTTGGGTCAGCAAAAGTTTGATACTAAAGAATTGAAACAAGAAGCGGTTCGTGCAAAATGGGAAGAGCTGATCTTTAGCAACAAGCTGGGTTATATGGCTACACTGCGTAACCTGCGAAACATGCTGGAAGCAGAAGTAAGCAAAGAAGCATTGAACAAAGTATGTGAATATTTGAGTGATGCGAAGGCTGTGGCAAAAAGTAAACAATTGCCATTCCGTTTCCTGGCTGCATACCGTGAACTGAAACAATTGAACAACGGACGGGCAGGTAAAGTGCTGGATGCATTGGAGCAGGCAGTATTGCAAAGTACTGCAAATATTGCAGGTTATGATGAGAACACTAAAGTGGTGATAGCTGCTGACGTGAGTGGTAGCATGCAAACAGCCATCAGTGCAAAAAGCAAGATCATGAACTATGACATCGGTTTGATGCTGGCTATGTTACTGCAGAGCCGTTGTGAGAATGTGGTAACTGGTATGTTTGGTAATACTTGGAAAATGATCAGTGTGCCTAAGAAAAATATCTTAAGCAATGTGCAGGAATTTTATCGCCGTGAAGGTGAGGTTGGTTATAGCACGAATGGTTACCTGGTGATAAAAGACCTGTTGCAACGAAATAAAGTGGTGGATAAGATCATGATGTTTACTGACTGCCAGTTGTGGAATAGCCAGGGAAATGAGAACATTGCCGGGTTGTGGAAACAGTATAAGAAGATAGCGCCAAATGCAAAGTTGTATTTGTTCGACCTGGCTGGTCATGGCAACACTCCATTGAATGTGCAGCGAGATGATGTGTTTTTGATAGCAGGATGGAGCGACAAGATCTTCGATGTGCTGAAAGCGATCGAAGAAGGAAGCAACGCAATAAAGATGATCGAAGCAATAGAGTTATAGTGGGATGTTAAGTAGTCCCGTGTTGCCGGGACTACTTTTAAAAGTTCTTTTAAATTATTAAAGAAAGTAAGGATGTCGTAGAGATGGGTTACTTCGTCACCAATAAAGGGGCAAGGGCCTGGTAGTAATACCGGGAGAGGTGCAAATCCTCAGCTTGACAGCGCCCCGTTGCTCATTTCGCTTGTTACTCCTGAACTTTTAAACTATTGAAAGGTGTCGTAAAAAGAAATACTTCGGTAGACGCAGCAGGTGATATATTATATATTATCTGTGCTCCGCAGGGGTGTACAGGTTCAATTCCTGTTACAAACAGAAATGTTTGTATGGCGAAATATATAAGAATTCTTTTGCTTGTCACCCTTTCATACTTTATTGAGAGGTGTCGTAAGCAAGAGATACTTCGTTGGCAAAATTGGTTCGAATCCAACTTCCTCTGTAAGTTTTTTATGGTGGATGCGGCTCTTGTTGAATTGTTGCCCTTTCAAATTTTTGAATGATGCCGTAAAGCAATGTTACTTCGGTTAGAGCGTCACG
>DATHDP010000047.1:0-3128 GCA_035318985.1 Chitinophagaceae bacterium
TTATCAAAAGCAAAACAACTATGTAAAGAGACAAATGCTCTTTTTATTGCTGATGAAATACAAACAGGTTTGGGGAGAACGGGTAAAATGCTGGCTTGTGATCATGAAAATGTGAGGCCCGATATTTTAATTCTTGGTAAAGCATTAAGTGGAGGCATGATACCAACCAGTGTTGTTCTAGCAGATAATGAAATAATCATGGTCATAAAACCGGGAGAACACGGAAGCACCTACGGTGGCAATCCGCTTGCTTCCAGAGTTGCTATTACTTCACTACAAGTATTAAAAGATGAACAGATGGCAGAGAATGCAGCTGCAATGGGTGAGTTATTAAGAAAAGAATTAAAAAAGATCGATTCGTTGCATATTGCAATGGTAAGAGGTAAAGGTTTATTAAACGCCATTGTGATCGATCACAGGAATAATGATGCAGCATGGGAGCTTTGTCTTGCATTAAAAGAAAATGGTTTGCTGGCAAAACCAACTCATGGTGATAAAATAAGATTTGCACCTCCACTTATAATTACTAAAGAACAAATATTGGAGTGTGTTGAAATAATCAGAAAAAGCCTGGCTGTTCTTGATTAAAATATGATACCAGTTAGATGATAAATTGACGCTTATAGGCTTATAATTATTTATTAAAGTCTATCTTCATTATCAACTATCATCTCCAAAACTATCATCTAAATGGATACTCATCTTCATCATGATATACATAACGAAGAACATTTAAAGAGCAGTGATCTTTTAAGAGACGTGGTTATCGGAATGAGTGACGGTCTCACAGTACCATTTGCGCTGGCTGCTGGTCTTAGTGGCGCTGTAGACTCTACACATATTATTGTTATCGCAGGTATTGCAGAAATAGCTGCTGGCTCGATCGCGATGGGACTTGGCGGTTATCTCGCTGGAAAAACAGAACAAGATCACTACAACAGCGAAGTAAAAAGAGAATATTATGAGGTTGAGAATCTTCGTCACCGGGAAATAGAAGAAACAAAAGAGTTTTTTAAAAACATTGGCTTAAGTGAAGAATTACAGGAAAAAGCCACAGAAGAAATTGCAAAGGATAAAAAACACTGGGTGGATTTTATGATGAAGTACGAATTAGGTTTAGAAAAACCTGATCCAAAAAGAGCAACAAAATCTGCATTGAACATTGGGTTATCGTATGTATTCGGCGGTCTTGTTCCGTTAAGTCCCTACTTCTTTGTTAACTCACCAACTGAAGGGTTAAAAATTTCTGTGATAGTTACGCTATTATGTCTTTTTGTTTTCGGATGGTTCAAGAGTAAGATCACCGGCGTCAATCCATGGTGGGGTGCAATAAGGGTTATGTTAATTGGTGCAGCAGCAGCAGGTGCCGCATTTGGCGTAGCTAAATTATTTGAAGGATAATAAACACAGACTGTTTGAATTGAATAATTGATCGCAGTCTTATTGAGTCTTGTCATACCGAGACGGCAATTATTACTTATTCTTTATAGGAAAAATTAGTCGAGGTATCTCCGGTTGCGGCAAAACCTAAGATACCTCGCTTATATTCATTCAAATTCTAGATTGATTGAATTCGGCTCGGTATGACAAGACTCTGGTGTTTAAAATTTTAAGATTAGATGGAAGTAGTAAACCTTAGCGTCAATCTTTCTTTTCTTCTTTCAATTCTATATCAGGGAATAGTGCAGCGATCAATATAAGGATTGAAGCAAGCAGCACAAGCCATAATCCAATTTGTTTTTCAGGACAATCTCCTTCCCTGCACATTGAAATGATAAAATAATTTCTTATTGCCCATGCTATATTCAATGCAACTACTAATAAATTACTTCTCTTGGCCCAAAGCTTTGGAATAAAATGAAAAATGATAAAGAAGAAACTCAATACAAAATGAGTATAGCCAGGTTTACCAAAATTTGTCCCGGTTGATTCTACACCGCTGACCACAATATTTTTTGAAGCAATATTCACCCACGGTAAAAAACAAGAAACGATCAAAAGAATGACTGCAAACAACCCGATCCATTTCATGTAGCGCATAAAGATATTTGGGCAAAAATAGGTGCATGTGCGGTTACTAATAAAAAAATAACCCCGACAGTGCCGGGGTCTTGAATCTGTTTGGTAGATGATTTTGGTTCAGCCCGAATATTCGCCGGAGACGAACTATACCTGCCGTATCGGATACGGTATTTCCCGGCAGGATTAACGGGATAATAGGACCGGATCGTAGGTTCGTAAGTCTAATTTAAATAAAAGATGTATGACGACACTATAACTCAGGTGCTTTTTTTCTGAAACGGAAAAACCCTATACCGGATCTGAGACATCAGTATCCGTTTTGTTTTTATACTTCCAGCGGAAATAATAATAAAGAGGGATACCAGCAGCGGTTACCATAATACCGAATACCGAGTTCATTAATCTCGTTTTACCCTCAATATAGTTTTGAATATCATGAACCAGTGTAATGATGAGATAAAAGGCATTGAATAAGATCACCAGGATGGGTACCCACGGGTAACCCCAGACACGATAAGGTCTTTCTTTGTCAGGCATTTTTTTACGAAGGATAAATAAGCCGATCATCAGCATCAGGTTAAATGTCCAGACTATGAAAATATACATGTCGGCCAGTATAAAGAACGAACCGCTCAGCACCATTACGACCATGACTCCAAGATGAACCAGCAGTGCATTGCCGGGAGTATTAAATTTTGGATGCACTTTACCGGCCATTTTAAAAAACTGTCCATTCCTCGCCATGGCAAATGTCATTCGTGGTGGTGTAAAAACATTTGATCCGGTAGTGCCTGCAACCGAGAAGGCTATTAAAAATGCGATCAGTCCGCCACCAACAGCACCAAAGGCAATGGTTGCCGCATCCGATGCGACCAACGATGACCCGGCCATTTTATCAACCGGAAGCACATAGATCATCGAAGCATTGATGATGAGATAAATGACAATACAAGTCGATAACCCTATGAACAAACTCTTCGGAATATTTCTGCCGGGGTCTTTGATCTCACCGGTTATGTTAAGCATATTATTACATCCATCAAAAGCTTGTAAAGCACCGTTGCATGCTGCAACAAAAGCTGTGACAAGTGCAAAACCTGCTGGTT
>DATHDP010000048.1:0-3919 GCA_035318985.1 Chitinophagaceae bacterium
AGATGATTGCTGAAAAAAGTGCATTGGATAATTTTAGTCTTCCGAAATTAAAATCTGCTGAGAAAAAAGCTTTCTAAGAACTAATTTCATTTTCGTAATTTTTCGTCTCATAAAATCCAAGCATGAAACGAAAAGATTTTATTCTTAATTCCGCCGGGGTCGGTGCAGCCGCATTTGTCAATCCATCCGCTATTCTCACAGCACAAGTAAAAAAACCGCCAATACGAGTAGCCCATTTAACTGACTTTCATGTAAAGCCCGGTAAGGATATTGAAGCAAGTGTTGCAAAAGCAATGCATCATGCACAAATATTAGTACCAGAAATTGATTTTATCATCAATGGCGGTGATGCGATCTGGGATTCATTAGAGGCAGATAAAGAAAAAACACAAATACAATGGGATCTTTTTACATCCCTACTGAAAAAAGAGATCAGCCTGCCTGTTTATCATTGTATCGGCAATCATGATATATGGGGTTGGTTCATCAAAGAAAATAAACCTGAAAATGTAAGACAATATGGGAAGGTATGGGTAGTAGAAACTTTGCAAATGAAAAACAGGTATTATAGTTTTTCAAAAGATAAATGGCATTTCATTGTTCTTGATAGCACACAACTAAATCCTGCCGGCGGCTATATTGGAAAAATAGATGAAGAACAATTAGCCTGGTTTCAAACTGAACTTGCCTCCGTACCAAAAGAAAAATTCATTTGTATCGTATCACATATACCTATTCTTTCAATTTGTGCAGGCCTATTTTTTGATAAAACAGAAGCAAATGGTGATCTGAAAATTCAGCGAAACCTGATGCATTCAGATTTTCTTTCATTGAAAAAGATATTTAACAATTACCCCAATATAAAAGTTTGCATCAGTGGTCATATTCATTTACAGGATGAATTAAATTATTTGGGAATAAAATATTACTGTAACGGGGCTGTTAGCGGGAATTGGTGGAAAGGAAGTTTCCAGGAATTTGCTCCTGCTTATGCAATGCTTGAATTTTATGCTGATGGAACATCGAAGAGATACATGCAGAATTACTAGTTCCGCCCCGGATTAATTATCTTGTCATCAAATCATTTCTATGAAGAATAACCCTGGAAAGTGCTTTTTTATTTTATGCTTTTCACTCGTAATTGCTACAACCGTTTTCTCACAAAGAAAAACTTTACCAAAAGTTGAAATACTCAATACAGGCATAAAAACAAGCATTCGCGGATTATCAGTTGTAAACAATAATATAATATGGGTAAGCGGAAGTAATGGAATTGTAGGTAAAAGTTCTAATGCAGGAAAGAACTGGAAATGGATGACAGTAAAGGGATTTGAAAAAAATGATTTCCGGGATATTGAAGCATTCGATGCAAACACTGCGATCATAATGGCAATTGCCGATCCTTCTTATATCCTAAAAACTACAGATGGTGGAGAAACCTGGAAAGTGGTTTATGAAAATAAGACCAAAGGAATGTTTTTAGATGCAATGGAATTTCGTGATCCTAAAAACGGTATGGTGATCGGTGATCCCGTTGATGGAAGATTTTTTATAGCAAAAACAAAAGATGGAGGAAATACATGGAATGAGTTGGCTGCTGAACAAAGATTTGTTGCTGACAGTGGTGAAGCTTTTTTTGCATCCAGCGGTACCAACATTCGTATGCTGTATAATGGATCGGTAGTGATAGCAAGCGGTGGTAAAAACTCAAGATTGTTTTATAATAAAACGATCTTTAATGTACCAATGATAAAAGGGAAAGAAACCGCAGGTACAAACTCAGTAGCGGTATATGACAACTACAAAAAAAGTTCAGCAAATAAAGTAATTATAGTTGGCGGAGATTTCATGGCAGACTCAGTGATCGATAAAAATTGTTTTTTTTCTAATAATGGAGGTAAAACATGGGAACGTCCAAAAACACCTCCACATGGTTACAGAAGTTGCGTTGAGTTTTTAAATAAAGAAACGATCGTTACATGCGGGCTGAATGGAGTAGATTATTCGTTTGATGGCGGCAAGAATTTTTATTCGATCAGCAAAGAAGGTTTTCATGTATGCAGGTATGCAAGAATTGGCAATACCGTTTACCTGGCCGGTGGCAATGGAAAAATCGGGAAATTAATCTGGCCGGACTAAGATCATTTTAATTGATCCACTATTTCCTGAACAGATGCTCTCTTTTTATGATCAAAATCAAAATACCGATAAAGAATTGTTCCCTCTTTACTAATAATGTACACGGCAGGAACAGGTAAATAAACTTTTTCTTTTTGACCATTAGCCGTTGCAAGATCAATATCCGCATTTTTATATCTTGAAATAGTTCTTTCATCTACTTCGAAAGCTACTCTGTATGCTTTCATAATTTTCATTTCCTTATCATAGATCAGGGGATAACTTGCTTTTGTTTTTTCAATTGTTTTAGAAATGAATTCAGGTTTTTCGGGAGTAATTGCAATTAGTCTTGCGCCTTTCTCTTTTATCAATTGTAATGAATCTTCCAGTTTCTTTAATTGCTTATTACAATAAGGACACCATTCACCACAATAAAAAATTAACGCAACCAAACTGTCTTTTAAAACGTTCTTTAGCCTGATCTCTTTTCCATATTGATCGGTTGCACTAAAGTCCGGAGCTTTTGAATTAATAAATAATCCTTCGGGTTTTTCTTGTGCAGACAAAAATGAAAATGTAAATAGCAAAAAGGGCAGAAAAAAATATTTAGCCATACAGAATTTATAAACAAATTTAGAACCCATGTTATAACTATTATGTCGAAAAAAAATGTATTAACAGAATTTTTTTATACAACTCACGGTTGTTTCAAATCAATTTTTTTAAAATTTAAACCGCCTGAAAACCCCGACCTGCAAACGATTTGGGGAAATACATTCTCAAAAATTTGTCGAAAAAAAATTTACGTAATTATGTTATTAAAAAAATAATAAACAGTTGCTCGTACAATTACGTTATTGATTTACACAGACTTAATTCAAAAAAAAATTAGCAAAATTTTTGGTGATTCTCCGCAATAAGCTACCTTAGTCCACGCTTTGCAGTTTCTTCTCGTCCAACATCCCCTCAATTACCACCAATTAGTCCCCCATTTTTGAAGGCTTTTTTTATCTGAAACCCTCTCGAAAGAACATTTTATTAATGTCCGCTTGAAAGGCTATCGCTTTGACTAGTGCTACCAAATAAACTTAAAACAACACTAATTGTTTATGAGAACAACAATGGAACAGCCTTCCTGTAAATGGAATTTACATTGGCTTTTCAACCTTAACTGTACTACATTAATCAGTACCAAATTCTTTAAAATTTTATCGGGGTTAGCAAGTCGAAATAACTTTAGAAATCCATTTCTAAAGTTATTCGTATTGACTATTCTAACTGGAGCCACGGTTAATGTTGCTTTAAGCCAGGCTTCGTGTGCTGGAAAATTCACCATCACAGCTGTAAAGTCATACGATCCCATATTAAATAAAACAACTTATACCTATACAGTAACCAGGATAGCGCAGGTTAACGCACTAAGCCATTGGGGATTTCCAATAAATACATGCGTCGGAGAAGAGGCAACTGTTGACCATATATTGATTGGTGCTGTTGCTGAAACAAGCGTAAATCAGGTTAACTGGTTCCCAGCTAGTATGAAGTATGGTCAGGATCCCAGTCAGAGCTGTATGACTGGTTCGTTATTCAAATTCGATGTGGGTATGAATAATGAGACAACTCGTTATTATAGGCTTATATTAAATGGTAACTGGACACTGATCCCGGCAGTTGCATATATTAAGTATGGGAATAATTGCTGTGTTTTGCCAGTTGCGGGTGGTGGTTGTCTTGAAGAAGCATGTATTCCACCCCTCTGTAGTATCACAGGTGCGACTGCTGTTTGCCCATCTTCTACACA
>DATHDP010000049.1:0-44524 GCA_035318985.1 Chitinophagaceae bacterium
TCAATCAATAATAGTATTTCCATCCATAGGCCGCATTGATCTTTTGTAGCGGATAGGTTTTATCATCGGGATAATAATGAATGGTAAATACTAAATTCGCTTCATGTATAACTTACCTTATTTTAAAGAAAAGGATCAGGAAGTGGTACTTGAGTTTATGCGCAAGCATCCTTTTGTTTTTCTAACAGGGGTCAATGAAGAAAACAAACCAGTTGCCACACAAGTGCCTGTTTTTATCGATGAAAGAGATGGCAAATTATTTCTTACCGGCCATATCATGAGAAACAATGATCATCACAAAGCTTTTGAAAGAAATCCTAATGTCCTCGCTGTGTTCACAAGTCCCCATGTTTATGTAAGTGCCACCTGGTATGATGACCCACACCAAGCCAGTACATGGAATTATATGAGTGTGCATGCAAAAGGAACTATCAGGTTTGGAGATAAAGACGATCTTATAGCAATTCTTAAACGATTGACACTTCATTACGAAAATAATAATACTGCTTCTACAACTGTATTCGATAACTTGACGTCTGCGTACACAGAACCACTACTGAAAGCTATAGTTGCATTTGAAGTGGAAGTGGTATCGATAGACAATGTGTTTAAATTAAGCCAGAATCGTAATGAAAAAAGCTTTCATAATATTATGGACAAGCTTAACGAACAGGGAAGCGATGGTAAGTTTATTGCTGCTGAAATGAAAAAAATACAACATCAACTATTTGGTAAATGAAATACTTTTCATCACTTATTATTCTTTTCTGCTTAATGGGTTTTATGAATGAAGGAAATTTTCAAAAGTCTGCCTTTGATGTGGAAGGTCATCGTGGTTGTCGTGGCTTAATGCCGGAGAATACGATACCTGCCATGCTAAAAGCAATTGATCTTGGGGTGACTACTTTGGAAATGGATGTAGTAATTACAAAGGATAATAAAGTTGTTGTATCGCATGAGCCATGGTTTGAGACAGAGATCACGACAAAACCGGATGGATCATTTGTCAATCCAGTCGAAGCGATGCAACTTAATATTTACCAAATGAGCTACGAGGAAGTTTTGAAATATGATGTAGGAATGAAGCCGCATCCACGGTTCCATCAGCAACTAAAAATGAAAGCAGTAAAGCCGTTGCTGAGTGATCTGATAGACAGCGTTGAAACATATCTCGCAAAAAAGAATTTACAAAAGGTTAAGTACAACATTGAAACAAAAAGTTTACCTGCCGGAGACAATAGATTCCATCCTGTGCCATCAGAGTTTGTAGAATTATTAATGGCGGTGATCAAAGAAAAGAAAATAGAAGACAGAGTTATTATTCAGTCATTCGATTTCCGGTCATTAAAATATATTCATGAAAAATTTCCTTCAATTAAAACATCGATGCTGATCGAAGATTCGGATGTAAACGATTTTGACGGGCAATTGAATAAGCTTGGATATACTCCGGAATATTATAGTCCTAATCAAACATTGGTGGATGAGAAGTTGGTAAAGCAATGCCATGATAAGGGGATGAAGATCGTTCCATGGACAGTGAATGATGCAAAGCAGATAAAAAAACTGAAGAAGATAGGCGTGGATGGGATCATTACTGATTATCCGAATCTGCTTAAATGATTCATTGGATGACTTTAAAGAAGCAGGAATTTTTTCAAACCAGATTTCTATTTCATATCCATCCGGATTTTAAAAATGAAAAAGCAATTTTATATAAAGGGCTTAATCTTAACAGCACTTGCAGTAACCACTTATTTTTTGATAGTGAAAAGGGAATCTGGCAAACAAGACCCAAGAGTTGCTCATTTTCGTAAAATGTTGGATAGTCTGAAATACTAAAGCTGGTGATACAGTTTATTTTGACCAGTAGCCTAAATCAGGAATTTCAAACTGAGACACTCCGACTCCTTATTAATAAAAGAAAATTACTGCATTTTTCTTAGGTTTGAATATATGAAATTTGAAACCGGCTTATCCTTTGCGCAACAATCAGATGCTACCGATCCATTAAAAAGTTTCAGGGATAAATTCATCATTCCTGAAGCTGACGGTAAACAGAAAATTTATCTTTTAGGAAACTCACTTGGGCTGCAACCAAAGTCTACTAATAACTATATACAACAAATACTTTCTGATTGGGCATCGTTAGGAGTTGAATCTTTTTTTCATGCAAAGGAACCATGGATGGATTTTCACGAAAAGCTAGCTCATCCTTTGTCAAAAATTGTCGGTGCTTTACCAAATGAAGTTGTGGTAATGAACCAGCTTACTGTCAATCTTCACCTGATGCTGGTAAGTTTTTATAATCCTGATGCAAAGCGTTATAAAATAATTTGTGAAGCAAAAGCTTTTCCAAGCGATCAGTATGCTTTTGAAACGCATGTAAGAAACAAGGGATTTGATCCAGCCACTGCGATTGTAGAAGTGGCCCCGCGAAATGGAGAATATACTTTACGAACAGAAGATATTATTTCGACAATTGAAAAACACGGAGACGAAACGGCATTGGTGTTATTTGGAGGGATCAATTATTACACCGGTCAATTTTTTGACCTGGAAAAAATTACTAAGGCTGCAAAAGTTGCAGGAGCAAAAGTTGGTTTTGATCTTGCCCATGCTGCTGGCAATGTTGAATTGCATTTGCATGATTGGGATGTTGATTTTGCCTGCTGGTGTACTTACAAATATTTGAATTCTGGCCCCGGCGCAATCGGAGGAGCATTCATTCATCAAAAGCATCACAAAGAAAGCCTGACAAGATTTGCGGGCTGGTGGGGATATGATAAACCCACAAGGTTTAAAATGGAAAAAGGATTTAAGCCAATGCCAGGAGCCGAAGGCTGGCAATTAAGCACACCGGGAATGTTTTTGTATGCAGCACATAGAGCAGCATTGGAAATTGTTGAAGAGGCAGGATGGGATAAAATTTTGGCTAAACAAAAATTGCTGACAAGTTACTTATGGTTTTTGTTGGAAGAAATAAATAATTCATCTCCCAAAAAAAGTATTGAATTCCTCACGCCTCGAAATGAGAAGGAGAGAGGCAGCCAGGTTTCAATGCTGATGCTTGAGAATGGAAAAGATATTTATAATGGATTGATGAAAGAAGGAATTTTTACGGATTGGAGGGAACCGAATGTTATCCGGCTTGCACCAGTGCCGTTATATAATAGTTTTGAAGAAGTAAGAATGTTTGCTGAGACATTAAAGAAGTTAATTGGTTGATCATGTTTCTAAATTTTCCTGATAATCTTTTTAAATCAAATAAGTCATGGTTCTTATCTTCGTTGTATGACTCGTCAGCAACTTGTTGAACAAATCTTCAAAAAGAGATCTTATCTATGTGTTGGGCTGGATACTGACATCACGAAGATCCCAAAACACCTTTTATCTGGATCAGATCCTGTTTTTAGTTTTAATAAGGCCATTATTGATGCAACAAAAGATCTGTGTGTTGCCTATAAGATCAACACGGCTTTTTATGAGGCATTAGGGGTAAAAGGCTGGGAAGCAATGGAGAAAACTGTTCGTTATATAGGAGATGAACATTTTAAGATCGCCGATGCAAAACGTGGTGATATTGGAAATACGTCGGATCAATATGCAAAAGCTTTTTTTGAAACGTTGCCTTTTGATGCGATAACAGTGGCACCGTATATGGGAAAAGATAGCGTGGAGCCTTTCTTAAATTATGATGGTAAATGGGCAATTGTCCTGGGCCTAACCTCTAATAAAGGAGCAACTGATTTCGAATTCCAAAAGTTGGTTCGGGAAGATACAAGACATGGCGTTGATGAATTTCTTTATGTGAAAGTAATGAAGACAGCTTCAAACTGGGGTACACTGGAGAACTTAATGTTTGTTGTTGGTGCTACACAAGTTGATGAGTTTAGTGATATAAGAAAATTAACACCACATCATTTTTATCTTGTTCCGGGTGTGGGGGCTCAAGGTGGGAGTTTGAAAGAGATATCTGAAAAAGCAATGATAAGAGATTGCGGGTTGTTGGTGAACGCAAGCCGTGCCATTATTTATGCTGGTGAAAAAGAAAATTTTGCAGAAGAAGCAAGGGCTATAGCTGAGCAATATCAACATGAGATGAACGATTATCTGCCTGAAAAAAATATTTTTCAGTTAGGCTGTGTCTATGAAGTATTTAATACTGTTGGTGGTATAATTACAATAATGGATTTTACAGAAAAGACAACGCCAAGAATTGGGACGATCCTGGAGAGCATGGCTGGTCATCGGTGGAAAATTATCGGGATCGATATACCAAAGCGAATTGAAACGACAAATTTTAAATTTAAGCCCCGGTTTAGTGATCATATTTTTGGCTGCATCTTACAGCCAATAAATCATTCTGAAATTCTTAAAGAGAATGAAGTTCTACAAGTTCTGTAAGTATTTTTATTTAAAAATATATTTCCCCTTCATTGTCCACCATGGATAGTATTTCATGATAAGCCTGCCTGTGATGACGGCGCTATCTGTCTTTACAAAATTTTCTACTTCTGTTGAATCAGTACAGTTCATAAGAAAAATTCCACGAAGGTCATCCTCAACTCCAATTGGTCCGGCCATTACCAGTTTACCTTCTTTTGCGAGACGATTGATATTCGCCATGTGTGCAGCTTGAATTTTTTCTGCGCTGATACTATCCTGGTTACGATTAGGTCCTTTTTGTAATAACACAAGCCAATAACGTTTCATTTCGCCAGCTGTAACAGTAGTGTCCTTAGTTATATCATATTTTTCTGGTTGGGTTGTTGAAACTAAAGTTGATTCGGGATCATTACCGCATCCTGTTGAAATGCATCCAATAATTAAAATGAAAAGTAAAATTTTCATGTAAATATTTTTCTCAAGATAAGATTTTATGATTTCACAATTGTTGAATAGAATTAATGATGTACAAGAGTGCGACGCAACAGCTGCTTAATAGCAGAGAGAAAGTTGGGGACATACTCATTCTTCAATCCCTTAACTTTGCGCCAATCTGAAATCTTAAAATTAAAATCTTCAACGAATGGCTGCCCGTACTGATGTTTTTCAAAGCCCGGATTATTTTTTGGTAGATGAATTGCTCACTGAAGAACAAAAATTGATTCGTGAGTCGGTAAGAAATTATGTGAAGAAAGAAATTTCTCCAATCATTGAAGATTATGCACAGCGTGCAGAATTCCCACAGCAGATCGTAAAACAGTTGGGTGATCTTGGTTGTTTCGGTCCTACAATTCCAGTTGAGTATGGCGGTGGCGGTCTTGATTATATTTCTTATGGATTGATGATGCAGGAACTGGAACGTGGTGATAGTGGCGTTCGTTCAACTGCATCAGTGCAGGGATCATTAGTTATGTTTCCTATTTATGCTTATGGAAGTGAAGAACAACGAAAAAAGTTTTTACCTAAGTTGGCAAGTGGTGAATGGTTAGGATGTTTTGGATTAACAGAACCAAATCATGGAAGTGATCCATCAAGCATGCTGACAAATTTTAAAGATGCAGGAGATCATGTAATATTAAATGGTGCAAAAATGTGGATCAGCAATGCGCCATTTTCACAAGTGGCAGTTGTATGGGCAAAAAATGAAGCCGGCGATATACAAGGATTGATCGTTGAAAGAGGGATGGATGGATTTACTACACCAACAACCCATGGAAAATGGAGTTTGCGGGCATCAGCAACAGGCGAATTGGTTTTTGATAATGTAAAAGTGCCAAAAGAAAATATTTTTCCAAACGTAAAAGGATTGAAAGGCCCGTTGGGCTGTTTGACAAAAGCCCGTTATGGCATTGCATGGGGAACTATTGGAGCTGCAATGGATTGTTATGATACTGCTTTACGTTACTCAAAAGAAAGAGAGCAATTTGGAAAACCGATCGGCGGATTTCAATTACAGCAAAAGAAACTTGCGGAGATGATAACCGAGATCACAAAAGCACAGTTACTGAATTGGAGATTGGGTGTATTAATGAGTGAAGGCCGTGCGACGCCGCAACAGGTGAGTATGGCAAAAAGAAATGCATGTGAGGTAGCAACAAATATTTGTCGCGATGCAAGACAGATGCTTGGCGGTATGGGTATCACCGGCGAATATCCTGTAATGCGTCATATGATGAATCTGGAAAGTGTGATCACATACGAAGGCACACATGATATTCATTTGCTAATAACAGGAATGGATGTGACGGGGTTGAATGCATTTAAATAATACACCCCCTGTCCTCCTAAAGGGGAGACTTAAGATGAGCATTTTATTTTTGTTGTTAAGTTCTTTACGATGTTAGATTTTCATTGTGTTACCAACTTAAATTCCCTGATTGAGCTTATGTTGCGTCGCACTCTTCGGCGTTCTGTAATTCTAATGATCAAAAATTGATGAGTAATAGGTTTTTGAAATTTCATCAATCAGAGTTTCTTAAATACTCCCCTTTAGGGGCAAAGGAAAATTTCGACAATAAAACTAATACTGGGGGGTGTATGAAAATATTTCTTATAGGCTTTATGGGCTCCGGTAAAAGCTACTGGGGCAGAAAACTGAGTGAAAAACTCAGGCTTCCTTTTTTTGACCTTGATGAACAGATAGAATCAAGTGAAGGAAAAAAGATCAGCGAAATATTCGCAGAAGAAGGAGAAGAGTATTTTCGGTTGATTGAAAAAGATACACTGCATATTATCTCAGAAAGTCATGATTCATTTATAATGGCGACCGGTGGAGGTACACCTTGTTATTTTAATAATATTGATTTCATGAATAAAAGCGGCACAGCCGTTTGGATAAATACACCAATCGATATTCTTCATGAACGATTATTAAAAGATAAAGCTCACCGACCGTTGATAAAAAACCTGGATGATATGCAATTGAAAGGGTTTATCATTAAAAAATTTTCCGACAGAAAAATATATTACGAGCAGGCAGAAATGGTAGTGGAAGAAGATGAAAAAAGCCTGGAAAAGATCGTAGAAAAATTATTTCATGCATAAAAAATTTATTACTACTGGTGCATTACTTGGCGCCATTGCAGTGGCGCTTGGCGCATTTGGTGCTCATGGCTTAAAAAAAATTGTTTCGGCGGAAACAGTACAAACATTTCAAACAGGAGTTCAATATCAAATATATCATGCTCTTGCTCTATTGTTAACGGGTTTGCTTTATGAAAAATGTTATCAAAAATTTGCAAGAATGTCCGGAGTGTTATTTATAATTGGAATAATTCTTTTTTCAGGATCATTGTATTTGATAGCTGCAGGGAAAGCTGCAGAAACTACTTCACTCGATAAAGCTGGAATTATAACACCGTTTGGTGGCATTGCTTTTATAGCTGGCTGGCTATTTTTATTTCTTGCAGCAATGAAAAAAGACGAGAAGTCATAATGGCAATTCAAGGTTTGTTTGAGTACCATTGTTGTTAACGATTGCATAGCTACCTCCAATACCTTTCATTCGTCTTTCAATATTTTTAAGACCATTTCCAAACCGGCGAATTTTTTCCTGCTCAATTCCCGCACCATTGTCTGCAATTTGTATTTGAAGTTTATTGTTTATCTCGATATCAATTTGTATCCGGCTGGCTTTAGAATGTTTTAAAGCATTGTTCAATGACTCTTTTACACATAAAAAAATATTTCTTCTTTTGTCACCACTTATTTCCTGGAGTGGAATTTCTTCTGGCATATTCACTTTACATTCTATCTGCGTACCATCAAAAAACTCAATGGAATAAGCCCTGATATAAGATATAAGGCTATCAAGCGTATCGTTGCTGCTGTTCATACTCCAGACGATAGCATTCATTTTATTCAGCACTTCATTGGCTGAGTTGGATATTTTTTCAATTTCAACGGGAATGTTTTCTTTCATTTTATTTTTTGCGATCTCACTCATCAGGCGGATAGTTGTCATACCTGAGCCGAGTTCATCATGAATGTCAGCAGATATTCTTTCTCTTTCTTCCTGGTGCGCCTGCATTACCGCCACCTGTTTTTCCAGTTCCTTTCTTTCGTTTTCCGTTTTCAATCTTTCTCTTTCTGTTGTTTGCTCTATCAATTGAGTTCTGTTCTTATAGGTAAGCCCCATCAGGAAAAAAATAAGCTCGATCAAGAGGCCTACTTCATAAAGGATCAATGAACTATTTAGTATTCCCGGTAAATGTAATTTGCGGCCACCTAATATGGTGAGCAGTGATAAAAGAGAAAAAACTAAATACAGGAGGTTGCCCCAAAACAAATAACGCAAGAGGTTATGTCGCCAGTTATTTACTGCATAAACCAGGAACACTATGATCATTATTACCAGGATATTCTTTGTGATCATGTTTTCCAGAAAATTTTCCCAGTAATAATCAATAGAACTATAATGAATGTATGAGTATAGCAGGGTGACTGCCGCTAAAAAAACGATTCCACCAATATAAAGCTTGTGAAGAAATGGAAAATTTCTTTTTGTTTCAAGGAATCGGATCATAAAAGCCATATAAAAACTGATCCCAAGGATCTGGAGTACAAAATCCATGTACGATTCAAAGAAAAAATTACTTTCAGTAGATCGATTGTAATAAAATTGTTTTGTAAACAGCATGAGCCCAAGAAAAAAAGCAAATGCAGCATAATAGAGAAATTCCCTGTTTCTTCCCTGTAAAAAGTTAGCAAGTGAAAAAAGGATCATCATCAGGAATAAGCCGCAAAATACATAAGTAAAAAGCCTGACATCAGTGTGTTCCATTTGTAATTTTGCTTCAAAAGCTTCCATATAATTTTGCCTGAATATATTAGGCGAAAATGAACTTGTATATGTTCTTAATGGGTAGCATTCAGCAAGAATGGTAAGTGTATCATGTGGTAAAACACTGAATAACCGATAAGAGATACTATCCCGGATTGCAGGAGCGATCACAGGCAACGCCGTGGCTTTATTGTTCTCTACTTTATATAGAATTACGTTATCAAAAAACAGGTCAGGAAAAAAGTAAAGACTATCTGTTGTGCCAGTATTGTTTGCTATTGAAAAACGAGCAAGAAGTTTTTTTGAAACATTTGGAGCTTTTACATGGGTGAAGTTTAAAGGATCCCCGGACAAAACAGTTTCATTGTAATTAGCTTCAACACTAAAAGATCTTGGAACAAAACCTGCCGGAATTCCTTTTAATAAATATATATCCGAATCCCAGTTGAGGGTTATTAAAGTATCAGGATACTGGCAAAATGCATTGTTGGCAGCAATAAAAAAAATAAAAACAAAGAGAAAGCTCTTGGACAAATTTTTGGTTTTGGCGGTTCGGTTTGATAGTGATCCCATTCTGTTTCCGGGTGCAGACCAAATATAATAAATGCCTGTTTCAGATGCCAGTTTTTTTCATACCAGTTTGGGCCTTTTACGAGGAGGATTTTACAATAAAATTGTGGAGATGTTGAAAACATGAACTATCCATTGTAGAAGGCTTATTATTATCTTTGTTCATATGGCCAATAAGCTGAAAGGCAATTCCACTAAAAATCCTGTGGGGAAACCGGGAAAAACCAAGTCTGAAAAACTAAAACCGGAGAAAGAAGAAAAAATAAACTTGAAAGAGCTTGCCAGGGATGAAAGAACCTGGAAGATCGTCGGTTTTGTCTTTCTATTCTTTGCGTTTTTTCTTTTCATAGCATTCATCTCCTATTTTTTTACATGGCGAAATGATCAAAGTGAAATAAAGAACGGGGTTTCTCTTTTTGATCCCAAAGCAAACATTCAGAACCTCCTTGGCGTATTAGGTGCTTTTATCTCTTATTTTTTTATTGATAATGGATTTGGTGTAGCATCATTGCTGATCTGTACCTTTTTCTTTGTTGTTGGGGTTAATCTTCTTTTCAGAAAAAGGGTTTGGTCCGTTTGGAAAAATCTTCGATATGTTACCATCGGTATGGTGGTGTTATCTGTTTGTATGGCCTTTATGTTTGGAACAGTAGGGGGCAGTCAATTTCCGTTTGGCGGAGCAGTGGGTAATATGATCTCTGACTGGCTGAAAAAAATCCTTGGGAACGTTGGAACTGCAGCGCTGCTGCTTGTAGTGGCAGTATCATATGTTATATGGCAATTTAATCCTGCTTTTAATGTACCTAAAATGCCAAAACGCAGGAATGTTGACGAAGAGAAAACAGGAACAGATATTACAGAAGAAAAGATTGTTCCGGTTATTGGCAAAACGATCAATGATATTTATACGGAAAATGGCTCAAAAGGAAATAGTTTAAAATCAAATGGAGATGGGCTGGTGCTTTCACCAACCCTAACCAATAATGATCAACCTGGCTTTCAACTTATCGAAAGAGATGAACCTGTTGTTGAAATAGCGAAGGAAAAACCATTAGAACCTATACAAACTATCTTACCCAAAGAAGAAATAAAACCTTTAAGGAAAACTGCAAAACAAAGCAGCGAAGCAGATATTGCCCTTGAAATAAAAGAGTTTCCTAAAGAGCCGATTGAAGAACAAGAAGAAGGAAATGAAAAAGAAGAAGGAAAAGAAAAAGGATATGAAGAACTTCCCCCTTACGAACCTACTTTGGATCTAAGGGATTATCGCTATCCTGTATTAGATCTACTGGAAACTCATGGCAGCGAAAAAATTGTGCAGGATGCAAATGAGTTAGAGAATAACAAGAACCAGATCATTGGTACACTTCGCAATTATGATATCGAGATACAAAAGATAATGGCAACTGTTGGGCCGACAGTTACTTTATATGAAATAGTTCCCGCCGCTGGTATTCGTATTTCAAGAATAAAAAACCTTGAAGATGATATTGCTTTAAGTCTTGCGGCTTTGGGTATTCGTATCATTGCCCCAATTCCTGGTAAAGGAACGATCGGTATTGAAGTGCCCAATGTGAGAAAGAGTATCGTGAGTATGAAAACTTTATTGGGCTCTGACAAATTTCAACATAACAATTATAGCCTGCCGATCGCTTTGGGTAAGAAAATTGACAATGATAATTTCATTGTTGATCTTACCAGTATGCCGCACTTGTTAATGGCCGGCGCAACGGGCCAGGGTAAATCAGTTGGAGTAAATGCGATCCTTGTTTCTTTATTGTATAAAAAACATCCATCACAATTAAAATTTGTGTTGATCGATCCGAAAAAGGTGGAGTTAAGTCTTTATCGTGTTATTGAAAATCATTTCCTGGCAAAACTTCCCGGCGAAGAAGAAGCGATCATCACCGATACAAAAAAAGTAGTACATACTCTGAATGCACTTTGTATCGAAATGGATAATCGGTATGATCTATTAAAGGAAGCCGGCGCCAGGAACATTAAAGAATACAATGAAAAGTTTGTAAAAAGGAAATTGAATCCATTAAAGGGTCATCAATTCCTTCCTTTTATTGTATTAGTTATTGATGAGTTTGCCGACCTTATCATGACAGCAGGAAAAGAAATAGAAATGCCTATCGCAAGATTGGCCCAGTTGGCCCGTGCTGTAGGTATTCATTTGATCATTGCAACACAACGTCCTTCTGTAAATATTATTACAGGTACCATCAAAGCAAACTTTCCTTCACGCATAGCATTTAAGGTTTCTTCAAAAATTGACTCAAGAACAATTCTTGACACTGGTGGCGCCGAACAATTAATTGGAAAAGGAGATATGCTTGTTTCTCATCATGGAGAAGTAACACGTTTGCAATGTGCTTTTGTTGATACTCCTGAAGTGGATAAAGTTGTTAGTCATATTGAAAAACAAAGAGGATATCCGCAAGCTTTCCTTTTGCCGGAATATGTGGATGAAAAAGAGCTCGAGTCAAAAGATTTTGACGCAACTGATAAAGATGCTCTTTTTGAAGATGCTGCCCGTCTCATTGTTCAAAACCAGGTTGGTTCCACTTCACTTTTACAGCGAAGAATGAAACTGGGTTATAATCGTGCAGGCAGGTTAATGGATCAATTGGAGGCTGCAGGAGTTGTGGGCCCTAACCAAGGAAGCAAGGCCCGTGATGTATTGATCAAAACAGAGTCTGATCTTAATCAACATCTTGCTAATTTAATTTAAGCTGTTAAAAAATTTGTGCAAAGCAACCACATGATGTGGGCTGGCATCCTCTAAGATGTAATTGGCCTATATTTGCGGCCTGCCATAAATGGCATAATATTAGAAAGCAAACAAGTAATTATGAAAAGATTTTATACAATATTGGTTTTATTAATTGGAGTTATCACGATTAAAACAAATGCTCAGGCGAGCAATGATCCCGATGCAAAAAAAGTTCTTGATGGTGTAAGTGCTAAGTTTAAAACTTACAAAACCGTTAAATCAACTTTTACGTTTAAAACGGAAAGTTCAGCAGGTAAGACACTTTCATCAAAAAATGGCACTGTCTGGATCAAAGGTTCTAAATACAAAGTAACTATAGTAGGGCAGGAAATATTTTGTGATGGAGTTAATGTGTGGAATTACGATAAATCATCAAACGAAGTAACTATTACCAAATTTGACAATAGCAGTAGTGGATTAACACCTCAAAAAATGTTCACAAACTTTTATGACAAAGATTTTCTGTACAAGCTGAATGGCGAGAAAAAACAGGGTGCAAAAACGATCCAGGAAATTGAGTTGACCCCTACCGATAAGACCAAAACTTATCATAAAGTGTACTTATATATTGATAAAACAGGGAAAACTATCAACACAACAAAAGTGATAGAAAAAGATCAAACCAAACACTCGATCATTGTAAATACATTAACTCCTAATGGCACAATTGATGACAAGCAGTTTGTTTTTGATGCAAAAAAATATCCCGGAGTTGAGGTCGTAGATAATCGTTGATCATTTTCCCCAACGAAAAGATTTGATATTAAAACCTGCCAGGTCGAGCACACGGTCGACCACAGTTGCGGCAACTTCATCAATTGTTTTTGGTAAGCTATAAAAAGAAGGTGTGGCGGGGCAAATAATTCCTCCTGCAAGGGTAACCGTTTCCATATTCCGGATATGAATTAAGCTATAGGGTGTATCACGAACCACACATATTAATTTTCTTCTTTCTTTTAATATAACATCGGCTGCTCTTGTTATAAGATCGTTTGATATACCGCTGGCGATGCGTCCAAGTGTTCCCATGGAACAGGGCACAATGATCATGGTATTAAATTTACCAGAGCCAGAGGCAAATGGTGCTGTAAAATCTGTAGTCGAATAATTTTTTATTGGCATTTTTTTGTGATCGTCATTCCCTGTCTCTGTTTCCCAAACTTGTTTTGCATTTTGCGTCATAACTATTGCAAGGTCATCCCATTGATCTTTCATTGCAAGCATTTTTTCTAATAGCAATCTTGCATATATTGATCCACTGGCACCAGTAATAGCAACAACTACTTTATTCATTAATTTAAAATAGGATTTTAATTTTATTTAGCACAAAAGGTTGAGATATAGATTAATTCTGAAGGCTTTTTGGAGCGATTGACCGAGGTCAATATTTCCCGTTTCAACTCCAAAAAAGGCAAAATTCAGAATAAAAACTTGCAATGTTAATTTTTTATTACCGAGATTAGCTATGAATTTTCATAGGATAAGGTTTAATGGTTAATGGTTTTTGATTAGGGGCCCCCGATTTCCATCGGGGGTTCTACATTTATAGAACTATAGTTTACCCAAATAAAAGGTCTCGCCTTCGGCGAGACCTTTTTTATAAATTATAAATCGTTCTTATTTGTTCTTTGGCTTATCCAGCATATACTCAAATCTTTTACCGCTATACTCAGTCATATCAGGAACTGAATCAACTTTGTAAGCCCCGGCATTTAATTTTTTCTTTGTTTCTTCAAATGCTTTAAGGGTGGCTTCAATATCTGCATCAGTATGTGCTGCTGAAGGAATAAGACGATAAATAATATGTCCTTTCGGTATAACAGGATAGACAACGATCGAGGCAAATATCCCGTAGTTTTCACGCAGATCCATCACCATTGCGGTTGCTTCTTCTACACCACCTGTCATGTAAACAGGGGTAACAGGAGAATCGGTTTTACCAATATCAAATCCCTTTTCTTTTAATCCACTCTGCAGCTTCCGGGCATTGCTCCATAGTTTCTCCTTGAATTCAGGATGTGTTCTTAAAAGCTCCAGCCTTTTTAAATTACCAACCACTAAAGGCATTGGTAAGCTTTTTGCGAAGATCTGGCTACGAATATTGTAACGGATATAATCAACGATATCTCTTGGCCCTGCAATGAAAGCGCCAATCGATGCCATTGATTTTGCAAACGTGGAGAAATAAAGATCGATCTGCTCCTGGCAATTCTGTTCTTCCCCAGCGCCGGCTCCTGTTTTACCCAATGTACCAAAACCGTGAGCATCGTCTACCAGCAAACGGAACTCATATTTGTCTTTTAATGCGCAGAGCTCTTTAAGTTTTCCCTGGTCGCCGGCCATACCAAATACTCCTTCGGTTATCACCAATATTCCACCAGCGCCTTGTTTTTCTATCAATGCTGATGCTCTTTGTAATTGCTTTTCGCAATCATCTATATCATTGTGCTTAAAAACATAACGGTGACCGGGATGAAGGCGAAGTCCATCAATAATGCAAGCATGACTTTCTGCATCATAAACGATCACATCATGACGACTGCAAAGTGAATCAATCAGGCTTACCATGCCCTGGTAGCCATAATTAAGCAAGGCACAATCCTCTTTCGCAACAAACTCTGCCAACTCACTTTCTAATTGTTCATGGAGGTTGCTGTTTCCACTCATCATGCGGGCACCCATTGGAAGTGCCAATCCATATTCAGCAGCTCCCTCTGCATCTGCCTTACGTACCTCAGGATGATTTGCAAGGCCCAGGTAATTATTCAAACTCCAGACAATAACATCTTTTCCTCTAAATTTCATACGACTGCCTATTGGGCCTTCCAGTTTTGGAAAAGCAAAATAACCATGTGCCTGTTTGCGATGTTGACCTATCGGGCCATAATTCTTCAATAAACGCTCAAATATATCTGCCATATTTTGGTGGTTATAGTTGTTTATTTAATCGCCGCAAAGGTAAGGTTTAGAAGACTTTTTAAAAGGTGAATTTTAAACAAGTAATTCATAGCCGGACTTTGGTTTTACTGCTTGCTCCTCAATTTTCTACATCAATAATTGCCTTTTATATAGTTGAATTGCATTTTCAAAGCCAAGATAAATAGCGTCACTGATCAATGCATGGCCAATGCTTACTTCATCCAGCCAGGGGATATTTTCTTTTAAAAACTTTAAATTGGTAAGATCAAGATCGTGACCGGCATTTAATCCCAACCCTAGTTCTTTTGCAAGTTTAGATGCATTGATGTATGGCGTAACAGCTGGCTGCTTATTGCCAGTTGCAAATTGTTTTGCATAACCTTCTGTATAAAGTTCGATCCTGTCAGTGTCCGTTTCAGCAGCACCTTGAACCATTTTAATATCGGGATCAACAAATATGGAAACACGAATACCTGCTTTTTTAAAAACAGCAATTATGTTTTTTAAATAGTCTTTGTTTTTGATAGTATCCCATCCATGATCAGAAGTTAATTGTCCAAGTGTATCTGGTACCAAAGTGACCTGGTTTGGTTTTGTTTCTAAAACAAGATCAACAAATTTTTGCTCCGTACAGTTGCCTTCGATATTAAATTCTGTAGTGATGATCTTTTTAATTTTTCTTACATCGTCATAACGAATATGGCGTTCATCGGGGCGAGGATGAACAGTAACTCCATCTGCGCCGAATTGCTGTGCATCTATCGCTGCTTTTATAACATCGGGATTATTTCCTCCCCGGGAATTTCTTAGCGTGGCAAACTTGTTGATATTAACTGATAGCTTCGTCATAAGCAAATCTACAAATTCGTACAAAAGTGACTTTTATTTTAACTTACTGTTATTGATAGATAAAGTAAATTGCTTTTGATAAAGCAATAGCATGAAAAATATCTTTTTGATCCCTGTATTATTATTTACTGCAGTTTCTTCCTTATTCGCTCAGAAAGCTCCTTTGTCTTCAGAGGAAATAATGAAAGAAGCTTTTACATCTGCAAAAAAGCAAAACAAAAAGGTACTGGTGATGTTTCATGCATCATGGTGTGGCTGGTGTCATAAAATGGATACTTCATTGAATGATGCTTCTGTAAAAAAATTATTTGATGACAATTTTGTTATTCGTCATCTCGTCGTTTTTGAATCGAAGGGGAAGGAGAATCTTGAAAATCCCGGGGCAATAGAAATGCTTGAAAGACATGAAGGCAAGGACCAGGGTATCCCATTCTGGTTAATTTTTGATAAGGATGAAAAGTTTTTATTTGATTCCAGAATGCCTGCTTCAGTAAATGGCACAGTGAAACTTCAAAACACTGGTTGTCCTGCATCAAAAGAAGAAGTGGAATATTTTATTGATGTATTAAAGAGGACAACAGAACTAAAAGAAGATCAGCTTGAAAAGATCAGGACAAGATTCCGAAGGAATGAAGGCTAATTAAAGATCTTTCTTACTATTTCTCATCATTTCAGGATAACCCCATTTTTTGGAAAGAGCATTCACTGCCATTGCGATCCGTTTGATCTTTGTGGGTTCGGTTTTGGCTGAATCGATCCATTTGCTAAAATAATTCCGATGTGAGCCGGTAAGTGTATCAAAATATTTTTTAGCCACCGGGTCATCGTTCAGGCAAGCAATAAAATCTTCATTAAGCTTATATCCTTCGGGATCTAACTGCAATTTCACATTCAGCATTGCGCCTTTCTTTTTATGAATTCCTCTTCTCAGGTCAGCATTTAGTGTGAGAATAAAGTTGCCTCCACCCATTGGGAGCAATGCAATTCCTTTGATTGGAAAACTATCAAGTTTTCCTTTTACACGGAATCCTTTTTTGTTTCCTGGTACTAATTTCTCTGCTATATCTGAAGGGACTTCAATGTAAGTCCAGCCGGTCTTTTCACCTTGCTGATCAAATTGCTTTATTGTAGTTGTAAACTGAACCATCTCCGGCAAAAATAATATTTACCGGTTCAAGTGTTAAGAGGGATGGCTTATTTCATCTTCAATGGCATCGCTTAATTGAACCTCGTATTGGATGATCCATTTTGGAAGTAATGTTGAGCTAAGTTTCCACGTTCCACCCTCCTTAAACATGGTGAAAATGATCCGATTGCCGCGGTCATCCACAGTATCTACTGAGCATTTTTCTTCATTACCTGTCCCTGTTTTTCTAAAATTGAACTCTCTCAGGCGTCCTTCAGCTTTTATAAGCTTGGAGAACTGGATGTTTTTCACGAAATGTATAGGCATATCTCTATTTGTTAGAACATTTATGAGCAAATTTTATGCTATACTTTGAAATTACAGAAACTGATTCAGTAAAAAAATATTAATGTTGAGAAACGCGAATGTTCATGTGTATTCAGGAGGCTTTACAAAAGCTAATCGTATGTAAAACAATACTCCTTATAAAAAATGAAAACCCCGGGGCCCTCACATCGGATCGACGATGAATTAAAAGCTCCGGGATCGTTTGGCTCAAAGAGTTAAAAGTAAGTTAGTGATGTGCTAATTCAGGCAGTTTGGCAGCAAGTACGTCAATTCTTTCAATTGTTGGCGGTTTAGAGAATAGATCAGAGGCTTTTTTCTTGAGAGCTTTGGCAACCTCGCCAGCCAAGTGAGCTTCTCTTCCTTTATTATCAGGAAACGTGTCAAAGATCGCATATGAAGTAGGGCCAAGTTTTAATGCATACCAGGTAATGGTTTCTGTTTCGTTGTTGACAATGGTGAGGCCATCTCTTAAAAAACTTTCCACTTCTGTTTCTTTGCCCTTTTTGGCTTCAAGCTGAACCCATAGTGCGACGTTTGTCATGTGAACCTCCTTTTTAAAAATAAGAAATCGGTAACTCTCGTAATTACTCAACAACTATTCCAAAGCAAACCATCGGCGATATTAGTTTTGCACAAAAGTTTTTAGGTATTGAGATGATATTTTATAATGACTTTGATTTAACAAATATAAAAGCCTTGCATTGCAAGGCCTTTACTTTTTATTAGTAATTATTTTTTTGTTGGTGCTGTCGGCATTGGCGGCATATCAGAATTAAATACATCACGATGTATCTTCCATTTTCCGTCTTCCATTTTCCACAGAACAATGTATTTCCCTTTATCTATTTCTTTTCCACTCTTATCTGTCATACTATACGAACCTACTTCGCTTACCATCTCTTCATTTCCCCAAACTTCATTTGATGTGAGCTTAAGACCTATTGGACCGGTTTGAGAAAACATTCCAGAGAATCCACTTTGAATATTAGCTCGTCCTGAAAAAGCAGGCATATTGGGCGCCATAAATTTTCCATCAGAAGTATAAAGAGCAGCAAGACCAACGGAATCTACTTTGCTTATCAGGTTTCCAAATTCAGCATTGCTAGCATCGATAGCTGTTTTTGCAGCAGTAAGGTCAAAGGGTTTCATTTCTTTTTCTGTTACTGTATTGGTTCCAGATTCGCTGGCTTTATCAGCACAAGAAATAAATAATACAGAGGGGATTGAAAAAATTACAAGAAAGGTGAGCAGTTGTTTCATAAAATTTTTTTTAAGTGAAAGATTGTGATGATAGAAAGGTACAGTATTTCAAATGGTAGCAGTAAAAAAGGCTGAATAGCGAACGGAAGCATAAGTGTGCACCTTCGCTTCGCTCTGGATAAACTGCGACGTTGTTCTTGAATAATGAACAAAACCATGAATGGAACGTCGCAACAGAAGATCCATAGTAGCAATACAGCTGAATACAATAAAAAAGCCCCGAACAATTCGGGGCTTCAATATCATCTATCAGCTTTCAGTTATCATCTTAATACCTGTAATGTTCCGGTTTGAACGGTCCAACCTTTGGTATACCAAGATAATCGGCCTGTTCTGTGCTAAGTTCATCCAACTCAACTCCAATCTTTGAAAGATGAAGTCTTGCTACTTTCTCATCCAAATGTTTTGGAAGAACGTATACTTTGTTTTCATAACTCTTGTGGTTGGTCCAAAGTTCTATTTGCGCCAATGTTTGGTTAGAGAATGAATTACTCATTACAAAACTTGGGTGACCTGTAGCACAACCAAGATTTACCAGTCGGCCTTCAGCAAGAAGTATGATGTCTTTTCCATCAACAGTATAAACATCAACTTGTGGTTTGACAGTATCTTTTGTATGACCAAAATTATTATTCAACCATGCTACGTCGATCTCGATATCGAAGTGACCAATGTTGCAAACGATCGCTTTATCCTTCATACTACGGAAATGCTTTTCAGTGATAAGATCGCGACAACCAGAAGCAGTAACCACTATATCAGCTTCTTTCACTGCGTCAGCCATTTTCTTTACTTCAAAACCATCCATTGCGGCTTGCAATGCACAGATAGGATCTATTTCAGTAACGATAACACGGCAACCTGCACCTTTCAATGAAGCAGCAGAACCTTTACCAACATCACCATAACCACCAACAACCGCTACTTTACCTGCCATCATCACATCAGTTGCACGGCGGATAGCATCAACCAAACTTTCTTTACAACCGTATTTGTTATCAAACTTGCTTTTTGTAACAGAATCATTCACGTTGATAGCAGGAACAGGTAATGTACCTTTCTGTACTCTTTCATAAAGACGATGAACACCCGTAGTTGTCTCTTCGCTGATTCCTTTCAGATGCTGGATCAACTCAGGATATTTATCTAAAACTATATTGGTAAGATCACCACCATCATCAAGGATCATATTCAAAGGACGATCAGCGCCGCCAAAGAAAAGGGTTTGCTCAATGCACCAATCAGCTTCTTCAAGTGTTTGGCCTTTCCATGCAAATACACCGATACCTGCAGCAGCAATAGCAGCAGCAGCATGATCCTGCGTTGAGAAAATATTGCATGAGCTCCATTTTACTTCAGCGCCTAATTCAATTAAAGTTTCGATCAGTACCGCGGTCTGAATGGTCATGTGAAGACAACCAGCAATGCGAGCACCTTTGAGAGGTTGTTTTGCACCGTATTCTTTGCGGATTGCCATCAGGCCTGGCATTTCGGCTTCAGCAAGGCGAATTTCTTTTCTTCCCCATTCGGCAAGTGAAATGTCTTTCACTTTATTGGCCAGCTTAAAGTCGATGTTTGAAATTGTTGTTGACATGGTTTTTAATTAAGAGTTATAAGTTAAAAAAAATTAATTTTTTCTTTGTGTCTTCATGTTTCTCATCAGGCTAATACAGGAGAACCAACCACACAAAGAATGAACTGAAATCAAAGGTAGAGAAATAGGTAAAACGGCTGACTTCTTATAAAAATTTGGAATAAAATGCCTAAAAATTCGTTTCTTGTAGAATAAACGCCTTTTTTAGTATGGCTAAAGCAATCAAAAAAGAGGAATCTACTACTCATGTTTCACTCGATGAAAAAGATGTTGCGATTCTGAAACTGTTACAGCTTAACGCAAGAATAACTGTAAAAGAAATTTCGGACAAGGTGAATTTAAGTACAACACCTGTTTATGAACGGATCAAGTGGATGGAAGAAACAGGAGTGATCAAGCAATATGCAACGCTTGTTGATCCGGCAAAACTTAATAAGCGTTTGATGGTGATCGTGTATGTTTCACTGATGCAGCACAATAAAACGGCTGGATCACGATTTGTGAAAGCGATCAGGGAGATGAGCGAAGTGCTGGAATGCTATAGTATTTCCGGGCAGTTTGATTTTATGCTAAAGATCGTGGTAGAGGATATGGATGCATATTATAATTTTCATGTGAATCGTTTGTCAGAAATGGAAAATATTGGGAATGTACAAAGTGTTTTTGTGATGGGTGCCGTAAAGGAGACGCATGTGATAATTTAGGTTTTGGGTATTACAGCTGTTGAAAGTTAGGCTAAGGTCCTTCTCTTGGGTCAAATAGAAATTAACTTATTAAGTAATTTCACCAGGCAAGATCGTTTTTTGTGAGCCAGAAAATTATAATTATACGCTGCAAATCTGTAATTTGCTTCGTCCTATTGAGGTAACTTAGAGATAATTAAACAAACGGCCAACGAATACAATTGACTTAACGTCTGTAACCCTATAATCCGGAATTAATCATGAAAAAGAAAATTTTATTGCTTACAGGACTGATATTCATTATCGGTTCAGTTTTTGGACAAAAAAGTAAAGGCGAACTAAAGTTCGATAAAAAGCTTTTATGCCCTTTTGAAAATGGAATGGGACGTGAGCCAAAGGAGGCATTTACCTGGGATCCGCCGGATAAGAAAGTGATAATGATAAGCAAAACCGACACGGCGATCCGTAGCTGTATTGATGCAAAAGTGTTGAGCATTAACCCTACCGAAGATGGCCGTTTTGAAATAGTGATTTATTATAAAGAGTGGTATTTCTGGTACTATGGCATTTCGAAAGCATTGGTAAATGTGAACCAGCAAATAAAAGCAGGGCAGGTGTTAGGACTTTATACTATTGGAAAAGAGATGGAATTCAGAATGTTTAAAGATGAAGAACCGATGGATTCAAGGGAATTTCTTGAGTGTAAACCTGCGGAAGAGAAAAAAGAATAAAATATAACCCTTAAAAAATTAATAACATGCCAGCGTATGATACAGTGTCACAAGCTGTGAACGAATTAAAACAAAGAGGATATACTTTGGATTTTAATCTTAAAGGAAGTCGTCTTGAGTGCCAGGGACAAAATTTCAATCCTAAAGATTTTGAAATAACAGAATTTCATCGTTTCGAAGGTAACAGTGATCCGGGTGATGAAGCGGTAGTGTATGCAATAGAGTCCAAGTCTGGAATGAAAGGAGTATTGGTAAATGCCTTTGGCGTTTATTCAGAACCATTGAGTGATGAAATGATAAAGAAACTTAGCTTTCAAAAAAACTAATAAGTATGGATTTAAAACGAACCACCTTTCTTTTATTATTTTCTTTTACAGTTTCATTTGTATTTGCCCAGGATAGCCTCCAATTAACCTGCCCCCTTAAAAGTGGTGTACCCAAAGTGATAAGAGCCAGTGATAAGGATTATCAAAAATCATCTGAATATGGTGTGATGATCACAAGTAAAACTGACACTTTAGTTCAGGCAGTTCACGATGGTGCAGTAATTATTGTGGCAAGAACAGAGGAAATGAGGTACGATCTCGTAATACAATTCAAAAATTATTTTTTCTGGTATGCAGGTATATTGATGCCAAAAGTGAGACAAGGTGTCAGGATAAAAGCGGGAGATATAATTGGAACCTACAAGCCGGGCGATCTGCTTGAGATACTCATGTATCAGCAGGAAGAACCCGTCAACCCGAGAAAGTATTTGAAATGCAATTAGTGAATGGTGAGTTGTCATGGTGAATAGCATATTTCGTTTTTAAAGATTTTTCCAACTCACAACTCACGGTTCATCACTCACAGCTTTTTCTCCATCACATAATCATTCATAAAATAACCATTGCCAATATCAAGGTTTATAAAATCTATTTCGACGAATCCAAGTTTTTCATAAAAAGTTTTTGCATTATTATAGCGATTCACTTGTAGGTAAAGCGAATTTGCATTTTGTTTTTTTATTTCTTCAATAATATAATTGATCATATACTTGCCTGTTCCTTTTCCCTGCTGATTTTGGAGAACATAGAGCTTATTTAGTTTCCATCTCTGTGTTTCTTCTTCACTATACGAAGCAAAGCCAAAGGGATTTCCATTTTCATAAATAATTATAAACTGGCAGACATCTTCGGTCATTTGTTTTTTTAATGAAGATTCGCTGTACATCATTTCCAGCATATAGTCTATTTGTTCCTGCGAAAGGATGGACGCATAAGTTTGCGGCCAAACACGAAACGTAAGCTCACGTATCAACGGTATATCCCCTATTTCTGCTTTTTTTATTTCAAACATTTTGATTGGGATCTGGTTTAAATAATTGTTTTGACAATTGCCGGTGGAGTCTTAAATGTTTTCTGCTAAGAAGGATAGCTATTATAAAAGAAACAACCGCCCCGGCAAATAATAATCCATCGGAAGCATAGGCATGGATCGCTTCATTTGCCTGTAAAAAAATAAAGAAATCAAATGTGCCATGAAAAAGAACAGCGACCAGCAAGCCGGTAAATAAATATTTAAAACTATTGGCGCTGTCGAATTTTGCCTTACCAATAAAATAACCCATCACCACACCAAAAGTTGCATGAGCCGGCACACTTAAAAACATCCGGACAAATGCAGTATCATATCCATGTGTGAAAACATAATTTACATTTTCAATAGTAGCGAAACCCATGCTTACCATTACACTATAAACAATGCCATCAAGTGGTTCGTCAAATCTTTTTTGCGGGTAACAGAAATAACGAACGACAAGGAACTTGCTTAACTCTTCACTTAATGCTACTACACAAAATGCCAAAGTTGCTAGTGAGGGAATACTTGCATTGAAAAAAGGTATTGAGTATGTTTCAATGAAATAGGGCGGAATAACGGAAATGATACCTAAGAAGAAACTGAATAACAACAGTCTTTTTGGTTCTTTATTATAAATGTCTTTAAGGAAAATATAAAGGCAAATGGCAAGTCCCGGCGCAATAGAAAGACCTAATAGAACCATGAGGTTAAATTTTAAGGAGAAAGATAAGAAAAGTAGACAGTAGTTAAACAAGGAAGCTCCCGGACAGAATGCATTTTAAAAAATAAATTCTGTTATCTTCAATCATGATTTTAAAGAGAATTATTTGTGTGATCTTCTTGTTTTTCTTTTTACAAGAGCCTTCATTCTTTGCGCAAGACGCTGTTCCATCTTATATAATTACTAAGGGTAAACTGCCACAGCTTGCTTACAGCAGCGGTGAAGACAGGTTAGGTAGCGCCAAAATGGGCTATATCGATACATCTGTTGTGATGAAAGTTATTGATACAGTAAAGAATTTATATAAGGTCCAATTTTCATCGCAACATTATGGGTTCATTGAAAAATTTTATACTGAACCTTTCCATGATACTATTTTATCAACTGTTTTATGTGAAAGCTGGCGGGTAAAAGGCGGAGATGGATCCGATAGCTCCCGGATCGATTCGGTAAGTTTTTCACTCAGCGGAAGAGTCCCATATAAAAGCTGGATGGAAATAAATCCTTCAAGGATAAAAATTGAATTGTATAATGTACAAAGCAATACCAACTGGATAACACAATTGTCATCTGCAAAAGCTGTAAAGAATGTTTGGTATGAACAGACGGAAAGCGATGTGTTGCAGGTTACAATTGAGTTAGTGAAGCAACAGCATTATGGATATAGTATAGGTTATAATGGGAACTCGCTGCTATTAAAAATAAGAAGATCACCTGCGAGCATTAGCAAGATGACGATCGCTATTGATGCTGGACACGGAGGAACTAATCTTGGAGCTAGCGGCATGAACTCGGGTATTCTTGAAAAAAATTATACTCTTCTCTTTGCTAAAGAGCTTCAGAAGATCTTAAAGAAACAAAAAATAAAAGTATTGATGGTAAGGGAAACAGACACTACTATTGACAATAAAGATCGTGTATTATGGGCGCAGCAAAATAACCCGGATCTTTTTATTTCTTTTCATTTAAACTCTTCCGGACGTGACTATATAAAAGGCGTTTCGACTTATTATAAGCATATCGGGTTCCGTTCATTTTCACAAAGCATTTTAAAAAGATTATTGGAGATAAAGAATTTAGAAGAGTTTGGGAATGTAGGCAGTTTTAATTTTCAACCGATACAGCCAACAGATTATCCAAGCTGCCTGGTGGAAATTGCTTTTCTTAGTAATAAAGAAGATGAGAAGATGATACTCGATCCAAAGTTCAGAACAAAAGTTGCAAACCAGGTTTATCTTGGCATTAAAGATTGGATAAGAGATTGGAAATAATTTTTCTCTTTGTTTCTTTTTTATAGTAGAATACAAATTTGCAATATGAAAAATAGATCAGGACGCAGATCATTTCTAAAACAAATTGGTGTTACTGGAACTGCTGCATTATTTCCCGGGGGCATCATTAATGCAGAGACAGAACAAAACTCTGCACAATCTAAAAATACCAATGAACCCATAGCGGCTAAGCGAAAGTATAATGGTGCATACACAAATGAATTCCTGAATCGTGTTGCATTTCCATTGGGCGGCATTGGCGCCGGAATGATCTGTATGGAAGGAACAGGAGCTTTATCACATGTTTCAATAAAGAACAGACCTGATATTTTTAATGAGCCAACAATTTTTGCTGCAATTGTTGTAAAAGGAAAAGCAAACGGAGCCAAGATACTTGAGGGGCCAGTTCCTGATTGGAAAAAATTCGGACAGCGTGATGCTGGCAATGGAGCTAGTGGTGCCACTACAGGATTGCCTCGTTTTCGCAATGCGTCATTCCTCTCGCGGTTCCCATTCAGTTATCTTGATATTTCAGATAATGATCTGCCGTTAAAAATAAAAGTGACGGGTTGGAGTCCTTTTATTCCAGGTGATGATAATAGTTCCAGCTTGCCTGTTGCAGCACTCGAGTACCATCTTGTTAATACCGGCACTGTATCTATTGATGCAATATTTTCTTTTAACAGCAAAAACTTTGTAAGTATTGATAAAGGAAAGAATAGTGTTTCATCGACTAAAAATGGATTTGTATTAACTGAGGAAGGAACAAAAGAAAAACCTCTTCGTACCGATATGGCTTTTTTTACAGATGATGATAGTACTGTTGTTGACCATTGTTGGTTTCGCGGAGGTTGGTGGGATCCGATCACGATGGCATGGAATGCAGTTAAAAAAGCCGAGGTAAGATCCATTCCGCCTGTTGATGCGAATGCCCCCGGTGCATCGTTATATGTTCCTTTTAAATTGGCTGCCGGAAAACAAAAAACGATCCGCCTCATGATGGCGTGGTATACACCCGATTCAGAATATTCTTATGGTGAAAAAGGTATACGAAAAGAAAATTGTGATCCTGCAAGTGGTTGTTGTAATTCTCCTTCAGATATTTCACTTGATAAATATGATAAAGATTTTCATGAGAAATTTTATAAACCCTGGTACAGTAGTTTATTCAAAAATATAAACGAACTGACTAATTATTGGTCGCAGCAATATAATGATCTTAGAAAAAAAAGCAATTTATTCAAAGAGGCTTTTTATGCAAGCAGTTTGCCGGCTGAAGTGATCGAGGCTGTTGCAGCAAATCTTACGATATTAAAATCTCCCACTGTCATGCGTCAATATGATGGAAGACTTTGGAGTTTTGAAGGTTGTGGTGATAGTGGAGGATGTTGTCATGGTTCCTGTACGCATGTTTGGAATTATACACAAGCTATTGCGCATTTATTCCCCACATTGGAAAGAAGTCTTCGTAATACTGAGTTTTGTGAAAGTCAAAATGAAGAAGGTCATCAGAATTTCAGAGCAACACTTCCGATCGAACAAGCGACACATAGTTTTCATTCGGCTGCAGATGGTCAGCTGGGTGGCATTATGAAAATTTATCGGGAATGGCGTATCAGTGGCGATCATGAATGGTTGCGCAAAATATTTCCAATGGTAAAGTCAAGTATGGATTACTGCATACGTGTATGGGATCCCCGTGGAAAGGGAGTCATAGAAGAACCGCATCATAATACATACGATATAGAATTTTGGGGACCCGATGGAATGCATACAAGTTTTTATATCGGAGCTTTAAATGCATTTACAGCGATGGGTGAGTTTTTGAAAAAGGATGTTGAGAAGTATAGAGCACTGGCTGCACTCGGGAAAAAATTTATTGAAACAGAATTATACGATGGCGAATTTTTTATTCAGAAAATTCTATACAAAGGATTAAATGCAAAAGATCCAACAACAGAAAAGTCTTTTGGTGGTGAATACTCTGCTGAAGCAAAAGACCTGTTAGAAAAAGAAGGGCCAAAATATCAATATGGTAAAGGTTGTCTATCAGATGGAGTACTTGGAGCGTGGATTGCAAGAATGTGCGGATTGAATGATGCTATAGATCCATCAAAACTAAAAAGTCACTTGCTGGCTGTTCATAAATATAATCTTAAGCAAAATCTTTTGGAACATGCGAATCCGCAACGACCAGCTTTTGCATTAGGAAACGAAGGTGGTTTGCTTTTATGTACATGGCCGAAAGGAGGGAAGCTTTCATTACCTTTTGTTTATAGTGATGAGGTATGGACAGGCATTGAGCACCAGGTGGCTTCGCATTTGATGTTAATGGGTCATGTGAAAGAAGGACTTGATATTGTTCGTGCTTCTCGTAATCGTTATGATGGAAGAATACGGAATCCATTCAATGAGTATGAATGTGGTCATTGGTATGCAAGAGCATTATCAAGCTATGGTTATTTGCAGGCACTGACAGGGGCACGATATGATGCAGTAGAAAAGAAATTATATGTTGATTCAAAGGTTGGAGACTTTACCAGCTTTCTTTCAACTGAATCGGGGTTTGGTACAGTATCACTAAAAGCTGGTAAAGTGTCTGTGAATGTTGTTTATGGAAAGATCGATATTGAAACAGTCGCTATTTCAGGTAAAACGTCAGCTTATAAAGCTGGTTAAATATGCTTTATAAATCAGGAAAGTGAATTAGTAAGAAAATCTTTATCAATCCCCTTTCTTATCTTTCTTTCCAAAAATTTTATTGAAAATACCTTTCTTCTTTTTTTCTTCCGGTTGTGGCTCGCCAATTTTTACAGCCTGATTTTGATTATTGGTAGTATCTTTTTTTCGATCCTTTTCCTTACTGTCATCGATCACTGGTTTACTTTCCGGACCAATATATTCTCTTGTTTTTATTATTTCAAAATCTGATTCATTACCAACTCCCTGGTCTTCGCCTTCAGCAGCAGGTGGTATTACGTCAATAAGATTTAAAGGATCTGCACTGTTCATTTCCATTTCAAGGTCTTCAGGTTTTGAGAACCTTGCATCCCGATCAATACCTAATTTTTTATCAGCATACACTTTTTTATAAAAGGCTTCCCAAATTGGTCTCGCGGCTGTGCCACCATATCCACGGGTATCATTTTTATTTAAACGAACAAAACGATCGTCACAACCAACCCATACACCAGCCAGTAACTGCGGAGTGTAGCCCATGAACCAGGCATCGCTGTTATCATTTGTAGTTCCTGTTTTACCACCCATTTCTGCTGCACCTAAACGATTTCTTAATCCGGCAGCTGTGCCAATATCAACGGTGCCCTGCATCATTCGTACCATTTTGTAAGACGTGATCTCATTTATAGCTTCTTTCCTGTTCACACTATAATCGAATCTTTTTATCACATTACCATTCCTGTCTTCAATACGGCTGATATACCAGGGTTTTGTGGAAAATCCACGACCCGCAAAAACTGTATAGCCCCAAAGCATTTCATATAAGGAAAGATCACAGGCGCCAAGCGCATTTGCAGGGTAAGCACCAATATCTGTGGGAATGCCAATTCGACTAACAAATTCTTCAAAGGCCTTGGGTGTTACTTGTTTCATTATATATGCACTCGCACAGTTTTTTGAAAAAGCTAATGCAGATGCCATTGTCATAGTACGGCCGGTGCATGATTTTGATGTGGCTGGTACAAGTCGATTGCTGCCAAAGTCTTGTTGCACATCTTCCACAGGTGTTTCGGGAGAAAAGCCACGTTCCTCTATCGCTTGTGCATACAAAAATGGTTTTATTGATGAACCAACTTGCCTCTTCGTTCTTATATTAACGTGGTCATATTTAAATGTTTTGAAATTAACACCACCGACCCATGCTTTTATTTCCCCTGTTACAGGATCCATTGCCATAAAAGAAGCCTGCATAACTTGTTTGTGATATTTAATGGAGTCATACGGACTCATTATAGTGTCTTTTTCACGTTTGGCATTCCATGCAAACACTTTCATCGGCACTTTCTTTTTGAAAGCACGTTTGATCTCATCATCACTGAACCCTTCATTTTTCATATTGTCCCAACGATCGCTGCTTTTCATTGCTTGCTGGATCTTGCTTTCATTCTCTTCCCATATTTTTCCATTTTTAATATTGCCAGTTGCATTCAAATACTTTTGCATGGTGGGCATCCACTCTGCGATTGATTCTTCCGCATATTCCTGCATACGTGTATTAATGGTTGTATAAATTTTTAAGCCATCGTCATAGATATCATAACTGTCACCATCGGGCTTTTTAATGTCCTTCAAAATTGTTTTCAGATCTTCACGCAATACTTCCCGAAAATAAGGAGCATAGCCTGAGTTTTCATCCAGCTTACGATAGTTCAATTTAATTGGTTGGGTTTTACATTTTGTTGCTTCAGCAGAAGATATTTTTCCATTTTCAGCCATGCGGTTGATGACAAGGTTGCGTCGATCCATCGAAGCCTTTGGATTTCTTCGAGGATTATAGAGGCCGGGCCCATTTATCATGCCAACCAATAAAGCAGATTCCTCAATATTTAACTGATAAGGTTCTTTTTGAAAAAAAGTTTTTGAAGCATTTCGTATACCAAATACATTATCTGAGAAAGGAACGGCATTAAGGTATAAAGCAAGTAGTTCATCCTTTGTAAAATTTCTTTCTAGCTTAACAGCAATGATCCATTCTTTCAATTTCTGAATGACACGGATAGCTTTACTTTTCCTTTCATGATCAAGAAGAGCTTTTGCTAATTGTTGTGTAAGCGTACTGCCGCCACCTTCACTTCCAAGGAGCATAACAGCACGAAGGGTGCCTTTAAAATCAATTCCTGAATGATTGTAAAACCTTTTATCTTCTGTGGCTACAAGTGCATCTAATACATATTTTGAAATGTCTTTATATTCCACATTGCTTCGGTTGCCTTTTTCCAGGTAATACTTTCCCATCAGGGTACCATCATCGGCAAATACATCAGTAGCCTGTAATATGCTTGGGTTTTCCAATTTCTTTAAAGATGGCATTGGACCAAACATTCCCCAACTTGCAAGCAATATCAATAATATAAACGCAATAAATCCACCGAAGAAGACTTGCCAGAAGATTTTTACACTCCGTTTCATGATGTATGGTTTCAGTGTGATGATGAAAAGACCTCAAATAAAATACCACAATGTATTTCAAAGCTAATAAAATAGAAAGGCTTTGATAAAAAGGAATCCTTAAAATTTGCCAGGTAGATTTTTTTCGATGAATTGCTTGTAAAGTCCAATATCCTGCTGCGTTTTCAATATTTCAAGATTAGCGGCACTTATAACTGTAAAACTGTATTTATCCGTAGCCAGCCATGGTACAATTTGCGAATTGCTTACTGGTTTTACCGATTGAACATACTCTGCTGCGGCTTGTGCGTTGTCAAAATTCCCAATTAGCAAAAACTTGTACTCGGCGTTGAGCGGGGTGACGGTATATTCAAATTGTTTATTATAATATTTACCCCTGTTATAAATATTAAAAGCATTCTTTGTTTCATTTACCCAAACCATATCCACTTTAGTAAGTATTACTGCCGCATAATATTTATCATCGGGTTTAAATGCATAAGCAGAAATGATTGGTTTGTTTACCACCGTATCTGCCGTTTTCACAACGGGTTTTACATCGGTAACTTTTACTTCTGCTTTTGGTTTTTCTTTTTGGGGCAGTGGAGTATAGGCAACCGTATCAATTTTTGTAGTGGTATCAACCGGGATGCGTTTTTCTTCAATTCTCGTTACATTTAATCCATTCAACTCGTCTTCTATTTTTTGTCTGCGACTTAGAACATCGAGCATCGTTCCAGCTTTTACTGCCATTGCTGAACCCGGATCATGTGCAATAATTGCATTCAATATTTCTGTTGCTTTCACATCCTGTTTTTGTTTGATATAATAGACTGCTTCGATATACATCAGTTGCGGTGTCCAATAGTTAGAACCATAAATGCTATCAGCAATTTTTTTATCAGCTATAGCTTTTGTAAAATTTCCTTCAATAAACAGATCATAAACATTTTGAAAAGCTTTGGTCGCCTCTTCATTCAATTTGCTTCCCGGATCTTTACCTGTTGAAACAATTGTAGTCAAACGACTGCCCGCATATTTTTGTTCCATCTGCTTTTTAGCCTGCTGTGCTTTTACAGTTTCGCCGGATTTGTTATAGCAATAATAAAGTGTAAATAATACTTCCTCCATTTTACCAAATGCTGGAAAATGATTGACTATTTCTTCATTAGCACGAATTGAAGAAGTGCAATCTTCAAGGTCATTTGCAAAAGATTTTCCAAGCTTATAAAGCGCTTCACTTAATGAATCATTTGACAATTTCAGTTGTTTCTCTGTAAGCGGAAGATGAGCATATAATGCATCAAAGGATAATTCTTCAGAAGGAGCTTGTATCTCATTTTCTTTGCCTTGATTATCTGGCCGGTCGGGAATAGTTTTAGTGACTATTGGCTGAAAACTCATACCTGCAGCTCGTCTCCAATTATCGACATTTCCCCTGTTTCCCCATTTGGATTTGAATTCACTTGCACCTTTTGACTTTAATGAGGCATTATAAAAATACCACTCGCCTTTTGTGTTAGTAAACAGATCCTCCTGGTCATTTGCTTGTTGACCTATCGCTACTAAAATAGCAGAAGATGTTTCTGCATCTTCTTTCAGACCCTTTTCTTTCCTCAGTCTACGAACGACACCTTTTACATAATTCTTTCTTTCTTCCTCTGGCATTGCAGCTATCTTTTGTAAACTATCTTGTCTTTGTACAATGTCCAGTTGAGCTACTAAATTAATCAGAAAATGTTTTCTCTCATTTACCTCTCTTGGATTTTTCAAACCCGGATCATTCAGATCAACGCTATCATATAAGCTGCGGGATTGTCTGTATTTTTTTAGTGTAAAAGCCATCTCTGCCATTTGCAAAAAGGCTTTATTTTTTAAAACAGGGTCAACAGTATTATTCTCTGTACTTTTTTTAAGATAGATTATTGCCGGCTCCAGATTATTTCTTTCCATTTCAATTTGCGCAATAGTGTAATATATCACATCGCGGTAATCGATATACCTATCACGTTTTGCCATTTTTAGCAGATCTGCAACATTTTTGTCAATATAATTTTTACCACCAGATGTATCAATGCGAATGGAATTAAGCCTGGCATAGATCTCCATTACAGGATCAATTGTATGACCGATCACCTTATCATAGAACTTTATTGCTAATGCTGATTTGCCGCTAAGCTGGTACAATTGAGCAATTAAAAATTCCCACCTGGCCCTTTCCTTTTTATTAGTTGCATTATCCAAAGCTTTTTCCAAATGGACCGCAGCACTGTCGTACACATTTGCATTATAAAACCACAATGCCTGTACTTCTTCCAGGTCACTTTGTAGACGTTTTGGAAATGCAGGATCATTTTTAAGTGTAATAATAAGGCTGGCAGCCTGTCCATATTCTTCCATTGCGATCAAGGTTCTTACCTGCCAGATAAAAGCATCATTCCTGCTGGGTGGCTCAGAAAATACTTTTCTTGGTAAACTATTTTTTTCTTGTGTAGAAATGGAAAATGCATTGTTGCCATCAAACTTGCTTCCGATAGTTTGGTAATAACCATCTTTTTCTTTTCTTGCCCATGCGTAGTTAATGAACTGAAAAGTAAGATAGGCAGAATCAAATTGCTGGCGCAGGTAATATGCGGCACCTGTTAGTAGGTATAAATTATCGACCCAATCATTACGAAGATCATGTAATACTATACCAGTTGTGGACTTATAAATAACGGAGTCTAACTGTTCTTTGTTGGCGGCAGTTTCATCTAGACTATAATTGTAAAACGAAAGTAGTTCGGTGAAATCGTCAATATGGGCGGATTTGGCTATTTCTAAAACTTCGTTTAGCCTGTTGTTGGCGTTAAAAAAATAATTGTAGTGGGTAAAAGTATTTTGAGTTAAACGCTTAGTGATCGGGAATTTCTTAGATTCTGATTTTTCGGAGGCCAAAACCCGGTCATCAAACTTTTCGGGCTTTTTTATGTCAAAAGAGAACCCCTGCTGTGTATGAGCCTGAAAAAAGGTAAGACACAGAATAAATGACAGGAATATAAAGTAAATCTTTCTGTTCAGGTACATGCCGCGCAATCTAAAGTCTTAATAACTGAAAATCAAATTATTTATTACAAAATTACCCAAGTTTTTTATACTGAAATCCCGCCTTTCGGCAAGCTTTTCTTAATTTTATTGGCTTTAAATTACCTGATTTGAAAATATCTCCAGAATCAACGCTAAAACGACTTCGGAACCGCTACCGCTTGGTAGTTATGAACGATGATACTTACGAAGAGGTTGTTACGTTTAAGTTATCGAGGATGAGCGTTTATGTAGTGCTTTGCACAATTTTTGTAGTATTGGTAGGTCTTACAGTTGCCCTGATCGTTTTTACACCTTTGAGATATTATATTCCGGGTTCAGGGGCCGATTACCGGGCAGACAGGGAACTCAGACAAATGAAATACAGGACTGATTCATTAGAGCGGGAACTGAAATTCCAGGAACAATACAGGGAAGGTCTACAAAAAGTGCTGAAGGGTGATGTGGCGACTAAACTTGATACAACACAGATAAATGTGCCTAAAGAAGAGATCATTGGCAACTAAATTTCTAAACCTATGTTCAATACTAAAAAACCAACTACAACAGATATGATAACAGAAAAACCCAATGGTAACGGTGGAGGAGGTACCGGTACCACATTGATCAGCGCCGGAACAACAATTAAAGGAGATCTCAGTAGCAACAGCGACCTGAGAATTGATGGAACGGTCATCGGCAACATTAACAGCAGTGCAAAGATCGTAATTGGTAGTAGCGGGGTAGTAGAAGGAGATATTTTTGGTAACAACGCAGATATTGTTGGAAAAACATCAGGCACTATAAAAGTAAAAGAGTTGCTTCAACTGCGTGGTGAATGCGTTGTAAACGGAAATATCTATGCTGGAAAACTACAGGTGGAACCAAGTGCTACATTCAATGGCCAATGTCACATGGGTGCCAATGTCGTTGATATGGCATCAAATGAAGTTGCTTCCCTTGCAAAATGAATTATTTGATTCTGTCCTTTAACTTCGCACCGTCTTGCCCAGGCTTGACGGTTTTTTTTATTTTTTCAAACTCCATTAGATGAATAAACAATCGACAAAAAACTTTCTTCCGGCCATTATTCTTTTTCTTGTTCTTAACTCAGGATTTCTTTCTATGATGAAAAAGCTGGAGGGATGGGGTTTTGATTATTCTGTGCTTGTTTTTGGAAATCTCATTGTATTTGGTGTCAGTTTTCTTTCTTACTGGATGGCAGTGAGGGGGCTTACAACTAAGAATAACCATGCTTTTTTTCGGTGGGTATATGGAAGTATCATGATTAAACTTTTTTTATTGGCAGGGATTGCATTTGTTTATATAATGGTTAATAAAAAAGAAGTAAATAAACCCGGGCTTTTTTTCTGCATGGGATTATATGTAGTGTATACTTTTATTGAGGTGTCAGGACTGATGAAAGTGAGCAAACAAAAAACCAATGCCTAAACAGGAAGCTCCATTAACACATCTAAATTCATTTTTACCTGCTGGAACCTATCATGCAGTAGAAGAATACCTGCGGTTTTATAAAATTCATCTCACTGTTACACAACATCGCAAAAGTATTTTAGGCGATTACAGGCATCGAACACATTTTAGTAATCATCGCATCAGTGTAAATGGAAGTTTGAATAAATTTTCTTTCCTCATAACCCTTTTACATGAGATAGCCCATTTATTGACATTTGAAAAGCATGGTAATAGTGTAATGGCACATGGCAATGAATGGAAAACTATTTATGGTTATTTGCTGAAACAATTTGTTGACAACAAAGTCTTTCCTCCGGATATTGAAAAAGAATTGTTGGCTTCACTTAAAAACCCGGCGGCAAGCAGTTGTGCTGAGGATGATCTTATTCGGGTACTTCGTAAATATGATGAGAATAAAAATGGATTTAAATTGGTTGAAGAGATCCCTTTGAATGCTCTATTCAAAATTGACGATGGAAAAATTTTTAAAAAAGGGGAGAAGCAACGGAAAAGATTCAAATGTGAAGAAGTGAGAACGGGGAAAATTTATTTATTCAGTCCTGTGTATGAGGTAGAAGTTGTAAGTCGGGAGTCCTGAGTTCAGAGTCAGGAGTATTGACTCCTAACTAATGGCTATTGACTATAGACTCTTTAGCATCCACAAACTACAACCGGTATGCCCGCTATTTCCCATGGGGCCTTTCAAATATTCAAATCCGAATTTTTCATATACACTCAACGCTTGTTTCAACTCAGGCATGGTTTCGAGATAGATCTTTTTAAAACCATTTTCAGCGGCAGCCTCAATACATTTTTCAATTAATGTTCTTCCTAATCCAAGTCCACGGGCTTCTGGCAGTAAATACATTTTTACTAATTCACAAGTATCTGGTGGCAACCCATCAGTTGGATAAATACCACCACCACCAACAATCTTATTATTTATTTCTGCCAGGAAATATTTTGAACGGGGAGTTTGAAATACTTCAAACAAATTATCGGTTGTAGGATCGTAATAAACAGTATTGGGATGGTTGGCGCCAAATTCTGCCAAAGTATCTTTTACAACTTTTGCAAGTGCGGGATTATCTTCTTTCCGAAGATCTCTGATAGTAACCATAGAACGAAAATAAAAAATATCAGGCAGCTCCGCGATTGTAGAATTTTGCTGTACGCTGTTTTAAAATGCTGATGGCTTCCTCCCTTGATGAAAAACTGTTATTAATATTAACGAGGTTGTCGGCAATTTTATCATAACGCTTTGTCATCAGGAAATAAAACAGGTGCAGGTAATGTACGCCTTCAAAAACCAGCGATTTTTCTTTTGCGAGCATATCTTTTTCCTTTACAAACAAATTCGGCATTTCTGTGTAGTGAGCCCCCGGTTTTAAATGATGCATTAAATGATAACCATCATTCCAGCATTTTGTATTGTAAGAAGTATTGATGCAGGTATAGCAATTGCGATACATGTTTTCCGGGTCATTAGGATCCACAAAAGCATGTTGTGTCCAGTTGCCTAGCATCATTATCAATCTTGAAAGAAGGAAAGGGATGATCAATACCCACAAAGAAGCTTGCAGGTTGATAAAACACATTACAACACAAAGAGCAAAAAAAGCACCTTCGCCATAAGTGAGACGCATGTAATATTTTTTCTTCTTTTTGTTAACGAGATACATGAAGGTTTCTTTAAAACCAAGAAAAATAAAATTCAGGTAATATTTGAAGAAGTCACGAACCGAATCTCTTTGGTAAGGCAATGTACTGCTGGTGTCATCATCCATATTATTTTCTTCATGATGCATGCCAACATGGTGAACAAAATAAGTTTCTGGTGTGTGGCCAAAGAAAGGACATACGAACCAGATCACATATTTATTTAACCAGTCATGTTTCTTCTTAAAAAGACGGCGATGCGTAATATTATGAAGCATTAACCCGAAAGGGCCGCGAAGTTTGATGTGCCCGATAAAGAACCATACAGCATAAACAGCCCACCACCATAAACCGTGCAATACAGGAAAAAATAATAATAAACCAAGTGGAATAACTGAAATATGTATCCAGGTAAGTAAATGGATAAATGGGAAGTCCCTTTTATCATTCATATATTTCATCCAGAATCTTTCGTAACGAGAATAAGACTCGGGTTGTTGATAAGTTGGATCTAGTAACTCGCTTAGTTGCTTCATTTAATGGGTTCGCTTTAATCAGGCCAAAGGTGAATCTGAGAACGGGCGAAAGTACTAAAATAATGCCATTCAGAATGACACAAATTTTACAGGAATGTTAGTAATGGGTTAAAACATTCGTATGCAATAAAAAGAAATTAAAAATTGATCAATTCAATGATTTGTTCGAGATAATCCTGGTCAATATTATCAAATTGATCCGGCTCAATACTATCAACATCGAGTACTCCAACTACTTTATTATTATGAATTATTGGGACAACTATTTCAGATCTTGATAAACTGCTGCATGCAATATGTCCTGGAAATTTTTCTACATCCGGAACGATCAATGTTTGCGCCTTAGCCCAACTAGTACCACAAACCCCTTTTCCTTTTTTTATTCTTGTACAGGCAACCGGTCCCTGGAAAGGGCCTAATACTAATTCGTCATTCTTTACTAAATAAAAACCAACCCATAACCAGTTGAATTGTTCTTTCAATGCACCAGTAATATTCGCAAGGTTTGCGATTAGATCAGGTTCACCTTCCAGCAATCCTTTTATTTGAGGAAGCAATGATGCGTATTGCTCATCCTTAGTGCCTTTTGTTATTAATAAGTCTTCTGCCATTATGCAAAGATAAATATCGTATCAAGAAAAAATCCTGCTGTAACGCAGGATCTATTATCAGTTATCATATATACACTATCATCTATGCAACCGCTTTCTTCACCAAATCAGCTGCTTCACTTAATAAAATTGCTGATTGCACTTTTAACCCGCTTTCGTCAATCAATTTTTTAGCTTCTTCAGCATTCGTGCCTTGCAAGCGAACAATGATCGGCACCTTAATATTGCCCATGTTTTTATAAGCATCAATTACACCCTGCGCCACACGATCGCAACGAACAATGCCGCCAAAGATGTTTATCAATATTGCTTTCACTGCAGGGTCTTTTAAAATGATCTTAAACCCGGCTTCAACTGTTTGAGCATTTGCAGTGCCACCTACATCCAAGAAGTTTGCTGGCTCACCGCCGCTAAGTTTTATCATATCCATTGTTGCCATAGCAAGACCAGCGCCATTTACCATGCAGCCAACATTGCCGTCAAGCTTTACAAAATTCAAATTGAATTTTCCTGCTTCTACTTCTGTAGGATCTTCTTCACTTACATCACGCAATGCAGAAAGATCGGGATGACGCATCAATGCATTTTCATCCAGGTTCATTTTACAATCAACTGCTACAATTTTATCATCAGCAGCTTTGAACAATGGATTGATCTCAAGCATTGAACAATCTAATCCTACATATGCGTTATATAAATTAGTTACAAACTTTACGCAATTCTTAAATGATTCGCCGCTCAATCCTAAATTGAAAGCGATCTTTCTTGCCTGGAAAGGTTGTAAGCCGCCGGCCGGGTGAACCCATTCTTTAAAAATTTTTTCCGGAGAATTATGCGCCACTTCTTCAATATTCATTCCGCCTTCAGTGCTGTACATAATTACATTTTGTCCTTTGCTTCTATCAAGCAAAACTGATAAATAAAACTCTTTTCTTTCAGTTGGTCCATCATAATACATGTCCTGTGCCACCAAAATTTTATGAACCACTTTCCCAACCGGACCAGTTTGCAAAGTCACTAAAGTGCCTCCTAAAATTTTTTGAGCATAGCCGACTACTTCATCAAGTCCTTTTCCAACTTTTACTCCATTGATGCCGGTTTCTTTTATTGTTCCCTTACCCCGTCCACCTGCATGTATTTGTGCTTTCACAACTGCAAACGGACTTCCGAATTGAGTTTTTATTTGACGATAAGCTTCTTCCGCTTCATGCACAGTGCCGCATGCGATGCCTTCCTGCACGGGTACATTATATTTTTTCAAAAGTTCTTTAGCCTGGAATTCGTGAAGGTTCATATAGAAAAAATTTCGGCGAAGATAAGATGTTGGTTTGAGGTTTGATATTTGAAGTTTAATGTTTTTGGGTCTGGCGCCATTGCTACTATTTGACTTTACTTGCGACGCTCCCTTCAGGTTTCTGTTCTCTATTGGGCTTTTTATTATCTTTCATTCATGAGATGGGGTATTGCCATATTTATTCTTTTCACTGTCTCCTGCCAAACAACAAAAAAGATAGACGCTCCTCAGCGAACTTCATCGCTCACCGGTAACGATTTTTATCACCAGGCTTTTGGAATGAAATGGCAGGAGAGAGATTCATTTGTGGTAAAAGAAATTCTTGCAGGTAATCTCCCTTCATTCCTAACAAAATTTGAAAGAATAAAGGTTTCCATCATTGATTCAGTAACTGGTAAACCCATCAATGCGGAATATTTTGTTTCCCCGGATTATCTCAGCATCGGTACAGATGATGATTGGGCAAGAATAAATATCACTCCATTAGCAGCGCAAAAAATTGCTGATAGTCTCAATTGTTTTTTACCAACAAGAAAAATGGTGGATGATATCTATAAAGCTGCTAAAATAAAATTAGAACCCGTTCCAATGTTTGCTTTTCGCGACAGCACTCCAACCATGTGGCACCACCATTTGATAGTAGAAGGACAACGTAAAGAGAGAAAAGGTTTGATCGCAGGCATTCAAAAAGATGTTGTTATCAGTGGAAAAATTTCAAGAGATCAGAAACCGGATCGTGTTGCAATTTATGGATGGCACAAACTTGATAGCATCCCTATTCAACCATTATATACAGGGCATGTCTATTGGTGGGTTGATTATAGCCAGGGCATTCGATTGGTTTATCGAAAAATAAAAGTTGGAAAAAAATGGATGGACTATGTTGATGTGTTAAATGATCCCAATCTCAAAAAACTTTTATGTGATGAGGAATGGTGTGATTTTTACAGGTATAAATATTAACCAACTTATCTAATCAGGTTGAGTGTTCCTTTTAAGACCGGTTTACCATTATGTAAGTCCAGCATATAAACATACACACCCGGCAGGCATGGCTTTCCTTTAAAAGTTCCATTCCATGGTTTATAATCTTTCCCATAGCCACGATAAATTAATTGCCCATAGCGGTTGTAAACATCAGCGACAGCCTCTGGATAATCTTCGAAGGTTATAATTTCCCACCTGTCATTTAAACCATCATTATTCGGAGTAAAACCGGTTGGAATAAATAATTTATCGATGGCTTCTAATTTTACACTGTCGATGCTTGTACCACAACCATTGTTTGAAACAACGGTGAGGGCATAAGTGATCGTTCCGGGTGGTTTTGATCTTGGGGCTAAATAATTAGGGTTATCCAAATAAGTTGGCGGCGACCATGAGTAAGAAATATTAGTACCGGTAGCATTGCCGTTTAATTGCACTGGTTTCCCTTTTCTGAAATATTGATCAGGTCCTGCAAAAGCTTTTGGTTTTTTCCAAACCGTAAAGCCTACACTCTTAGTATCGAAACAAGTGTATTGATTATACACTCTTACTGAATAGGTAATATCATTTGGTGGTTTGGCAATGGGATTTGGTATTGTATCATTTGATAAACCAGTTGAAGGTGACCATTTATAACGAAGGGATCCGCCTGCATTCAATTGAATACTGTCTCCTTCACAAATGCTGACAATAGTTGGCGTAAGTGTGGCGATAGGTGCTTCATAAATTGTAAGTGATGTAGTATCGGTATCAAAACAACCAATAGCGGTAGTAGCTTTTACAATATAAATTCCTGCATCGTTAAAAGTAACATTTGGTACAGGAGGTCCCTGGACATTTGCATGAAAGCCGTTTGGTCCCCACCATTCATAAGTTGAGCCACCGGAGGCAAAAAGATTAACTGTGGAGCCGTAACAACCGTAAACATAATTGGTCGCCTGTGCAAATGGTGGGTTCACAACTTTTACCGTTAATAGGTTTGATGGAAAATGGCATGAGCTAATTCCTGCAAAGCTTGCATCACTTATAGTACACCTGTACAAATAATCACCTGCACTTGTAGGTGTTCTCAAAAAGGTTTGATTTGTAGCACCGGGGATATCGTTCCAGTTATTGTCACCGTTAGCACTCATCTGCCATTGATAAGCAGGATTTGTAAAAAAACCATTAGAAGATGTGCTCATCGATATATTCTGTTGATTTGTTTCGCAAATGGTTTCAATTGTTAGCCCAAAATTTACAAATCTGGAAATAATGGTCGGTCCACAAGGAGTGAAGCTAATATCATCAAGAGCAAATTCATTACCACAGCCACCAGCTGCTTTGCTTGTTATTTTTAAAATGACAGTTCCACTTGCAGGTGCCGGGAATGTAAAGTTTTCACTCACCCATGTAAATACGTTGAATTGTGAAAGGCTCGTTGTTTTTTGGCCTAATAAATTGCCTTGCTGATCAGTTATTGAGAAGGTGAGTTCCGGATCTATACCATTACCACCACAAGCACTTAGCTTCAAAATATTAAGCATCCACGCTTCTGTTTTAAATAAAATATTAGGGCACAAGCCGCTAATGGTATCGAGAAAAATAACTGAAGGTCCGGCCAATGCATTTATAACGAGAAATTGTCCATTTTGATCAGTTTGAGTGTGATCAAACGGCACTACATGCCAGGTATTATTAAAACAAAATGGAGAGGTATTGCTAATAGTATAAAAACCTTCTGCCGGACAGCCCTGGTTGGTAAATTGATAAGGAGAGGGGACATTAGTAATTGGAGATCCCGCTCCAAGACCAGTACCGAAATCAATAATATTAGCAGGGTCGCCAAAACTACCTGTACAAAATTGTCCATGTACACCACAGCAAACCATGATAAGGGAAGCAAGTATTATGGTTTTCGTTCGGCTCAATTCAAATGCAGTTTTTAGCTATTAAAATTAAACTTTTTCTATTGTGTTAACCAGCCTGTCTAATGATTAATTATCCATCAACAGGTGTTAGTGCAGCAGCAAAAATCTATATTTGCCGTTTTACTCACCGAAACTTTACATTCTATGATCGAATGGATAATCGGAATAAGTGAGCTAATCGTTTTCTATGGGAAAAAAAGTATTGAAACAGTTGAATGAAGCTGTTGAGTATTTAAAGAAAAAATATAAGCATCAACCCGAAGTGGGAATTGTATTAGGCAGCGGCCTTGGCAATTTTACTGAAGAGATCGAGATCGAAAAAGAAATTGATTACAGTGATATACCAAATTTTCCCGTTTCAACCGTAGAAGGTCATAAGGGCAAATTGATCTTTGGAAATCTTTCGGGTAAAAAAATTGTATGCATGGGTGGTCGCTTTCATTATTATGAAGGTTACTCGGCTGAAGAAGTTGTTTTCCCGATCCGTGTTCTTGGATTATTAGGTATTAAAACATTATTGCTTTCAAATGCGGCAGGTGGTGTTAATCCATCATTCAATGTCGGCGATATTATGCTCATAAAAGATCATATCGGTATAGACATGCGAAACCCATTGATCGGAAAAAATATTGATGAGCTAGGTCCACGTTTTCCGGATATGAGTGAGCCATATAAAAAAGATCTCATCGAAAAAGCAAAAACGATAGCAGCCAATTTACAAATTGAAGTAAAAGAAGGTGTTTATTTCTGTGTTACCGGGCCTACTTATGAAACTCCTGCAGAATATAAGATGATACATATAATAGGGGGTGATGCAGTTGGTATGAGCACAGTGCAGGAATGTATAGTTGCTAATCACATGGGTATTCCTGTTTTTGCAATGAGTGTTATCACAGATCTTGGTCTTAGAGAAGATCATAGCAAGATCACACATGAAGAAGTATTGCATTTTGCAAAAGCGGCTGAACCGAAACTGGCAGCTATATTTAAGGATTTGGTTGGTGTACTTTAACTTTTGATATTCCCGGTTTTATTTTTGCGGATGTAATTTCACCTATTAATTATTAGCCCTGGCATTAAGATCTACATACTTCATTTTTTTACTGTTTTTCTCCGGAACAATTTTTTCGCAACGGCCAAACCCGATGGGAAGGGGGATTAATAATATGCAGGGACAGGTGCAGGGCAGACTTTCAGGTGCGTTTTCCGGCCAAGGCACTGATAGTCTTCAGCATCGTGATAAATATGAAGATTCAATTTCTATTTATTATCAATTACCATTCTCTCTTCAGCACAATAAGCTTGATTCTACAATAATGGATTTCAACAAACGTTTCCCGATCCCTGCAGAACATGCTTTTTTAGGAAATGTAGGAACAGCAACCCATTCAATTCTTTTCGATCCTAATATGCGTAGCGGGTGGGATCATGGCATGCATGCTTTTGATGCATATCACTGGGATTCGGAAGCAATACGTTTTTTCAATACGACAAGACCATATACAGAATTAGCTTACATGCTTGGTGGCAGGGCCGAACAAATAGCTGAGATCACACATACACAAAACGTAAAGCCGAACTTAAATATATTACTTCAATATCGCCTCATTAACGCCCCAGGGTTTTTTAAAAATCAAAAAACAAATGATAATAATTACCTGGTTACTTCCTGGTATCAATCAACAAACAAACGGTACAATAATTACTTTGCATTACTCGCCAATACGCTGCAATCAGATGAAAATGGTGGTTTAATGCACGACAAAGATTATTTGAATGATCCTATTTACAATGATCGGTTTAATATTCCAACCAAATTAGGGGGCGATGCACAATTTGGAACAAATTTTTTCAGCTCAACTTTACATACAGGAAATCGCTATGCTGATCTTCACCTCATGATCAGGCAGCAGTATGATCTTGGTAAAAAAGATTCCATAGTTGGCGACTCAGTTGTCATTCCCTTGTTTTATCCCAGGCTTAGGTTTGAACATGTCTTTCGGTACGCCACTTATAAGCTAAAGTTCATGGACACACCTAATTTAGATATAGGTTATTATCCCTCTCCATTGTATTACGACACCGCATATAATTATACATTAGTTGATAGCACATTGACACTTTTCGACAGGTGGAAAGAAATAAACAATGAGTTTTCGATCTACACTTTTCCTGATGCAAAAAATCAATTACAGTTTCTGAAGCTCGGTATGGTTATTCAAAATCTGAAAGCAGTTACAGATAAGTTTACAGGTTCGTTTTACAACCTGATTGCGCAAGGTGAATACAGGAATATGACAAGGGACAAGAAATGGGATGTTGCACTCGCAGGTAAACTTTATTTTGCGGGGCTTAATTCAGGCGATTATGAAGCTTTTGTAAACCTGAAAAGGATTGTGTCAAAGAAGGGAGATTATATTGATCTCAGTTTTAGAAACGTGAATCGGACTCCCTCGTTTTCTTTTGATAGTCTCAGCAGTTTTTACTTTGATACGCCAAAAGATCTCAACAAAGAAAATATTACACAGATCAACGGCTCATTTTATTTGGCAAACCCTGCCCTGGAAATTTCCGGCAATTTTTTTCTTGCAGGCAACTACACTTATTACACAGATTATTACAAAGTGCAACAGGAAAATGCCTTGTTTAATGTTTTACAGGTATCACTCGCTAAAGTATTTAGAATTGGTAAAAGGTGGTTTTGGCACGCCGATGTTTATTTTCAGCAAAAAACAGGTGATGTTGATCTCAATCTGCCAACATTCTTTACCCGCAATCGCTTTGGTTACGAAGGAACATTAGGATTTAAAAAACTAAATATTGCAACGGGTTTTGAAGTAAAGTACCATACGCCTTATAACGCAGATGGATATTCACCAGCCATTGGAAAATTCTTTTTCCAGGACAGTGTTCGCATTAACAACCGTCCCGATATCGC
>DATHDP010000050.1:0-9502 GCA_035318985.1 Chitinophagaceae bacterium
CCCACAGGAAATATAATAACCGCCCGATGCAGCTACATCACCAAAACTTACAACAACCGGCTTTTCTGCTTTTGCTAATGAAAGTTCACGCCAGATCGTTTCACTTGCTAAGGCGCTACCGCCGCCGCTGTTCACACGAAATACGATTGCTTTAATTGTTTTATCAAGTCTTGCTTTGCGGATCAATTTTATATAATCTGCACTGGCTATCTGTCCCTGTTGCTCACCACCGCCATCGACAATGTTTCCTTCAGCATATATGAGTGCAATTTTTTCTCCTGATGTTTTTTTATAAGAACCGCTTTTGAAATAACTGTTTATTGTAATGAAATTTATTTTATCGTATTTCCCCAATTTCAATTTCTCTTTTATTTCATCTTTTATCTCATCATCATACTTCACGCCGTCAATTAATTTTTTATTCACAGCATCCTGCGGTGTTTGTATCGCCCCTTCATTTGCATATTGATGAAGCGTAGCTGTATCTATCTTTCTTTGTTCTGCAGCTTTTAATAGGAAATGAGCATACAGGTCGCCTAGCCAAACCGACGTCTGCAATTTATTTTCCGGCGTCATCTTATCAGTACGCAAAGGTTCTGTGGCGCTTTTAAATTTACCTGCATAAAAAATTTGTGGTTCGATATCCAGTTTCTCCAATGTTCCTTTTAAAAATAATAACTCGGAACTAAAACCCGCCCAATCAAAAAAACCTTTTGGATTTATATAAACCTTATCCGCAACATTTGCTACATGATATGATTTTTGGTTCATCATTTCGCTGTAAGCGATGATGAACTTGCCGGACTTTTTAAAAGCAAGCAATGCGTTTCTTATTTCTTCAGAAGTGGCAAAGCCATTTGGATTAAGACCGCTTTGCAGGTAAATACCTTTTATCTTATCGTCTTTTGAGGCTTTTTGAATAAGACGTACAACATCATAAACACCCGGCACACTTAGTTCATCATTACTGCTGAGAAGAGCTAACGGGCTTTCCTGTTTTTGCTCCTGGAAAGATTGCCCGATATTAATAACCAATACTGAATTCTTCTCCACCAACGGTGCATCACTTTTAGCAAAACCCGCAATTAATACAAGGAAAAGAAAAAAACCGATCACAGAAAAAATTATCAGTGCCAGCAATGATGCGAAAAACATTTTAAAAAACCCACCCATATCAAATTATTTAAGACGGTAAAAATAAAGATATTTGCGCCTTCCCAAGTTTGGAATTATGAGAACAGCGTATTTATTGATAGGAGGCAATTTAGGAAATAGAAAAGAGAATCTTTCAAAGGCTGTCTCATTGATAAATGAGCAATGCGGGCCTTTAACAGGATCTTCATCAATTTATGAAACGGAAGCATGGGGAAATACTGATCAGCCTTCCTTCCTGAACCAGGCATTGGAGATCTCCACTTCCTTAAATGCCCGCCAGTTAATGAGAAAAGTTTTAAAGATCGAAGAAGAAATGGGTCGTGTACGAAAAGAAAAACTGGGACCAAGGATCATTGATATTGATATTTTACTTTTCGAAAACGAAATTCATGATCTGCGTTTTTTAAAGATCCCCCATCCTGAAATGCAAAACAGGCGATTTGTTCTTGTGCCGCTTGCAGAGATCAATTCCACCTTGCAACATCCTGTTTTAAAAAAGTCAATAGCGGAACTGCTCGAAGAATGCCCTGATAATTTGGAAGTAAAAAAGATCACCGAGTAAACGACCGTTTAAGATTTTGCGGATTTATCCACAATCTATTCTTTATTCAATTTATAAATTGCCATTTCAATTATTTTGCAACTCTCATCACCATTTCAGCAATCACCACATTAGAGCATGAATTATCATTTTATCACGATAGAAGGAAATATTGGCGCCGGCAAAACCACTTTATCACATTTGCTGTCGCGGCATTTTAATGCAAGACTTGTGCTTGAAGAGTTTGCTGACAATCCCTTTCTTCCCAAGTTTTATGAGAATCCAAAACTATATGCATTTCCACTTGAGCTGTTTTTTATGGCAGAGCGTTACAAACAACTCAAGGACCTGATCCAACAAAAAGATCTTTTTCAAAACGTCACCATATCAGATTATCTTTTTACCAAGTGTCTTCTTTTTGCCAAAGTAAACCTGCCGGATGATGAGTTTCGTCTTTATCAAAGATTGTTTGACATCATTCATCAGCAATTGCTGCAACCTGATCTGCTTATCTATTTACACACACCAGTAAGCCGGTTACAACAGAATATTAAAAAAAGAAACAGGTCATACGAAAAGAACATTGCTGATGAATATCTTTTCAGCATACAGGAAACTTATACGCACTACATTAAAGATCATAATATAAAAACGCTATTCATCGATGCATCCAACGCCGATTTTCTCGGTAATGAAAAGCATTTGAAAGTTGTTATTGATGCATTGGAAAATGATTATGGAGAAGGACAGCATTATTTGACCCTACCCTAGAACCACGATTAATAGGATTATTTATGGATTATTAGGAAATAAGATGAAGTTTTCTGATATAACTGAAAAGATAATTGGATGTGCAATGAAAGTGCATCGTGAACTTGGTTCAGGCTTCCAGGAATATATTTATCAGCGAGCATTAGAAATTGAGTTGAAGAAGGCCTTTATCAAATTTACTCGTGAGTATGAAATGCCGATTTACTATCAAGGTGAAATAATAGGAAAGAGAATCGTTGATTTTTTTGTTGATGAAAAGATCATGGTTGAATTAAAAGCCATGACCGATCTTACCGATACACACCTTGCACAAGGATTAAATTATCTTGAAGCATCTGGCCATGAAGTTGGTTTGTTGATTAACTTCGGAGCAAAATCATTACAATTCAAAAGACTTCATAACAGAAAGATCACCAACTAACATAATAGCAAATGAAAATTCGCAAGACTTTAAATGTTTACAAATAAAAACATCATCCAAAATTTCCTCTTAATCCTTTCAAATCAAGAAAATCGTGGTTCTCAATTTTGAGTTTACAGTTTTTGCTATTGCCCGCTTTCTTTTCATCGCCGGTCTCCGCATGTCGCCTGTATTATTGGGTTGGAAATTATATGAAGTCACCGGTAGCAAACTTTCGATCGGGATTCTTGGATTAAGTGAAGTAATACCGGCGGTATTGCTTGCACTTCCCGCAGGTGTAAAAGTTGACAGGAGCAATAAACACAGGTTGATCAGTGTTTGCATGGCCTTATATTTTCTATTAATGATCGGTCTGCTCATCGTGACATCACAATGGTTCACATCATCATCAAAGCAACTAATACAATGGCTGATCTATGGTCTTGTATTTTGTACGGGTGCAATACGAGCCTATAGCTCACCTGCTATCAATGCATTTGTTGCGCAGTTAGTGCCACAAGAATCATTGGTAAGAGCCATATCAATAAATAGTATGACATGGCTGATAGCGGCAGTAGCTGGTCCCGCACTTGCAGGGTTGTTATTAGGATATACAAATATCACAGTGGCATTTATTATTTCCTGCAGTGCAATTCTTATTGCAGTATTGTTATTTCAATTAATAAAAGCAAAACCGGTAAGCTGGCAATCCGGCAAAACAACAACATGGGAAGGTGTCAAAGAAGGATTGAATTTTGTACTTCATAATAAGCAGCGGGCATTGCTAAGTGCTATCAGCCTGGATATGTTTGCTGTTTTGTTTGGTGGTGCGGTCGGCATCTTACCTGTGTTTGCAGTTGATATTTTACAAATCGGCCCTGAAAAATTAGGATGGCTTTATGCTGCCACATATCTCGGCAACTTTATCGCCATTGCATTGCTTATCTCAAAGCCATTAAAAAACAAGCAAGGCAAAACATTGCTTTATATGGTAGCGGGATTTGGCGTTTGTATTTTGATATTTGGGATCTCAAAAAATTTCTGGCTCAGTTTTGCTGCCTTATTTATCAGCGGTCTTTTTGATGGCGTCAGTGTCATCATTCGCGGCACTATTGTACAATTATTTGTGCCCGATGAAATGCGTGGTCGCGTCTCTTCAGTCAATTCCATCTTTGTAAACTCATCCAATGAACTCGGGCAGTTTGAAAGCGGAGTTGCCGCATCCGTTATGGGCACTGTACCATCAGTAATTTTCGGAGGATGCATGACGCTTCTTGTTACAATCGTAACATGGATAAAAGCACCGACATTGAGGAAGTTTGAATATTAGACCCCCTGTCCCCCTAAAGGGGTGACTTAGATTTAATCAATCATTTTATTTTACTAATTTCATAACGACAGAAAGTTTTTTGATATGTAGTCAACATTAGTACTACTATTAAGCTTCTGTTGTGTCACTCACTTGTACGTTCTGTATTTCTATTAGGCAATCGTGATGTTTCATCCCCTCCCTGGAGGGGAATCAGGAACAACAAATAAAGAAATGATACAAGGGGTGGGCAAAAATCTTGAAACAAGAAACTATAAACCACAAACTACAAACTACTAATATGGATCGTCGCAAATTCGTCCAAAACTCTGCTCTTACATTCGGCGCACTTACTCTTGGTCAACAAAAAATATTTTCAGCATTATTTACAAAAGGAAATGGAGCCGCTCCCCCGCCGTGGATGTTTCATATGCTAACAGATAAGATTGGCGTATTTACCGAAAGTGGAGGAACGATAGCATTCCTGATAGATAAAAAAGGAGTTGCCGTAGTGGATGCACAGTTCCCCACTACTGCTCCGCATTTTATTAGCGAACTAAAAAAGAAAACTGATGCCCCCATAAAATATTTGATCAATACACATCATCATGGTGATCATACAGCCGGTAATATTTCATTCAAAGGTTTAGTTGATCATGTAGTGGCACATGATAACTCAAGGAAGAATCAAAAAAGAGTGGCAATAGCTGGTAAAAATCTTGATAAACAATTATTGCCCGACAAAGTTTATGCTGAATTCTGGCAAGAGTACATAGGCGAAGAAAGCATTGCCATGTATTATTGGGGACCCGGGCATACAGATGGTGATAGTCTTGTTCATTTTGAAAATGCAAACATTGTTCACATGGGCGACCTGATGTTCAATCGCCGTCATCCGTTTGTTGATCGCAGCGCTGGTGCGAACATGAATCATTGGATGAAAATTTTGCATAGAGCCACCCGGCATTTTGATAGCAAAACCACTTTTATATTCGGACACTCGGCCGATGGCTATAATATTGTTGGCAATAGCGATGATCTTAAAAAATTCAGCGACTACCTTGGCGCTGTTCTCACATTTACCGAAGGCGAAATAAAAGCCGGTAAAACCAAAGAAGGGTTTTTAAAGAATACAACGATCCCCAACTCGGGAGAATGGAAAGGTGATGGTATCTCAAGACCGCTTGCTGCTGCATGGGATGAGTTGATGGCGAAGTGAGTGTTCAAATCAATATTGATGATCACTTAAAATTGAAACAAGGAATAACGTAAATGCAAATGTTAGCGGTCATTGCAAAAAGACTTTTCAACATCAAATGATATAGGCATAACTCACGAAAAAATCATGAAACTTCTTCTCACTTCGGCTGGCATAAGCAACATCAGCGTCCGTAACGCATTGGTTGACCTATTGGGCAAACCAATTGAAGAGTCAAAAGCTGTTTTTATTCCTACAGCTATTTATGGGATAATTGGTGGTGGTGAAATAATTAGGAAAGTGATTTGCGGAACATTAGGCGACCCTTTTTGCGAAGCTGGTTGGAAGTCTTTAGAATTGTTAGAACTTACCGCACTTCCCACCATAAAAAAAGAACTTTGGGTGACAAGGCTTCAAGAAGCTGATGCACTGCTTGTGGGTGGTGGAGACTGTCAATATCTGTGTTATTGGATGCAACAGTCTGGATTAACAGAGATGTTACCATTTCTACTACAAAAAATGGTGTACGTAGGTTTGAGTGCAGGTAGTATGATTATGACATGTTTTGGAACGACATATGGAAATCATACTTTACCAGCGGACAGCGATAAATCGTTGGGCTTCGTTGATTTTGCAATACATCCTCATCTTGACTATGAGGGATTTCCGGATAATTCTTCAGCAAACTTAGAAAAGCTGGCAAGTACATTACCTACATCATCTTATTTGATTGATGATAATACTGCCATTAAAGTTATTGATAGCAATATCGAAGTCATATCTGAGGGGAAATGGAAGTTATTTACGACTGACAAAACAACGAACCGCTAACACTGCATTGGCAATATGGCGGGGCGACGAATATATTCTCAGCTTTTGTTCGCTATTCAGCTTCGGTTTCGGCAGACGAATAATTCCAAGCTGCAGAATAAACAATGAGCTTTTGTATCTTTAATTAGCAGCGGCAGCGGGTAGACGGAATACAGAATACCGCCACATCGCCAATGCTTCAACGTTGTGCGTCGTGCTTTGTGATACCTCACGCATAAAATTTAATTCTTAATTCAGAATCATATTCAATAAATAATGAAGACAATTATACTAAGTGAGTTTGGAGGTATAGACAAACTATTGATGACGGAATTGGCATTGCCTGGCATTTTAGAAAATGAGGTACTAATTGAAGTAAAAGCAATCAGCATAAACCCTGTTGATGTAAGAACAAGAAGCGGAACAGCAATGGCTAATCACCTCAAGCATAACATCCCTTTAATATTAGGCTGGGACATTTCTGGAATTGTTACCGATACAGGAACGAAAGTCTTAAAGTTTAAAAAAGGGGACTTCGTTTTTGGAATGGTAAACTTCTTAGGACACGGTAAAGGTTATGCCGAATATGTAGCTGCACCTGAAAATCATATTGCCCATAAGCCGTCAAATATAAGCCACAAAGAAGCGGCAGCTGCAACTTTAGCGGCTTTGACTGCGTGGCAATTATTAGTTCATTATGCAAAATTAAAACCAGGTAATAGAATTTTGATACAGGCTGCATCAGGAGGAGTTGGGCATTATGCGGTTCAAATAGCTAAATATTTAGGCGCTTATGTAATTGGCGTTTCTTCTGCTAAAAACAAAAATTTCGTCTTAAGCCTTGGTGCCGATGAACATGTTGCCTACGATGAACAACAGTTTGAAGAAGTAGTCAATAAGGTAGATTTTGTAATAGATGCTTTTGCAAAGGATAGTTTATATCAATCGCTTAAAGTTGTCAAAAATGGAGGAAAAATTATTAGTCTTTTGCCAATGATCAGTGAGGATGTATTACAGAAAGCGAAAGAAAAGAATGTGGAAGTGCATTACTCCCTTGTAAAATCAAATGGCACAGATATGGAAGCTATCGCAACACTTTTAGAAAAAGGAATTCTCAGATCTCATGTGTCTAAATCCTTCTCATTTGACAAAATGGGAGACGCTCATATTGAAATGGAAACAGGTAAAACAGTTGGGAAAATTATAGTCGAATTATAATGAAGCACGAAGACTGTCACATTCCCCCAAATATTGCATTTAACCGTTTAATGGCCCGTATTTATTTTACTTGTCCGATATTTATCTAACATCTTACCTTTAACTATCATTAAAACAAATTTTATGAAAATTAGAAATCTTCTCATGTTCTTGTTTTGCATCGGTATTGTATTGCCTTCATTTGCTCAAACTTCAGATGCCGAGGCAGAAGCCATCGTCAATTTATTAGGCGTGCAGAAAAAAGAAGCGATAGCCAAATTAGTATCGGTAACCGGAAAGGATTCTATTGCATTCTGGAAGCTTTATGAAGAATACAATAAAAAAAATATTGCTACCGGAAAGCAAAGGCTAAAGCTATATGAACATACAGCCCAGGCATACTTAAATATGACGCCTAAGACAGCCGACTCACTGGCAAAGCAATATTTTGACAATCGTTTTGGGCAGGAAAAAAGCCTGGAAGAATATTATAATAAAATAAAGACTGCAACAAATGCGATGATCGCTTTTGAATTTTACCAGGCAGAAGTTTATCTATTGACACAGATCAGGGCTCATATCATGCAGCAAATTCCTACTTACGGACAATTCCAGGCTGCAATTAATAAGAACAAATGATAAGAAAGCAATAGAACAAAATTCTGCGAAAGTTTGCTGATACTTTGAAACTTTCAATTCTATATAAAACCTATGCTACACCTCTATTTCGTAGCATAGGTTTTATTTTTGCAAAATGAATTCAAAACTCAAATATCTATCGCCCATACTCTGGACAAAAGACCTTGAACAAACGATTTCATTTTATGAAACGGTCTTAGGTTTTAAAAAGCAAACTCAATTCCCAAATTATGTTTCGCTAACCAGGGACAATGTGGAGATCATGTTCGTGCTACCAATTGATGAACCGGAAGATTGTAAGGATCCAAACAGTAAAGAGGAATTTTTTCCAAAGCCCCAACTCACAGGAAGCATTTATATAACTACAGAAAAGGTGGATGACCTCTGGGAAAAAGTAAAAGATAAAGTAAAAATTATCAGCACTATTGCGGACAGAGAATATTGGATGCGTGATTTTTCAATTGCGGACAATAATGGATACGAACTTGTTTTTGGTGAAGATATCAGTTCAAAATTGCCCGATCTCAATAATTTCTTCCTGGAACTATATAAGAATTTCAATGACCGAAATATTGACCTGGTTATTCCATATATGACAGATAATGTAAAATGGGCAAATGGAATGGATGGAGGTCATGTATATGGACATAATGGAGTAAAAGATTATTGGACAAGACAATTTACAATGGTGAGCTCAAAAGTATCTCCATTAGAAATTGAAGCCGGGAATGATATCGTCAAAATAAAAGTTCACCAGGTTGTTCATGATATGAATGGGAATCTATTAGCTGATGAATTGGTCTATCATTTTTTTCATCTGCAGGAAAATAAAATTGCGGTATTTGAGATAGATGAAAAGATCAAAAATTGATCTTTAGGATTCTCAAGTATAGTGCTTCATGCCAGCAAGCCAGCCAAATAAGTTTCCATAAATTCGTTGTGTAAAGCCAAAACATGCTTGCCTTAAAGAAATACTTCATTCTCTTATTAGTTTGTTTTCACTGTTTACAAAGCTTGGCTAAAGATTATCCAGCTTCCTTATTTGGAATAAATTCAGATGGGGTTACTCTCAATACCCGTTCCATACAATTTGCCATTGATTATATCCAGCAGCAAGGAGGTGGCAGGCTTGTGTTTGATGTAGGGAGATTTCTTTCCGGCTCTATTCACCTTAAATCAAATGTCACCATTCATTTATTAGAAGGTGCTGTTTTATTGGGCACATTAAATCCTTTGGACTATGACCAGAAAGGATTAACTGCATTTATATTATGTCATGATCAGCAGAATATCGCTATTACAGGCAAAGGAGTCATTGATGGACAAGGAAGACAGGTAGCAAGAAATGTTGTTGAGCTGGTTCATAAAGGACTTATCAAAGATGCTTTTCGCAATGACAGGCCGGAAGTACCAATAAGACCAATGCTTATTTATTTTCGTTCTTGTAAAAACATTTTCATTAGTGGTGTTACCATGCGGAAT